>NZ_PEII01000014.1:0-204461 GCF_002750415.1 Paenibacillus sp. LK1
TGCAAGGCCGCAATTGCTGTAAATACTTCATTGAGCGGGCCTTCGATAATGGTACTCATGGAGGTCAACTGATATGTAATGCCCCGCTGTTTTTCCAATACTTTCTGCATGTCTGCCACATAACTGCTCAAGCTGGTCGTCCCAGTGCCAATTGGAATTACGGTCACTTCTGCTATTGCCATTTCGCTCGGCCTCCCTTGGGCCCCGCAAGATACCGGTGCCGCTCATTTTTAGTCGATTTTTGCCTGCTTTTATTCTACCAGTTGAAGGAGCCACAATTCAAACTGACGTGATAACGTCATCTGATTTGAACAAAAATTTTTTTTGATAAATCTTCAAATCTTCCAGTCCTTTTCCTTTGCGGAATCCTGGCTTAAATGGTATACTCGGAATTACGTTTTACTGTGTTGACCCTGTTTACAAACACTATATGTTGGGTTACAGTAAGAGAACAGCAACAAAATGTAGTAAAATTAAATCACCCCACTTCTATTAGTCATCTTCTGAAATCTCGCGAAAAACAGGATGAAATCACCTCCAAAGGCACGTCCCTGTAGGTGTAAATCGCTTTCTCGAAACAGACTTGACTCGGAGGTTAACGGGGCTATTTGGACTGCACCGGTATCCTCTAATTACAGGCGTGTCTGCTATAGACAAAAGATTACATAAGCACCCTTTTCTGTCTTTTTTTGAATCATTATAGACAGCAAGGAACTCAGGGCATCCATGGGCATTTTCAGCCGCGAGGCAAGGGGAATGCTTTTTATGTGACCATGTTCTGAGTGCTGCTCCTATGTGCAATATGATGCAAGACTCGCTACTACCGCCGTTCAGTCCATAATATGCAGCTTATATCTTTATCTCACCGTAAGAAGACACTCAATTCTTTATATAAAGAATTTCTCCAATTTATCTCTTAAACATGCGAAAGCGAGGAATATTCATGCCACAAGTTGTGACCAAGCCGAACAACCGCCAGCTTGCCTTTGATGATATGCGCATCTCGGTATATGCAGATCGTATTCTGGAAGGACTGGACATGCTCGACAAGGAACGTCTGGTACGCGGGGTAAACAGCAAGCTCCGTCGTGACGAAGTTACCGGAGACGAGATCAGCAACGCTTTTATGATGAGCGCTCTGGAACTGGTAACGAAGGAAGAGCCTAACTGGAAATTCGCAGCGGCACGCTCCCTGCTTACTTCCCTTTACAAGAAAGCGGCAACCAACCGCAGATACAAATCATACCCGGAAGAGCCTTACGGTGCTTTCCACCCCCTTCTAGTGGATCTTGTGAAGAAAGGTATCTACCGCGAAGAACTGCTGGAATGTTACACCAAAGAGCAGATCGACGAACTTGCTGAATGCATCGATTACCGAAACGATCTGTTGTTCGACTACATCGGTTTGCTCACACTGGCAGAACGTTACCTCGCTCACGACTTTGACGGAAAAGTCATGGAATTGCCTCAAGAGCGTTACATGGTTATCGCGATGTACCTGATGCATCAGGAGCCTGCTGAGAGACGTATGGATCTCGTTAAGGAAGCTTACTGGGCAATGAGCAACATGTACATGACAGCAGCTACACCTACAATGTCCAATGCGGGTAAAAAAGTGGCTGGACAACTCTCCAGCTGCTTCATCGATACCGTGGATGATTCCCTTGAGGGCATCTTTGACTCCAACACAGATGTAGCACGTCTCAGCAAAATGGGTGGCGGCATCGGCGTTTATCTCGGTAAAGTCAGAGCTCGTGGTTCGGACATCCGGGGTCACAAAAATACAAGTTCTGGTGTAATCCCTTGGATTCGCCAACTAAATAACACTGCGGTCAGCGTAGACCAACTCGGAACACGTAAAGGTGCGATCGCTGTTTATCTGGACGTTTTCCACAAAGACATTCTGGCATTCCTCGACCTGAAGCTGAACAATGGTGACGAGCGGATGCGTGCGCATGACGTATTCCACGGCATCTGCCTGCCTGACCTGTTCATGGAGCGAGTAGCGAGCCGCGGCGAATGGAGCCTGTTCTGCCCGCATGAAACGAAAAAAGTGATGGGCTGGAAAGATGAGAACGGTCGTCCACTCGGACTGGAAGATTTCTATGATGAGTCCGTAGGCGAAGGCGCGTTCCGTGAGAAATATGAAGAAGCGGTCAACCACCCGCTGTTGTCCCGTATCACGGTTCAGGCGATTGACATCATGAAACGTGTTATGAAATCCCAACTGGAAACCGGTACGCCTTACATGTTCTACCGGGATACGGTTAACCGTTCGAACCCGAACAGTGCACACGGCATGGTATACTCTTCCAACCTTTGTACCGAAATCATGCAGAACCAATCTGCAACTGTAGTTGAAAAGGAAGAGCTCGTAACCAAAGATGGACAAACCCGCATCGTGATTTCCAAAGTGCCGGGCGATTTCGTAGTCTGCAACCTGAACTCCATTCACTTGGCACGTGCTGTGCCTCATGATGTATTGGAGCGTCTGGTACCGATTCAGGTTCGTATGCTGGACAACGTTATCGATATCAACAACATTGAAGTGCTGCAAGCCCAATACACCAACAGTCAATACCGTGCGGTTGGTCTGGGAACATTCGGACTTCATCACCTGCTTGCCCTCGAAGGCATTCGTTGGGAATCGGAAGAAGCAGTCACATATAACGATAATCTGTATGAAAAAATTAACTATCTGCTCGTGAAAGCCAGCATGGAACTGTCCAAGGAAAAAGGACATTATCCGAAATTCCAAGGCTCCGATTGGCAAACAGGCAAATACTTCGACCAACGGGATTACACTACAGGTGAGCGCGTAGGCGAATTCGTTACAACTGAACAATGGAAAGAACTGCAAGCCCAAGTACAGCAAAACGGTGTACGTAACGCTTGGTTGTTCGCTATTGCACCAAATGGTTCAACGTCCATCATTGCAGGTTCAACAGCCAGCATTGATCCGCTTTATGAACTGTTGTCCTATGAAGAGAAAACGACATACAAGATTGCCAACCCGGCACCTGACCTGTCCGAAAAAACGATCTGGTATTACAAAACAGCGTTCATGGTGGACCAACATGCTTCCATCAATATGGCCGCTGCCCGTCAACGCCACGTCGATCAGGGACAAAGCTTCAACTTGTATGTTCGTCCAGATATCAAAGCAACGGAGTTCCTGAAACTGCATCTGCACGCCTGGAGAGCCGGCATTAAATCAACTTATTATGTCCGCAGTCGGGCATTGACTATTGAAGAATGCGATTCTTGCGCAAGCTAAGTTTTATCGTGATGCTGAAAGCTCACTAGATCTACGATGACTACCAGGGCATCCTGTTTTGAATGCAAAATGGCGTTGCCCTGGTACTTTTTTGCCCAAAACACGATCACAACATCATGAGATGTTGATATAGATGCCACATTATACAAACAACCCTAATATATAAAAGAATTAATGATTACACGATAGAAGAGGACAGAACAAAGCTGAAGAAGCGGAGCTAAAAGCTTTCTGTAAGAAAGCTACTTCGGAAGCATACACTTCGCCTTTATCACCGGATTTTCCCTTATAAAAGAGGGAATCAAAAAAATCAGGGGATAACAGCGATCGGAAGGTTGTTCTGTCATCGTAGTTATACAGTGTAAATTCATTCAAGGAGTGAACGGATTATGCAATTGCAGAAAATTTTTAATACCGAAGCGCCTAACCAGTCTACCCGTATCATTGAAGGGGAATGCTCAGGCATTCTGAACTGGAACGATATTCGTATGCCTCATATGTACAAACTGTACAAAGTACTGCTGCTCAACCACTGGATCGCGGATGAAATTCCTATGTCCAAGGATGCTTCCCAATTTGCCCAATTGGACCCGGAAGAACAGCGTACATTCAAAGTCAACATCTCCCTGCTCGCTGTGTTAGACTCCATGCAAACGATGTTTGTAGGTGACGTGAAACGTTATTTCACGGATTCTTCACTGGAAGCGATCTCGGCAATCATCGGACAACAGGAAGTTGTACACAACCAATCGTACTCTTACGTCCTGTCCTCCATCGTATCCGATCGGGAGCAAAAGGAAATCTTTGAATACTGGAAACATGATCCGGTGTTGCTTGACCGTAACCGGTTCATCGCCGACATCTACCAAACTTTCCGGGATAACCCGTCTCCACAGACGTTCTTCCAGGCCATGGTAGCCGATCTGGTACTTGAAGGTATCTTCTTCTATAGTACATTTGCCTTCTTCTACAACCTGGCCCGTGACCAGAAGATGATGGCAACCAGCCAAATGATCTCTTATATTCAGCGCGACGAGAACCAACACTGCTACTTCTTCGCTGAAGTGTACAAACAGCTGCTGGTAGACTTCCCTGAACTGAACACACCAGAGAACATGGACTATGTGTACAAAACAATCAACCGTGCCGTTGAACTCGAAACCAACTGGGCGCACTACACTCTCAGCAACGTACGCGGGATTGACCTGAACGAGTTGGAAGACTACATCAAGTACATTGCTAACAAACGCTTGCGTCTGATGGGAATGGAAAAAGCATACGAAGGCGTGGATGTAAACTGCATGCCTTGGATCAAACCTTTCTCCGACGAAGCACTGAATGCTACGAAAACAGACTTCTTCGAAGCCAAATCCCGTAACTACGGCAAAGTCGGCGACGATAACGGATTTGACGATCTGTAAGTTGATTGATACAGTAAGCTTAATTTAATGAACGCAATCTAATAAAAAATGCACAACACTCCCCTTATTGAAATGTCTTGATGGCTTTCTGCTTGTGGGAGTGTTTTTTCTATACGACTGGATAGGATACTGTACCCATCCATCCTGCAAGTTTGTAAGATATAATGGAAAAAGGTTCACATTCCCCTATTGAAATGAGGCATAGTGATGGAAAGAGAACTGCTGGAGCAACTAAACAAATGGCATGAACAGGACCAGTTCCGTCTCATTATTGAACGTATTCAACAAATCCCCGAATCCGAGCGGGATTATGAGTTAATTGGACAACTTTCCAGAGCGTATAACAATGAAGGACGTTACCGTGAGGCTGTCCAACAGTTACTATCCGTCCATGAACAGGGGGCAAGAGACCCTCTCTGGCAGTACCGGTTGGGTTACGCTTATTATCATATGGCAATGTATGAGCAAGCACTCAAAGCTTTTGAGATGGCAAACGAGCTCTTGCCCCATGACGAATCGACTATCGAATTTCTCGAATGGACACGGCCCAAAGCAGAAAAAATGCAACAGGATCGACAGCGCCATCAAGAGATATTGTTGGAGTTAGAGCACAGTGGCAGGCTGAACAACCTTAGAGCCGCTTCCGGGTCCTACGATCCAGTTTCATTCTGGGAACAGAGTGAATATGCGTTGGAAAGTTATGTATCTCCACCGTTTGACGAGGAGATGATCCAAACCATGGAACAGGAGCTAGGCTACAAATTACCTGCCTCCTATATCCAGTTAATGAACACACAGAACGGCGGAATCCCCGCACACACCGTTTTCCCAACCAAAGAAGCCACTTCATGGGCCGAAGACCATATCGCCATTACGGGGATTATGGGCATTGCACGGGACAAGTCCAATACACTGGGCGGAGAATTTGGAAGTCGTTTCATGATTGAAGATTGGGGATATCCTGAGCTCGGTATTGTGATCTGTGATTGTCCATCTGCCGGACATGATGTGGTGATGCTGGATTATCGATTCTGTGGCCCTGAAGGCGAACCTGCTGTGGTACATGTGGATCAGGAAGACGATTATGAGATTACATATCTGGCGCCTAATTTTGAAGCTTTTATTCGCGGATTGGTTGATGCTGATACGTTTGATCTATCTGACGAAGAGGATGAAGACTGAGAGCGCAGG
Organism: Paenibacillus sp. LK1; assembly: GCF_002750415.1. Taxonomy (NCBI): domain Bacteria; kingdom Bacillati; phylum Bacillota; class Bacilli; order Caryophanales; family Paenibacillaceae; genus Paenibacillus; species Paenibacillus sp. LK1. Next base: position 5,890 of record NZ_PEII01000014.1, read on the forward strand.
AGGGGCTTATGACAACCCGTATTTATTTTGGCTCCAATAAACTTGGTGAGATTGAGCGAGTATCCTTGCAAAAGGCGCTTCATGACTTTAATTTGGGAACGCTTATGGATTATAAGCGAACCAATGAGGGTGTGATGGGTCAGACACTTCTTATTCGCTCTTCAGAGGGAGAATATATTCTGAAAGGCAACCCATTATATGCGGGACAACTTCAGGAAGAGCAATTCTTTGTAGAACAGCTGAGAACTCACACCAACATTCCTGTACCTGATCCATATTTATTACATGAAGATACCGATATATTGGGCTGGAGCTATGCCATCATGCCCCGATTACCTGGAATGCACCTGCATGATCCGTCATTACAGGCTTCACTTTCACAGGAGGATCAGGAAAAGATCGCTACGATGCTTGCCCAGTCGTTAGCAGAACTTCACCGCTGGAAGGTCCCTGATGCGGGAGAGTATGATCCTGTAGCAAAGCAGATCGTTCCCTTTGCAGGCAAATATCTGGACTGGCTCTATGGGACAATCCATCACTGGCTGCAAGATGCTGCAAAGTACTCCATGATAACAGACGAGGATACACAGTGGGTGGACGAGCAATTAAAAAACGCTGAATCTGCATTTCAATCCATGCCTGTTCCTGGATTTGTGATGGGTGATTTTAAGGTCGAGAACTTTGTGATTCAGAGGAATGATGATAGCCTTACTTCGGACTGGGAGATTAGTGGTCTGTTTGATTTTACAACGGCCTATTTTGGAGATGGCACAGCTGACCTAACCAAAATGACAGCCATGTATGTACGCGAAGGTCAACCCGAACTTGCCAAACGATTCCTTCACGGTTACCGGGAGGTTGTATGCGCAGCGGATACGGAGCGATACCAGCACTTTGCCACACGTCTTAGGGTGCATCTGCTCTATCAGCGTATTTTGTTATGGGGTGAATGCAAAGCAACAGGCCGAGTGACCTGGGCAGCGGATATGCCTTTTGCAGATTGGGCGGAGCAGTACATGGATTCGGTAATTGCTTTGCTGGATTAGCACAACAAAAAACCGCCAGAAGGATGAGATGTACTCACTCCTGGCGGTTTTCTCAAACTATCATATATTTAAATCGGATACGATCCTATGAATTAAGGTTGTGCAATCGGCACTTCTTGATGTTTCTGCAAAAACTCCAGCATCCGCCGATAAACGAGAATCTCATTCGTTTTTCTGGAGAAGCCATGACCCTCATCATCCAGAACGATGTATTCCACGTCTACCCCTTTCCCCTGCAACGCGGCCACGATCTGATCGGATTCCGCCTTCACGACCCTTGGATCATTGGCACCTTGAATGACCAGCATCGGGTTCACCATCTGGTCAAGATACGTAATCGGAGAATCCTTCGTTAAGCGTTCGCGGTCACGGACAGGATCACCCAGCCAGTTGTCCATCATCGGTTTCCAGTCTTCCGGTACGGATTCTAGGAAGGTAAACAGGTTGCTTGGTCCAAAAATATCAACCGCAGCGCGGAATAATTCCGGATGACGTCCTGCCAGCAGCAAGGTCATATACCCGCCGTAACTGCCCCCCACCACGAACAGCCGATCCGGTGATGAGATGCCCTCGTCAAACAGCCAGTTTATACCGGCAACACAATCTAGCCTTGGGCCCTCACCCCAATCCCTCTCAACCATTTTGCCAAACTCGGCGCCATATCCAGTGCTTCCCCGGAAGTTCGGAGCAAAAATATGATAGCCCTGAGCCAGCATCATTTGGAACATCGGACGAAAGAATTTTGCTTCCGATGCCTGTGGCCCGCCATGCGGCCAAAATACCGTGTAACCATTAGCCTGTTCCGGTTTTGCTTTGAAAAAAAGCGCCTCGATCTCCAGTCCATCGTAGGAGTTATATCGAATGACATCCGGGTAGACAAGATCGCTCTGATCAAGCCCTGTTACCCGATTCGCAGTCAGTGGTTCCCAGGACTCATTACCTGCCATCAACCGATAGATATTATGCGGCTGGATAGCTCCACGCCCCAAGATATACACATTTCCAGCTTTGGTGACTGTCACATCCTCCACCGTATCGAGCGGCATGTCTACACGTCGAGGCTGCTCGGAGCCTTTGTCCAGCGCGTACATCCGATTCTCGGGACCTGTAAACGTCCAGAAGTATAACGTCTCGGAATCCTTGTGCCAGCGGATGATATCCACGTCTTCTCCCTCCACTTTGCACAGCGGACGAAATTCATGAGTATCCAACCGATATTCAGCCACATAGGTGTACGGCTCGTTATCATTGGTGATCATCAGCAGCCGATTATGGTCTGCAAACAGAACATATGAGACCTGAGTCTGCCGCTCAGAGACCGGAATAATGGATTCTGACTCACCGTTCCGGTACACGTATGCTGTCTGGTAGGTATTGGAATATACATTCAGGATTACGTAGGCTTGTTCATCCGGGCTCACAGCAGCCAGATTGCTTGTCACCTCTTCCCCCTGATGCAGAAGCTCATCCTCTCCCGTTTCAAGGTTAATTCGGCGTGAATTGAGATAGCTCGGGTTATCCCTGCTTGTCATATAATAAAGACGCTGTCCATCCTCGGACAGATAGGAGAAATAACAACGATCATCGGGCTCTGCCGGCACAACAGGAAATGGGACCCCACCTTCCGGTTGAAGGGCATACAGATGATAATTCTCATCGCCATCCCGATCAAACGCCGTGAGAATATGACGTCCTTCCGGGTCTGGTTTGATAAACTGGCTGCTCTGATTCAAATACGTCAAAGGATACGGGTAGCCACCCGGCAGATCCATCGCCCAGATATTGGGCTGTCCATTCAGATTGCTGTCAAAAAACAAACGTTTCTCGTCGGCTGATACGGCAAAATGGGAAATCCGATACGTCTGGAAATATTGTTCCACATCCGGTTTGGGAAACTGAATCATGACAAACCTCCTTGAGTATGAACGAAGTATCAAACAGTGGTAAATTAAGGGTGTATTTGTCCATATTATATGTACATCCATTGTTTGCACAATAGATATGTCATATTTTTTCCATTTCAGCTCATTCGATTACGTATAAAAGGTCATATGGGGTTTATCCTCACGGTAATAGTCAAGTCTCTGCTTCATATTTCCGGTATGTAGCTCGAACAGATGACCATCGGGATCGGTAAAATAAATGGATAATGCATCCTTCGGATCGCGTGGTCTTCCGGGAAGAATGTGAGCCCCGGCTGCTCGCAGCTGCTGTACAGACTCGTCGAATTCATCTTCTTTTACGGTAAATGCAATATGTGTATACGTTCGTTCCGTATAGTTGCGAATGACATCTTCCTGATTCAAAGCGATCCATAGTCCGGCAAGTTCGAAATATGCCAGCTTCCGGCCTTTCACCTGAATACGGGCACCGAGAGCCTGCTCATAAAAGGTAATGGACCGTTCCAGATTGGATACGGAAAAGCACAGATGATTAATCCCCTGAATATTCATTGGGCTCCTGACACCTCCACATTTTAATGAACTGTTGTAATAGCTACATCCTTATTATGGTATATTTTGCACCAAAAACAAATGCCCTTCTTCCTCCTTGCGCACCTTCTTCTGGGCGAATGCATAGTTTAGGCGTATGAATGAATGTGCGAGGAGGATGTAAATCGAATGAATCCTGTCTATCCTTTTTACGGTGAGAAAACGGTGTGCAAGCCACAAAAGCTGGCTTTCCCACCCCAGCATCAGGACCAGCAGCCTGGTCTGGAAACCCTGATGGTGCCTGAACCGATCAGCGAAGATCCTGCTTATATTGGCAGCTGCAAGCTGAAAGGCAAGGTTGCGATTATTACCGGTGGTGACAGTGGAATCGGCAGAGCGGCAGCTATTGCTTTTGCCAAGGAAGGTGCAGATATCACCATCGCTTATCTATATGAACGGACCGACGCCGAAAGGACACGTGAACGCATTGAAGAGCTGGGACAACGGTGTCTGTTAATCGAGATTGATCTGCGGTTGAAGAAAAACTGCGAGGCTGTCATCCGTACGACAATGGAAACCTTTGGAAAGATCGATGTCCTTGTTAACAATCATGGCGTGCAGTATGTACAGCCAAGCATTATCGATATTACGGAAGAACAGTTGTACCATACATTCCAGACAAATGTGTTTGCCTATTTCTTTCTTATTCAGGCGGCTCTCCCACATCTGTGTAAGGGTGCTTCCATTATTAATACAGCTTCCATTACGGCCTATAAAGGTAACGTGCAGCTGATTGATTACTCCTCCACCAAAGGGGCTGTGGTTTCTCTGACACGGGTACTCGCCAAATCGCTCGCATCCGAAGGAATCCGGGTGAATTGCGTGGCTCCGGGACCCATATGGACACCACTCATTCCATCCAGCTTCTCCGCTGAAGACGTGCAGGTATTCGGAACCGAGACGCCGATGGGCCGGGCAGGCCAACCTTATGAACTTGCGGCTGCCTACGTCTATCTCGCTTCCCGCGACTCCTCCTATGTCACTGGTGAGTGCATTCATGTCAATGGCGGCGACATGGTAACGACCTAGTCATCTGGAGAACACCTTAAATCTTTGAGAAAGATATAATGGCACTGAAATGAATGCAACTGTATCATCCCCGTTCACGGGCTATGTTAGGTTTGATTTCGCGTTGGCAGCAGGAGATCACGTTACCTGTTCCGAAGAGGGTTAGGAGTAATTGATCCGGCGAGCCGGAACCTGACATCTTGCGACAAGGAGCTGAACAACCTGATGAACTACGATCCACTCTACCAACCGTATCCGTCTTATCGCGTGCCCGTTTATGCCAAACAAGGCATGGTCGCCACTTCACAGCCTTTGGCTGCACAAGCGGGTCTGGACGTGTTAAAAAAGGGCGGCAACGCCATTGATGCCGCTATCGCCACCGCTGCTGCGCTCACCGTGCTGGAGCCAACGTCTAATGGCATTGGGGGCGATGCCTTTGCCCTCGTCTGGACCGAGGGCAAGCTGCATGGCCTGAATGCCAGTGGGCCTGCGCCTCAAGGTATATCGATTGAGGCGATCAAAGCGGCAGGCCATTCGGAGATGCCGAAGCTGGGGGTCATCCCGGTGACGGTGCCTGGCGCACCGGCGGGTTGGGCTGAGCTGAGCCGCCGATTCGGACGGCTCACGCTGGCGGAAGCGCTGGAACCGGCTGTCCGCTACGCGGAAGAAGGTTACCCGCTTGCGCCGGGGCTGGCCCGCCATTGGGCACGGGCAGCCGATATCTATGCACGCCAGGGCGATGCGGAAGCAGGGCGTGCGTGGTTTGAGACGTTTGCCCCAGGCGGGCGTGTTCCGGCCGTGGGCGAGATGTGGCGTTCGCCGGATCATGCGTCTACACTGCGCCTGATTGGCGAGAGCGACGCGCGAGACTTCTATGAAGGCGAACTCGCGGAGCGTATTCACTCTTTTATGGCAGAACACGGAGGTTACCTGACCAAAGAAGATCTGGCTGCATTCCAGCCTGAATGGGTTGATCCGATCTCGGTCTCCTATCGCGGATATGACGTGTGGGAGATCCCACCGAACGGTCAGGGGCTGATTGCTCTGGCTGCGCTCAATCTGCTGAAGGGCTTTGATTTTGAAGAAAAGGAATCCGTCCTGGCATACCACAGGCAGCTGGAAGCCATGAAGCTTGCGTTTGCCGATGGGGAGAAATACATTACCGAGGAACGCAAGATGGGCGTAACGGTGCAAGAATTATTATCCGAAGCGTATGCAGACGAACGGCGCAAGCTCATTGGTGATATGGCACTTCCGCCTGAAGCAGGCGACCCAAGGGCAAGCGGAACGGTGTATCTTGCAACGGCAGATGGTGAGGGCAACATGGTTTCCTTCATTCAGAGCAACTATATGGGCTTCGGCTCAGGGCTGGTTGTGCCAGGCACAGGCATTGCCCTGCAAAACCGGGGACATAATTTCTCGCTTGATCCCAATCACGCCAACGCACTGGAGCCGGGCAAACGGACATTTCATACAATCATTCCGGGTTTCCTCACTCGCGGTGATGAAGCGGTCGGACCATTCGGGGTCATGGGCGGTTTCATGCAGCCCCAGGGTCATGTGCAGGTCGTCATGAATACGGTGGACTTCCACCTCAATCCACAGGCTGCGCTCGATTCTCCGCGCTGGCAGTGGACCAAAGGCAAAACGATTCTGGTTGAGCCCGGATTCCCTCAGCATATTGCACAAGCACTTGCCCGCAAAGGGCATGATATACAGAACGCCCTCGATCCATCGATGTTTGGACGAGGCCAGATCATCTGGCGCAACCCGGACAACGGCGTATTGTGCGGCGGCACGGAAAGCCGGGCAGATGGCTCAGTAGCAGCGTGGTAATACGCGCTGCAAGTGCAGCTAAATGAGAGCGGGAACCCAACGCTCAGGAGTATTGCATATGCTGCGGGAATCGGGAAAACTGTTCATATATATGAATGTATTGATTCATGATATGTAGTCATTCATCATTCGTTTGGTTTCAAGGAAAGGGTAACGAAGAGATCTAATCGGTCTCTTCTTTACCCTTTTTTTGTCTTTCTTTTTTCCGTTGACCAGCAAGACGTAGTACAGGTTCTGTATAGAATTCATGCCTCTTCAGATGTAAATTCTATGTATAATTTATGGGTTTCATTGGAATTTCATTGAGTTTTCGTAAATTTTCATCCTTACCCATTATGGAGACTCTGCTCTCATCCGATATACATATAGAGGAATTGCTCACCTCACACGTCATCTCCATCTTATAGAAAAGAGGGCATACGCACATGAAAACACAATGGAAAATCAAATTCGGGTTCACCATGATGATGGTTCTGGTTGTTCTGATGCTGGGAGCATGTTCGGCAACCGATAAGGTGTCCCCCGCAGATCAGCGAACCAAAGTCGGAATCGTTCTTACGGATGTCGGGCTAGGTGATCATTCTTTCAGTGACGCATCTTTTGAGGGATTGGTACAGGCAAGAAACGAGAACAGTATTGTTTTTGATTACAAGGAACCGGGAAAGAATTTGACATCCGAGGCAGCTTTTGAGCAATTTGCGAAGGATAAGGTTGATCTGATTATTGGTCTAAGCGACACGATAAAAACCGATCTGGAGAAGGTTGCTCAGAAGTATCCCGATCAGCACTTTCTCATCATTGACGGGCATTCCGATCTCCCCAATGTGACCTCCATGTCCTTCAAAGCAGAAGAAGGCAGCTATCTTGCAGGTATCATTGCTGGCTTTGCAACAAACGATGACCATGTAGGCTTCTTGGGTGGAATGGATATTCCGGTGCTTCACGATTTCCAGCAAGGTTTTGAGCAAGGTGTAAAGGCAGCCAATCCGGATGCCACAGTCCATGTCGTATACGCCGGGGATTTCGGCAATCCTGATCTTGGAGGAAAGCTCGCGGCGCAGATGATTCAGGAACAGCGTGTTGATGTCATTTACGTTGCTGCTGGACTGACAGGCATAGGCTCAATTTCGGAGATTCAGCGATTGGGTAAATACGCTATTGGCGTGGACCAGGATCAGTTCTTTTTAGCAGAAAAAGCAATACTCACTTCCATGCTCAAAAATGTAGATGTCTCTCTTCATAACGCCATTAATACGTTCATTCAGAACCAACATTCATTTCCCGAAAAAGAAATGTTCTATGGTCTGGCAGAAAACGGCGTAGGTTTAACCGCCCTACATAACATCACACTCACGGACGAACAAGAGCAAACATTCGAAGATTTGAAAGCACAGATCGCTTCCGGCAAAACCAAAATTACCCTAGATCAATAAACCAATTGCTAATATGGAGGCACGCTTATGAAATTGCAGGGAAAGCTGATATTGAATGCTATAGTATCGTTGCTGTTATGCCTTTTGCTTGTAGCCTATATCATTATTCAATTGCTAAACATGAATGCCAAAAATCAAAATCTGGTGCCTGCCATGCTGAAGGTCACGGAGCTGAACGCTAACCAGATACAGACCGAGCAGGCGCTCGATGTGTACTCGTTCTCCATGACAGCTGGCAATCAGGATAATGTAGCACGCTTGCTGAATGAAGGTAAAACCATGGTAAAGCAGCTCACAGAAGGCTTGCTGGAAACGGATGAACAGCTTCGCCTGATTCAATCGATCCAAACCAAATTAACGGCTCTGGACACGGGCGCCACCGAAGCCATCACAGCCATGAACAGTTCGGACGCCAAACGTTTCAGCTCACGGGTCAAAGGCATACAAAATGATATTTATATGCTGGATGAGGTGACCCGGGATAGATATGACCAATATACAGTAGATCTTGAACAAGATATTCAGGGGACCTGGCAGATTGCTCTCGCCGGAGCCATCATCCTGCTTGTCGCTGTTCTGCTGTTCAATATGTACACTTCACGCAAATTGGCGAGACGCATCCGCACCTTAAAGGAAGCCGCAGGACAAATTGCGAACGGCGATCTTACGCAGCAGCTTCCGGAGACACGAGGCAAGGATGAACTGGATGACTTAAACCGCTCCTTCCGTCTTATGACTGGGAACATACGCAGTATCATTCAATCCATTGGTGCCGCAGGAAACCGTGTTGATGGGATGGCGCAGGACATTGACCGCGGTAATGATACCGTGCAGGCCATTGTGCAGCAAGTATCCAGAACAACCGAAGAGCTATCGATCGGCAGTCAGAAAATTGCTGAGGATCTAAGTGACACGGTAATGGTCGTGGACAAGATGCAGCATATGTTTGAAAGTAACCTTCAGGCAACTTCACAATCGGCTATCTATGGTAACGAAGTTTTGACTTCCGTGCAGGAGGGACACATTGCCGTACAGGAACAGCTTCGACTGGCTGAAGTAAACCGGATTGCCATGTCTGAGGTAGAAAAGACTGTCCAGGAATTGGAGGAGAGTGCCTCCCGGATCGCAACGATGACTGCTTATGTATCAAGCATCGCTACACAGACAACCCTTCTGTCTCTGAACGCCTCCATCGAAGCGGCACGTGCGGGTGAAGCCGGACGCGGCTTTGCTGTCGTCGCAGGGGAAGTGAAGAAACTGGCCGAGCAATCAGAGCAATCGGTACAGCATATCTTTGGGGCTGTCGGCGAAATCACAGCAGCTATGGGCAAAGTGAAAAACTCTGTGACCCAGAGCATTCAGCTCTTTGCAGAACAGGAGCAGGCCACCGGAAAAACCGGCGAATCCTTCTCCGGCATTCGTCACAGTGTAGAGCGAATTAGCACAAGCATTAACCAACTTACGGAAGACATGCAGCAGTCCAGTGAACTTAGCGCACAGGTTCAGCAGGCGATTGAAAGTATAAGTGCCATTACGGAACAATCTGCCGCAAGCAGTGAGGAAATTACAGCTTCAACGGCCGAACAGCAACGTTCGTTCGCCGAAGCAAGCACTAAGGTGAAAACCCTGCGGGATATCAGTGCAGAGATGCATCAGGAACTTTTACGGTTCCGGTTGTAGTTGAACCATGATAAAAGAATGAAGGGAAGCGGCTGTACCGGAGGTTGGAAGGGACTTCCTTTCTCGGGTCGAAGCGCTAATCCATTCTAACGAATCGACCACACCTGAATTGGAGGATTTGGGTTGAATGTACAGATTAACAAACTTCAGTCACGTTATTCTCGTTATAATGGTACAAACTTAGGCCAGAACCTGCCGATCAGTGAAATCACGTCGCTGGGATTCGTTAAAGCGCAGATTAATGGAAAATGCAGCTCATAGCTTGTGTTTGATTCGTTAAAAGTTAATACCACTAAAAGGGATGTCCTCGTCATGTTTATGACTATGGGACATCCCTTGCTTTATGTTATGAGTAGTTTATATCTTTGTGCTGTGTGCAGAGGCATGCAGCACATGAAGGATATGTACTCTCTAACTGCACCTATCACACGAGCTCAAAGCAGTGTACATGCAGCTTATGAAGTAACGATTTACCAAGAGTGCTGCACCAATCATGCCAGAGATTTATAGGGCATCCACGATATCCCCGGCGAGCAGGGATGCCGGATCACCGCGCAGCAGCGCGGCTCTCTCCCCTGCCTGGCCGTGGAGGAACACGCCAAAGGCTGCAGCCTGCTCCGCGCTGAGCCCTTGGGCGAGAAGACCGGCGATGATGCCGGTCAATACGTCTCCTGCACCGCCGGTTGCCATGCCGGCGTGCCCCGTGGTGTTGATATACGCCTCGCCGGATGGCGTTGCGATGACCGTTCGTGCTCCCTTGAGCACCAGGGTCACGCCCTGCTCGCGGGCGTACCGTGCAGCGTGTTCGATTCGGTCACGCTGCACTTCGGGGGTCGACATGCCCAGCAGTCGGCCCATCTCCCCGGGGTGCGGCGTCAGGATAGTCGCCGCACTTCGTTTGCCCCAGTCGCGAGGCCCTGTTGGGCCAGCGTCTGCCAGCATGTTGAGGGCGTCCGCGTCGATGACGAGCGGGCGATCCGAATGTTGCCACAGACGGCGCAGCCAGTCTGTGTCGCCTTTGAAGCGGCCGAGGCCCGGGCCGGTCGCGAGCACGTCGCGGCTTTCCGCGAGACGCAGCACAGCGTCTGCGGAAGCCGCGTTCCACTCGCCGCTGTCGCCATCTGCGGCGGCAGCAAGCATGAGCTCGGGCACGGTGCCGATGACATGCGGCAGCAGTGCCGCGGGCAGCGCCCATGTGGCGAGCCCGCAGCCAGCGCGCAGCGCGGCTTTGGCCGAGAGCAAGCCTGCGCCGCTCATCGGCAGACTGCCTGCGGCCAGCAGCACGTGGCCGTAGGTGCCCTTGTGGCCGTCCGGTGCCCGGAGACGGCCCGTGTCCACGCGCAGCGCACTGCGCAGCACCTCTTCCGTCAGCAGACGGACCGAGGGGCCATGCTCCGGCGCAAGCCGCGCGGGAATGCCGATGGAGCGCACCACGATGCGCCCCGCCGCAGATGCGCCCGGGTACTGCACCAACCCGCGCTTAAGCAGCGCGAGACATACGGTCACCCGGGCTTGAATACAGGGCTCATATACCTCTCCGGTGTCGGCATTCAGCCCACTTGGCACATCGGCGGACACGACCGGCTTGCCGCTGTCGTTCGCCGCCGCAATCAGCGCCGCGTATGATCCACGCGGCGCCCCACGCGAGCCGGTGCCCAGTAGCGCATCTACGATGCCTGTGCACCGGCTGAAGTCCACGGCTTCGCGCCCATGGACCAGAGCAGGGATGCCGAGCTGCGCGGCGGCATCCCGCTGCACTGCGGCTTCGCCCCGCAACGCATCAGGCGCATCGGCGTAAACCAAAGTCACGCCGAGCCCCGCTTCAACCAAATGGCGCGCCGCAACCAGCCCGTCGCCGCCATTATTACCCTTGCCGATCAGCATGTACCACTGCTGATCGCCGGGCTGCTCCATCACGAGCGCCGGATCGGCGATGATGTCACCACCATGAGCAGGCCGATCCCCGGGCCCGGTGTGCGCCCGCTTTCCGTTTTTGTTCCAGCAGCCATGCTGCTCCGAACGGCGGTTAGCATCGTCTTCCCGGCACAGCCGGATAACTTCCTCGGCGATGGATCTTCCTGCATTTTCCATCAAACTAGCAGCAGGAATGCCAAGCTTGTGAATCGTATGCTCATCCACAGCTCTCATCTGTTCAGCGGTTACGATAAACAACGCGCATCCCTCCCCGGGGGTCTCTTCGGAAATTCACAGAAATATTGCTAGCTTACCTACAACTCTTAATAACCTACTGTAAAGCGGGATTGAATAAATTGCGGATCGTCCAGCTCATCCACCAATGCCGCTGCAAAATCACCAACGGAAATCGAACTCTCTCCAAGATCATCTGTAATCACACGATTCATACCAACCCGGAATAGGCCTGTCCGTCTTCCTGTTGTGATCGTAGCCGCAGGACTCATGTAAGTCCAGTTAATATCCGATGCCTCGATCAGGTTATACGCATCGACATGAGCCTTCGCTAGTGGTTTAACTTCTTCAGGGAATCCTGGTGTGTCCATCAGCATTTCTCCAGAATCCGTAAGTAAGCTTCCTGCTCCGCCAACAACAACCAAACGTCCTGCTTTTGCACGGCGAACACCCTCAATTAATGAACGTGTAACTTCCAGCATCTCTTCCTCCGCACCAAACTTCGGTCCATAGGCACTCACAACAGCTTCCTGTCCTGCTGTAAAATCGGCAACCTGGTCTGGGTTAAGCAAATCCCCCTGTACCACACGCAAACGCTCATGCTCCATCTCCACCTTCGAAGGATCACGAACAATCGCCGTTACCTCATGTCCACGGTCCATTAACTCCCATAGTATCGTCTTTCCAATCGCTCCGGTTGCTCCAAAAATGGCAACTTTCATATCAAATCCCTCTTTTCAGTAGATATCATCTTGTCAACTTACCGTTATTTTAATACTTAATCCCATTGTTATATACCTTAAACGGCTCACGCCATCTTAAACCGTCTTCACCTACTTGTAAACCATTGTGAAAAAATCTCTTCCAGCTCTTACTCCATACTAAAAAAGCCGCATATGCGGCTCAGCATCAATTACTTCATATTAGTTTGAGGTTATACATACTTCCCTCATTTCACTTTACAACGAACTGCGATTTATTCCTGCCCTATTCCCCTTGCCTCCACCACATACCTTCCGATTTCGGACTGGTGTAGGTGAAGCCAAATTGAGCGTACAGACGATCGGCAGGGACATCAGCCAACAGGCTTACCAAGCCACGAGCAGGCACATGTGCACGCAAATAATTCATGATCTCGCTCATGATCAATTTGCCATATCCTCTTCCCTGCTGGTCCGGGCGCACGGCGATATCCACCACCTGAAAGAAGCAACCTCCGTCCCCGATGACCCGGCCCATGCCTACGATTTCATTCTCTTCACGCAGACATACGGCAAAAAGACTATTGGGCAGCCCAATCTCCGCCCCCTCCTTGCTCATCGCACTAAGACCTGCGCTTTTCCGTAACGCTAGGTATTCTGCTGCTGAGGGCGGTGTATGTTCAATGTGGATCTGGTCCATAGATCATGCTCCTTTCCTATTAAACCAATGATTATGTGCAGAATTTAAAATTCATGGAAATTACATCTTCTTTGCTTGGGTGCTCAGGTCCTTCTTATAACAGTAAATTCCTACTGTTCCTGCTTGAATTCACGCAATTCCTGTGTAATAGTGAGAGAAAGCTTATGTGAACCGTGTTTCATGCTACACTACAGTTTTTGCAAAGGAGGAACCATTGTGCTTCAACGCTGGATGCTTGCTCTATTCTCATATCCGGGCTTCGTGGCGGTACTACTCGGAATGATCGCTGTGCTGCTTGGACTCTACATATGGTCAGCAACTGAGGTCAGACGAAGCCGTGACAGACGAATGCACGCGATACGAGATACATTATACATAAGTACCACCCTATTGGGACAACTCACAGCCAAAGAACATCGGAATATTGCCCTTACGGAACATGAACATCATGAATTATTAACGGCCATGCTATCCTGCAGAGCCGCAGTGCATCTGTCTCCACAGCTTCAGGATCAGATCCGCAGCTGTATCATCGATGTTGATCCCGCTCGTCTCGCATTGATGCACAGGGCTCTGGAACGAGAGAGTGCAGCATTGTCTGATGAATTGAATCGATACGCACATCCTGACCATTGGGGAAAATCAATCTGGAATGTCATTCGTCCAGCTGCTGAACCTGCCGCTGTCGCGGCTGTACTGTACCTGATCGCTGATTTTGTGTTTCGTCAACAAGGTCTGTTGTATCCTTTCTGGCATTCCTGGTTCGATGCTTTGCCATGGATACGCTTCGTTTCTTTGATCATCACGGTGTTCTATGGTTATTTGCTCTGGTCCAGCCCAAGACAGGGTTCATCGGGCACAGTAACCAGAGCACTTGTTACGCTAATTGCCATGTGCTCCCTACTTCATCTGATTGGACTGGCTGCTGCTCCCTACGCATTGGGATTGCAACTCATTCTGTTCATCTCTGGCTTCAGCCTGACAGGAACGCCTTCTCGCAGTGATCGCCCCTATGCGGGACACACCGATTCGGATAAGGAATTGAATAGCAGTGCAGAAGCACATGAGGATGAGAACCTGGATATGGAGCTAAACCTCTATAAACCACGCACATCCGGAGCCATTTCCGAAAAATAAACCTTCTTTTAACTTGGTTTGCCTGCATCATCAGACTCAGTTCATTCAACACCAAAAAGAGAAGCCCGCAAAATCGGCGGCTTCTCTTTTTGGTTTCTACTATTTTTTGCATTATGCCTAATTCAATCCTGGATTACATGATGCCTATCCCTTCGCGCTTGCATTCGATGAGCGCAATGAACGGGGTGAGCTGCTTCGTGCAGTGCTGCCGGATTTGGAGGCGCTGCCGGAGGGCGTATTTTCAAAACGCTTGCGTTCGGTGCGCTCCATCTGCACAATCTGGCCTTCGTGTACAACGATGTGTAATGAGCCAAACTCCATGTCATTCAGTTGTCCGGCAATTCGATCCATCCATACCTCATCCACTTTTAACGGCTTAGCCATAGAGCCGCCTCCTCTTCTCGGGCTACTGCCCGCTATATTCCTCAAGTGCGCTGTCATCCAACCCGACTTATAATTCATTCTTATCCAACCTATATACTTGGTTTATACATTAGCAGGGCTTCCAGTAGCTGTCAATCCGAATTTTCATGAAGTTTAAACAAAATCCATTTTCATTCGGAACCCTCTTCAAAACCAAGATGATCGGCATGGATACAGGAGTGTTACATCACTTTTCGGGAATCGTTTTATGACCCAACCAGCTCTTGAGCAGCAACGTTGCCAGAGCCAAAATCAGCAACAAGGAGGCGACGGCAAACGAAGCGGAGAATTGATATTCGTTATACAGGATCTCGACATGCAGCGGCAAGGTGTTAGTCTCCCCGCGAATATGTCCCGATACAACAGACACGGCCCCAAACTCGCCCATCGCCCGCGCATTACACAGAATAATGCCATACAGCAGTCCCCACTTGATGTTGGGAAGTGTCACATTCCAGAAAATCCGCCACCCCGAGGCCCCAAGCGTAACCGCCGCTTCTTCCTCCCTCGTGCCCTGATCTTCCATTAGCGGAATCAGTTCTCTGGCAACGAAGGGAAACGTAATGAACAACGTTGCGATGACAATGCCGGGCAGGGCAAAAATAATTTTGATATCATGCTCGGCCAGCCAAGGTCCAAACCATCCATTCGACCCAAAGACGAGGACAAAGATCAACCCGCCTACCACAGGCGAAATCGAAAAAGGAAGATCGATCAGGGTGATCATGAGTCCTTTGCCCCTGAATTGGAACTTAGTAATGACCCACGCAGCCGCCACACCAAATATCGTATTGAGCGGTACGGTGATTCCGGCAACCAGCAGCGTAAGTTTCAATGCCGACATCGCGTCCGGCTCGGTAAGCGCGGCGATGTAGACACCCCAGCCTTGTTTTAACGCCTCCATCAGCACGATCACCAGCGGCAAGATGAGCAGCCAGAGCAGCACCAGACTTGCCAACCCGATCAACAACCATTTAACCCACGGTGCTTCCGTCGTTGCTCGGTTTGGCCCCGGCCCGGTTCTTACACGGGAAGCAGGCGTTAATGGAACGGAACCCGCCATATTCTGTACCTCCTTTTGGTTTAGGTTGGTTCACTGCTCACTAAGCTCTGCCTGCCTTACGGCTCCAGCGTTGAAGTGAATTAATGATCAAGAGCAGGACAAAAGAGACCAGCAGCAGCAGCAAGGCTACCGCCGTAGCTCCCGCATAATCGAACTGCTCCAGCTTCGCCATGATCAGCAGGGGCGCAATCTCCGTTTTCATCGGCATATTGCCTGAGATAAACACCACTGAACCATATTCGCCAATACCTCGGGCAAAGGCTAACGCAAAACCGGTCAGCAGCGGCGGGATCAGATCCGGAAGCAGGATCTTTCGGAATATCCGCCATCTTCCCGCTCCGAGCGTAGCCGCAGCTTCCTCCACCTCGGTCTCCAATTCCTGCAATACCGGCTGCACCGTACGCACCACAAACGGAATCCCAATAAACATCAGCGCGAGCGTAATGCCCGCCTGTGAATAGGCCAGCTTGATGCCCAGAGGTTCCACAAACTGCCCAATCCAGCCATTCCCGGCATACAGCGCCGTTAAGGCAACCCCCGCCACTGCTGTCGGCAAGGCAAAAGGCAGATCAATGACGGCATCAAACAGCCGTTTTCCAGGGAACTCATACCGGACAAGTACCCAAGCCAGGAGCAGCCCAAGGACCAGATCGATCAGGGCGGCTGCACCTGCAGTCAGAAAACTCACCTGGAAAGAAGCCAGTACCCGGGGATTGGTCGCCACCTCAATCAGTGTGGACCAGGTCAGCCCCGTCGAGTTAAACAAGAGCGCTGCGAGTGGAATAAGTACAACCAGGCTCAGGTAAAGCACACTGTAACCCATCGTTAATCCGAATCCCGGTAGTGTGCGACTCCGGGCCACCATCACCTTGCTCATGCACGTTCATCCTCTCTGCCTTCAGTCGGTCGGACTGGTTGGCCGCTTACACGGTCATGCAACATCATCGACGTCAGATGCATTAGCTGCCCGGAACATAAATCTGGTCAAAGATACCGCCGTCATTAAAGTGCTTGGCCTGGGTATCGCGCCATGTGCCAAATACATCGTTCAATGTAAACAGCTCAAGCTGCGGGAACTGATCCTTGAACTTTTCCTTTACGCTGTCCAGGGTTGGACGGTAATAGTTCTCGGCAGCAATGGTTTGCCCCTCTTCGCTGTACAAATATTTCAGATAGGCATCAGCCACTTCGCGGCTGCCTTTTTTGTCTGCATTTTTATCTACAATCGCTACAGGTGGTTCAGCCAAAATACTGACCGAAGGCACAACAATATCGAATTTGTCCGGTCCCAACTCTTTAACTGACAAGAAAGCCTCATTCTCCCATGCAAGCAGTACATCACCAATACCGCGCTCTACAAACGTAGTCGTCGCCCCACGTGCTCCAGAGTCAAGGACAGGCGCATGTTTGAACAGCTCTGCAACAAACGCTTTGGCTTTCTCCTCATCATTGTTGTTATGTTTGAGCGCATATCCCCACGCCGCCAGATAGTTCCAACGTGCCCCGCCGGACGTTTTTGGATTCGGGGTAATGACTTGGGTATCTCCCTTGATGAGATCATCCCAGTCCTTAATGCCTTTCGGATTGCCTTTGCGTACCAAAAATACGATCGTTGAAGTATACGGGGAGCTGTTGTGCTCGTATTTGTCCTGCCAACCCGCATTGATCAGACCTTTATCTTCAATAGCATCGATATCGTATCCCAATGCCAGAGTAACCACATCCGCGTCCAGCCCATCGATAACAGAACGACTTTGTTTACCTGACCCACCATGAGACTGCTTAACCGTTACTTCCTGACCTTTCTCTTTCAGCCAATACGCCGCAAACGCCTTGTTATATTGCTCATAGAGTTCACGTGTCGGATCATAGGATACATTCAGCAGCTCGATCGCTTTTGCCCCTTCTTTGCCACCTTCCGTTCCCCCCGATGTTCCTGTCGCATTCGTGCCACCGCTATCCGATCCGCATGCCGCCAGTACCCCTGTTAACACCAATGCCAGACCAACCAGAATACCCTTATGAATTCTCTTTTTCATAGATAACACTCCCCCCGAATGGATCTGCAAGATTACCCCAGGCAGGCTGAACAGCATGGAACGCACCGAAAAAAAACAAAAAACGGAGGAACCCCCGCGCACTTCTCCCTCATAAAGTCATGCCGACCCAAAGGCCGTGTATGCTTCATCCAGAAATGATGCGCTGCGGTGTTCCTCCGTCTATACGGTGAGAACGTTATTCTGTTCACGTTACGATCTCTCATGTGACTGTAAATGACTGCTCCCGCAAATAGAGCAAGGTCATTTTTATTATTCCTACCTGTTTAGTGAGTTATATACGTATCATAAGGGCAGTACATATGACTGTCAAACGTTTTTTTCCGATTTCTACCGAATATCTGTGTAAATGGCAGAAAAAGAAGAACAACGAATCAAAGTCCGTTGTTCCCTTATCAGCGGTAAGTTTTATTCGCTGTAACATCATTCCTGGGGTTGGCATGAGTCCATGCCCTTTCCCTCTTATTTGCCTGCGTACCGGATATTCGGTACGGGAGGTGTGCTCATGCCATCTCCCAAATAAAAGCCCGTGTGTGGCGGTTGGTTATAGGCTACATTTTGCCAAGCTACGCCAAGACGGTATACCGGATCATGCATCAGGGTGTAGATCAGTTTGTCCGTAATGGCTGTTGTTGTGTAGATGCGCAGTGCAGAGCTATCATTGGTCCGCCATACCACTTCTTCTCTCCAGTCGCCAAACAGGTCAGCCTGCAGATTCGGTGTGGATTTCGTTCCATTATTGGAAGAAACACCGGATGCGGTCAACAGATTAACCGTTTTGCTATTGGCGTAGTCCCATTTATCAATCCTGTTGCTGTCCAGCAACTCGCGGAGAAGGTCACCGTCCCACCAGATGCAAAAATTCGTGGAGGAAGGCAGGGTTGTCCCAATTTTCTGCCCTTTGGCTGTATACAAACCACCATCTGCCCACACTTCGGCACCCTTATAACGTGGATCGATATCGGCTGCCATGCCGCGTCCAATATCTTTTGTCGTAGGTATGCCCCAGATCAACTGACCTGTACGCGCATCACGGAATTCCACTCCGGCATTGGACGCTGTTTCATGCACCTGGAATACTTCAAGTCCCGCACGATCGGGGTCCAGATCACTTAGATGCATCGCATCCCCATGATGAAGCCCTGTCGTGTAAAGTCCTTTGCCGTTATCATCCACCGCCATCGCTCCGTAAACGATTTCGTCTTTGCCATCGCCATCTACGTCCGCAACGCTCAGATTATGGTTGCCCTGTCCTGCATAACCTGAATTACCTGACGTGTTGGAGTCAAACGTCCACTGCTTGGCTAGTTGTCCATCCCGCCAGTTGTACGCCACCAGAACGGTTCGGGTGTAGTATCCACGCGCCATGACCAGACTTGGCCGCTCCCCATCCAAATACGCAATCGCAGCAAGGAACCGATCGACCCGGTTGCCATAGTTGTCTCCCCAATCGGACACATTACCGCGCGCCGGTTCGTAGTTCACCGTGGAAAGTGCTTTGCCGGTCTGTCCATTGAAAATCGTAAGGAACTCCGGCCCGGACAGAACGTATCCGCTGGAATTACGATAATCCTTGCTGGCATCCCCGATGACAACGCCCGTACCATCCTTGGTACCATCAGCCGTTTTCATCGCGACTTCCGCCTTGCCGTCTCCGTCCAGATCGTACACCATGAACTGGGTGTAATGGGCACCCGCACGGATATTTTTACCCAGACTGATACGCCATAAGCGCGTTCCATTCAATTTGTAGGCATCGATAAATACTTCACCCGTGTAGCCGCTTTGGGAATTATCCTTGGAGTTGGACGGGTCCCACTTTACAATCAGTTCATACTCGCCGTCCCCGTCCACATCGCCTGCACTCGCATCATTGGCACTGTACGTGTAGGCTACACCATCCGGTGTTGTGCCTCCTGCGGGTACACTGAGAGGTACAGACAAATAATTATTGCCCCATACGCTCGCTGCCGTCGAAGCAGCCTGTTCGGTTCCACTGACTACGGCTCGAACCGTATATTTGGAACTGCTTGTCCCGCTTGTATCCTGAAGGTTGGTGCTGTTCGTTATGGGCGATGCGTTTACCTTGGTTCCATCCCGATAGACATTAAACGATACATTCGACCCTTCCGTACCCAGAAGCCGCCAGCTAACGAACACACCTGTGCCTGTCTTCACTGCAACTACACCTCGGTCCAGAAACTCCATCTGACGGGCACCCGCAGCATGAGTGACCGACGTGTCTCCAAGACCCAGCGAAGTAACCAGTAGCGCAGAACTCAGCAGTGACACACCTGCGGTCCGCAATGTACGCTTCCATAACGATCGTTTTCCCATAAAGCCATTGCCTCCCCAATCGAATTGGTAAGCCCGATGCCCTTGGTAGCGCCATCTCGCATCCATGTAAGCGCTTTAATATATTCATTTTAAATTAAACATATAATTCCATCTATAGGTCTAACTTAGTAATTTTATGTATGAAAAAAAGGAAAAAAGCCGAAAGATGAATCTTTCGACTTGGATGCTTCTTTCTCACAAGCTCGATCGGAATTTGAACGTAACAAAGAATGTTGTGTCATCCCACCTTATACTACCGGAGCAATACACACTGGGCGGGGTATCTCCAGCTTGAATCCGTTGTGTGTTAGACGTCCATCTTCACCATTGATCTGGAAAGCAACCAGGTTGTTGCTGTCCTGATTGGCCACCAGCAGAATACCACCGGGAAGCAGGTTGAAGTTACGCGGAGTCTGACCGATAGTGGAAGTCCACTCTATAGCCTCCAGCTCACCGGATTCCTGGTCAATGTGATACAGCACAATGCTGTCGTCCCCACGATTGGAAGCATACAGGAAACGGCCACATGGGGACACACGGATATCCGCTCCCGTACCTTCACCAGAATGTCCTTCAGGCAGTGTGGTGATATGCTGCAACGTAGTGAACTCACCTCTGCGTTGATCATACATGAATGCCGTAACGGTGTTACTCAATTCATTAATCACATAGGCCCATTTCGAGCTTGGGTGGAAGACGAGATGTCTCGGTCCAGAGCCTGGAGGCTGATTCATCTCACGATGCGTTACCAGGCGACCTTCTTCCTGACGATACACAATAATCTGATCCAGACCCAGATCACAGACAACGGCATACTGACCGGAAGGGTCTGGTTGGATCGAGTGGGCGTGCGGCCCTTCCTGACGGTCATCATTCTGCCCTCTTCCGGTATGCTCAATCAACGCACTCATCTCTTCAAGCGTGCCTTGATCTCCTACCGGAAATACGTTCACACTACCGCTGCTGTAGTTTGAAGTCAGCACCCACTCGCCATCCTCCGTGACAGATACATAACAAGGCGATGCGCCCTTCGTCAATTTGCGATCCATCAAGTGCAGCTCACCCGTTGCGGCATCCCTGCGATAGACCAGCACCTCTCCCTCATCCGTCTCACTTACCACGTACAGACCATTCCCATCCGGAGATAAAGCCAGATAAGACGGATTATCCACCCCATCCATATGATTTACAATCCGTAACTCGCCTGTTTCCTTGTTCAACGCACAAAGAAAAATCCCCGGTTGATCTGCTGATGCATAAGTACCTGTATAGAAAAAAACTTCATTCGTTGCTGTTGGTTCCATCGTTTCATTCTCTCCTTATTGATTCAAATGATTGATCTCACACTCTAATTACATGCAATTATAAGAAGTTGTAACCCGAATAGTTGATTCCACTGTTATGTACTTACCCAATTCATAGACTTTTGCTTCAGTGGTTATCTACCCTCAAGATAATACAAAGTGTAAGGCCTTACAATAGTCCATTCCCTTTGTACATATTCCAACGGAATATGTCGTGGAGAAACAATGAAAATTACAGCAACCTTTTGAGGAATAGGGTCGTCTATAGGGACAAATAACTTTTATACAAAGGGATACTCCCTGGAAAAGTGAGGCGAATCTGATATGAAAAAAAATATATTGGCTACATTAACAGCCGGAGCTTTACTTACCTTATCTCTGAGCGCTGGTCCGATTCATGCCGCTCAAGCGGAATTCACTGATATTCAAGATATTGCAGGGGCAGATAAGATTGAATCCCTACATCAGGATGGTTTAATCAAAGGCGTAAGTGATAGCTTGTTCAAACCGGAACAGGAGCTAAACACGGCTCAGGGTATACAGCTCATTGCAGATGGTCTGAATCTGAATTTGGACACGATTCGTTTTATCAAGCAGCCGCTGCCAAGTGACTACTTTTCCAACGTAAAAGATGGCGTATGGTACAGTGATGCTTTTGTCCGTGCCCAGTTCAATGGTATTAAGATGACCAACGATATCGACCCTTCCAAGGCGTTGACCCGTGAACAGTTTACCCTTTTCTTGATGCAGGGCATTGAAGCCAAAGGTGGCTTGCCAATGATTAACATCAAACCTGTAGATATCACGGACGATAAAGAGCTGACTCCAGAATTTCAAGGTGCTGTTCAACGCTCCCTTGTCTTGAAGATTAACACGCTCGATGGAGAGGGCAACTTCAATCCGAAGGAAACAATTACCCGCGCCGAAGCTGCGGTTATGATGTATAACGCAATTGAGTATCTGGAAGATTTCAATGCACCGAAAATCCCGGAAACACCAGAGAAATAATGACCTTCTTCATCATTTAAAAACCAAATAGCCGCATGTTCCCTTTAGAGGGGACATGCGGCTATTTATGTTATATCTATTGATACCTATAACAATAACTGATCCAAAATCAGTCTTAGAAAGAACCTTTAACAACAACCTCAGACAGTGGGAAACGACCTGACGGACGAGCTGGAACTGCAGCTTTACCTACAGTGATCAACAACGTTGGCAAATAACGCGCAGGGATGTTGAACGTTTCGATCAATTGTTGCGGGTTGTAACCACCCATTGGGCAAGTATCATATCCCAGGGAACGTGCAGCAAGCATAATGTTCTGTGAAGCAAACGATGCATTGCGGATCGCTTCATCGCGGGCGATTTGCGGATTTTTGTAAGCACCATTGATCTGTCCAACCAATGCGTCACGAACTTCAGCCGGGATTGCACCTGCTTCAACAGCCTGATCATAAATCACGGCGTTGCGGTTCGCTTCCAGATCCCCGAGTACAGCGATCGTAACGGAGCTGTCTGTGATTTGACTTTGGCCGTAAGCGATTGGCAGCAACTTGGCTTTGTCTGCTTCGGATTCGATCACGAGGAATTTCCAGTGTTGCAGGTTCCATGAAGACGGGGCTTCGGAAGCGGCAGTCAGAATAGCGTTCAGATCCGCTTCGGGCATAACAAAACCACTTTCGTACTTTTTGACAGCGTGACGTTCGTTAATCACGCGAAGTGTTTCATTGTTTTCAATGCTGGACATGCGTTCCACTCCCCAAGTTCTTTTTTATTTTTTTACGTTCGCAAGGCCAAACTCTACCGAGTACTCACCTTCCGAAAATAACATCAGCGCAGACGATCGCTTCCATCTGTGTTCACGTTATGCCCGGAATCGCCTGAAACATCAACGGATCTTACAACCGGAGCAAACGTCCTTGTATAGCCTGTCCACCATGCCTGACAGCAGCAGTCCAAGGCCAGGTCATGAAGAGCTGTTAACGATCAGTTCTGTCACGACCTATCCTTCATGGACAAGGGTTCCATAGACAAAGAACATTCTTCCCCATTACCGATACGATGCTTCACATCCTCAATGGATATACGGTCAAAATAAGCACTCAGTGCCTCTTCGCCTCCATCGTAGATGCTTCCCATCACACCCTGCATATTGGAAGAAACAACGCATGTTGAACCGGATTCTCCCGAACACCAGCTGGGACCAAGTGATCCACCCGCTACCAGTCTGTACAGTTCTCCAAGCTTGATTTCATCACTCGGACGGCTGAGCAGATATCCACCGTGAGCACCTTCCTTGGTTGTTAGGTATCCATGCTTCCGCAGCACACTAAGCACCTTGCGTACTCTGGCTGGATGCGTACCCACACTTTGAGACAAGTCTTCACTATTGGCCATACACTCATCCTTCATGGACAGAAAGACCAGACAGTGCACAGCAATGGTAAATTCACTGTTCATTACTTACTCCCTTCCCGGCATATCGTTCACCGATGAAAATTCAATCCAAGGTAAGTATAACTGTTATTATAGGAATAACAGTTATGTTTGTCAACACTCTCAACTTAGGGGTTAGTAAACCCAATATCCCCTGTCATACCAGTATATACAGGCCCTTCACAGGCTTAGTAAAAAGGTTGAGTTCCTCCGTGTTTTGAGGGAACAGAACAAAAAAAGTGAGCCTATCGCTTCGCGAAAGGCTCCAATAAGATAGACATATGAAAGGGCTTACGAGATTATTATAATCGGTTATTCCTATTTTGAAAACGCTTTTTTTGTAAAGTGTTTTGGGATTTTAAAATATCCTATTTTTTAAGCAAATCTACATGGGGTATTGCAAAAACTAATGATATTAGTTATATTACTAACAACATTAGTTTTAAGGAGGATTTAATGATGCGAATTACACGTGAGCATGATGTTGTCCAAGTTTCATTCCTTCCGCGCCTCTTTCCTGTGAACGTATATCTTGTTGAAGAAAAAGATGGGTTTACCCTTATTGATGCTGGAATGCCATTCAGTCTGAAGGGGATTCTGTCTACTGCACAATCCCTGGGTAAACCGATTACCAGAATCATTCTGACTCACGCCCATGGCGACCATGTTGGTGCACTGGATGGCCTTAAGGATGCGCTGCCTAAAGCCGAGGTCTGCATCTCCAGAAGAGATGCCCCGCTGCTGGCCGGAGACGCCTCCCTGCTTCCCGGCGAGCAGCAGACTCCGGTACGCGGCAGTGTACCCAAAGCGATCCGCACCCGGCCGGATCGCTTGCTCGATGACGGCGACCGGATCGGATCCCTGGTCGCCATTGCTACCCCAGGCCATACGCCGGGCCATATGGCCTTCATGGATACGCGCAGCCGCGTGCTCATCGCTGGCGACGCGTATCAGCTGCACGGTGGCCTCGCCGTATCCGGCCGCCTGCGCCCGCTCTTTCCGTTCCCCGCGCTGGCGACGTGGAACCGTGAACTTGCTCTTGCCAGCGCCAAGCGCCTGGCTGAGCTGGAGCCGTCCGTGCTCGCTGTAGGGCACGGACGAATGCTGCGACAGCCCGCCGCGGCCATGCGCGCAGCTACAGCAGACGCAGAGCAGCGGCTGCGCCCTGCCGGGGGGCATCTGTGAGCCCCCGCCAAGGGCTGGATCGCGGCGCTCTGTTAAGTGCCGCCGCCCAGCTTGCCGACAGCGACGGATTCCATTCGCTAACACTGGCCGCTCTGGCCCAGCGGCTGGACGTGCGCTCCCCGTCGCTTTATAACCACATCAACGGTCTTCCCGGGCTTCGCCAGGAATTGGCGTTGATGTCCGCACAGCAGCTCAGGCTTGCATTAACTGAGGCTTCTGTCGGCCGTTCGGGTGACGAAGCCATTCAGGAGGTCGCTGCCGCATATATCGGCTTCGTCCGCAAGCATCCAGGGCTATACGAAGCCTTTTTCCATGCCCCGGACCGTCAGGAACCGCAGCTCGTTGTGGAGAGTACAGCTGCCCTAGATCTGCTGCTCCGCCTGTTGCAGCCCTATACGCTAAGTGAAGCGGAAACGCTCCATGCCGTTCGCGGTTTACGCAGTCTTTGCCACGGCTTCGCCTCCATGGGTGAAAAAGGTGGCTTCGGTATGAACTTTGACCCGGATGAGAGCCTGCAACTGTCCGTGGCCGCTTTCCTGAATGGGCTGCGACATCTTCATTCTTAAAACCTGATATATCTTGATGCCAAATGGAAGAGGGCTGCAGATGATCTGTAGCCCTCCTTATGTATCCTACCGTCCCGCTACCAAAGGAACGGTTTTTCTATTGCCAGGGTGCTTGCCCTGTCTGGACTTCCTGCAAAATCTTCTTCATCACGGGTACATATACTTTCCAGTAAAACCGATCCGGGACGCCCTTTTGATCCGGTGTGAGCCTCGTTTTCACCACATCCCACCCCTTAATACGGCGCCAGAACGAATAATGCTCCAGCTCACCGAAGGACCCTGCCATATAATATGTCCGATTATATCCCTCATGCCGGATAAGAGCAGCGAATTCCACCGGAATACCTGCGTCCATCAGTTTCTGCTGACCATTCTCCGTTAGATCCGTCTTATACCAGGCCAGTACAGTAGCCTGTTGCTCAGGCACAATGATGTCAAACCATTCGCTGTAATGGATATCCCGGGTAATTCCACTCCATTTCCCACCTTCCTGTGTAAAGGAGAGCTTTATGTCACCGGTCTTTACATCACGGCCTTGCTTCAGTACAATCACACGTCCATCCTCATGAATCAGTACAATACCTGCTCCATGATAGGGCCACTCCTTTTTCTCCCTAAGCTCATAGTTCATTCGTACCTTCTGGGGCACTTCATCCAAGCTCTGCAGATCCGATACCGATCTCCCCTGCCATCCGCTGCTTTTCATGCCCAGAATCGGATACAATTGCTCTCTTGTCATGTTCGAAACAGAATTCGACAAGGCGCTAAACTCAGCGACAATCGTTACGCCTTTGGTTGCAGCTTCACGAATTTTGTGCGCATCATATATCGTAAGACCTTCATAAGCTTTGCCTTGTATACGTTCATTCGTATCTGTAGATGAAATATGTTGATTCGCCGTCAGATAGATCAGGTCCGTGTCGGTCACCTCATCCGGCAATTTCCGTTCAATCCGGGAGATTCCGTTCTGTATATCATATCCGTAGTAGTCCTCTTCATACGTATAATGTTCCCCTGTCTGTTGGACAATCTTCTGCTGATTCAGAATCCAGACTAGTCCCTTATGCCCTACATAGGACAAGTCCGGTTTACTTTTGTCAACAATCATGATGTTAAGCGGTGTCGGTGCCTGTGATTGCCACAAAATCCAGGGGATAACCAGGACCACTGATACCACGGTCAGACAAGCCAATGTCCATCCCGTGAGCGGCCTGTGACTTCTATTCATGAAGCGTATTCCTCCTTGCTCTGTTCCAAGGTATTACTATGATCGGCATAATACTCCTTTCCCTTATTACTGTCGTTCCTTCTGTAGCCCATCCACCCATAGATCGGATCGGGAATGTATATAATACGTCCACGCCCTTTCATCTGTTTCATATGTTTGTGCAGTCGCATGACAAGCTCTATATGACCCACGTGGTTATCTGTCTTGTAACCGTCGATTTTTATGACCCTACATGTTCGTTCATTTCCTGAATTCCCCTTACTCGAATAAACCGCCCCACACTGGGTACAATAATACAAATTTTTCAAATGAACCCTCTATATACAAACCGGGTAAATGATACACTAAGCATTCTATCGGCTTTCTTCGTTTGTGATATAATAGAAACAGAAAATTCCGGTAATTCGCATCATATTCCGGATGTCCGGATAACATATTATTCCAGAAAGAGGGAGTTTTACGTGGCTCAAATCAGTCCGTCTTACCTTCAGATCGGTGCAACTCTGGGTATGCTCGTCATGGCCCTACTTGCCATTTTTATTCGAATGAAAGCCAGCCACCGTCCGGTAACCATTCGCAAAATACTTATTCCTCCGTTGGGAATGAGTACGGGTTTTCTCATGTTTGTTGTACCTGAGACACATGTTCCGCTTCTATGGGCACTTATCGCGCTGTTGGTGGGCTGGTTTATATTCTCGTATCCCCTCATTCGCAGTACTCGCTTTGAACGAGTTAATGAAGAAATTTTTGCCACCCGTTCACGAAGCTTCGCGTTCATTCTGCTTGGATTGCTTGCAATACGTCTAATCCTGCATGAAGTCATTCAGCGTTATGTGAGCATTCCTCAAACGGGTGGATTGTTCTTCCTTCTGGCCTTCGGTATGATCGTACGCTGGCGGGTATATATGTACAAGCACTATAAGGAAGTTGTTGCTGCCGAATCTTAGCTTCATCGCAACATCCTAACAACTAAAAAGACACGTTCTTTGCACTTCACCGTGCGGAACGTGTCTTTTCCTGTTCTGGCATATATTCAAGGAATTCTATATCTATTCGGGGTCCGCAACCTTTACAAGCTGTTTGCCCAGGTTATCTCCAGAAAAGAGGCCCATAAATGCTTCAGGCGTTTGGTCAAAACCTTCCACAATGTTTTCTTCAAACTGAATGTGGCCTTCCTTGATCCATTTTGCTAGTTTGGCTCGGCCTTCCTTAAAGGACTTGGCATAGTCACCCACCAGAAAGCCTTTCATTAACGCTGTATTCGTTAACAGTAACGTCTGCGGGCGCATGCCTATGTCAGGTTTCTCCAGATTATATGACGAAATCTGTCCACAGAGTGGAATACGTGCATTCCGAT
The DNA here is from genome assembly GCF_002750415.1 of Paenibacillus sp. LK1. NCBI lineage: Bacteria > Bacillati > Bacillota > Bacilli > Caryophanales > Paenibacillaceae > Paenibacillus > Paenibacillus sp. LK1. The sequence continues at coordinate 34,030 of NZ_PEII01000014.1, forward strand.
TAATATGGCGCAATACTGCATCGGAGATTTCACCGCCAACATTGTCGAAATAAACGTCTACCCCAGCCGGGCAAGCCCGTTCAATGGCAGCAGACATATCCTCTTCGTGCTTATAGTTTAACACCACATCGAATCCTAGTTTTTCTTTCAGATAAGCACATTTTTCGTCAGAACCTGCAATCCCGATTACACGCGCACCTACAATCTTGGCGATCTGGCCCGCAATCATACCTACCGCTCCGGCTGCTCCCGATACAACTACCGTTTCGCCGTCCTTTGGCTTACCGATGTCTTCCATGCCAAAATAAGCGGTCAAACCGGTCATGCCAAGCGCGCCCAGGTAAGCCGTAATTGGAGCCTCTTCTGTATCAATCAGTGAAATATCCCCTGTATTTACGGCTGCATACTGCTGCCAGCCCCACATGCCGGATACCAAATCCCCTTTGCGCAGATTGGGTTCCGAAGACTCCACCACCTGCCCAATCGTTCCGCCCTTGATCACTTCATTCAACGCATAGGGGGGAGCATAGGATTTTGTATCTTTCATGCGGCCCCGCATGTATGGATCTACAGACAAATATAGCGTACGTACCAGGACTTGTCCTGCATCCGGTTCAGGAAGCGGTGCATCAATGAATTTAAAGTCTTCTCTGGATGGGGCACCTTCGGGACGAGACGCAAGTACGATCTGTTTATTTTCAGACACCAAAATGACCTCCTTCTTGCCAGTGGACAGGGGTTAACCCTCTGTCAGCTGATATCATTCACCACCGGCTCTATGTGTATCGCCTCTAAATAGTTTAAACCGAAACAGGCGGATCACAAACGTGGGCCGCCTTGAAATATGCAAATATCATCACATCGGAGACATTTGGAGCCATTATTGAGCAGTCAGAATGACAGGACCATCTGCTGTAATGGCAATCGTATGCTCATATTGGGCTGACAGACTCCCATCCTGAGTACGCGCTGTCCAACCATCCGAGTCCAGCTTGCTACGGTACGTACCAATGTTCAGCATCGGCTCAATCGTAATAACCATGCCTTCCTTGAGACGTGGACCACGATGTGGTGGGCCGTAGTGAGGCACCTGTGGTTCCTCATGCATTTTCTCTCCAATTCCGTGACCGATAAATTCACGGACAACCGATAGACCTTCACCTTCCGCATACGTCTGAATCGCATTGGAGATATCACCGATCCGGTTGCCGATCACAGCCAGTTCAATCCCTTTGTAGAGAGATGTTTTGGTAACGTCCAATAGATGTTGTGCTTTCGGAGTCACCTGACCCACCGCATACGACCACGCGGAATCGGCCAGCCAGCCGTTCAGATTCACGACCATATCAATCGTAACGATGTCTCCATCCTGCAGTACATATTTCCCCGGAAATCCATGACAGATCACATCATTAACCGACGCACATGTCGCATATTGATACCCGTTGTATCCCTTTTGTTCCGGCGTAGCGCCATTTTTCTTCATAAAAGCTTCTGCAAACTGATCAATTTCCTGTGTCGTGATCCCTGGACGGATCATTCCAGCGATTTCTCTATGGCATGCGGCAAGAATTTCTCCGGCCTTCTTCATAAGTTCGATTTGTTCTTTGGTCTTCAACGTAATCATTACAACTACTCCTGTCCGTTAAAATCTCATCCTGTCTTCTATTGTAACGCGAAATGCTCAAAATAAAAAATTCCGTGTAATCCTCGAGCATCCTATTATACGCCTAGCCCCCGTCCAATGAATATAATCCCCTAAAAAAAACCGAAACCCACTCCAACAGAGCCCCGTATATGCTTAAAACGGTTGAAGACGAAAGGATGAACTTTCATGTTCAAAAAGATTATCGGCAAACTCCTCGATTCTAAATCTTCATCTCATCATAGGCGTAACAGCTCATCGGATAGACACTCATATAAACGTCACAGCAGTTCCTCAGGCAAGCGTGCCTATCAACGCTATTCATCTTCGGATGCGAAGCGTCGGGATAGCCGCCACGGCTCCGGTTATTATAAAAGCAGGAAATACAGCTCCAGCTAGACTGGCGCTAAGTCATCGTATATGTATTAAAAGGGTTGTTCTGCCAGCCGTCTTCACGGTTAGCAAAACAACCCTTATTTATTTCTTCATCACAATTTCATCAGCACACGGTCAATATCCGCCTGTAATTCCACCGCCCCACCTTCATAGCCTGGACGAAGTCCAAGTAGTCGTTCCAGCATATTGCGAACTTCCGGCGTGAGCTTGAGTTCTTCCTGCCAACTGGCCGGTTTGCGGCCCTTCTCTGGCTCGTAAGCGGAATACAGCATGAACAAAAGAAAATGACCGAGATCCTGCAAATCCTGGTCAGGTGCAGCCAGTTCATCTTCAGGCTCAGGTAATTCACGCATCCGGCGTTTCAGCTCAGGCAACAACGGCTCCCCCATGCGCCTTGCCAGGCCAAAATCAATCAGGTGCACCTGCCCGTCACGTAAAATGACATTTGGAATACGGACATCCCCATGAATATATCCCTGCTCATGAACATGCATAATGGGAGCCAGCAGTTGTTTTACCAGCTCCAGACAATCCTGTTCCGTATATTTGTAGCCTTGCTCGAATATGCACTGTTCCAGTGTCTCCCCAAGGATATACTCGGTGACAATGTAACTGCGCGCCCGGTATGTGAACACGTCCAGCAACTTAGGGATAGCCGGATGATCCATCCGATTCACCACATCTGCCTCCCTGTTCAGCAACTGTACAGCGAGTCTACCTTTGCTGGGTTTGGATTCTTTTAACGCCACATCCTTGCCGGTCTGTTCATCGGTACACAGGTATGTCAGTCCATAACTCCCCATGCCGAGCAAGTCATATATCGTATAACGTCCGGCGATCTTCGTACCTTTCCGCCGGGGACGATCAGTCCATAGGCCGAGCAGTCTTTGCCAGCTTCGTCGCAGCTCCACAGATCCTCCCACGCCAGCCATCTGATCTCCTGTTCCCCGTTTAAGCAGAGCAGATCAGCAGCCAGTCTTGTTGTTGTATGGGCTCATTATATCAAGCTATCTGTGTAAAATCACGACGAGCATGGGCCGAGTTCTCAGGCTTCTTTGTGCTTTTTGGGCAGTAGCCCAAACAACATCCGGAGCGATGTTCCTTTGGGTTTGCGTTTTCTTCCCTGAAAGCTGCGCAGATTGGTGACCAGTTCACGGTCCCGCTCTTCTTCCAGCTTCTCATTCATCCATAGGCGCTGCTTCTCCATCTGCTCCTGGAGAGCAAGATGGGTATCCGCCAGATGTTGCAGCGTTAACTCCAGTTCGTCCACCCGATGCTGCAACAGCTGGACCTGATCATCCTGCTGTCCGACAGCACCGTAAGTCACTTCACTCACCAGTTGTCCCAGACCTTCATAAGATCTCAATGCTCCAGTTGGTTCAGGTCCCTCAGGAAATATTGCAGGCATAACTGTTGCCGCACATTCAGTCTCTGAGGCCTCCTCCATTACCATCACAGGCACGTCTGGATTCAGTACGGTCACCACAGCATCTGCAAGTGGCAGGTTATGTTCCCTAAGTTCTGTCATCAGTCGCTCGATGCACTCGATATCGTCCGACTTGAACAATCTGGATTTGTTGGCGGAACGCTCGAATCGATACCCTTGTTCCTCAAGCGCTGCCGCATATTTACGAAGAGTACTGGCACCAATGCCCAGGCTCTTGGCCGTTTCCGTCGTTGCTCCCACTTCTTCAATCATTATTATTCCCTCCCGGAATGAAGTCTTTTTGATACAAGGTAGTGGCTTCAGCGTTCCCTTCTGGAACTGTCATCGGATCGGGTCAACCTGTCTCATAGATCAAGTACGCATATTTCATTTGCTTGTCGGTATGTATTCGTCAGTCTCTTGGCAGATCCCTTTGACGCTTTTCTTCTGTTTCTGCGGATTCATAAGAACTTTTGTCAGTTGCCTCATTCGTAAAAATAACCCTTCATCCGACAATGAGCATGAATGCTGTCATGTCGAAATTCGTTGGTGCAAATGCCGTCACTTTTTATGAGGATGAATTATTCATGTCAATTTTGTTAACTCCATTGCTCCAATACGCTCCCGCGACAGAGGAAATCATTGCTGCACAGCTTTTCCATGTGTTATCTTATGTAACGTAGAAGCAGTTATTAGCATAAAATAAAGGACTATACTTAACATATGTATCATTATGAACGGATAAATCAAATGTAAATGGGGGCTGAACGGCAGTGTTAGGTAAATCAGGTAAAGTAGCGGTGATCGGGGCGGGACTTGTCGGTTCAAGTTGTGCGTATTCCATGATTAATCAATCGATATGCAGAGAAATTATGATGGTTGACCGGACGTATGATCGCGCGGTTGCACAGGCGCTGGATTTTTCCCATTGCATGGATTTCACACATAACCGCACGAAGGTATATGCTGGCACTTATGCAGATTGCGGCAGCATGGACGTCATTGTCCTAACTGCCGGAGCGAATCCGAAGCCAGGGCAGACTCGTCTGGATATTCTGGAAGAAGCGGAGTCTATTGCCAAAGATATCGTTGTTCCCATCATGAATAGCGGATTCCGGGGGATTTTTGTCGTCGCGGCCAATCCGGTTGACATAGTAACTTATATGGTATGGAAGCTGTCCGGTCTTCCGCGTGAACGAGTCATCGGTACAGGTACGTCTATTGATTCCTCCCGGCTCAAAACGCTGTTGTCCGAAGTCTTCTCCATCGATCCACGCAGCGTGCACGGATATGCTCTAGGGGAACATGGGGAATCCCAGTTCGTGGCATGGTCCCATGTCACCATCGGAGGTAAACCGATTATGCACATTATGGAGCAGCATAAGGAACGCTTCAAACATCTGGACCTGGAAGATATCGCTCGCAAAACAAAAGATGCCGGTTGGGAAATTTTCACCCGTAAAGGTTCCACTCAATTCGGAATCGGTAACGCACTCGCACATATTACCCGTTCGATTCTCAACGATGAACACAAGATCATTGCTGTCTCCGCGATTCTCGATGGCGAGTATGGACAGAGCAACGTCTGTGCAGGTGTTCCAGCCATTATTGGCGGCGATGGGATCCAGGAGATTATCGAATTGAATCTGGATGCATCTGAACGTGAGAAATTCGAGCGTTCCTGTGAAGTTTTGTCAGGCAACATCAATCGTCTTACCCTGGTTTGATCTATCCATTCAAAGACGGTCCATAACAAAATAATTAAAAACACAAAAACGCCAATAACCTCCTGATTCAGAAGTGTCATTGGCATTTTTGTGTTTGTTTTTATCCACCTTGGGAGTACGGGTTTCAGCTTGGTGCAAGCTGAGGTTCATCTGCTGGCCCCCATTGCTGCAATACCCGCTTTAATTCACTTAGCATGATTGGTTTGCTGATGAAGTCACGCATCCCAATTTCCAAACAAGCTTCCTTGTCTTCACGTTTGGCATTTCCGGTTACCGCTATAATAGCTGGAATACGCTCCTGTGGAATTAATCGATGTACAAGGTCTGTCGCTTTGAGTCCATCCATAACAGGCATCTGAAGATCCATAAGGACAATATCATAGGCATTTTGCGAAATGGCTTCAATCGCTTCAACGCCATTGGTACATACATCTGCTTGGTAACCAAGCTTCTCCAGATATTCTGTCAAAATCTTTCGGTTTACCGGGTGGTCCTCGGCAACGAGAATACGCATCGCCACCTTGTCCCCCTGGCGTGTTCGATCATGGCTGAATTGACGTGCAGATTGCTCTGCAGTCGCATCCACACTTGTGGCAGGCACAGCGAAGCGGAAGGTTGATCCTTTTCCATCTTCACTCTCTACACTGATACTGCCACCCATAATCTCCACGAGCCGCTTCGAGATGACCAATCCAAGACCTGTCCCGCCATATTTGCGGTTAATGACAGGATGCAGTTGAGAGAAGGACTGGAACAACTGATCCAGCTTATCTTCTGGAATACCGATCCCCGTATCCTTCACAGCAAAGTCCAGCACACTCGCTTCCGGTCTGCTGCCGCGAATAATATCCACGGTAACATCAATGCTCCCCTGATCCGTAAACTTCAAGGCATTGCTCACCAGATTGACGAGAATTTGCCGAATACGCATCGCATCGCCCACCATAAACTCAGGAATGTCGGGATTGAGACGATATCGGATCTTCAACTGCTTCTCCTCCGCCTTAGACGAGAAAAGTTCTGCAACCTGTTCCAACATGATGCGCAGCGAGAACGGTTCGTAGGCCAGAGCCATTTTCCCGGACTCCAATTTACTGAAATCAAGGATGTCATTCAGGATATTCAAGAGTGCATCGCCGCTCTCACGGATAATCTCGGCGTATTCTCGCTGTTCCTCTGATAAATCCGTTCCAATGAGTAATTCAGTCATGCCTACGATGCCATTCATTGGTGTGCGAATTTCATGACTGACCATGGACAGGAATTCTGACTTAGCCTGCGCCGCAAGTTCAGCAGTTTCCTTTGCGCGCACAATTTCGCGATCACCAGTCACATCATTGAACACGATAACGGCACCACGAATCTGACCTTCATCGATAATCGGTGTAACCTGATATTCCACCAGAAAGCTGGTTCCATCTTTGCGCCAGAACACATCCTCCTTCACTGTACGGCGCTGCCCATCCATCACCGTCATATGAATAGGGCATTCACTTTTTGGAAAATAGCTGCCGTCTGCACGTGAATGATGAATGATAGGATGCGAGTTTTTGCCGACAAACTCTTCCGCTTCGTAGCCGAACATGGAAGCAGCAGCCGGATTCATAAACCTGGTGATGCCATCTGCGTCCAGTCCATAGATGCCCTCTGTAACCGAGTTAAGAATCAGGGCATGCTGTTTGCTAAGCTCCTGGATCTGCTCTGTATAATCCTTACGCTCCGTAATATCAGACAAGATCCCATACACACCCACGAGTTCCTGGTCCACAATGATGGGAACATTAATGATAGACACATCAACCTTCCGGCCACTGGAATTCACGATCCGCGTTTCATAATGTTGGGGTTTCCCCTGCTTCACCAGTTCGAAATATGCTTGCCCACCGTGCACTTCACATTTATCCAAATGCGAAAGAAAGGACTGCCCGATCAATTTGCTTCGAGGTACATCCAGCATTTTGACCAGATTGCGGTTCACTGCCGTATATTTGCCTTCGAGATTCAGCGAGTACACCGCTGCCGGATTATGTTCGAAGAGAGATTTGTAACGTTGTCGACTCTCTCTAAGACGTCTTTCTGCATTTTTATGCTGGGTAATATCCCGGCTGACGCTGACGATCTGAGTATTCTTGCCCTCTTCTCCGGCCACCGGCTTTGCCAACGTTTCCATCCAGATGTAGTGCCCCTTCTTATGAAGCACTCGCATCTTGCAGCCATTCCCACTCGACGACATCTCTAGAAGTTCAGGGTAATCCTCAGGATAACAGTAATCCTTCAGGAACTTTCCCGTTACCTCTTCCGGACGATAGCCCAGCAATGAATAGACGGAAGGAGAAACATAAAGCAGCTTGCCGTCCATCGAACTTGTGGTGATTAGATCCTGGGCATGATCAGCCAACATCTGATATTTCTCTTGCGTTTCGTGCAATTTACGTTCGACTTCTACGATTTCGGTTACGTCTCTGGCAATACCGTATATCCCCACGATAACTTCTTGTTCCGTTATGGGTACATACGTAATCTCGGCCTGTTTCAGAGAACCGTCTCTATGATAAAACGTGATCGACTTACTGACTGAATGTCCAGCCAGTACTTCACGAATGTATTCTTTACGTGACTCCTCACTCTCGGGAGGGCAAATCCTATCTCGATTCAAGTTGCGGAGTTCTTCAAATGTATACCCTGAAATCCTCTCAATCGAGGGATTGGCATCAATATAATTTCCATGGATGTCCATCACATATATGGCATCTGGGTGATTAAAAAACAATGATTGGTAAGAACTTCCTTCAGAAATAATGCGCTTCAGGGTTTCCGTTTTATTAATATCCAAGGCTTACCCCTCTTTTCTCAGCCTATATCTTCATCTAACAACCAAAAAATATAATTTCCGGCGAAATGGGCCTACCCTCGAATAACCATGTAAGCCTTCCTAGAAACAGCTTTTTTTATTTTACCAGATTCCAGTTCGAATTTGCTTACAATCTCTTCACCAAAACCATGTATAAACGACAAAAAATCCCCTTTAAGCGACATAGCCCGTCAATAACTGAGGTCTATGTTTGCTTAAAAGGAATTTATTCACAACCAATTTGTGAGAAAATTAAATTTCTTTTTTTCTAAAGTATAACACTCCGATTAAAATGAAAAGAACTGCACTGCCCCCGACCACTGCCAGCATAGTCCCAAGCGGAACATTGTAAGCTCCGAAACCTCCACCTTCAAACGGTGTCATTAGAATCATCGGTTGGGCCCAAGGATAATACGGGCCAAATGTAGCCGAGTTCACGATCAGAATGTTCGGTACGGTCAACGCAAAATTCAATGCCAGCGGTGCGGCAAAGCTGCTCCATACCAAGGAAACGAACATTTGTAGTGCAGCGAGCGGCACACAAGCGAATAGCCCCAGCAGCAGCTTACCTGTAAGCAATCCCCATGGGATGGGATCCGTCATGCCCTGGATCATACCCGCCAACAGGATGGACCCGAGCAACAATAATTGCGTGCCTGCCAGAAGCAAGATCACGATGGTCAGTTTACCTGCATATACGCCCGTACGGGTGAGCGGCAGCACCAGCATTTGTTTCCATCCTCCACCCGCATGCTCGAACCGACAGACGAATGACGTAAATACGCCGGTCAGGATGGGCAGCAATAACAAACCGTGCAGAAAGACCATTGAGCCCATAAGCACATTCCATTGACCTGATGGTGTGGATAGCAGCCCGATAAGCAGTGCGATCAATGGACTAAGCAGAATCAGAAGCCAGACAGGTGATTTGCCCATTTTTAATCGCTCAGAGGATAGGATTCGAAAATAAGTAGTTGCAAAACTCATCTTAGGCCACATCCTTCCGGCTAAAGTGCACCATCCCCAGCAGCATGATCAAGAGACCCGAACCTACGCCCAAACCGACATACACGAATGGTGTTGGGCTGGCCCAAGCCATCTGTGCCCAAGCAAGCGGAAAGTACGGTGAGATACTGAGTGCGAACATCCCCATTACTGCGAGTACAATTCCAAGCGTGACGGGAAGAGCCTGATTTTTGTTTACCATTGTCAGCCATAGCTCCAGCGATAACACCGGAAGTGCGCCAGCCAGCGGCAATAAACCCAACTTGATTGCATGTATCCAAGGGATCTCACCAGCGTCGAATCCAAGTACCAGTCCCAGACCAATAATTCCCGCTGTTAATAACAAACAGGAGATGATGAGCAGCATACAAGCGAGCAGGAACTTGGCCAGGTAGACCGCAGGTCTTGTGATTGGCATCGCCAGCAGCTGCTTCCACGAACCCTGTTCATGCTCCACATTTGCGATCATTGAGCTGAGAATCGTCGCCCCCAGCATCAAGGCAAGCGGTACAAAAACAACCACATTATCCAGCAAACTCTCCCACAGATGACCCCCATACTGTTCTTTCAGATAGTCCAAACGAAGCCCGAAATTCAAAGCTTGCATCGCTGTTAGTCCAATGGGTGCCAGGAAAACGAGAAACCAGATACCTTTGCCACGAATTTTGAGCCAATCGGACGATAACGCACGGCCCGTCATACCGTTGCCCCCTCACCGATGACTCGCATGAACAAGTCTTCTAGAGATTGACGGTGCTCTTCCACACGATAGACCGCGTGATCCTGCTCAACCAATCGGCGAACCAGCAATGCAATCGCGCTATTATCCATATACGGGAACGTGAGCGCGGCTCCTTCACGTTGACCGAACTGTCCCTGCTCTCTTGCCAGCTTCATCGCCTCTTCCGGCTCGGAAACCGTCAGTCGAATGGAGCTGCCCGTCTGGCTATGCAGATTGGCGATCGTATCCTGAAGGACCATTTTCCCCTCACGAATAATGCCAACCCGGCTTGCCATCTGTTCCACTTCACTCAGCAAATGGCTCGACACCAGTACGGTGATACCGTGTTCCAGCGGCATGCGTTTGATTAATTCCCGGATCTCCTGGATGCCTGCTGGATCAAGACCGTTCGTCGGCTCGTCCAAAATCAGCAGCTCCGGCTGACCCAACAAGGCACTTGCAATCCCCAGACGCTGTTTCATCCCAAGCGAGTAACCTTTTACGGAACGTTTGGCATCCCGGGTCAGATCCACGATGGAAAGCACTTCGGCAATCCTCGATTTGGGTACATTTAATATCCGGCGCAAGGTTTCCAGATTCTCCACCGCGTTCAGATGTCCATAGTATGATGGATATTCAACCAACGAACCTACACGTCGCAGAATGTCCATGCGATCCTTGCGGATATCCTTGTCGAATACACGGATGACACCTTTGGTTGGCTTGATTAAGCCAAGAAGCATACGAATAGTTGTTGTTTTGCCAGCGCCGTTGGGACCAAGGAAGCCATAAATATCTCCCTTTTTAATATGCAGATCAAGTTCACGGACCGCCGCACGGTCCCGGTATGTTTTCCATAAGTTAGCGGTTTGAATAATGTTGTCTGTCACTGTTTAATCACCTCGGATATCATCGTAACCTTCCAAGGTTAAAGCTGAAGTCGGCTGAAGTTTAAGTTTAGTTTAAAAAAAGGTTAGGGCCTTGGTTTTCCAATACCCACACCACTATAGAGGCACACCCGCAGTCCGTTCTCGGAACTGTCCATCCTCTTCCGCAGACCCATCTCACGAATCAGTAGATCCACGATAGATAACCCCAGACCTGTTCCCTTGGTATCCGAATCTGCCTGCAATCCTGGTCCCCTATCCTGAATAACAAGAGATATCTCCCCATGAATCTGTTCTGTCGATATGCCAATATATTTCCCACTCGCTGCATGACGGATGACATTCTGGAACAGGTTATCGAGAACACGACGCAATCCCTGTTCATCCACCTGCCAAATCAATGGTTCATCCGGCAGATCAATATCAATCTCAAACTGCTCTTTCTCCCACACAGGATACCAGGCCGCTGCCGTTTCTCTGACAATTCGCAGGACGTCCTTCTGTTCCAGCTTCAATGTATATTTTCCGCTGGTGAGCAGGTTGTACGACAACATGTTATCGATCAGTCCGCTCAAGTCATCCATCTTGGCTTCCATACGACGCAATGAAGTATCCGCAGCCGTGCTTAGGGGTTCTTTGTGAAGGGAATGCATATGTCCACGAATGACAGTCAACGGCGTACGCAAATCATGCGATAAGCCTGCGACAAGGCGTTTGCGAAGCTGCTCTTCCTCCCGCTCCCGATGACGACTATCTGTCAACTGATGCACCATTTCGTTGAACGATTCCTCCAGATGTCCAATCTCGTCCGATCTGCGAATCTCCACAGGAAGTGGAATGCCTTCCTTGCCCGGCGTGATCATCGCCGTCTGGAGACGGATGAGCCGCTTGCGAATTCGCGCAAAGAACAGGATCGACATGATAATAAATAAGAGGAAAATGATCATCATTAATCCACCCAAATACAAAAGTTCCATAGGCCAGTTGTTCTGCGGTTTTTGCAAAAGATACCTCGGAACCTCAATCACCATAAAGCCTTGTCCCTTGTTTTCGCTATCTCCCCCTACAAAAGAAACCACCGTTAGCGGATCACGATAGGACGCTTCCTTCATAAATTCCAGGGTAGTGTTTGAATTCCATATCGCTGGAATCTGGGTCTCTGTTCTCTGATGATTCAACGTCCACTTCAATGTTGTCATTGTTGTTCCATCCACGGTGGTTTCAGACACATCAACATCCTCTCCAGCGAGAATAAATGCCGTTTCACCGTTTTGGTCCACACGGTACATCGAAGATTTGGGATATTTACGGTGCAGCTGTTCCATACGTTGTTTGATTTTTTCAGATGTCGCCCCATCCAGCTTCTCGGATTCCCGGGTCCACAGGTTGCTAATTTTCGTGCTATCGCCATAAGGTGCCGTATTTTCTTTATTTGTATTGTTCACCACCACCACATAGATGATGGATGTAATGGGGAGAACGACCGGTACAAACAAAACCGCTGCCAAGATCAAGAGGATATACCGGGACATCAGGGTCCGTCCAAAACGCATTTTCCGTTTGCCTGTAAGGCTACGTTTCACTACCCTATTCCTATCGGATGGATCGCGCATCGTCGCTTTTTTGCTCATGGCTTCTTCACACGATACCCAACACCGCGAACGGTTTGAATGATAGTTGGGTTCGCCGGATCACGCTCCAGCTTCTCGCGCAGATGCCGAATATGTACCATTAATGTCTTGTCCCCATCCAGATAAGGCTCGTTCCAAACGGCTTCGTAGATCTGTTCCTTGGTTCGAATCATGCCCATATGCCTGAGCAGGTAGGCGAAGATATGAAACTGTTTGCCTGATAAAATAATTTCTTCCCCCGTCTCCTCATTCACGATCCGGTGATCCTTCTCGTAGATGGACAAGTGGTCCAGTTTTACCACAGTATCGGCCGAGATTGCAGTTCCTGCCTTTCGAAGCTGGACTTCAATCCGTGCGGCGAGTTCATCGGGATGGAATGGCTTGGTTACATAATCATCGGCAAAATCAAGCCCATGCAGCTTATCGTCAATGGACGTTCTGGCCGAAAGCATGACAATGGGTACTTCGGGATGTTCCTTTTTGAGTCGCTGTCCTACCGTAAATCCATCCAGCCCCGGCAGCATGACATCCAGAATAACCAACGAACAACCCCCGGCAGCCTCAGCCGCACCTTCACCACTTCCGAGCCATACCACTTCATATCCGCGCTCCTCCAAGTCGGCCCTAACCCATGTAGCAATTTCCGTATCGTCTTCAATGTATAACAGTTTCGTTTTCATGCGCGCATTCGTTTCCTTTCTGCACCCTTTGGGTTAATTATATATTTGAAACATAATGAAGTATCTTGTTTATATAAAATGTACGAATGATAATCACACGGCCATTGATATCCTTTTATTTTAAATTATACCTTAATCATCCGCTTCGCATAATTCTGCATCGAATGCTGCGACTTGCTCACATAATACATGTGTATACGACGGGAGGAAATTCATTATGCTGCTGGAAGCCATCTTTCATCAACCGAAACGGAACTGGGCCTACGCCTACGATAAGGATACCATTCGTCTGCGTTTGCGTGCCAAAAAGAATGATCTCACCGAGGTATATGCCCTGACTGGCGACAAATACGCCTGGGATCGCACCAAAGAGCTGGTTCCTTTAACCAAATATACATCCGATTCCATGTTCGATTATTATGAGGGGCAAGTAAAACCTCCGTATCATCGGCTGAAGTATTCCTTCCTGCTGAAAAGCGGTACAGAACAGATCTGGATGACCGAGACGGATTTCCAAACGCATGAACCCGACGATCCTGGTCACATGTTCCAGTTTCCATATATCCACCCCGGAGCTGTATTTACACCGCCTGCATGGGTGAAGGATGCGATCTTCTATCAGATCTTCCCTGAACGATTCGCAAATGGCAACCCTGACCTCAATCCAGAACATGTGGAACCCTGGGGTGGTGAGCCAACCCCGTTTAACTTCTTCGGAGGTGATCTGCAGGGCGTCATCGACCATCTGGATTACCTTGAAGAGTTAGGCATTAATGCCATTTATTTCACACCGATCTTCGAGGCAACTACCAATCACAAATACGATACCGAAGATTATCTGCGAGTAGATCGTCATTTTGGTGATGCAGATACGGTTAAACGGCTTGTTGAGCTGTGCCATGCACGCGGAATCCGGGTGCTATTGGATGCGGTGTTCAATCATTCTGGTAAGACCTTTGCGCCGTTTGTCGATGTGCAGAAGAACGGGGAGAAGTCCAAATATAAGGACTGGTTCCATGTGCATGAATTCCCGCTGGACGTGAAGGATGGCATTCCTACGTATGAAACTTTTGGATTCGAAGCTCATATGCCGAAGCTGAACACGGAAAATCCGGAGGTGAAGGCGTATTTGCTAGAGGTGGCCGAATACTGGATCAAGGAAGTGGGTACCGACGGCTGGCGGCTGGATGTCGCGGATGAAGTGGATAATGCGTTCTGGCGCGACTTCCGCCGTGTAGTGAAGGCTGCGAATCCGGATGCCTATATCTTGGGTGAGGTATGGAATGAGTCCTCCTCCTGGCTGCAAGGTGATCAGTTCGATGCCTCGATGAACTATCCATTTACGGAAGCCGTAAATCGTTTCTTTATAAAAGATGCCATGCACGCCGAACAGTTTGCGAACTCGATCGGTCGACAACTGTCCCGCTATCCGCTGCAAGCCAGCGAAGTGGCGTTCAATCTGCTGGACAGCCACGATACACCACGGCTACTCACCTTATGTGAGGGCGACCAGCGGAAGATGAAACTGGCTGCGCTGTTCCAATTCACTTATATGGGTACTCCGTGCATCTATTACGGAGACGAGATTGGGCTGGACGGAGAGCATGATCCCGGTTGTCGGAAATGTATGGAGTGGGATGAGACGAAGCAGGATCGCGAGCTGTTCACCTTTTATCAAAAGCTAATTGCACTTCGCCATGCCCATCCTGCCCTGCGTGCAGAAGGCAGCATTCGATTCCTGCAGGCCCGTGAAGGCGGAAGCCAGCTTGTGATGGAACGACAGGATGAGGAGGAGCGTATTCTGATCCTCTTCAATCGTTCGGAAGAAACAGCTATCGTCGAGCTCGAAGCGGGTGCCGGGGAATGGACGGAGTTATTTGGCGAGAATTATCGTACAGCCAAGGAAGAGGGAATCCTCGCCGTTGAGCTGCCCGCATATGGATATGTTGTACTAAGTACAGATATCACGTAGCTTCTTAATTTTATTGTTTCCTTACAATTCCAACGCATTGCAAGCAACGCCGAATAAGCGCTCACAGACCTGTTACTGATCTGTAGAGCGCTTTTCTGTGTTATGGATGGATCGTCAATTGATTTAATGACACGGATACTATAGAAAGCTACTGAGGGGCGGCCAGCTGTTCCTTGAGCAATCGGATGGTAGCCTCATATTGCACAAGCCCCACTTGCATACACAAACGCTGTGCAGGTGAGATCTGTTCACCAAATTGCCTCATCTGGCGCTGCAGCTCGGCATACAGCAATTCTTTACGATTCAGCTCCGACCGGACCCACCCTGCGACAGTATCTTCATCCGCCAGCTCTCCGAAATACAGACGCATCAGAAAATCAGAACGGAACACCTCTGCTTCCAAGGGACTCATCAAATAGGTATTGAACTCCGCAGACCCTTCCGGGGTTAAGGTATACACATTTTTGTCAGGTTTCCCTTCCTGTCTAACGGATTCTTTGGTCAATAACCCCGACTTTTCCATCTTCGCAAGTGTGGGATAAATGGTGCCAAAGCTGGCATCGAAGAAAAATGAAAAATATTGTTCAAAGTACTGCTTGATCTCATATCCGGAACATGGCTGATTGTGCAGTATTCCGAGGATGACATGCTGCGTGTTCATCGGTGTACCGCTCCTTTCCAATTGCTCTTAACGTATCACATCCTCCCTTATACGTTCAACATCATCAGACGTTCACGGATTGGCTAATCCGGCAAAAGGATGCTTATCTTTATCCATGTTATCCACGATCAGGTGAAGGCAGGTTTCCAGTCAGAGGGACAGGTGTCGCAGCAGACTTGGACTCCAAAGGTATGCCGGATTGTGCAGGACCTGAGCGTTTGATCCACGTGCACACCGCTCCCAGAACCAACGTCGCCGCTCCAATCACTACGAGAAGCAGAACATCATGACTAATCCCATCTCCGCCAAGCACCAGGTTCATCATGCCCTCCACCGCGTAGGTTGCCGGCAGATAATGACCGATCTGTTGATAGAAGTCAGGCATGACATCGCGCGGAATGGTTGCCCCTGATGACAACATCAGCAGAGGCAACAAGGCACTGTTTAACCATGCTCCAGCATTTCCAAGCAGCAGCAAGCTCAATTGCGCCACGAATAGAAAAGATAAAGTAATCAACAACTGAAATAGCCATAATATCCACCAGCCATCTGCTGAAGATACACCCATAACATGCATCATCCCTGCTCCAACGAGCGATACGATAAATGCAGCACCAACATTGATGATATTGCGCGCCCAAAAGCGTTCCCATTTTCCTACCCTGCTACTGAGTTCACCAGAAACCTTTTGCAGATTCATGCCAAGCAGCATTGCACCTGTAAACGTAGCTGTCACAATCAACATTGGTACCATGGAAAAAGCAAAATTGTTAACTGGATTCAGCCGTTCCACTTCTGCCTCCACCCGGGAAGATAACCCCACTGCCATCGTATTCGCCTGATCGGCAGCCATACCTGATTGATTCAGCACTCCCCGAATGCTGTTTTGCTGTACTTCACGGTTCAACGTCGCTGTGACTTGTGCGGATACGGTTTGCATCACACTTTTTACGGTAGCCACGTTGGATTCATTCATCACATACTTCACCGCTACTGGACCCGACAAGTCTCCCGCCTGCTGCATGAAACCGGATGGAATCTCGATAATCATGTATACATCCCGATCCGTTAACATCTGTCTGGCTTCTTCCATAGTTGACGAAGGTTTAATCTCGAAATGAAGACCCGTTGCAAGAGACTTTGCCACTGGCTCCGCCGCAGCGCCATCTTCATTTACGATAGTTACTGCAAGCTGATTCATCCGTGCATTTACCTGATCATATCCACTAAGCCAAATGGTATTAAAAAAAACCTGGAACAATACGGCTGTAATTAACCCGACTACTGTAGCTCCATTTTTCAAAAACAGAAGACTCGTTTTAAAAACACTTTTCATGTTATCCATCTCCTTAAGTTCTATAACTTTTTCTCCGTCCTATATATCGTATTGATATATGACAGTTAATAATATATCTAATCGATATATAAACGTCAATACCTATTTTCTTTGTGGGCAAAAGCAAAAAAGCCGATACGCTTCTTCACCAGGAAGAATTCGTATCGGCTTTTCGTATCAAGATGGGAGCTCATCACCTTTTTTTATTTTTAAAGGCACACCAAGTTAAAATTGATTTCAGGCCAAAGGCGTTATGCCTTGGCTTCTGGTTCATTTTCAGCAGGAGACTCAGCTTCAGTCTCAGGCTCCGCACGCTTCGCCTTCGGTTTAGCAAGCTTCTCCATCATTTTCCGTCCTGTCGGTGTTTGGGCAAGCCCACCTTGGGCCGTTTCACGGTGCCTGCTCGGCATCGCACTGCCCACTTCCAGCATGACATCAATGACTTCGTCAGAAGGAATGGCACTTCGTACCCCAGCCAGCGCCATGTCGGCGGCAGCCAGCGCAGTTACGGCACCCAGTCCGTTACGGACGATGCAAGGGATTTCCACGAGGCCTGCGACAGGATCGCAGATGAGCCCTAGTGTATTTTTTAACGCGAGGCCAACTGCATGAACCACTTGCTCCGGCGTCCCTCCACGCAGCTCCACCATGGCTCCAGCGGCCATACCGATGGCAGAACCCACTTCAGCCTGACAGCCACCCTCGGCACCTGAGATAAATGAGTTGTTGGCAATGACATAACCGATCGCTCCCGCACAGAACAGACCGTTCACCAGATGCTCGTCACTCCAGCCAAAACGCTCCTGGGAGCTGATAAATACACCCGGAATGATGCCGCAGGAGCCAGCTGTCGGTGTGGCTACAATCCGGCCCATCGAGGCATTCACTTCCGATACACAAAGGGCATACGCCATGGCCAGTGCAGAGGCATCTCCAGAACAAGTCTCGCCTTTACGAATGTACTCAGCCATTTTTTTGCCGTCTCCGCCAGTCAAGCCGCTGCGTGATGTTGTATCTTCTGTTAGCCCTTTGTGTACAGCTTCCTTCATCACCTGATAGTAATCCGACATCTGCCGCACAACATCCACTTCCGGGATATTCGTCTCCTGAACCTGCTCTTCGATCATCAGCTCGGCAATGGTCTTGGACTCTGCTGTACAGATGGTATTCAGTTCATGTAGATGTTTAAACCGCATCCGGCTCGACCCCTCTCTTCAAATCAATCACGCGAATGTCCAGCATATGATCCAGCGACCGCAGACGGTTCAACATCTCAGGATTCGGCACACCATCCATCTCCATCGCTGTCAGTGCTTCACCATCCCGGGCTTTCCGATCCACTTGCATGTACCCGATGTTCACCCCGGACGAACTGATGGTGGAGGTTACCGAAGCGAGCACCCCTGCTTTGTCCGAATGGCGCAGTACAAGTGTGGGGAACTCTCCGCTGATCTGTACACGAAAATCATTCAATGCATGCACCGATACACTACCTCCGCCAATGGAAGCACCGATTAGTGAGCATTGACGGTCTCCATGCCAGAGTTCAATCTTGACCGTATTCGGATGAGGAGCAGGCAGGCCGCTTGTGAAAAACTCTACCTCCATACCCGCTTCCTCTGCATATTGTTCTGCATCCGGTATACGTGGATCATCAGTCACATAATCAAGCAGGCCACCGATCAACGCAAGATCCGTACCATGCCCCTGATACGTATCAGCAAACGAGCCGTATAGAGTTAATCGAGCGCGTTCAGGCGTGCATCCCAGCCACTGACGGGCAATTCGCCCCAATCTTGCCGCTCCAGCCGTATGTGAACTTGATGGACCTGTCATGGACGGACCAATAATTGAAAAAACGTCTTTAAAACGCATCGCAAACCCTCCATTTATAATCGTCATTTTCATCCAGACGTACACCCATAATGTTCCTTTATTACTGAATGATGACATGAGAAAAGGACAGAGAGAGGCCCTAGGCCCTCTCTCTGTCCTCGATACCTGAGAGTTTCATGATAAGCAGCGCGGCGAATCGATGCATTCCTGTATTCACAGGTGATGTCACCCTGCACACCGTGCTGCTTGACCATATACCCCTTGGGTGGCGCAGTTCGCGCACTCTCCAGAGTTGCGTCCAACGATGGTACATTTACCTGAGAGATTAACCGCTGCGCCGGGTGCGTAGCAGCTTGCTCCTTCGGTGCCCGACAGCTGCCATTTTACTCGACATGCTCAGGTCTCTCCCGCTCGCTATCATTCGCTGTATGGAACCATTCTGATCTTGTACCAGAACGATAATTGAAGTTTTTAATACTTTCTCATTAAGATTAATCGACCGGAAGATCAGTGTCAACAAACTTAACGATTTCTTTGCGAATAATTGCTTTTTTCCATTTTATACACAAGATAAACGAACAAACTGTAAACTTTCATCACATGAATGTGTTAATGCGTTTCATCTCGAAAGCGCATACATTGTTCATTTTCTATTAGCCAATATCTGTGTTTAATACTATTTATGTTATGTTCCACTGAACGGTTCGGGTATTCAGGCAACCTTTATTCTGTACTAGAATTGCCGTATTTCTGCCTGTCACCCCACCATCGCCTTGGGCTTCGCCGGTTCATCGTAATACCTGCTTCGGGAAGGAAACATGCTCGTCACCCACAATCCCAACGCAGCTAACAGCATGACCCCAGATACAACTGTATATACCATACGAAGCGACAACTGCTCTGCTATTACCCCTGCAATCAAAATGGAAGCCACCTGCAACACACTTAACACAAGTCCAAGTACACTACTCATTCGCCCCATCAGATCGACAGGGATATTATTTTGATAAAAGGTAACCAGGCCGGTATTCGCCAGTGCGGAGCACAGACCGAGCAGAATAAAGGCAACAGCCGCCAGTTCAAACGAGAATGAACGGGCGAACAGGAAATAACCAAGCGCAACCAGAAGTACACCGCCACCCATCATGTGACGGACCGGCAAATGTTTGGCGAACATCCAAACCAGCATGGAACCTGCCAAATAACCGATTCCGGTGATACTCATTAATGCTCCGTACTGTGATTCAGGCAGGTTCATCACCTGACGGATAAACACCACTTCCTGAGCATCCAGCGACATGCCGACCACCAGAATAATCTGGAACAGGGCATATATACCGACAACGTAGCCCGACTTTCGGCTGAAGCTCAGTACAGCTCTCCAATCCTGGGCAATCATCCGAGGTGTCAGTCTGCTTCCCGTCCCTATATTCTGTTCTCCAAAGCCCAGTTTGGGAAGAAACATTAGAATCAACGCAGAAGCAGCAAAGGAAACCGCATTGGCATAAATGGCTGCTGCCGGAGATAAATATATCAGCATCACTCCTGCAACTGCCGGGCCGGTAATAAATGCCCCTGAGCTGATCAAAGCTTGTAGGGAATTAAAGCGCTTGCGCCGTTCAGCAGGTACCAGCCGGGTAATGTATACCTGAGAGGAAGGGACAAATATAGATGAGGACATGCTGATCAGAAACATCACTGCGTACATCATCCATAGACTGGACATCAGTGGCAGCATCGCCACCAGCATCGCCCGTAGCATATCGGCACCAATCATCAACTGCCGCTGATCATAACGATCAATCAGGCTGCCTGACCAAAACTTAGTGCACACCGAAGCAATCGGCGAGATAATCCACAACCCTGCGACTGCCGCTGGAGACTGTGTCATATTCAATACCATCAGGTTAATCGCCACAATATATATGAAATCACCCAGATTGGATATGCCCACTCCGCTAAGTAGCAATCCGGCATGCTTCCAGCCACCACACTGCCCTTTCGATGCAACTCTCTTTGCACGAATGTTCTTCATAGCGCTACCCACCCACTAGAAATCACAATTATAACTCATAGAAAATACTCTCGTTCTGTACATATGGTTTGCAAAATTTGCTGCATATAAGAGGCATTCGCTCTTTCATCCATTCGTACCTGGACTCATTCTCCATCTGGAATGCAAAATAGCCAAACGTAAAAATCAGCATGAATCCTTCTATTAATCGAATATCACGCTTCGTTAGTGGTCCTGTCTGCTCCGTATAACCCGATAGGAAGACACCCCGTTCCTCCCGATTGAAAATCGTAGCCGCACCTCCGGCATCAAAGAGATAGTAGCCATAACCGTATAAACAAAAATCAATCATGGAAATGCCCTGATCCGTAACTAACAGATTGCCGCGGGTAATATCTCCGTGAATTACTCCCCATGTCTCGGCATTGTGCGGATACGTTTCGAGTTGTCTGTTAATGTTCTCAAACGTCTCACGAATCAGATCGAAATCCTCAGGAGTAAAGATGCCACGTCTAACGCCTTCCTCCAATTGCTCCAGCATGACCAGATTCTCTTTGATCGAACCATAGGCTGGTCGTACTTCCGTTTGCTTCAAGGTAGGGTTATCGCTATCGGTATACATCTCTGAGATGATCGCCTTATCAGCATGCTGTTCACGGTCATTCATCTGCTGCCCGCTTTCAGACTTCAGTGAACCCACCTGTGGCTCAGGAGCTCCCGTTGGTCGTCGTCCATATTGGTGCAATATCTGCAACTGTACACCCAAATCATGAATCTGCGCTGTCGTCAGATGTTCTCCCTGCTTGATATCCCTGCCCTCAATCCATTCCAGAACGGTACAACAGATCTCTTCTCCTGTTTCGTCCAAACAGACAGTGACCCAATCATCCAATGTATTGCGTACAGGTATCTGCACTCGCAATGGGCTGGTAGCCCGTAATTCATGAAGTAGATTCATCTCCGCTTCAAGTGCAGGTCGTGTATGCTGGATTCCCGTCATGCTTGCAAAAGCGGCTTTATGTATTCGCAATAGATACTTCTGTCCGGTTGATTCATCAACCACCTGATACGTTAGATTTTCATTATGTCGGATAAAGGAAATTGCAGGCTTTTCTATGGAATAATGCGAGATAATTTCAGTTGCCATGGTGTCATGGGAAATCTTATGGGTAGTTATGATCCACATCTCCTTCTCTTATCAAATTAAAGGCAGTGTTTACAAATATCGTAGCATGATTGTTTTTATTTTGGCAAACTATTCCATATGTAGAATGATGTAAAAAAGCATAACCCCCGAACGACCTCGCCCGAGTGTTATGCTTCCTTCTATCTCTATAAATCTATCTCGATCTCATACTCCATCCAATGTAACAATTAACCGAAACGTCCCATAATATATTCTTGTGTCAGACGATTGTCCGGGTTGGTGAAAATATGTTCCGTATCTCCGTGCTCAATCATGCTTCCCAGATAAAAATAAGCCGTATAATCCGAGATGCGTGCCGCCTGCTGCATATTATGGGTAACAATCACGATCCGCAACTCCTTCTTGAGCTCCGAGATCAACTCCTCCACCTTACCCGTAGATACCGGGTCAAGCGCAGATGCCGGCTCATCGAGCAGCAAAATCTGCGGATCAACCGACAACGCGCGGGCGATACAGAGCCGTTGCTGTTGTCCACCCGAAAGGGCCAGGGCAGATTCATTCAGTCTGTCCTTCACTTCGTCCCAGAGCGCAGCGCGGCGCAAGCTTTTTTCCACAATTTCATCTAGTGCCTTCTTGTTCTTGATACCGCGGTAGCGGGGGCCAAACGCGATATTGTTGTAGATAGACTTGTGGAAAGGATTCGGCTTCTGCCAAACCATGCCGATCTTCTGGCGAAGCTTGATTACATCTGTGCCCGGCTCATTCAGATCATTGCCATCCATCCAGATATGTCCCTCCGTGCGAGAACCGGCAATCTCGTCGTTCATTCGGTTGAGCGATCGTAGGAACGTGGATTTACCACAGCCGGATGGTCCAATGAGTGCCGTTACACTGGCTTCGGGAAAAGTCAGGCTGATCTGCTTAACTGCCTGAAAATGCCCATAATATATGCTTAACTGTTCCGTACCAAAAGGTATGGCCATGTTGGTTCCTCCTTATTTCGAAGCTGTCATGCGGCGGTAAACCACCCGACCGATCCAGCGTGCACTTAGATTGAACGCCAGTACAAGAAGTACAAGCACGGCTGAAGCGCCAGCTGCTACTTCTTTGGAATCCGGGCCAATGCCTTCACTGTTTACTTTCCAGATGTGCACAGCCAGTGTCTCTGCCGGACGCAATGGATTGATCGGCGACCTAGGACTCGTTGGATTCCAGTCCGTGAAGTCCAGCGGTGGACTACTCATACCCGCTGTGAACATCAGGGCTGCTGCTTCACCGAAGATCCGGCCCGATGCCAGGATCGTACCCGTGATCAAGCTTGGCAATGCCACAGGCAGCAGAATGGAGGTAATAATTTTCCATTTTGACAATCCGAGTGCAAGACCCGCTTCCTTCTGCTCTTTCGGAACGGCCCGGAACGCTTGCTCTGTTGTCCGCACCATAAGTGGAAGATTGAATATAGCCAAGGCCATGGCACCCGATAATAAGGAGAATCCAAGACCAAATGTATTAACAATTAACAAGAGTCCGAACAAACCAATAACGATAGATGGGAACGAGGATAACACTTCGACAACGAGTCGAATAAAACTTGTGATCCGGCCCGGCTTGGCGTACTCAGCCATATAAATACCGCCGCCCCATCCGAGCGGAATTGTAATAATCAAGGTCAGAACAAGCAGGAATATTGAGTTGAATAATTGCGGTCCAATCCCGCCTCCACCTTTGAGCAGCTGTGGTGCACTGGTCAGGAAGTGCCAGTTAATCTGTCCGATCCCACGTACCAGAATGAAGCCAAGCAAACCGAGCAAGAGAACAACAATGAACAGCGCCAGAACAACGATAACGGATGTGGCAACTTTATCTACCGTTTTAGCCTTCATTTTCATACTCGGTTCCTCCTTTCAAGCAGGCGAACCAGAATGACGAAGACAAAGGTCATCACCAGCAGGACAAGCGCCATACTCCACAGTGCATTATTATGAACAGATCCCATGGTGGTGTTACCCATACTCAGGGTGATTACACTCGTTAACGTTGAAGCGGATTCGAGCAGTGATGTCGGTACATGCGGTGCATTCCCGATGACCATCTGTACGGCAAGAGCTTCACCAAATGCGCGAGCCATACCGAGTACAATCCCTGTCAATAAAGCTGGAAGAACGGTCGGGATAATGACACGGTAGATCGTTTGCCAGCGAGTTGCCCCCAATGCGTAGGAGGATTCACGCAGACCTTTCGGCAGTGCAGACAGCGCATCTGCCATAATGCTTGTTACGGTAGGCAAAATCATAACAGACAGAACCAAACATCCGGCTGCAATCCCGACGCCGGCTCCGCCAAACATGCTGCGCAATAAAGGAACGATCACACTGAGACCGATAAACCCGTATACAACGGAAGGAATACCGGACAGCAGCTCAATCGCAGGTTGCAATATCTTTTTACCTTTACCCGGTACAATCTCGGTCATGAAGAGCGCTGCACACAAGCTAAGTGGACTTGCAATCAGAGCTGCAAGCAATGTTGTTATGAATGAACCGGTAATGAACGGCAACGCTCCGTAGGCAGCGGGTTCCCCCGTTGGATTCCACGTTTTTCCGGATAAAAATTCGCGTAAACTTACGCCATTCTGGAAAAAGGTCGACAAGCCTTTGGACGCTACAAAATAAACGATGGAAAACATGACAACGATCAGGAAAACGACACAAATCGACGTATAGATCCGTCCCGTCCACTCTTCCCAATAATGCTTCTCTCTCAAGGGCCGGCGTGGTTTCAACTTGTTGTTCATTACCGTTCCCCCTTCGGTCTGTTCCATAACAACCATCCTTCTATAGTAGAATTCATGCAAAATATGGGATTAATCCAGAGCAAACCGCGCAAAGAGGCAGGACCTGGGTCCGCCTCTCTCGCTGTATGCGCAAGTTCAAAGATTATTGAGTCACAGTGCCTGCTGCGTCACGTTTTACTTTCATGCCGGATACCGGGATGTAGCCAAGCTCCGTCACGTCGTTTTGTTGAATTTCGTCACTCAGGATGTAGTCGAGGAATGCTTTTGTTGCTGCATCCGGATCACCTTTAGTGTACATGTGCTCGTAAGCCCATACCGGATAAGTTCCTGCTTCTACGTTCTCAACCGTTGCTTCTACACCTTCGTATTTCAAAACTTGCAGGCTGTCATCCAGATAGGACAGAGCCAGGTAACCAATAGCGCCAGGCGTTTCAGCTACGAGCTTTTTAACTGTACCAGAGGAATCTTCCTGAATGGAACCTTGGATATCTTCTACTTTTGTTCCCAGAGCAAAGTTCTCGAATGTTGCACGAGTACCGGAGCTGCTAGGACGGTTTACGATAACGATCGCTTGATCTGCACCGCCAACATCTTTCCAGTTTGTGATTTTACCAGAGAAAATGTCGATCAGTTGTTGCTTCGTCAAATCTTGTACACCCGCATCTTTGTTGCTTACTGGAGCAATGGCTACAACAGCCACTTGGTGATCTTTCAGTTCGCTTACTTTTGCTGCGTCATCGATTTTCTCTTCTGCAAATACGTCAGAGTTACCGATTGTAGCTTGTCCGTCAGATACTTGTGTCAAACCAGTACCACTACCGCCGCCTTGCACTTGTACTGTTACGTTCTTATATTCATCAACTGCCATAAATTTTTGTCCAGCTTGCTCTACCAGAGGTTGCAGTGCTGTTGAACCAACAGCCAGAATGTTACCGCTAAGTTCAGTAGCAGTTTCTCCTGCGGAATTATTGCTTCCCTCTGTACCAGCGTCATTTTTTGATCCGCATGCTGCGAGAACCAGTACGAACGTTAAGGTCATCAAAATGAACGGCAACTTTTTAAACATGTTTTGTTTTCCTCCCCCAATTTAGTGACGGTGATTTGGCTTTTATTTTTGTTCACCATCAACTCTTTATTCATTGTAGTTTCGTTATGTCATCTCAAAATCAATGTTTTGTAAACGCAATGTTAAAAATGTTTACTGTGGATTGAAATACATCTGGGACAAATTGCGCTGAAGTGGCAGCTCCGGAAACGGACGTTGTTTCAAACCGTATTGTGTCCAGATTTTCATGAAGATTTTACACATTACTAAAATAAATTTTAAATAAATCACTCTGAGTGGCCGTTCCGGTTACGGATCGTTCTTCCGATCGCTGTTGTCTCCAATTTTTTTTATCTGATATGTCTAATGTTAAAACTCGGAGACAAAGGCGAACGCTCCCGCTTCTTCAGAATCGATTCCGTCCCCTCCACTACGTTCGGTGTTTTAAAATTCTTACACAGAATACGCTTCGCTTTTACACAATCGTTCCGTTCCCTGCGCTGTGTCAGCGCTGGTTGTGTCTCAGGCATTTTAATCCTCAGCCTGGGGGAAGGTAAAAAAAGAAGGCCAGCTCTATAGAAGGCTGGCCTTTATGTACATGCTTTAATGTAGAAAGAGAATTTGTTTCTTCTATAGAAGAAACAAAAAAACTGCCTCATAGCTAGTAGGTAGCACCAGCGTATGAGAGCAGCTTTTTACAATAAGTTAGATCATATCATAATTGTGAATGTAAAATGCGATTTTACTAACCCAGAATCCATAGCCATAACGCTAATCCGGCCAAGGTGATTAATAGTGTGGGGATAGTTAAGATGATGCCTGCCTTGAAATAATATCCCCAAGTAATTTTTACACCTTTGCGGGACAGCACATGCAGCCACAGTAATGTGGCAAGTGAACCAATTGGCGTCATTTTGGGACCCAGATCGGAACCAATCACATTGGCATAGATCAGCGCCTCACGCACAATACCTTCGGTGTGTGCACCCTGAATCGCGAGTGCGTTAATTAACACGGTGGGCAGATTGTTCATTACAGATGATAATATCGCAGCGATCATGCCCATTCCCACTGAGGCAGCCAACAAACCATGGTCTGCGATGGCATCTAGCCAACGGCTCAAATGATCGGTTAAGCCGGCATTACGCAGCCCATACACCACGATATACATGCCCACCGAGAACACGACAATGGACCATGGTGCTTCTTTGATCACGCGTTTCAGATCCACAGCTTCGCTCTTTCTTGCCAATATAGCGAACAAAAGAGCTACGGCACCTACGATAACCGATACGGGAATCGGCAAAAACTCACTGGAAGCATAGGCCACGAGCAGCAGCACCAGCATGAACCAGGCGATGCGGAACATCCGCGGATCACGAATAGCTTCCCTGGGATCACGTGCTGCAGAGATATCGTAGCGAAGCGGGATGCTTTTGCGATAAAACAAGAACAACATCCCTGTACTTGCCACGATGGAAAAGAGATTGGGTACGATCATCCGCACCGCATATTCCACAAATGTAATACCAAAATAATCCGCAGATACGATATTCACCAGGTTGCTGACGACCAGCGGCAACGACGTTGTATCCGCAATAAATCCACTAGCCATAACAAAAGCAAGCACCATGCGCTCATCGAACTTCAATGCACGTACCATCGCAAGCACAATCGGGGTAAGGATTAGCGCTGCACCATCATTAGCGAAGAGAGCCGACACCGCCGCTCCGAGCAAAATGGAATAGATAAAGAGCCTAAGTCCATTTCCTCCTGCCAACCTTGCCATATGAAGAGCGGCCCATTCGAAGAAACCTGTCTCATCGAGTATTAATGAAATCATAATAATGCCGACAAAAGCGAGCGTTGCATTCCATACAATGGATGCCACATCAGAGGCGTCATTCAGACTGACGACACCACACATCAATGCTAGCAAAGCCCCACCCATGGCGGACCAACCAATACCTAATTCACGTGGTTGCCAGATAACCAATGTGATGGTCAGTACAAAAATCAGAATTGCTACATATGTCATAAAGCCTCCTGCGCCGATATATTCATCATGTTTTGGAGCATGATATGAGAATGGCCTGCCAGATATGATTACACCGCAATTCCTGCGGATAAACCAGACGCTATAGTTATACATGGCTGCAGGAGAAATGTCTATCTTTATTTCCTTCTAATTTCTATAAAAACTGCGATAAAAGATATCACTAATGATTTAGGACTTATCCTCATCCTTCGGCGTGTTCTCCACCATTTTGAACATACCCAACAATCCTTGTAATTGCTCCGCCATACTGTTCAGATGTGCTGAAGACGAAGCGATCTCCTCCACAGATGCCAGCTGTTCCTGAGAGGATGCCGAGACGGATTCCGTATTCGCAGCAGATTCTTGAGTCACGATCGAAATATCGTTCATTGCTCTGGCAACATGGGAAGCACCACTCTCCAATTGCTTCGTTGTTTCGGACAAATCATCCAGCGTATGAACAGCATCCTCTACAGCCTCCCGAATCTGTGCAAAGGATTGCCCAGACGTATTCACGGCCTGAATCCCGTCTCCAACCCGAGTCTGAGCTGAATTCATAGCTTTCAGGGCAGCATCCATATCCTGACGGATATTATGAACGAGTTCACCGATCTGCGCAGCGGAGCTCCCCGATTCCTCTGCAAGCTTCCGCACCTCACCCGCAACGACTGCGAAACCACGGCCAGCATCTCCCGCTCTTGCCGCTTCAATGGAAGCATTCAGAGCTAGCAGATTGGTCTGCTTGGAGATGGTAGCAATCACATCTACCATGCTGCCGATCTCAACAGACCGTGCATTCAATGACTGAACCACCGTCGCCAGCTGTTCCACCGTTTCCTGAATGCTATTCATCTGCTCTACTGCCTGACCTGCAGCCTCATTACCTGAATAAGCCGCTCCGGATGTATGACGCATATTCGTTGTAATGGATTGCACACGCTCAGACATCATGCGAACATCTTCCGCCATTCGGCTCATTTGTCCTGATCCATCCGATACACTCTTCACTTGCTGCTCGGCACCCTCGGCAAGTTCCTGAATAGCCAGCGTTGAATGCTCAATGGCTTTGGTTGTTTGATCTGCACTGGCGGACAATTCCTGCGAAGAGGCAGATACCTGCTCTGCCGTTTCCTGCACACCCAGAATCATCATGCGCAGATTGTCGACCATCCGTTCAAAGTACTTCGCCAGATCGCCTACCTCATCTTTGCGCCCTGTGTCCAATTTTACCGTAAGGTCGCCTTTACTTACGGATCTGGCGGATTCCTGCAGACGTTTAATCGGACGCAGCATCGAACGTGTAAACCAGATAATAAATATCAACGTTAGGAAGGTTGCCGTCAGAAGGACCAACAGGGTAGCCATCCGAATGTCTTTACTTGCATTTAATATTTCACCCTTGAACATTGTACCGCCAATTTTCCACCCGGTTTCCTCATTAGTAGAGAAAATCATGGTCTTTGAATCACCATTATAGATATAACTAAATTCGCCTTCCTTGCTCTCGAACATCGCATCCAAGGTAGTCGACTGCTCCTGTGTACCAGCTTCCACGACTGGAGATACGATATAATTTTTGTCCGCATCCATAATGATGACGTACCCGTCCCTGCCCACTTTAATCGAAGCCTGCTCACGCAGTTCGGTCAGATCCAGGGAGAGACCTACTACACCGGATTGATCATCAAGCGTTTTGGAGACAAATACAACTGCAATGCCGTCCGTATTCTTGGATACAGGTGACACTACTGGAGTACCCGGTTTCTCCATCGCGAGCTTGTACCATTCTCGTTCCCGAGGATCATAAGTTGACCCTTGTGAGCTTCCCGCAGATTCCTTGCCACGAACCATGACTCCCTCTTTGGTCCCCACAAAGATATTTACAGCATCCGGATGCATCCCAAGATACTCTTTCAATTTCGTCTCAAGCTCAGGGCTTTCATCTTGTCCTTTAATCATGTCAGTCACAATCACACTGGCAAAATAATTGATATCATGGATCTTTGCATCCACTTGTGTTCCAATAATTGAATTCGTTGTGTCTACACTTTCTTTGGCACTATCCATCAGCTGGTTTTCCACCGTATGATCAGCGATAAGCATCGTAACGATCCCAATGGTTAGACTCGGCAAAAGTAGTACCGCCAGGAAGGATACCAATAATTTGTTCCTTATGCTCCAGACGAAGCCTTTTTTCTTTTTGTTTTTCTTCTTCGGTTTATTATCTTTTGGCTTGGCTGGCTTGATTGCTGCCTTTTCTTGCTCATTCCCCCGAATGTTCGCCATCTTGCTTCTCCCCCTCCAAATATACATCTGCCCTTTTTCTTTTTTATGTAGGACCTCTCCAACCTGACTAAATAAGGTGTCACATAGATCCCCATCTAATCTAAAGGCCTATCCTATATATCGGCTGAGGGAGCGTATTTATAAATTTACATAGCATGTCAAACAAGCCACTCCAATCATACGAAGTGACTTGTTGGTACAACTATATTTTATTGCATTCACGCAGAGGTTTTTCCATAGGGACCTTGTGGTGGATATGCGGTTGGCTTACCAAAATAATACCCTTGTGCCAAATCAATACCCACGGATCGACAGAATTCAAATTCCTCGATTCGTTCAATGCCTTCAGCAAGTACCCGCCCGCCAAATCGACGCGACATCTCAACAATATCGATAATTTGCTGCTGTTTGTTCAAATCATGATCACAATGATCAATGAGGCTCCGATCTATTTTGACAAAATCCGGCTTCAGCCGATTCATTACTTCGATCGTCGAGAATCCGGCCCCCACGTCATCCAAGGCAACCGACATTCCATGAGAACGATACACCTCAAAAATATGCTGCAAGATGGACATATGTTGAATCTGTTCCGTTTCCACCACTTCAAACACAAAATCCTTAGGGTCTAGCGAAAGGCGTTCAATCGTCTCAAATGTGTGTGTCAGGCAATATTCGGGGTTATAGATAGAGGAAGGCAGGAAATTCACGAAACGTTTGACACCATGCGGTAAAAGAACGGCACTTGTCTCGATAGCAGCAACACGTGCTGTCCGATCCAGAAAAGAATGCAATCCGGTATCCCGTGCAACTTCAAATAATTCATACACACTGAAGGGTCTACCCTGTTCAGCAGGACGAAGTAAAAATTCAAATCCGATAATCTGCTCCGATGCATCTACGATCGGCTGCATATGACTGCTGAATTGATGCTCCAGGATAATGGAGACCAGATCCGCATGTTTGAGTCGAGCTGCCTGCATGGAGAGACTAATCCAGCTATCAGCATCTGCCTGGCCATACAGTGGAGTGATCTGAACCGTTAACTTCTCTGGCAGGGTTGCTTCAATCTTGAGAATGTCCTCAATACAATGTTGTGCAGATTCAAGATTCATAAAATGCATCCAGATGAGTTCATCCGAATGTTCGACATGTCTTCCCTGCTTTTGCAGTGCTTCAAGCAAAGCGGGGGAGATGGGACGCATATACAGGGTACCTTGATCCTCTATAGGATGAATTGGACTGCAGCCACTGCAATTCATGTAGAACCCCCTTGCCAGTTTGTGATTCTATCTCATTAATGTTTACTGGTATATACCCAAAGTTTGTAAATATTATAGCATGGGTCTTAAAATTTATCTCTACTGTTTTGGTGACTTCAACTATGACGGTTACTGAAGCATTAACGTATCAGCATAGCATGAAAAAGACCGACAGTCTGATGACTGTCGGTCTTCATTTACCGCTAAATAATCTTAAGAAGCGGGAATTACGATTTTCTGTCCAACTTTAAGGTTGTGCACATTTGTAATTTTATTTACGGAAACCAGCTTGCGCCAGTCCACACCGTATTTCAAGCCGATGCGGTAGAGGTTATCTCCTTTTTTCACTACATGTACCACTTTGCCACCAGCTGGTTTCTCAGGTTGTGGTTTGGTTGTAGGTTTAGTTGGAGTTGGGTCTGGCTTCGTAGGCGTTGGAGTTGGCTCCGTACCTGTTTCTGGAGTCGTTGTTGCTTCTCCTGTCAATTTCAAACCATACTCAGCAAAACCATCATCGTTCGTACCGATGAAGGACATCGCCGGGTTCGCTTCAACCAGCGCTTTGGCATCTGGGGAAGAAGCGAATACCACTTCAAGATCGTTAATTGCAGCTGCCGTTACACCTGCCGAAGGCTTAATTGGTGCAAGCGACCAGTTGCCGTCTGCTGTCGGGTTAATCGTTTTGTTCTCACGGATGTAATCAATGATAACTTGACGGTTCTCATCCGGTGCAGCCAAGACGATACGTTTACCGTCCGGGTTAGCCAGTTTGGACGAAGAAGCACGATAGTTATTCGTTGCCACGATGAATTTTTGTGCTGGATCAACCGGTTTACCATTGAAGCTCAAGTCTTTAATCCGGTTAGCTGATGCATTTACAATCGTTGCTTTACCATCGTATTTCGCTGGTTGAGTTACATCAATTTGGTACGTAACACCATCGATAACGTCGAAGTTATACGTTGGGAAGTCCATATTGACCAATTGTTGCTGTCCACCTTTTGCCGGATCGATCTGGTTAAATTGGCCAGCAGACCATTCCAACCATTCTTTCAGCTCAGCGCCATTAACCAACACAGCATGTACCGTATTTGGATACACGTACAAGTCAGCTACGTTTTTAATCGCAATGGTGCCTTTAGGGATATTCGTGTAGTACGAAGCACCTGAACGTCCGCCTGCTTTGAACGGAGCTCCTGCAGACAATACAGGGATATCTTCGTATTCTGTTCCTTGCATATGTTTTTCGACATACCATTTCTGTGCATTGGTTACGATCTGGATAGATGGATCATCCTGAACCAGTGCAAAGAAGCTGTTGATTGGAGCTGTCGTTTCGCCGACTGGGCCACGCACATACTCAAGCGTACCTTCATGTTCGTCATGAACAGCGTCAACGATCTCTTGATCAGCATCTACCAGAGCTTTTTTGTTAGCTGTGTCATAGATAGGGCGTGCCTCCACTTTGGAGTCTGCCACTTTCCACTTACCGTCTACCAGTTCCAGATCCAGATCGATAATTCCAAGGTGGTCACCCCAGAAGCCTGGTTCAACGGAAGGAACACCATTGATTGTACCTTTTTCAAGGTCTACACCTTTTTTACCGGCAAAATCAGCGCTCGGGAATACTTTATGGGCATGTCCGAACAGAATGGCATTAATGCCTTCAACCTGGCTCAGATACAATACCGAGTTTTCCATCAGATCCGTTTGCGGAATATCTTCAAAACCGGAGTGAGGAATAGCTACAATAATGTCGGCACCTTCAGCCTTCATTTTAGGAATGAATTTTTTCGCAGTAGCGATAATGTCTTTGGCAATGACTTTGCCTTCCAGATTAGCGCTGTCCCACTGCATTACTTGTGGTGGGACAAATCCGATGACACCCACCTTGATCGTATGCTCTTTGCCACTCTCGTCGGTAACTTTTTTGTCTAAAATTTTATACGGGGTAAAGTAGTTCTTGTCATTCGTCTCATCGTCGTCACCGTCATCTACATAAACGTTGGCATTGATGTAAGGGAAATTCGCACCTTCCAACGTCATGTCGAGGAAGTCCAAACCATAGTTAAACTCATGGTTACCGATGTTTCCTGCATCATAATCGAGCAGGTTCATCGCTTTATATACAGGGTGAGTCTCACCCTTTTTGAGTGGATCAATCTTCGCTACATAATCCCCGAGCGGGTTACCCTGGATCAGGTCACCGTTGTCGAACAGCAAGCTATTCTTCGCTTCTTCACGGGCTTTTTTGATCAGTGTAGCTGTCTTCGCCAGACCATACTGGTCTGTCTCTTTGTCGGAATAGTAGTCATAGTTAATCAGGTTGTCGTGAATGTCCGTTGTTTCCATGATCCGCAATTTAACCTTGGTAGCGTCCGCAGCCGATACAGGTACCGGAAATACCGCAAGCACGTTTAATGCAACCAAAGCGGCAGTCAGGCTCGATAATACTTTTTTACTCTTTCTCAAAATAACCCCTCCCGGTTATGTACATTGAATCATGCATTAGTGGGCAAACGAATAAGCGCAGAAATGCGAAAGATCTCATGGGTTGTGCGTACTGATTTTCCGATCGTATGGTTCAGAATCTCAGGTTAGTTTATCTCACATGAACATCTATTCATATCTGTGCGTATCGTTTACATTCCAAATCATAACGCAATGTTCAGCCCTTGAAAAGCATTATTTTTTACGTTATCCGCACATACCTGCCCCAGTTTACAATAACATGCGTGATTTCGACATCTTTTGCATGTTTTTGGATGAAAATAGTTTACTCACGCTGTTAAAAACGTATATTACATGCGGCTTACATCTATATCCATATTAGCTGAATCGACCCATATCAAAAAACCGTGAAGCCTTCTGGCGTTCACGGTTAGCTATATCTTTTCCAAATAGTTGGCATGGCCTTCCTCTCAGAAAAGGTGATTTTCAATATGCGAAGTTACTGCTCCCACACCTGATGCTCATGATCCTTGCCGGTGTATTCAATCCGATTTGGGGTAATGTCCAGAATGACATAATTGGGATCGTTCGGGCCGTCAAACCAAGCTTTTAGTTCATCATTCCATACCTGTTCGCGCAAACCTTCATTTTTTGTCACTTCACACGTTCCTTCAATCTCGACCACTTCCTTGGAGCCACCTGCTTCATAACCTAACAAAAGGCTGACGTTCGGATTATTCTCCAGCTCCTCAACCTTGTGCGTACGGCGGTTTGTCGCCAGATGAATGTTCATTCCGTCGTTGAAAAGTGCCATATAGCGAGATTTCGGTTTACCATTCTCTACCGTGGAGAAACTGCAAAAAGGGTTGTTTTCCAATGCTTTTACAATGTTTTGTTCCAATTCAGTCTGGTTCATGGGAAGTGCTCCTTTCGATTTGGGGGATATTCGAAGAACGTTGTAGGCGGCCGTTACGGGTACGGATCGTTCTTTCGATCGCTGTTATCCCCAGATTTTTTTGAAATCCTATTTCATAGGATAAAATCCGGGGATAAAGGCGAACGCTGCCGCTTCTACAGAATCGATTCCGTTCCCTCCACTACGTCTACCGTTCTTTCAAATGGAGGAGTGGGTAAGTTAAAGTTCAAACCGAAACCTATCAACGCCTAAACTTTTGAAGGTTTTGCTTCTTTAATTTTTATCCGCTCCATTGTTGTGTATAAGTACTGTCAGCTTACCTTAGGTATAATAAGCCTGTACTTATAGTGTACCCACCTCATCTATGGTGAATCCATGAACCCGTTCGTAAACGTGACGGTTTTAATTCAAATCTCCAAGATAAATGCGTGATGTATTCTTATTCTGCAACAACTCACCAATTGTTTTCGGATATAGGCGAACCTTGGACAGCTCTTCAAGTGGAATCCATTCTACAGCTACCTGATGGTCATCAGGACTGGAGCCTTCGAAGATCGTAGCTTTCTGATCAATCAACTTGCATTCAAAATAGAATTCAACCTGGTGCACATCGGCATCCCACTCGGCAAATTCATGGTTTTTTCCGATATACTCCCGGATATGCAGCAGCTCTCCCACAGTCACCGCCTGTCCAATCTCCTCCAGACATTCACGGGCAACGGCATCCTTAAGTTCTTCGCCTTTCTCTTGTCCTCCGCCGGGGAAAACATAAGCGTCACCATATTGATCCTCCAACCGGATCACCAGCAAACGTCCATCCTGTACAATAACAGCCTTCGCCGAATTACGTATCGGTTTCATGCTCTACTTTCACTCCTTACGGACTCGTATAGTTCGATCTCTGGCCCTCGAATACTGTAGCAATCATCTAGCAATTCCAGGAGCAAACAGATTAACTCCCTCAGATTCAAGCAACGTGCGTATCTCTTGAGCAAATGCTAGTGCATAAGCTCCGTCACCGTGGATGCAAATCGTCTCTGCCTTTATGGATACAGGTGTACCTTCCGTCGACACAACAATGCCCTCTTTCACCATACGCAGCACTTGAGCAAGAGCTTGTTCCGTCTGCTGAATGACAGCTCCTGGATGACTGCGTGGGGTTAGCTTCCCATACGGGCCGTAGGTTCGATCTGCAAAAACTTCACTGACGCTGCGCAGTCCAATTCGATCCGCTGCTTCTATCATTGCACTTCCAGCAAGGCCATAGAGATACAGTTCCGGCTGCACCTTATAAATCGCCTCTGCGATCCCCTCAGCAAGCCGATCATCTTCAGCAGCCATATTATACAAGGCTCCATGAGGTTTTACATGATGCATACGCCCCCCGTATGAACGGACAAAAGCATCCAGCGCACCCATTTGATACACAACCATGTCATAGGCTTCCCTTGGTGTAATGTCCATACGTCTTCTGCCAAAACCCTGCAAATCCGGCAGACCGGGATGGGCGCCTATAGCGACTTGATGCTCCAATGCTTGCTGCACCGTTTGTCGCATCGTTGCCGGGTCACCCGCATGAAACCCACAAGCGATGTTGGCTGAAGTGATTAGCGGCAGAATCGACTCATCCGACTCCATCCGGTACACCCCGTAACTTTCGCCAAGGTCACAGTTGATATCCACCGTGTTCATTAATGGTCCCCCATTTCTACCAATCTCTTGCGAATCAACTGATCGGTTAGCCGCCACTCCAACTCCTGCTCTATAAATAGTTGCTGTGCTTCTTCATATGTAATCCGTTCAAAAGCAACCCGTGTCCCCGGCCTAGCCTGTGCCAGTATCGGCAAATCTACCCGGGCCACCTGTGCAATCACAGGATAGCCCCCAATGGTCTGATGATCGGCCATCAATATGATGGGCTGACCATCTGCTGGCACCTGAACTGTACCATAGGTGACAGCTTCGGACAGCCGATCCATTGGTTGACCGAGTTCCAGCTTCAGCTTTGCACCCTCCAATCGATACCCCATCCGATCCGATTGAGGAGAGATCACATATCGTTCTTTATGGAATCGTTCCAGGCTATCTTCATTAAACGCTGCGCTGTCTTTGCCCGGCATGACACGAATAACAGGTTCAGCATGATATGCTGGCCATTCCCTGCTGGACAAGTACCAGGCAGGTGCATACATCCGCCGGTTGCTCTTCTCGGCTTCTACACTCCATCCATGCAACGCCGCTTGCGCTTCCCAAGAGGCTTCTCCCGCAGACAACCTGTCTCCCCCCTTCAGGGCACGACCTTCAAACCCACCAAAACCTGTCTTAAGATCCGTGCTTCTACTGCCCATGATCTCAGGTACTGCGATTCCACCAGCAATCGCCAGATAAGACCGCAAACCGGAACGGCATCGCCCAAATCTCAGCACACTTCCAGCAAGCAACGCGACCGGACGCCATACTGGAACAGACAGACCATCCACGCTTGCCGTAAGATCGGCACCACATAAAGAGATCAGCCGATTGTCATGAAAACGAAGCTCCGGTCCCGTCATCGTCATCTCCAGCACAGCTGCATCACGGGAATTCCCAACCAGTGCATTGGCTGCTCTGGCTGCAAAGGTATCCATAACCCCACCCGGATGAATTCCATACCGGCGAAATCCCATTCTTCCTTCGTCCTGAACGGTGGATAACAAACCTGGGCGAATGACTTCAATACTCATCGTTCGCCCTCCTTTTGTTCCAGATACTCCTGAAGTGATATCGATGCAAAACGAACTCGATCCCCTGCTGCCAACAGACTTGGTGGATTTTCCGTCGGACGAAATAGCGCCAGCGGTGTGCGGCCGATACATTGCCATCCACCGGGAGTCGTCACCGGATAAACTCCCGTTTGTTTGCCACCAATGCCCACCGTTCCCGCCTCAACTCGAAGCCGAGGTGTAGGTCGTCTGGGTGTAGCAATCTTATCCGATAACCCGCCCAGATAAGGAAAACCCGGTGCGAATCCAATCATGTGAACCAGGTAATCGCCGGATGTGTGAATAGCTATGACCTCATCTGGCGTAAGCCCATGTTCAGTAGCGACATATTCCAGATCGGGACCCAGTTCACCACCATAACATACGGGAATAATGATCGTTCTGGGTTCACCCAGCGTTGCCTCTTCCATCTTGCTCAACTCATGAAGCAGCATTCCACATACCTCGTGGTACGGGGAAATCAACGGATCATAGAACAGTGTGACCGATGCAAACGAAGGTAGCCACTCCAAGATGCCCTGCGGTTGGCTCTTTTCCAGCAAAGCACATACCGACATCACCCTCCGGTGCACCGCTTCCGATATGGTATCCCCACAACGAATCATAACCCCTGTTTCGCCCAGAGGAGACAGCACATCCTCAGTCCATGAATACGACAGTCCAGTCATGCTATCACCCTCCTTGTCCACAAGTTTATAGTCCCTTGATCATTTTTTCTCCAAAGCCTGCAAAATAAGTGAACGGACAGCCGGAAAGGGCTCTGCTTCTTCTGTCCGTATGGCAAGATAGAGCGTCTGTAGAAAGACGCGCACATTCAAGCTCATCTGGCTGATCTCCAGAAGAGATTTCCCCTCCGTCTTGTCGTTTGGATTCAGTGAATCGAACCAAGACGAAATATCGTTTTGCTCCAGCAGATTGCGACGAAGGATGGTGACCACTGCATGAGCAATCCGCTGATCCTCATCATGGATGTAGACTACACTTGATTCGGTAATTTTCACAGTGAGCGCATGCAAAAGCTCCAGCAAGGCTGCCCGCTCCATATAAGGTGACTGTGCAAGATCTTCAACCGCATCTGCCGCGTGTGCCGGAGCGTGCGCCCAGCCCTTTTCATCGGCATAGCCACGAACATCTTTTTCATGCTCCAGATACGTGGTCAACCGATGATGAATAACCTCGATATCTTCCTTTTTCAGAAAAGGCCTCTGACGATCTACACTCAGAATTGGAGGCAGGAGCAGCACAGAGAAGGTTCGGGTAAACACACTGTCCGTGCCTTGTTCTCCAATACCATGAAAAAGGTGCTGATCATCCAGCGCCATCTGCAACAGCTGACTGAGCTGTTCTTCCGAAAATACGCCCTGTCCAATCCAGGTCGCAAACGTAACATAGATCAGTTCATCCCGCAGAACCGGGTCTGGACTGCCAATATGCTGCATCATATGTAGAGCCAATTCGTAAGGATGTTCCACTTCATGGGCGGATAGGTTAGCCGACTGAATCTGCCGCAATTTCTGTTTTAATGCCAGAGCGTCCATCGATCACAACTCCTTGGAGGAATTCAGATGCACGCTGCAATTGTATAGCTCGCATTGCCAAGAATTCGTTTCCCAAGAAATCCGGGTGATCGACGTGTTGGACAGCTTTGCGCTCACATCAAGTTCAGGCACCAAACCTCGCAGTGTATTACGGAGAATGGCACCATGGCTGACAACGATCACTCTTCCATTGGGATGCTGACATACAATATCTTCTATCGCGGCTCTACCCCGAATCGTACCTGCATCCGCAAGCTCCCGACCTAAATCCAGAGTGTTCCAATCCGCTCCCCATTTGGCTAGACGTTCAGCTTCGGTCGTACCCTCCACCTGCCCACCGCCCATTTCACGCAACCTCGGGTCCAAATGAATCTCCTGTATTCCCAATCGATCTCCAATGATACGAGCCGTCTCACTTGCACGCTCCAGGTCACTTGCATAGACGGCATCCCACGTTTCCTCACTCAGTCTTGCAGCAAGCAATAGTGCCTGTTCTCTTCCTTCCTGATCCAGTGGATTATCCGTTTGTCCCTGCGAACGTTTTTCCTTATTCCACGCCGTGCTTCCATGGCGAATCAATGCGATCTTTGTCATTGCTGTTCCTCACCTTTACCTTTTTCTATGCTTAATTCATCATCTGTAAAATATTTTCGTGCCTTCGGCTTGGCAAATTTGCCGCCATTATATTGGTCCGAACCATTTCTCGGAATGGAAAGACTGTTCCATGCGGTTTCTTTGAGCATTTTGGCTGCATAGATAATCTGCCCCACATGATAGGGGTAATGCGCCAATTGCCGGATAATCGCTTCCATGACGGTATGTCCTTCATTGCGAATATATATAATATGAGACAATTGCTCCGGTGTAAAAGAACGAATGGCTCCAAATAGACAGTTCCAGCCTTCCTCCCATTTGGCGAGTAGCTCTTCCCGGGTCGAGATATCATTCACAAATTCCGCATCACGTTCACGCCATGGCTTTTCTCCATCAGTTGTCAGCGCATCCGTCCAACGGGACAGCATATTGCCCCATAGATGCTTAACAATAACCGCAATGCTGTTGGCATCTTCATTCCAGGATTGAAATAACTGCTCGGATTCCAGTTGCTCCATGGCCTTCTCCCCAAGCTGCTTGTAATACAAAAATTGCTTTTCGGCTGTATACAGAAACACCTGATTCATATCCACACGTTCACAACCCTTCGCAAAATGTGTTTATTCAGGAAAAGAAAACGTCCCGTCATCATTCGGTTCAAAGGAAATAACTTTCCGCACGGCATCCAAATTAAGTTCACCATAAATA
Source organism: Paenibacillus sp. LK1 (assembly GCF_002750415.1). Taxonomy (NCBI): domain Bacteria; kingdom Bacillati; phylum Bacillota; class Bacilli; order Caryophanales; family Paenibacillaceae; genus Paenibacillus; species Paenibacillus sp. LK1. Next base: position 74,359 of record NZ_PEII01000014.1, read on the forward strand.
TGTGGAAATAGTTCATTCAACTCATACAGGTCCTCATACACCAGTTCCGGCTTCAAGGCTCTCTCATCAATGCCAATCAATAACAAATCCGTACGTCCTTGATAAAATTGAGCGGCTACCCATGGAATCTGTTCTTTAGTGGAACAATGAATGAAACCGTCCGTCTCCAGGCTATCCGGTGCATACACGCTCTGCTTGGATACCTGCTCCCATACCGCTTGGGGAATAATACTGTAGATCATTGTTCCGCCTCCTTCAATTTCTTCTATGTATCGTGCAAGTCATTGGAAGTATTATAGATCATCCCGGATACGGGAGTACAATTTTTGATCTGTAAACACACCTTTGATCTTCAATTGTTTACGCATCAAACCTTCATATGACATGCCCAACTTCTCCATCACTCGTGCAGAACCGATGTTGCCTGCATTGCATTTCCCCTCCAGCCGATTGCAGTCCAGTTCTTGAAAACAGTATTCAACAATCGGTTGCATCGCTTCTGCGGCAAGGCCTTTGCCCCAGCAACTGCTGGCAATCGCGTACCCCAGTTCAGCACTTTGCATGGATTCATTCAGATGAAAAATGCCACCTCGCCCGATCAGCTTCCCCGTTTCCTTCAGAATAAAGGCCCATATATAGATCGTTTTCTTCTCATAATTGTCTAACACTCTTTGAATATATTGGACAGAATCATCCAACGTCTCATGACAGTTCCACAGACTTTGCTGACTCACTTTAGGATCGGAGGCAAACCTAAAATAATCATCGAGGTCGTTGAGCGTAAGACGTCTCAGTACCAACCGATCTGTCTCAAATTCGGGTGATTCCGTAAAAAGCTTATCTACATTCACTTAAGTCCCTCCCCATTATCAAGCCTTCTTATTTCTCAGGAAATAACGATCCATCCCATACACGCACAGAATGCCAACAGCATACCGCAATAGATCCATTACCAGAAATCCACGTCCCAAAATAAGCGCACCCAGTACCGTTGAACGCACTTCGTTCAGCAAAGGGGTCTGAATCATTTGCGAACATTCGACGGCCCAGCTAAAAATCAGGCTCACGATTAACGCCAACTCTTTGCTGCGATTAATCCAAACCATGCGTACCCCAAAATAAATCATAGCCGCCCACAAGGCATCTCCAAAATGCTCATGCACAAAATTCGGTAAAAGTTCTCCAAAGCGTCTGGACGCCAGTCCTGCCGCCATGGTTATGATCACTGCGATGAAATAAATCAGCCTCTCTTTGAAAAATGCCTTCATAATGGATCAAACGCCTTCATCAAGCACTTGTAAAATAAAATCTGTTTTGGCAGCGGTATACGCTTCTCTGTCATCCTTATTCTCATCAGCAAGTTTAGCTTTCAAGGCCGCGTAAACCTCTACCAGATCCGGACGCTGTCTCAGCACATCCCGGAACTGGATTTGGCGATCCCAACGTTCCTCGCCTGGGCGCATCAAATGAAGATGTACAGCCCTCTTATCATCCTTCACTCTGACCCAGAAACGTCTATATTCCCGACCATCCAGTTCAGGCGGAACGTAGTTCCAGCCTACCGGATTCAGCTGATCGGCAATCAAGTCCATGTCCTCCCACGACTGCACCTCTCCCATCAAATCAATAATGGGCTTGGCGGGCAATCCGGGAATGGACGTGCTTCCGATATGTTCAAATCGATGAATATTGAGCTGCTGTAATAGTTCTCTGAGCTGGCGAATCTCTTCCTGAGCCTGTAGGCCCCACATAGGGTTGGCTTCAACAATCTCTACCGATTCTGTCGCCCATTTAGGCCAATTTTCCGGTTGCAGATGAACTGTCATTCAGATTTTCCCTCCTTTGCAGGACTGAATTTCAATCGATATTGTTCCAGGTACTTCATATGGGATCGTTTCTTCGCGTCCTCAACTGTGGCAATCATCCCAAGTGTCAGTATCGAAAGTAGGGTCAGAAGAAGATACTTCATGTAAGCCAACCCACTGAGATTGGTATCTGAGCTTATAATTGAAGAATTCAGTTTTAATCACATCCAATTTTTTATACTTAAAAGGGGCGTATATCTACGCCCCATCTGTTTCTGTTCACGATGATGAATTTATCTCAATTGATATATTTCATTCGTTGAAACTTTATTTTACCGTCACCGGTATAGTAACTTTTTTATTGCCCCATTTGGCGGTAATGGATGTTTTGCCCTTACCCACGGCCACAATCTTACCACCTGTTACTGTGGCTACACTTGGTTTGGTGCTGCTCCACACGGCACTGCTCGTTACAACCCTGGTTTTGCCTGTATCATACTGCGCCATCACACTCAGTGTTGTACTTGCTTGTGGCGATAAGACGAGTGTTTTCTGGCCTGTGATCAGCTTTTTGAGCAAAGGAACAACGGTAACCTCTGCCTTTATTGTCTGATTTTGATAAGTTCCTGTCAAGGTGGCTTGTCCTTCCGTCAGTGTTTTGACTGTACCATTCTTGACGATGGCTACATTATTGTTGGAAGAGGTCCACGTTACCTGTTTCGAAAGATTAATCGTTTTCCCATTGGCATATGTACCGATTACCTTCAACGCTTTCGATTTCTTAATATTCAGCTGCATGATAGCAGGAGTTACTTCGACTTTGGTAATCTCGTCCGTGATTGCTACGGGAACTTTAACTGTCTCTGAGCCATATTTGCCTTGTAACAGCACTCTGCCAGGCGTGATTCCTTTGATTTTACCACTCTCCAGCACAGCGGAAGCACTCGATACCGTCCATACGATCTCGGATGTGACGTCTTCTTCCTTGCCGTTTGCACGTACAATGCTTACTTTAGGCAGCGTACTTTCACTACCTTTGACAAAATTATAGGAACTTGGCGAAGCTTTGATGCTTTTAATTTTATCCTGAACCTTAACAAGCAATTGCGCTTTGGCGCCATCTACCTGTGCATATATCGTTGCTTCTCCTGCTGCCACAGCCTTCACTTTGCCTTTAATAATGGTGGCAACAGCTTCGTTACTCGTGGACCATGTGACGCCTCCCGTAACATCCTGCTTGTTATCAAACCCTTCAATCACCGCCATCACTTGAAGTGTAGTTGTCTGGGATACACTCATCTGTTGCGGACTACTGTTGGTAATCTCGATAGATGTCACGTCACCCGTGGCTGCTAGGGCAAACGAAGGAGCCAGTAATGCCAATACTAAAATAAAGGCCAAGCTGCCTCGTATTGCTAATTTCATTCCATTCATTGCAATTTTCATCTCCTGTAATCCAATATTTTACTTCTATTATATTATATCGGAAACTCATTACATAAAAATGAATCAGGTTGGAGCAGAATCGCGGATAAGAGGAACTTTCGACATTTGTTACTTGCTACAGCCCTCCCCTACATTCCGAAATAAGTAGAGGCATTCTTCAAGTCATATGGAAGTGACTGAAGAATGCCTATTTATTCAGAATAAGAACGGGATTGTAACAGGCTGCAATCCTAGTTTAATACAATAAATGTTTTGAGATAATCAGGATAGATACGATGAGCAAAAAGAACATGACCAGCTGCAGCTCGGGAAATCTTTTACTCATGTTCAGCTCTTTCTACCGAAGAAACCGTTGTACGAATAAGCTGCAGAACCTTGTCAACGGCGTTGTCCGTTCCACTCGTCCTCATATGGCCCACCATACGATCCCTCTCCATATATACAAGGTTAATATCTCGCAGGAATGTCTGAGCAGTCAACTCCTCTTCCTGGAGGACCCTTGCATAACCTCGCTCCTGAAAATACTTCGCGTTCAGCGTCTGTCCAACACGTGATCCGCCGTTGGCATGGGGAATCAGGAGCATCGGCTTCCGTAGCAACAACCACTCATGGATCGCATTGGAGCCAGCACGTGACACGACCATATCCGCCATAACCATTAAATCCGCAAGTTCTTCATGCACATATTCAAATGCCTTGTAGCCTGCAAAACTTGGGAAGGATGAGTTCAATTTACCTGTACCACATATATGAATGATTTGATAACGCTTGAGCAGTTCCGGCAGTGTTTCAAGTACCATACGATTAAGCTTTTCCGAGCCCTGACTGCCACCCATAATCAACAGAATAGGTCTGTCGGAGACAAATCGGCAAAAATGAATCCCCCGTGCTCGGCTGCCAAGCTTCAACTCCTCCCTGATTACAGGTCCCACGTACATCGTCTTTCCTGAACCTTTCGTGGAGGCGAACGTCGCGGTATCCATAAACGTAGTACACATCATTTGGGCGTATCGCCGTGACAGCCTGTTGGCCAGACCCGGATGTAGATCCGGCTCCAGAATCAGCACCGGAACCCGGTTCCACCTGGCACCCACTACAGCAGGAACAGCTACGAATCCCCCTAACGAAAAGCAAACATGAGGTTTAATTCGTAAAATGAGCAGATAAGCTTGCAGCACTCCAAGTATAATTTTGAATACATCGGAAACGTTCGCCCATGCCCAATACCTTCTCAACTTGCCTGTTGCAACCGCATGATAGTGAACAGCCGGGATTTTGCCGATTAATTGACGTTCGATGCCATGCTTGGAACCGATATAATGGATCTCCCATTGCTCCTGAAGCAATCTGGAGATCAGAATGAGATTAGCTGTTACATGACCGGCGGAGCCGCCTCCTGTAAATATGATCCTCCGCTTGAACACAGAAATCCCCCTCTCCACAGCATATCGCGAACCTCTGCCTTGGTCATGATGACATCCTCCGAATGATATCCTCTGCCAGGAAGAATAGATGTCCCACTACCCTCTTTATCCGCTAATTCGGGTGCAAGAGAGGCGGTGACAACAAAGTAGGACTTCTCCGCTTCCACTTCCCTAACGTTTTCCCAATCTGAAATCAGCGTTTCATAAAGCCGTTCACCCGGACGGGCACCGATAAAATGTATCGGGACATCCTTTTGTCCCGCATCCTCTGCCAAAACCCGTGCGATATCCGTTATTTTGCAGGATGGCATTCGGGGTACAATAATCTCACCGCCCTCACATTGCTCCATGGCCGACAGGAGAATTTCCACGGCGTCACCAAGAGGAAGAAAAAAACGTGTCATTCTGGAATCGGTAACGCTAAGTGGCTGCTTCAACTCAAGCTGGCGTTTGAATAACGGTACTACGCTCCCCGTGGATCCAAGAACATTCCCGCTTCGTACACAAGCAAAGCTTGTAGCGGAACGACTGTCAGCCATTAAAATCAGTTTTTCTCCGATGGCTTTGGTCATCCCGTACATACTGGAAGGATTCGCTGCCTTGTCCGTAGAGACATATACCACCTTCCGCACGCCATACTCGATTGCAGCATCAATGACGTTCTGCGTTCCGATAATATTGGTTTTAACCGCACAATCCGGTTGGTCCTCGCAGACCGGAACATGTTTAAGCGCCGCAAGATGAAAGACATAGTCTACATCCTTGCAGGCACCTGCAAGCTCCCATCGGTCTCTGATATCCCCCAGTACAAACTTCACTCTCGGGTCAGAGACGGCTTGTCTCATTTGAGCCTGCAGCGATTCATTTCGTGAGAAAATACGTATCTCTTTTGGCTCCTGAACGAGCAATTGTTTGACCAATTCTTCTCCCCATGAGCCTGTGCCTCCCGTTATTAAAAAGGTTTTATTGAACATCGGATATCCCTCCATGAATTAAGTTCTGATTTGGTGATAGGCCTATCCTAAGGCAATTGTGTTACATCAGTATGACAGGGGAACAATTGGCTTTTCCCAACGTGAACAAGCTCTAGTTCAGGTTGCTTCTCACACAAAAAAACCACCATTTGCATGGCGGCTCCTTCATTAACGTTGTATTAAAGGTAAAGAAAAATAAAACATAACTTTTCCATCGGCTACACTAAGACCATAGTCGGCATGGTGATTCTCCAGAATCGTCCGGGCAATGGACAAGCCCAGTCCCGTGCCGCTAAACTTTTTGCTGCGCGAACTATCCATTACATAGAAGGGCTCCCAAACCTGATCCCACTGTTCATGCTCTTCCTTATCCGTTTCATTGGCGATACCGAAATGTGCCGCTTCCCCTTTCAGTTCAAGTGTAATGGTTATTCGGTCACCGCTTGTATATTTCACCGCGTTGGTCATCCAATTGTGCAGAACAGACTCCAGCTTCCGTCGATCAGCCAGCACCCATGTCTCGGCAGTCCATCGATCCTCCACTTCCACATGCAAGCCATGCTGCTGAAATACGGTTTCATAAGTATGAAGTGTCTCCGTGAGCAGTTGGCGAAGATCAACAGGTTCAAAATCATATACTTCGGCCTGCAGACGGGATAACTCCAACAGACGGTCAATTAAACCAGCCAGCTCTTCGCTCTGTTGCTGGATTACCCTAGCATAGGTTCCGTCATCCAGGCCATCTTGAATGCCAGAGGCATAAACTCGAATCAGGGAGAGCGGTGTTTTCAACTCATGCGAGATGTCCGAGATGAACGTTCGCAGGTTAGCATTTTTCATTTCCAAAGAATGTTGCGCCTGCTGCAATTTGTCGCTCATCACATTGATGCTGCGTCCTAAAGACTCAATCTCATCACCTGTCTTTATATCAACCTTTGTAAACGATAAATTGGAAATGGCTTCAGCCGTTTCGCTTAGTTTTGCGAGCGGTTTAACGATCCGGGCGGTATACAGCACGGAAAGCAGGATAAGCAACAGCAGCATGCCGAGCCATATGTACGCATTGAACTGATTAATAATTCGAATCGTCTCCGATGAATGGGAGATGGATTCGCCGACAGCAAACACGGAATCCCCCACCTTCACAAAGTTCACCAGAAAGTTTGATTTCAACTTGGTCTGATCATAGAATTTATTAACCCGGGCACCCTCACGCAGCGCAGAGATACTCTCTTCTGTCAGCCAAAATTTACTGAGGGCAATTCCCTTGCGGTTATATTGAAATAACAGTTGATCGTTAATATCATTCACACTATCCTTCAACGATGCATAAGCGATAGCGACCTCGTATTGCGTTTCAAGGCTCTCAATCTGTGAAATTGGAACGCCGTGTTCTGAAGCAGAGATTTCGGTCGTTAACTCGGCCAACTTCTGCTTTTTCTGATACAAAAAATAGCTAGGCAGGAAAAACGTATTGACGATAAAGGATAGGAAAAAGACAACACACAATGCACCGATAATGCGCACGAGCAGTTTTCGGGTCAGTTTACTCATTTTGATCCTCTAGGCAGTAGCCCATTCCCCGGTAGGTTTTGATCGAATCTTCTCCAATTTTCTCACGCAGTCTGCGGATATGAGTGTCTACGGTGCGTTCCTCGCCGAAATAATCGAAACCCCACACCTGATCCAGCAAAATTTTACGGGTTACAATCTGCCCCTTATTCATTCCCAGTACCTTCATTAATTCGAATTCCTTATGGGTTGCCCCTACATCAACTCCACCACGGTAGATCTTCTGGCCTTCCAGATCCACGGTCAGTTCTCCCACAATAATCTTGGAGGAAAGTTGCAGCAGCTTCTTTACACGCAATAGCAGGATACGCGAGTCAAACGGCTTGCGCAGATAATCATCCGCCCCGGCCTTCAAGGCAACAAACTCATCATCCGATTCCCCTTTGGCTGTCAGCAGCAGTACCTTCGCCCGACTCGTACGCTTGATTTCCCGGCACACCTCGACACCGCTGCGACCTGGCATCATCCAATCCAAAACCGCCAAATCGATTTGATTATTATAAAAAAGATTCAGGGCTGCTTCCCCATCCTCGGCCAAAAACACTTGAAAGCCCTCTTTAACGAAATAGGCTTTTAATATTTGCAGCATCAGCGGCTCATCATCCGCGAGCAGCAGGTTCATATCTGCGCCTCCTTTCCAAACTGGATTCTACTATACAATCTGTACGTTACAGCTGTGTGACATACCCTTCTGGTTTTTCCCTCTTCCACATCCTATACTGCGGCCTCCGTAACACAAAAGCGCTGAACACTCTCCACTGGTCCCAACATCACAGGCAAAACAAAAAGGAACCCCCACAAGGGTTCCACTTTTCACTTCTCCACACAGCTTGTAATCTGTTTAATTCTCTTCATCCTGGTGAGGCAAAACCAAATATTCAGCACCGCCCATATAAGGCTGAAGTGCGGCTGGAATACGAATGCTTCCATCCGCCTGCTGATGATTCTCCAGCAATGGAATCAGTATACGTGGCGAAGCCACAGCCGTATTGTTCAACGTATGGCAGTATGCAAGCTTACCTTGGGCATCGCGACAACGAATATTTGAACGCCGAGCCTGGAAGTCATGCAGATTCGACGACGAATGTGTCTCCCCGTACGCATTGCGGCTTGGCATCCAGGTCTCAATATCGTACTGTTTGTATGTTTTCTGCGACATATCTCCTGTACACACAGCCACCACACGATAAGGCAGTTCCAGCAATTGCAGTAATTCCTCAGCGTGTCCCGTAATTTCCTGTAGCATTCGCTCCGATTCTTTCGCATCCGGTGCACAGATAATGACTTGTTCCACTTTGGCAAATTGATGCACCCGGTACAATCCGCGTACATCCCGCCCGCCTGAGCCAACCTCACTGCGGAAACATGTCGATGTGGCTGCCAGCTTGATTGGCTCCTGTACATCCACAATCTCATCCGCATAATACGAAACCAGCGGCACTTCCGATGTTCCCACCAGCCACTTGTTCTCGCCCACTAATTCATAGACCTGATCCCGTCCTGTGGGGAAGAACCCCGTGTTCAAAAGGGTATTCTCCCTCACCATCAGAGGAACTTCCATTGGCAGAAATCCATGCTTCAGCAGCAGATCAAGCGCAAGTTGCTGTACAGCCCGGTGCAGGAGCAGCCCTGCTCCTTTGAGCACATAGCTTCGTGTTCCGCCGATTTTCACCCCACGTGGGATGTCGATTAGGTCATGCCGTTCACCGAGCTCTACGTGATCCTTGGCCTCATAATCGAATACCGGCAGCTCACCCACACGTCTCAGTTCCACATTATCCTCATCCGATGCACCCACTGGCGTGTCCGGCGATACAACATTGGGTACCAACCATTGCAGCCTTGTCACTTCCTCTTGCACAACGGCAAGCTTGGCTTCAACTTGCTCTAACTGACCATTCAGCTGTTTCACCTGTTCCCTTAAACCCTCGGCTTGTTCACGCTCACCAGCTTGCATCAGTCTGCCAATATCTGCAGATAACGAATTACGTACTCTACGTCCTTCTTCCGTTTCCAGTAAAAGTGCTCTGCGCTCCTCGTCCCGTTCCAACAATTCGCGAATACTGATCTTCATTCTCTTGCCAACTGCCGCAGCTTGCACCTCTTCTGCATGCTCCCGAATCCACTTCATTTCCAACATGGTCACCGTCTCCTTTGGCTTTAAAAATACAAAGAGCGCCCTCATCCCTTGGGACGAGGAGCGCTCTGCTCGCGGTGCCACCCAACTTGCCAAACCAGAATATTCTGGTTCAGCCTCTTGGTCCGCGATAACGGGCGGTTCCGGTTAACTTGGGGAATGGTTCGCTCCCCTGGCGAAAACGCCTCCGAGTTGGATGCTCTTCAACGGCATGGTCCGATCTGTAATTGTTGTTTTTCAGTATATACGAATTTTAGCCTCCATTGCAAGTTATCCGTGCACACCCTTACATGTCCTGTTATGATAGAGATTGTTTGTTTTTAGGAAATACTCCTGAATGGCAGACTTACTACATAACATAATATCTAGAAGGAGTTTTTCTTCATGAAAAAATTGCTTTGGATTGGATGCTTATCCTATTTCCTCATCGGACTTGCCCATGTGGTTCTCGGCTCCATCCTACCCGTTGCTCTTGAACATTATGGCAAGGATTATAGTCAGGGAGGCACACTGATCTTTGCCCAATTTGCCGGGTTCCTGGGTGGTGTATTGTTATCTCCGTGGTTGAATAAACGCTTCGGGAAACGAGGCGGTCTATTAATTGCCGCAGCTCTGCTCTGCATCGCAGAGTTATCCTATATGCTGCTGCCTCCTTGGGGCTGGATGTTCGTCATTGCACCTGCAGCCGGATTCGGATTCGGTATGATAGAAGCTGTCATCGGTACAATCATTATTGCTGCAATTAAAGATAATACGGCGGTTGCCATGAGCCGACTTGAAGTGTTATTTGGTATCGGCGCCATGGTCATGCCTCTCATTGCAAGCGGTCTGATTTCTGCCGGGTACTGGCGCATGTCGTTCCTCGTGGTTGCCGTCTGTGCAGCGATGACTTTTATCTTCTGGGCCAAAAGTTCATTCGGTGAGCTGGACAACGAGCTGAGTCGCCGTAGCTCAGACCAGACTCCTGTACACACTCACGCTGCTGAATCGCCAAATGGGACGAATCCTGAAGACATTAAACCAACTCGTTCAACCTATCACGGCCGTAATTTGGCTCTTCTGTCTTTATTTGTTTTATTTTTCTTTCTCTATGTCGGCACTGAAATGAGCCTTGCCAACTTCATGCCAGCCATTCTGATTGAGAAAATGAACATGAAGGAAGCAGGTGCTGCACTTAGTGTTACCTGCTTCTGGATCGCCATGTCTGTTGGACGACTTTTTGCCGGATATATTGCGGAGAAATTCCAATATCGCGTCTACGTTCTGTACAGTTGCCTTGCAGCAGTTGTACTGCTGATGATCTTTCCTTTTACCAACCAGATCTGGTCGGCATTTCTGATCATTCTGTTGCTCGGGCTCGCATTATCGGGCGTATTCTCCATTGCCCTCGTCTTCGCCAGCAAAATGCTGCCTGGAACAGAAGAATCGACGCCCAGCATCCTGATTGCATCAGGTGGGGTTGGTGGTGCCATTCTGCCTTTGGTTACAGGCTGGAGTCTCGATCATCTGGAGGTTAACCAGTCAGCATGGATGCTTGCCATTTTTGCAGTTGGTCTGCTGATTATCAGCGTGATTGCGTATCAATGGCAGCGCAGGCATACTGTGAGTTCAGCATCGTAACATCTACCAAACAGAAGATAAAATTAAATTCAATGAATCATAGCTGTAAAAAGTTAGGCGTCGTAGCGTGAATGCTACGACGCCTTTTTTGATTTAAAAATGCACAATTACTTCTTTATCCTAGACCAGTGGACGATTGCCCAGGAAATACTTTCAGATGCTCTAAATCGGAACTAACGTTATTTAGGTTGAAGGGACTACACTCCCTTTATCCTTAATGAATTTACCAAATACATATCGAACGAGTGGTCCCAGAATAATGATTTGGTAAGGAAGCGCCAGGCTGAAATTACGAGCAATCGTATGAAGATACGTATTTAGTACGGATGCTCCACTTAACTGATTCGCAAGGTAAGCGGAAATCATTCCGTACAAGGACATGATCAGAACCATTCCAATGACCATGAAAAATGACATAGCGAGCACGCCCAAAATTTTATTGGATTTGTCAAAAGGTAAGGAAAATGCAATTTTTCTCGCTACAGGTCCAACAATGAAGGACTCCACCAGGAACGCAATGATAAAACACAATATGAATTGAAGCAGTATATCTAGCGCGGACATCTTGCTCAATAACCCATTGTGCCATAAATTGAAAGTCATCATGACGACGACCATCCCTGTGCACATCATCATTCCAAAAATAATCTGTTCTTTCTTCGTTGTTGGCAAATCTCTCATCCTCTCTGTTTACCTTCGTAATTATAGAGATAATGACCCCCTCCTCATAAGTGAACATTCTGTGAACAATTATAATTTTTCCAAATTAAAATCTTATTTGACAACCTCGTAGTACAGCCCTATGATATCCCTTAAAATGGTAGAAAAAAATCGTTAAATATAAGGAGGATTTTGATTATGAGTTTTCAAAAGCGCATTGACCACGTCGGCATTGCCGTTCGTGATCTGGAGACCACGCTGCGTTTCTATACGGAGATTGTTGGTCTTGAATTGAAAGACCGGGTAACCCATACCAACGGTGTCATTCAGCTCGCCTTTCTCGGCTTCAACGGAAGCGATGAGACCGAGATTGAGTTGATTCAGGGATACAGCGACAAGCTGCCTTCCGAAGGTACGGTGCACCATTTTGCCATCCATGTCGATGACCTTGATTCTGAGTACAACCGCATTAAGGCAACTGAGGCCGAATTTATTGATGGAGAGATGATTACACTGCCTAACGGTTACCGTTATTTCTTCATCTATGGACCTGAAAAGGAATGGATTGAGTTCTTCCAGCGCTAAGAATTGGAGCTGATTTATGAACATTTTAATTACCGGCGCAGCCGGAAAAATTGGAAGTGACTTGTCCCAACACTTGTCAGAAGCATTTCACCTTCGACTAACGGATTTGAATATCAACAGACTACATACGTATCAAGGGACAAGCCATGAGATCATGACACTGGATGTGACAGATCCCGAAGCCTGTCAGCACGCTTGCGAAGGCATGGATGTGGTTGTACATCTGGCGGGAGATCCTTCCCCGCATGCCGGATTCTATGAATCGTTGTTGGATATTAATATCAAGGGTACATTTAATGTATTCCGTGCAGCTAAGGACCAAGGTGTGCGGAGAGTCATTCTGGCAAGCAGTGCACAGACGATCGAGGGGTATCCCATTGATGCTCAAGTCTATCCGGACATGCCGACACGCCCACGGAATTTGTACGGAGTTAGCAAATGTTTTGGTGAATCGCTCGCTTCCTATTTTGCGTATACCGAAGGCTTACAAAGTGTAGCAGTACGTATAGGTGCATATGATGATTTTCAACCAGATGGACCCGCGCTGGAGGCAAGGGATATGAGCGCGTATATTAGTCCGGCTGACTTGTGTGATTTGATGTTCAAAACAATTACAGCTACAGATCTGGAGCCCTTCACCATACTGCATGGGATCTCGAATAATCGATTTAAACGATTAAATCTGGAAACCACTCAGAAACAGGTAGGCTATGACCCGAAATCCGATGCTTTTGCACTCAGTCAGATTTCCTTATATGATTCGCCAAGATAATTGTTAAAAACCACACATCTAGAGAGGCCGTTATACGCATGTATAATGGCCTTTTTGATTCATTCATACGTGCCCCTATCCAGTTCCTGACTGGACATGCATGGGCCTCTGGCCTATAATTACACCTAGTAATGCCCGTAACTTCATAGTTTCCCAGGGGAGTCGGAATAGGCCGGCTGAGAGTGTATCCCACCAAGATACTGACCCTTAGACCTGATCTGGATCATGCCAGCGTAGGAATCGGAGTATATCGAATTGGCCCAGCCTCTTTGCTGAGTGCCACATCTCTAACGCCTGCACGCGTCCCGGATTAACGGGGCGCTTTTTTAATGTTCTTTTATATAGCCAGAGAGCTAAAAAAAGTGACGTCATCCGGATCATAGCTGGTATAAATCTGTCGATTTATGCAAGAAGCTTGGATATGAAGCCAAGGAGTACCCCGCGCCACTGGCCGGACAACATGAAGGAGAGAAATGAAGATGAGATGGCGTAAAATGATGGGCCTAATGCTCTTGTGCGTCCTACTAGTGGCTGTGGCCGCATGTGGCGGCAAAGAAGCTGCACCTTCAGGAGAAAATGGCAACAGCAACACCGAAAACAGCAATGAAGGTGACAACGCAGCCCTCAAGGACGTTAAAGTGGTGCTGGACTGGACACCAAATACAAATCATACCGGCCTGTATGCGGCCGTAGATCAAGGTTTTTACAAAGCCGAAGGCTTAAATGTCGAGATTGTACAGCCAGGTGCTGGAGGCGCGGATACGATGGTAGCTTCGAACGAAGTGCCTTTTGGCGTAAGTTATCAGGAGAGTGTAACCCAGGCCCGCACACAGGGCGTACCGCTCGTGTCTATCGCTGCAGTCATTCAGCATAACACGTCCGGATTTGCCGCTCCGGCGGATCGGAACATCAAATCTCCCAAAGATTTTGAAGGTAAAACCTATGGTGGCTGGGGCTCTCCAGTGGAAGAAGCTGTGATGCAATCCATTATGGAAGGCGAAGGCGCCGATGTATCCAAAGTAAAAAATATTAGCATGGGCGATGCAGACTTCTTCACCGCTGTGAAACGCGATATCGACTTTGCATGGATTTTCTACGCATGGACGGGTATCGAAGCCGAACTGCGCGGCGAACCGATCGACATGCTGTATGTAAAAGATTATTCCGAAGCACTGGACTACTACACACCTGTACTCGTTACCAATGAAAAGACGATTCAGAACGATCCCGAGCTGGTTAAAGCGTTCCTGAAAGCGACTTCCGAGGGATATCAATACGCGATTGAACATCCCGAAGACGCTGCCAACATTCTGATCAAGGCCGTACCGGATCTGGATAAGGATCTTGTACTCGCAAGCCAGAAGTGGCTGAGTCCGAAATACCAGGATGACGCACCACGCTGGGGTGAGCAGAAGCAGGAAGTATGGCAGAACTACACGGATTGGATGTTTAGCAAAAAACTGCTCGATGAGCAGGTAGATGTATCCAAAGCGTATACAAACGAGTTCTTACCCCAATAAAAATGGTTTAAGTTTAACTTTTTTTTACACCAGAACGAAGAGTGCAGAACCCATCTGAAGAAGCGAAGCGCTCACCTTTATCCCCGGATTTCCTCCGTTAAAAATTATTAAAGAAATCCGGGGATAACAGTGATCGGAAGAGGGTACTGCAATCGGAGTGGTAAAGTGTAAAGCTGGTTTAGCTCATGCAATTTAACCCGAAAGGAAACGTGATCTCTCATGGCAAGCACACTACTTAGCATTCAAGTCATTCCCAAAACGCCAAATGGCGAAAATTCCTATCCTTATGTTGATCGTGCCATTGAAGTTATTCAGCAGTCCGGCTTGAAATATCAGGTTAATCCACTGGATACCACGATGGAGGGAGAACTGGAGGAACTGCTCGAGGTTGTCCGCAAAATGCACGAAGTTCTCGTGCAAGCTGGCAGCCCAAGCATCATCTCACAGATCAAGATCGCCCATAGCCCAAGCGGCTTCAGCATGGACACCCTGACGGAGAAATATCGCTAATGCATGCCTATTGGAAAAGCGTATGGCCGCCCTTTGTGGCGGTTATTCTCTTTATAGCAATATGGCAGGGAGCTGTCTCCCTGTTCCATATTGAGAAATGGATGCTGCCTGCGCCTTCAGACATCGCCCATGAAGCAGCGTCCCAGGCCGAGCGACTTGGCATGCATGCATGGGCAACAATCCAGCTGACATTGATTGGGTTTGCAGCAGGTACACTTGTGGGATTACTGATTGCGATGGTGCTGCATCTGATTCCATTTTTGAAATCTGCACTCTATCCATTACTTATTCTTAGTCAAAATATACCGACCATTGCGCTTGCCCCGCTCTTGCTGATCTGGTTCGGATTTGGGCTGCTGCCCAAACTTATTACCATCATTCTGGTCTGCTTCTTCCCGGTGGCTGTAGCTGCCATGGACGGATTGACCCGCACCGATGCGGCCATGATGAACTATATGCGCATGGCTGGTGCAAAACGCGGCCAAATTTTCTGGAAACTCGAACTTCCACATGCATTGCCCTCGGTGTTCTCGGGGATTAAAATTGCCGCTACGTACAGCGTCATGGGTGCGATTATCGCCGAATGGATCGGTGCAGATAAGGGCATCGGCTATTATATGATGCTGCAAAAATCAGCCTATCGGACGGATCGTCTGTTCGTGGCAATCATGATTATTGTGGCATTGAGTCTGCTGCTCTTCCTGCTCATTGCGCTACTGGAAAAGCTGCTCGTACGCTGGCGTCCACAAAAGCGATAACTTTGAAATATGCACCATATAAAGGTTAGGAAGTGATGACAAGATGACACCCGAACACAACGAGCGGGTAGCTGCTGCGCCGGATGAAGGTGCAACCACTCCAACGAGTAGCGGAAGTCCTGAGTATGAAACCGTGGCCTTACCTGCACATCATTCATCACCAGCGTTGGAAGTTCTGAACGTGAATGCTTCGTTCCGAGAGCGACGCAGCACATTGCCCGTTCTGGATGGCCTGTCCCTGACCGTGGGACAAGGGGAATTCGTAGCCATCGTCGGTCCTTCCGGCTGCGGTAAAAGCACCCTGTTTCACATCATCGGCGGTCTGCTGAAACCTCAGGAAGGCCAAATCCTGATGAATGGTCAGGATGTTACCGGACAACGCGGCAAGATTAGTTATATGCCACAGCAGCCTGCACTATTTCCATGGCGTACCATCGAGGACAATGTGCTGCTTGCAGGTGAAGTGTCTGCGGACGCACCACCCCGAGCAGAAGCGCTTGCAGATGCCCGGAAGTGGCTGAGCAGTGTCGGTCTGGCCGGATTTGAACAAGCCTATCCGCATATGTTATCGGGCGGCATGCAGCAGCGGGTTGCCTTTCTGCGCGCCCTGCTCAGTCCGCAGGAGTTGATGCTGCTGGACGAGCCTTTTAGTGCGCTGGATGCACTGACCCGTAGCGACATGCAGCGCTGGCTGCTCGATATCTGGGAACAGAACCGCCGCTCGGTGCTGTTCATCACGCATAATATCGAGGAAGCATTATTGCTTGCTGACCGTATCTATGTTTTATCGAATCGGCCTGCAGCTGTACTTCACGAAGTCGATGTTCCCTTTGATCGTCCACGTCACGAAGCGATCACGGAGGACTCTGCTTTTCTTGAACGGAAAAGGCAGATTTCCCAGTGGATGAGAGAAGAACAGCAGAAAACCCGCCTATCCAAATAGCGCGGGTTTTTGAGTTATTTTTTCCCTAAAATGGGTGATCCAAGACAAACTACGCTGCGTATCATTGGTAAAAGACAAAAAGGAGGGGTCCATCCATGCAATCAACCGCTTTTGCACCCTTGATCGATGCTCATCTTCACCTGGACAAATATACACCTGAAGAACAACGTGAGATGCTGCATTCCTTCCCATCCCAACAGGTTGAGGCGGTCATCGCCGTTTCCATGAATCTGGCATCTGCCCAGACTAACCTGGAACTAGCATCACAATACCCTCGTACCGTATATCCAGCCTTTGGGTTCCATCCTGAGCAGCCCCTGCCGACCCTGGCAGAGCAGAATCTGTTCTTCGACTGGATCGAAAAGCATATGGGACAAGCCACAGCGATTGGGGAAGTTGGATTGCCCTATTACAACCGACAGGAAGCCGAACAGGCAGGACACCAATTTGATCAGAGCGGCTATATCGATCTGTTAGAAAGATTTATCCAGTTAGCCAAGCGACATGGAAAACCGATTGTACTGCACGCTGTATATGAGGATGCCGATATCGCCTGTGACCTACTGGAACAATATCATCATCGTCGGGCTCACTTTCACTGGTTCAAAGGCTCCAAGCGGACCGTCCAGCGAATGGCTGACAATGGTTACTTCGTCTCATTCACACCTGATATTGTGTACGAAGAGGAAATTCGTGAATTAGCACGCCAGTATCCTTCCGAGCAGGTTATGGCAGAGACCGATGGGCCTTGGCCTTTCGAGGGACCTTTCCAGGGAAGAATGACGCATCCAGCCATGACGAGACAGGTTATTCAGGCATGGAGTGAAGTGACCGGTATGGGAACGGAGCGGGCAGCGCGTCTCTTTTATCAGAATACGAAACGCTTCTACGGTCTTCCTTAGGTCCAAATTGGCATCCAGTCTTATGATGATTCCTTAACTAAATAGGTACAGTTTGCAAAAAAAGAAGTCAGTCGGCATCCGCCAAACTGACTTCTTTTGAATTTACGCTTAACGTTTCAAGAATCCTTTGCCTTCGAGGAATGGCTTCATCTGTAGACGTACCGGTTCAGTGAGGCGTTTCGCCATCATTTCGGACCACGGTGTAGAACGTTCCCCTTGGGTGCGCTCCTTCATGTATGCAGCGGTCGTTTCGTCATAGATCTCGACGCCTTTGAGGGTCTGCTCAGCGTTATAGCGGCCATGGTGTAAGACGGCTTCCAGCGGTAGACGCGGACGAATACCCGTCTCCTGATCAGCAACACCAATGCACATACCATATACTGGATAGACGCCGTCAGGCAAGCCCAATACTTCGCTAACTTCCTCAATGCGATTGCGCAGCCCACCAATATATACAATTCCGAAACCTAGTGACTCTGCTGCAAGCGCAGCATTTTGCGATGCGAGTGCAACATCAATTGTGGCCACCATAAAGTTTTCAGTGGAGTCCTCATAGGATTCTTTTTCAGGCAAATAACGCTTGGCAGCATCACTCAAGCGATAAAGGTCAGCACACCATACAAGAAACACAGGGCATTCGTTGACGTAAGACTGATTACCTGCCAATTCAGCCATTTTGGCCTTCTGCTCCTGTTCGGTTACAGCAATTATAGTATAGGCCTGCACACTACTTGAAGAGGAAGCCATCTGCCCAGCCGCCACGATTGCTGCCAGCTGCTCCTTACTTACCGGGTCTGGCTTGAATTTCCGCACAGAGCGGTGCTTCATCATCAATTCAATGGTTTCGTTCATTGCTATTCACTCCCAATCCTCGTAGTACGAATTCAATGGTCTGCTCAGCCAGCTCATCTGTGTTCATATCCTGATAGTCAAAGCTAAATCGTGAGTTTTTGGCCCGTTTGTGCGCCAAAGCTACACCCATGACCTGAAGCATCGCATAAGATACGGATTCGATCTGAAATACGCCCTGCTCCTTGCCTTCTTGCAGTAGTTCTCTCACTCTGGTCCAGACGGGGTCCAAAAAACGAAACACGGTATCTGTGCGATGGGTACGCAGCGTAATTTCAAGCTGCACGATATCGCTCATCTCCCGGTCCGTCATTGTGAACTTTACAACTTCACCTATGATTCGTCGGATACCCTCCACGGGGGAGGACATGGACTCTTCAGCCAACTCATTCATCATATGATCAGGAAAAAAGTGCTCAAATAATGCTTCGAACACCTTTTCTTTTCCGCCAAAATGATACGAGACAAGCGATACATTTGCACCCGCCTCATCACAGATTTGACGAACACTCGTCCCGTCATACCCCTGCTGTGCAAAAAGTTTCTTGGCTGCAAGCAATATCCTCGTTTTTATATCCAATTCCGGTTCCGTCATTCCGTCCGCTCCTCTTGTCCGTTCTATTCATTTGCTCCAGCTCACCGGGCTGCAGCGAGACTACTCTATCGTTTCATTATGAAAGTTTGTGCATCAAAGCGCAAGGTGTGCCGCCTGTGTTCCTGCAAAGCTAGCCACCTCAACCTACTATTAAACCAAGCACCCCGGTGAAAATCACCGGGGTGCTTGGCCATATCCTATGAAGAACAACCATGATGACAGGAATATTAGCTGTTCATTTGTGCCGGGCTTGGTGCCCCAGCTGGCATGCGTTGTTTTTTCAACAACGTCACCACCAGGGAGAGGGCTACAGCAACCAGCAAAACAATAACAATCGAGCCAGCAGCGGATTGAACTCCTGGTCCGCCCAGTTGAGCGCTCAGAACACCTTGAACGGCATATGTGGCTGGCAGATACTGACCAATACCACTGTAGAAACTGTTCAGCAATTCACGTGGCACCATTGCACCGGAAGATACCAGTTGCAGCGACAGTGAGATGATGTTGAACAAGCTTCCTGCTGGTCCAAAGCAGATCAGGAAGAACTGGGAGAAGAACATGAATGTGCAGAGGAACAGCGCCTGGAACAACCAGAATGCGATAAACCCTTGCTGGATCTGTCCGCCCAGCGACACAATCAGTGATGATCCCAGCAGAGAAACCACAAGAGCAGACCCCAAATTAATGACTACTCTAGCACCGAACAATGTCCAGCGGGAGTGAGTAGCAGACAGCATACCCATCGCGGTCTGCAGATTCATCCCCATAATCATGGCTCCCACATAAGAAGCGAGTACCATCATCATCGGAACCATCTGGTTGTTCATGCCGTTAACCGGATTCATGGAAGTGGTTGTACCTTCCACTCGTGTAGTCAGGTTGGCAGCAGCTTCAGCTGCCTGATCTGCAGGCGCTCCGGAAGCCGTCAACACAGCTTGCACACCTTGAGCGGTTGCTTGCTTGTTAATCGTGTTCGTCACGCTTTGCGATACACCTTGCATCATGCTTTTGATCGTAACCGGATTCGCCTCGTTGATGGTGTACTTGATTTCGGCAGTGGAACCGGCTGTCTGAATCAGCTGGTTAAAACCTGCAGGAATATTGAGCACCATATGAATCTTACGATGATTTAACTGGTCAAGTGCTTCGGCAGCACTCAGATTCGTTACGGTATGAAAAGGAAGCGTCTCAGCCATACGATCTGCGATCCCTTTTGACTGTTCTCCATCCTCATTGACAACGGCAACCGTCAATTCATTCATCCGGTCATTCACTCCGGAATATGCTGTCATCCAGATCACGCTGAAGATCACTTGGAACATAAGTGCCGTCACGATCCCCACAATTACTGGCGGTTTTTTCAACAATATACGTAAAGCCTGCAACATAAATGATGTCCTCCATTACTAATTAGTTCGAATTTGATGTAAACGATTGTTTAAATCAAACGATCGTTTTAAATTTTAAGTCTATATGTCTATATTGTCAATCTATTTCTGAAAGGTTCAGAAATATAAAGATGTGTTTCGCAAACAATGAATTCCATTTCATAAGAGGACATCACTTCACACGCTCACCTTCCATTAACAAGGAAAGGACCATTCCTTTAACATATTTCAAACACCTTTTATCAACAAAAAAGGCACGATCCGCCGTAGCGTACCGCACCCTATGCTTACTCTTGAGTATAATGCAAAGTTGAATTACGTCCCTCAATGGACATCAGTCATTGCTTTTAAGTTTCATTCGTTGCAGACGCAGCGAATTCAGTACAACCGACACGGAGCTGAACGCCATGGCCGCACCTGCTAACCAAGGAGCCAGGAAGCCCACTGCTGCAATTGGAATACCAATCACGTTATAGCCAAGTGCCCAGAACAGGTTCTGCTTAATATTGCCCATCGTCCGCCGGCTCATCTCGATTGCATCTGCAATACTGTTCAGATCGCCGCGCATTAACGTAATATCTGCTGCTTCCATCGCTACATCGGTTCCGGTTCCAATGGCCATACCGATATCGGCTGTAGCAAGGGCCGGAGCATCGTTGATACCATCTCCAACCATCGCTACCTTGAGGCCACTCTCCTGAAGTTTTTTCACTTCTGCCGCTTTGCCCTCTGGCAGTACCTCAGCCAGAACTTTATTAATTCCGGCTTGCTCTGCTACAGCGCGTGCTGTCCGCTCATTATCTCCCGTAATCATGATGACATCGATTCCCATAGCATGAAGCCGCTGAATGGCTTCCCGTGAAGTATCCTTGATGGTGTCCGCCACGGCAACAAGCCCAGCCCATTGACCATCCACCGCGACCAGCATCGCTGTGCGCCCTTGTTCTTCAAGGTTGTTCATCTGTTGCATGGTTTCCTCGGAGACATTTACCTTCGCATCTGTAAGCAGTCGGCGTGTCCCGACCAGGATCTCTTGTCCCTTAACCCGAGCTCGCACACCATATCCCGGTATGTTCTCGAATTGCTCTGATTGGGTTAACTCCAGACCTTTACCTCGGATTCCTTCCACAATCGCCTCAGCCAAAGGATGCTCCGAACTCTGCTCTGCCGCTCCCACCCGTTGCAACAGCTCTGCCTCCGTCCATTCTGGAGCCGTCACCACATCCGTAAGCACGGGCTTGCCTTGGGTAACTGTGCCTGTTTTGTCCAGTACAACGGTCTGGATCTGCTGTGCCGATTCCAGATGTTCGCCGCCTTTGAACAACACACCATATTCCGCCGCGCGCCCTGATCCAGCCATAATAGACGTTGGGGTTGCGAGTCCAAGCGCACAAGGACAGGCAATAACAAGTACAGCAATCGCCTTCTCCAGCGAGCCGGCAAAGTCACCGGGACTGGCGAACAGATACCAGATTAGGAACGTGACTACCGCGATGCCTACAACAATCGGAACAAAGATGCCTGAGATCACATCAGCAATCCGCTGAATAGGGGCCTTGGAACCTTGCGCTTGTTCAACCACTTTAATGATCTGTGATAACGCCGTATCCGAGCCCACGCGGGTCGCACGCAGTCTTAATACTCCATTTTTGTTCAGCGTAGCGCCTGTAACGGCATCCCCTGGTTTTTTATCCACGGGCAGGCTCTCTCCGCTTAACATGGATTCGTCGACAGAAGATTGCCCTTCCTCCACGATGCCATCCACAGGAATGCTGTCTCCGGGTTTTACCAGAACAAGATCACCAACCGCAACATATGCCGACGGTACAATAACTTCCTGTCCATCACGAATCACTCTGGCTTCACGCGGAGCCAGCTCGATGAGGCTTTTGATTGCCTGAGAGGAGCGCCCTTTAGCTACAGCCTCGAACCATTTTCCCAATAGGATCAACGTAATCAGAATTGCACTCGTCTCATAATAAAGCTCCACGGTTGGCATGGCTGCTGTAGTCATTCCCGTCCCACCATGATCCATCATGGTCGAAGCTGCATTGCCACTGGTCAGGGTCAGATAAAGACTGTAGAAGAACGCCGCACTTGTACCCAAAGCAACCAGTACATCCATATTGGCACTGCCATTACGAAGTGCTTTATAGGCTCCCACATAGAACTGCCATCCGATGACAAACTGTACCGGCGTTGCCAACACCAGTTGGAACCATGGGTTCATGAAAAGATCCGGTACCCAGATCCACGAGGTGAATGAGAAGTGGCCCACCATGGCCCAAAGCAGCGGCAAAGATAACAGGGCGGAGATCATCCACTTCCACTTTTTGCGCTGTAATTCACGCTCACGCACCGACTGGGTATCTTCCTGTGTCTGCTGCAATTCCGCACCATAACCGAGCTGCTTGATCTTCGCCGTAATATCGGTTGCCTTCAATACTCCTGCTGCAAATTCCACATGTCCCGTTTCCAGCGCCAGGTTCACGTTTGCACGGGATACACCCGGCAACCGGGAAAGACCTTTTTCGATTCGGGTAGAACAAGCGGCACAGGTCATGCCTGTAATGTCCAGATCCACGGATTCCGTTACTGTACCATAACCAAGTGCTTCCACTTTATCCCGCAAAGCATTGATGTTCGTTGTCTTCGGATCATAGGATACCGTCGCTTGTTCTATAGCGAGGTTAACATTCGCCTGATTGACCCCTTCCATTCGGGACAATCCCTTCTCAATCCGGGTAGAGCAGGCAGCACAGGTCATCCCTGTAATTTGCAGTGTTGTCTGTAATCCCGCTGTTTCCGGTGATGGTACGGGTTCTGATGCAGTTGTGTTGTCCGTTGTTGATGACTTATCCATGTTGTTAGCTCCTTTCTCTATGAAATATTTTTATCCATCCAATACCCCCAAGGGGTATATAAAAGACAGAAAATCAGGCTTAAACAATGAACTCATTTATTGGAAAAGAGATCTATTGAATTCCTTTCCATGCAAAGGGAAGTTCAGTTTAAGCCTGCGATGATTAGACTACGTCATACCCTTGATCTTCAATGGCTGCCTTGATCTGATCCACATTGACTTTTTGCTCGTCATATTCAACTGCGACAGTTCCTGCTGCCAGATCAACCTGACCATTCGCTCCTGCATTCTTCACGGCTTCTTCAACCGATTTCACACAGTGATTGCAAGACATTCCTGTAACGTTCAACGTAATATTTGACATGGGTAGTTCCTCCTTAGATATATAAATGATGAGTTCATTCAAAAATAGTTACTTCATTAACTTCCTTACCGTTACCAATAATTCATCCACAACCTCATGCTCTCCGGCCTGAATGCGCTCAACGATGCAGCTCTTCATATGACCTTCCAGCAAGAGCTTGCCTACTGAATTAAGAGCAGACTGAGCCGCCGCGATCTGCGTCAGCACATCATCACAATAGGTGTCCTTCTCGATCAATCCCTTGATCCCGCGAATCTGTCCTTCAACACGGTTCAAGCGAGAAATCAGGTTGCCCTTCATCTCTTGGGAGTGATGGCTCTTGCGCACATGCTTTCCATCACTGCCTGACGTATGACAAGAATTGGCTTGCTGATCATCTGTCTGTGAGACTTCGCTAACCTCTGTTACGGATGACTCCAAAGGTTCCTTGGGATGGCTCTGATGTTCCATCGCGAACACCCCTTTTCTTTCGTTCTGTTATAAGAGTAACATACCCCATGGGGGTATGCAAGTCTGTTTTATTTTTTTCTCAAAATGGATGTTTTCCATCCTTCTTGAGCTGACTATCTCGCCAGACATCCCATTAGTCTTCGTAGAGGCTTATTATAGTATGTATTCCATTCTGCTGCTGCGGACAGCCAGACCTAGTTGCTCATAGAAAGCTTGAGCACCAATATTAAATGTAGACACGGTCAGTTCAACACTGTCGACCTGTATTTCTTTGCCTAGTTCGATTAATTCGTGCATCAACATTTTGCCTGTCCCATGTCCGCGATGTTTGCTGCCAACGATGATCTCATTGATATATAACATCTTTCGTTCCTTTAACAAATCCACATTCTGAATAACATTCAACTGTGCGCTCGCATATCCAACAATCTCACCCCGATCCAGCAATTCCGCAACATAGAGATAACGATGATCGGCTTCCAGCAGTTGTTCATATTCCTTATAACTCATTCTCGTTTGTAACTCTCTGTATACGTCTGGCCTGGCCTCTACATGCAAGTGATGAAGCTCATCCATTAATACAGATACTCCCGTGTAATCTCCGATGACAGCCCGTCTAATATTGATTCCACTCATCTTTACATTCTCCCTTCACAAATGTTTCCATGATTATACAATAAATAACCATCTATCGATGTGATTCATGAACCCAGACTGCGTGTAGCGGATATTTCCCTTAAATATCAGAACGATGATACTCCAAAGCATATCCTTTCTTATTTTATAAAAAAAGCAGATACCTTAACGGTACCCGCTTCTTATTAAGCTATATCTGGTTCCTCTTATTCTTTGGATGATTTACCTTCATCAAATGCTACAGGTGACGGTTTGGCAGACCACTCGTCCGCTTGCGGCTCAATATCTACACCGCTCAAAATTTTCTTTTTCTCCATCAAGGAATCCCCGTCTTCATCCAGTTTGTTGCGAATTGCCGCCTCATCCTGAGGTTGATTGTTCTGTGTCATGTTGGAGTCCTCCTCTTCGTAATCATGGTGATGTTCCTATATATAACTTACCCATTTTTTGCATTGTCATTCTGAATGTATACAAGGTTCATCAACCACTTGAAGAAAGTTCACCACATAACTTTATATTTTCGCTACCTTGCTACCTTTCACTTTAACATTCACAAGCAGGATGCTGGCAATAATCATGACCAGACCTGCGATCAGATTGACCGTCACCGACTCTCCGAGGAACAGCACACTGCATAACAAGGCGATCAGCGGAATCAGGAACGTGAACGATCCTACTTTACTGGCTTCGCCGGAGCTGACCAGTTTGAAGAACGCGAGCCAGCCCATCGCAATAACAAACACCGAAATAAACAACGTATCCAGTATAAAAGGAAGCACCCACTGCACATCAGCCCAGCTCTCTGTGACCGTACCTGTCAACGTCAGAACAACTCCGCCGATCAAAATAGGAATGGCTGTCATCCAGATTCCATCGACCTTCATTGAATTTCGCTTCATATATACGGTCCCGATCGCCCAGCTAATTGCACTGAACAGCCCAAGCATAACCCCTTCAGGGGATACTTTGCCTGTCATGCCGCCAATACTGATCGTAGCCACCCCTGCAAAACCGAGCACCAATCCGGCAATTTTCAGTCCATACATGGACTCACCCAGCCACAACCATGCCCCGATTCCAAGCAGCACAGGCTGTAGGAACACGATGGATGAAAATAAGCCTGCCGGCACTTCCGTCAGCCCGACGGTCTGAAAGCCGTAGAAGAAGATGATATTAAGCACCGCAGATATGGCATAAATATGCCAGGTTTGCTTTAGTCGTAGCGTTTTGTAGCGGGGAAAAGCATACAACCCTAGCACCAGACCCCCAATTAACAGGCGCATGCCTGCGAATATGAGTGGCGGTGTAAAATTTAATGCGTATTTGGTCAGGGGCCAGTTTACTCCCCACATGAGTACCAGAAAAGCCAGGACCCAGCCTGCTTTTGCACGTGATAAAGCCATATGTTTATTCTCCTATCCGGCACACATCTACAGCCGCAGTTTAATCAACCGTACACATTATCCTGCGCTCTTTCTGTGCCTGCAAACCATTTGGAATTCGATCCAGAACCATTTTACATTCATTCTTTGATCGTTCCGTTTCTTCATGATACAATAATGATTGAAATAATTGAAATGCATGTTAATCATAAGGAGCATACCATATTTGTTATGAACAACTCACAGTTGCAGTTATTTGTGAAAATTGCAGAGACGGGAAGTTTCACCCGCGCAGGCCAGGAACTGAATATGACACAGCCCGCAGTCAGTCGGGCCATCTCTTCGCTGGAGAATGAACTGGATGTCACTCTAATCATACGGGATCGTAGGAACGGCATCGTGCTTACGGATGTGGGACAGCGAATTCTGGTCATTTTCCGCCGCATTTTACAGCAATTTGATAAGGTACAGCAGGTCGTTGCCGCCGAAAAAGGGTTGGAGATTGGTACGATTCGTATTGGCTCTTTTCCCATGTCATCTGCCCATCTGCTGCCGAAAATCATCCGCTCCATTCGGGACCGCTATCCTCAGATTCAGTTTGAACTGCACGAGGGAAACATCCTTGAAATTCAGGAGTGGCTAAGCTCACGCGCTATTGATGTAGCTCTCATTATTGCCACAGACAAAGAGTCAGTAGATGTGGCTTATGAGACGCTTCCACTCTATAGCGAGGAGATGCTTGCGGTGTTTCGGGACGATGAACCTTTTGCGAATCAGGAAATTCTGCCCGTACAAATGCTGGACAAACACCCCATGATTATTTGCAAAGGCGGCTATGAGGTACCGATTGTTGATCTGTTCAATCGAGCAGATGCAGAATTACATTTTGGATTTGTCGTGTATAACGTAAACACTTGCCTTAGCATGATAGAGCAGGGACTCGGAACAGCCATGCTACCTGCAATCTCTCTATCCTGGCTGCCTCCGGGTGTCAAAGCACTTCCCACAGAGCCGAAAGCCTACCGCAATATTGAGATTGCTGTTCCTTCACTTGTCGATGCTTCTCCCGCATCCCGGTTATTTATTGAGACGGCGCAGCAGTTGTTCGGACAACGCTAACCAATTGATTGCACCTTCCAATCTAGCGCCAGTCGCTTCTATCTCAAACTCAAAAGGGCGTCCCAAAGTCATGAACATGACCTTATGGGACGCCCTTTTATATTGTCCACCTCAGATGGACATCATTTGCTTATTTTGCAATTTTACCAGCAGTAGTGCTACAAAATGCCCTGATGATCTCAGCTTTACGCCTGATCCTGACGAGCGAGTGCAGCCAGTGCACGCAGTGCCGCTTCGATCTCACGCTCAACTGCATCAGCTACCGCATTTGTGTGCGGATCATATTCGGCCGCCAGGTCGCTATCTGCGAATCCATCGATAGCGACAATAGCTCCAGCACGAGCGCCGCGCAGTGTGCTGACGATGTAAAGCGCGGCAATTTCCATCTCAGCGGCAAGAGCACCCGCCTGCTTGTACTTGCGGTGAGGAATCTCTTCAACCCCAGTGAAGAAAGCATCTAGGGTTACGGTAATGCCTACGCCAACTTTACCCGCACTTGTAGCTTTCGCTCCACTTGTATGCTCACGAGTCGCTTCAATTAACGCTTGCGTAACACCAAGGTCCGCAACCGCAGGGAAACCATCCGGTACCAGCTGACGTGTCAGCCCGTCCGTACGAACAGCAGCCGTGCTGACGATTACACTGCCCGCTGGGTAATCCGCTGTATACGAGCCAGCTGTACCTACACGAATCAAGGTCGTTACCCCTGCCCGAATCAGCTCTTCGAAGCAGACGGCTGCTCCCGGTGATCCTACGCCATGGCTGACCACGGCCATTTGTACACCTTCATACAATCCTACAAACGTGCGATACTCCCGGCTGAACGCCAGTTCTCTCGCCTGCTCCAGCTTGCGGGAAATTTTCTCCGCACGTGCCGGATCACCACAAACAATGGCATACGCAGGCATATCTTCGGAATGAATTTGCAAAATAGGCATCAACATCTTAATCAAACTCCTTCTTCGTCCATTCGTCTTCTGGAATCGGAATATCTTCACCAGAGAAGCGCTGCTCCTTGAACGGATCGGCAAAATGATGGAAACCATTGACTTCCCAGAAGCCATTGCGATCTTCTTTCATGAATTCCAGACCGCGTATCCACTTCGCACTCTTCCAGAAGTAGAGTTGTGGAACAACCAAGCGCAGCGGATAACCGTGCTTCGGTGTGAGCGGCTCACCGTTAAATTTAAAAGCAAGCAATACATCGTCATGCATCAATTCTTCGAGCGGAACATTTGTCTCGTAATCATGATCTGCGTGGATCATGACGTATTTCGCTTCCGGTTTAACGCCAAGAAGCTTGATAAAATCCGAAAACCGGATGCCTTCCCACGGCGTGTCGAACTTGGACCAGCGGGTAACACAATGAATATCGCTCACCGTGTTCACTTGAGGCATCGCCTGAAGCTCGGCGAAGGAGAATACCTTCTCCTCTTCAACTTCACCGAATACCTTCAAATCCCAAGTGGAAAGGTCGTATTCCGGCACTTCACCTTCATGCAGAATCGGGAATTTCTCGGTCAGTACCTGCCCCGGCGGCAGCCGGTCTCCGTGCTCAGCACCCGCTTTGGATGCCGGGATTTTCGTTTTTTTCAGACGTTCAGCCTTATTATGCAAGCGTGATTCCTCCTTCTTTATATGCTTCCAGCATAACATTCAGGAATTAACGCGAGCTTCCGCCCGCTTTCAGTGCGTCTTGTGCATAGGTACGGTCCTTGAAGAAGAACATCGCCACCAGTGTCACAATATACGGCAGCATCATGGTAAAGTGAGTTGGTAGCGCAAAGCCCTGCAATCGGATACTAAGAGCTTCCATGAACCCGAACAGCACACTGGACCCCATAACGCCAAGCGGATTCGCTTGACCCAGCATCGTTGCTACTAATGCGATGAAGCCGCGACCTGCGGTCATGCCTTCGGTAAACATCGTAACCTGACCGAGCGATAACTGTGCACCCGCCAGGGCGCACAATACGCCACACATCAGAACTGCACCATATTGAATACCGCGCACCTTGATGCCGATACTCTGTGCCGCTACCGGATTCTCGCCAACCGAACGAAGGCGGAAACCGGAGACACTTTTGAACAGATAAAATTGCAAGGCAATTACGATAATAATCCCGAGATACACGAGCGGGCTGTGCCCTGAGATGACATCACCTACCCACGGAATGTCCTTAATAAGAGGAATGTCCCATTTGGGGAGTCCCACCATATCCTTGTCATAGTAAGCACCTTTTACATCAAAAATCGCACGAAGCGCAAAAGTCGTCAGTCCTGTCGCCAGAAAATTAAGCGAGATCCCGACCACAATGGCGTTGGCCTTCAGATTAATACTGATAAAGGCAAATAGCGCAGAGAACAACATGACGATCACAATCGAGAATAGTACGGCCAATAGTACATTGCCGAACAGATAGTTACCGACAATAGCGGAGAAAGCACCGATCAGTACGAGTCCTTCCAGACCCACGTTGAACAGACCGACACGAGAGCATAAAGCCCCACCGAGCGCTGCAAGCAGGATCGGCGTCATAATCCGCAAGGTAGAGCCAAACATGGCTGCATCAAACAGTTGTTGCATTGGACTTTTTCTCCTTTCTCCGCTTCAGGAATGAATATCCGATCTGAGCCGATACAAATAACGTCAATACCGCTTGGATGACACTGCCGACTTCCAGCGGTACATCCGTATTACGTTCCATCCCCATAGCACCTGTCTGCAACGCTGCAAGCAGGATTGCCGCCACAGCTGTTCCTAGCGGATGCGACCGGGCAAGCAAAGTCGCCATAATGCCGCTCCATGCATAACTTGCCGATGACAACGACCCATCAAGGAAACGGTACTGTGTACCCAGCACTTCCCCTGCACCCGCAAGGCCTGCAAGTCCACCACTGATGATCATGGACAGCATCATCATGCGGATACGGCGCACACCGCCATACGTTGCAAACGAAGGATTGCTTCCCAACATGCGAATCTCATAACCGGTTACTGTCTTGTGTGTGAACCAGTAGATGAGAATCGCTGCCACAATAGCAATGATGAAGCCGGCATGCAGTCCCATGCCCTGGAACAGCTTCGGCAGCCAGACACTCTGATCAATCATAGGCGTCTGAGCCATTGCCGCCGATCCCGTGCGGTCTTTAAACGGGTAGGATACCATGTATCCTCCAAAATATATTGCAATATAGTTGAGCAGCAGCGTTGTGATCAACAGATTCATGCCAAAGCGCGCATCCAACCAGCCTGCAAACAGTGACCAGACTCCACCGGCGATGATTCCCGCCACAATAGCTGCAATACAGACAAACCAGCCTGGACCCGGCAGGTAGAGCGCCGTCAGCGCTGCACTAAGTCCGCCAAGAACCATCTGTCCTTCTGCACCCATGTTGAAAAATCCGGCGCGGAACGCCAGGGCTACGCCCAACCCCGCAAGAATAATGGGCGTCGAACGTGCCAATGTGTTGGTGAAGAAGTAGAAGTTACCGAAGGCTCCTTTCCACATCTCCGCATACGTATCCACCACAGACCCGCCAACGACCAGAATGGCTACAGCACCTGCCAGCAAACCGATGAATACGGCGAGCAGCGGCTGTACGAGTCCGCGAAGTGTTTCTTTTACCCGATTCATATCCGCTCTTTCCCTCCTGCCATCAACAAGCTGATCTGTTCTTCTGTTGCTTCATCTGCCTTCAGTTCCCCGGCGATTCCGCCTTCATACATAACAATGATCCGATCCGATAATTGCAAAATCTCAGACAATTCCGAGGAAACGAGCAGAATACCCGCACCTTCATTCCGTTTGCGCAGCAATTCAGCGTGGATGGTCTCCATCGCTCCGATGTCTACACCCCGTGTAGGTTCAGCCGCAATCAGAAACGGCGTATCCTGGGCAAATTCACGCGCAGCAATCAGCTTCTGCAAGTTACCGCCGGAAAGGAACTGCGCCTTCGTTTCTGCAGAACCCGTTTTGATGCTAAACTGCTTGATCCAGTTCTCCACCATGTTCCGTGCTGCCTTCGCTTTAATGATACCTTTTGATTGAAGCCGGTGATGGTGGCCCATCAGTCCATTTTCACGAACGCTCGCATCCTTCGCCGCTCCCCACATATAACGGTCTTCTGGGATATGGGCAAGTCCATGCTCCCGAATGCGCCGCACTGGCCAATTGGTTGTATCCTGCCCTGACAGCAGGACGCGGCCGCTATCTGCCTTTCGCAGTCCCGCAATGATCTGGATCAGTTCAGATTGACCGTTTCCGGAAATACCCGCGATTCCAACGACCTCGCCTTTCCGAACTTGCAAATGGATATCCTTGAGCGCAGAACGATCCTCTGCTCCTGACAGATTTACCGCTTCCACCTGAAGCACAGCTTCTTCCGGAACGGATGGCTGCTTGTTCATGCGAACCAGCTCACGACCTACCATCAGGCGGGACAGTTCCTCTACATTCGTGTCTTTTGCTTCCAATGTACCTGTCACCTGACCATCACGAAGAACCGTGATCCGGTCTGCTACATCCATGACTTCCTGCAGCTTGTGCGTGATCAATACAAAGGTTTTGCCCAACTTAGCAAGGGATTTCATATTCGCGAGCAGTTCTTTCACTTCCAGCGGTGTCAGTACTGCTGATGGTTCATCCAATATAATGATATCTGCGCCCTGATGCAGCACCTTGAGAATTTCAACACGCTGCTGCATGCCCAGAGGGCATTCGAATACTTTTTTCCACGGATCAACTGGCATACCATACGTTCTGCCCAATTCATTCACCTGGGCCGCCGCTTGTTTGCGGTCAAATACCCCTGCCGCAGACGGCTCACGGCCAATCACGATGTTCTCGGCAACCGTAAAGGAAGGAAACAGCATGAAATGCTGATGCACCATGCCGATACCACTTGCCATGGCCTGAGACGGAGTTGCGAAGCTTACCTCGCGTCCACGAACTTTGATTGTGCCTGATGTCGGTTGCTCCATACCATACAACATACGCATCAGGGTTGTCTTACCAGCGCCGTTCTCACCCACGAGGGCATGAATCTCTCCTTCTCGCAAATTAAAACGGATGTCCCGGTTAGCGGTGAAGCCGCCGTATTTCTTCGTAATCTGCTCCATCTCCAACAGCATATCTCGCGTTCTCTCCTCTCGGTCTTAAATAGCAGCAAAACCGGCTGCCTGATCGGGCAGCCGGCTGATCAACTCAATCACTCAGTCCTATGGGACAAAGAATACTATTGTTGCAATGGATCTTTCACAACGATTTTGCCAGATACGATATCATCCTTGATCGCTTTAACCTTGTCGATAACCTCTTGTCCAACAAAAGCACTCAATGGAGATTCGCTGTCACGTGTTACATACGTCAGGCCTACGCCATCTTCTTTCAAGCCATAGTTCACAGCGCCTGCTTTGAAGTTTCCTTCTACAAAATCCTTCACTGTCTGATAAGCAACCGTATCGGTCGACTTCAATTGAGACAATACAATATGTTCCGGATCTTCAACGGTACGGTCTGTATCCTGACCGGAAGTATAGAAGCCTTTTTCCTTCGCGGCTTCGAACACGCCCAGATCACCTACAGCAGATGCTCCAGCGATGAAGTCAGCACCTTTGCCGAATTGTACCAACGCAAGTTCTTTTGCTTTGGCCGGGTCGTTGAATCCACCAACGTAGTTCACAAGGAATTCCGCTTTCGGGTTAACTGATTCCAGACCAGCTTTGAAACCTTCTGTATATTTCTTGATCAATGGAACGTCCATCGCGGCAATCATACCGACTTTGTCTGTTTTCGTAGACAGTCCGGCAGCTGCACCAAGCAGGTACGCTCCTTCATATTCATGGAAACCAACGCTACGAACGTTAGGCAGATCAACCGTTGTGTCCACAATAGCAAAGGACTTGTCCGGATTTTCAGCAGCCACTTTTTTCAATGCATCTTCTGCCTGGAATGTCGCTGTAATGATCAAATCATAGTTCTCAGCAACTGCAGCACGCAGGTTTTGTTCAAATGCAGCCGGGTCAGTCGATTCAATTGTTTTGGTATCTACCTTGAATTCCTCGCCTGCTTTTTTGAAACCTTCATCCATCTGTACGAAGAACGGGTTTACCCCGATTTTTTCAGGAAGTACAAGCGCCATGCGCAGTGATTTTTCACTGTCGCCACCTTGGGCCGATTGTTCGTCTTTGGAAGCAGAATTTCCACAAGCCGCCAGCAATATAGCCAACATGATGATCGATAAGACGAACGATAAACCTCTTTTCATTTTGAAAATTCCCCTTTTCACTATTCTTTTTTTATAATCCTAGCGGATACTGTCGATCCTTGTCAATAAATCTTTGAGCAGATACACTAAATGGAATATAATAGTTGATTTGCCTTCGGCAAAGCCTCCGAAGCCTCTCTATACCAAGGTTTTTTCCGTTGACATCCAGAGCTGCTCCATGCTAAAGTCAATCCAATTATTATATTCAGATAGGATTTGTCAGAATTATAACGCAATCTTATTTATTTTCCAACCCTATTTTGAGGAGGCTATTCATTTGAAAAAAATCACCCAGATCACACTGGCCGCTCTGCTCGCCGCTCCGGTTACACTCGGCAGCCTCAGCTTGCCCGCTTCGGTATCCGCAGCATCCGCCACTCCCGCAGGACAAACGACCTCACAGGCTGTTAAAGGACCGGTAGCACAAGCTCCTTCAGTCTATACCGAGAGTGCAGCCGATTACGCGCAATTCCTGCAAGCCAAATACAATATCCAATTACCGAAACAATTAACGAAGGGTGACTTCATCAAGGCGATTGCTACCATTCTTGAAGCCGATCAAGCTGCTCCTGCTACAGATGAAGCAAGTAACAGTGAAGTTAAGGCCCCAGCCTTTACTGATCTGAACTCGAATGATTCTACTTATAAAGCTGCCGTTTCCTTATATAACAACGGCATCCTATCCGGTACGGAAGTGCGTGCCAATGACCAACTGAGCACTTATGCTGCTGTCTTCATCGCAGTCAAAGCAGCCGGATTCAAAGAGCTGGCCTATACATATCCTGAAGACAAAACAGCAAAGGCACTTGCGAAACTGGGCATTAGCTCAAGCCGCGTTCAGGGACAAGCCGCGCAGGAACTGGCCGCTGCCATTGATACAGGTCTGATTCCTGAAAGTCTTTACCCCGCTCTCCGTAAGGGTGGCGAAGCGAGTTCCGATTTTGCCAACATTTTGCTTGGACGGGTATTAACCAGTCAGGGTAAATATAAAAATGAAATTGGCCGTTCCGGCGACGCTGACATTTACTCCAAATTGTACGCTGCCTATCGCACTGCTGATTTAATAGAAGCACCGGAGCTTCGAACCATTGTGGATCAAGCTCTGCGGAATGATCTCGTCACAGGTTACAATCTTAAGGATAGTCGCTTTGATTCCAACTTCATCGATGAACTGACTTTAACTTACGGTCATGATGATATTAAACATGCGGTGCAGTTGATTGGACTGTTGCGTAGTGAAGGCATCGATGCTGACGTACAGTTCCAACCGAAAACATCTGCCTTCATCTATTTGAAGGAATGGGGAGAGCCCAAAGAAACACCGGATTACAAAGTAACCCAGATCGAGAATGGCAACTACATCGCCTACGCCAAAGAATATGACATTCAGTTCGAGTTCAATAACACAGCGGACAAAGCCCGTTTCAACGACATTATATTGAAGTATGCCAAAAAGAATAGCGATGACACCTCTGCCTTGATCCATGCCTCCTGGTGGCAGCCGCTCTATTATTCACCGACTGCTCTCGCGGAATATCCGGTCATTGCCAACAATAAAATATCACTTGGCAACTATTACGCACAATCCTTCTCCCTTAAGGAGAATTCCAAGGCAATTCAGGAAGGTTTCCGTAAGCTGGCCCCTGATGCGGACATCTCCAGTTATACCTTCTGGGTTGACCACCCGTTCTTCAATTATCTCAACGGGGAATCGGAATAAACTGAACATATGCTAGGTGCATTAAAGCTCGCAATTTGACATAATATAAAGCCGTCTTTACCGAACTTTACAATGGATTCGACCCATTGGTTCGTAAAGACGGTTTTTTATTTATCTTTTTACAAATTTCTTCTCAAAAAATTATATTCCATTGCAGGATTTACCAGTAAAAGGTCGAATAACATAGGTACACAAACACGCAATCACGTTTACACATATCTGTAAGACAGGAGTTAATCATGGTATACGACGGCATTCTGCTTGGCTTGATCGTTGGACTGTTCCGGGGAGGATTTCGGTATGGTCTCCACCAGTTTGCAGCACTCAAGCTGCGAGGCGGATGGATTTTTCCGCTATTGCTGCTGGCCCAGTTCTTCATCTTTTTCTTGCAGGAAAGGCTTGATTGGGTTGCATCTATCAACGGGTACCTGTTTGCTGCCGTTTATGTCACAGGTTTAGCATTTTTGTGGCTTAATCGACATTACAAAGGTTTTACGTTGATCTGGATCGGTGTATTTCTCAATTTCATCGTCATGGCGGTGAACGGTGGGCGTATGCCAGTTTCTGTGGAAGCCTCTGCTGTTCTTGGTCCCTATTATGTGGATATGCTGCGCGAAGGTGGAGCGGTATCGAAGCACTATATGATGGATGCTTCCACACATCTTTCATTCCTAGGTGATATCATCCCACTGTCCAGCCCTTATCCACGGACTCAAGTGATCAGCATTGGTGATGTGGTCATGAACATTGGCATATTCCTGTTTATCCAGTACATGATGGTGAATCGAACCGGAGAAGCTTTGCAGCCAGTGAATTCCATCAGGCCTGAAGAGATTCGGACAGACTCCAAGGAAGGGAGGTCTTTTCCATGAAAAAATTCGAAGGCATTAAATATTCCCGTCTCGTCATCAACGCAATCATCGTAGCTTCTGTCGTTGTTGCTTTGACTTCGGGATACAAGCTGGGTGGCTAGTACATATACTTCGCCAACCAAGACAAACAGGCTGCCAGCGGCCTGTTTTTTCTTTCTGGATTTTTGGGAGGTAACTTGTTATGTTATACATCAATATAGTACAAGCCGATATATTCACATCAAGAGCAGACTAAACCAAGCAGGAGAATTTTTATGAACTTTATTCGTAACCTTATCCATAAAGCAGATCGGAGCAGCATGTATGTCGTCTTGCTTAGCTGCACCGGCATCGGTATTTTTCTGTATATGAACAAGTGGTCTTATCTCCATCTATCCTCTGACGAATGGGTAATGGTATACACGATGCTCGGTGCGGCGCTGATTTTGGATTATTTCACGTTTCAAATTCCGCCCAAAGGCAATCAGCAATCCATGGACTCTTCCGTGTACCTCGCCTGTATCTTCATGTTTGGTGGTGCATTCAGTCTGTCTGTACTGCTGCCGGTTTCCCTCATTCTGTTAATCAAGGATCGCAAACTCACCTGGTGGAAACATATCGTCAATTTCAGCATTTATAGCCTTATGATTGCTGGAGCGGCTTATGTATTTACTTGGACTGGAGGAATTCCGGGAGCACTGGATGGATATAACTTGCTGCCCTATTTTGCGGCACTTGCAGCCTACTTCATCATCAATACAATCACGCTTGGCCTGTTTTTTCATTTCTCAACAAAGGATGCATTACAGCAGATGAAGCGTGTGTTTGTTACCGAATCGCTGCTGGTCTATTTATGTACATTGATTTTGGCGCTCGTGCTGACCATTCTCGTTGTGCATAACGGCGTTCTCGGCCTGCTGCTCTACCTCAGTCTTAGCATTTTGCTATCGCATGCGTTCAAACAGCTGTTTGTGATGTATCAAAGTATTGAGGAAAAGGCCAATACGGATCAACGCACAGGTTTATTTAATCACAGCCATTTTGAAAGTATGCTGGAAACCGAGCTTGGTAACGCCCGTTCTCAGGGAACCCCGCTTTCACTGGGTCTCATCGATATTGATGATTTCAAAAAGTATAACGACCGCTTCGGTCATCTCCAGGGTGACAGCCTGCTGGCTCTTCTCGGAGATTTCCTCAGTCGGAAGACAGAAGGCACTCCCGTTACCGCCTTTCGTTACGGCGGAGAAGAGTTCACCTTACTCATGCCAGGTATGGACCTGGACGAGGCCTATGCGTTCATGAACAAGCTGCGCAAGCAGCTGAACGATACACCTTTTGAAGGAGTGGAAGTTTTTCCGCACGGTTGTCTCTCGTTCTCCGCAGGTGTTGCTCGTTATGAGATCGATATGTACAACAAGTCACAACTTGTGGATCAGGCGGATAAAGCACTGTATTATGCCAAAAAACAGGGCAAAAACAATGTGCATCGCCACGGCAGTAACGACGGTATGGAGCAAGAGATTGATCTGGTGCAGGATGTGCGCGACATTGAGCAGCAGCTCAACTTGTTCAGATATAAGGATATGGATACATTCAAACATTCCAAACGCGTATATAAGTATGCTCTCGATTTAAGTGAGTTGCTGGAACTCGATAATGTGGAGAAGCGAAATTTTGTACTGGGCGCACTAATTCATGATATCGGGAAGCTGGAGATTCCGTGGTCCATCCTGAATAAGAAAGAGAAACTTACCGCTGAAGAGTGGGAAACGATCAAGGGACATGTCATTTGGGGCAAAAAGATGGCCATGACCAACGAGCGTTTTGCCGATCTCATTCCCTATATCGAATTGCATCATGAACGGTATGACGGGGCAGGCTACCCTTATGGTCTGAAAGGCAGTGAGATTCCAAGGTTGTGCCGGATGCTCACGGTGATTGATTCCTTTGACGCAATGACGACAGAGCGACCGTATCAGGAAACGAAAAATGTGGACGAAGCAATCAAGGAACTACAGCTGTGCTCCGGTTCTCAGTTTGATCCCGAGCTAGCCGAATTGTTCATCCGATATATTCAGAAACGAACGGTGCAGCAACAACTTGTGTAACACCCGTAGAATCACCCCTTACAAAGCCAAAAGCGCTACCCCCGGCCTAATCGGGGATAGCGCCATTTTCATGTTCATCATGGAATGAATCATGCACCAGACTATTTCATTCTTGTGCAGATTCTGCGTTATCGAGTGGTATTCATTTCGTGTGAAGTCTGATGCAGCTCTTTAATCATCTGCTGCAAAAACATGTTATCCTGACGACTGATTCCGTGCTGATTGTCTTGAAGAAGCATTTGATGAATGTTCTTCTTAAGCAACTCGCTGCGACGTTCCAATACCTCTTGATTCATGTTGTTGCGTTCACTCCTTAACATCTTTTGTAATGAATTTGTGTTCTATATAAGTATAGAGGACCTTCTTCAATAGGGAAAATGGATACAGCTCCACTCATCTGTACTCATCAAGGCTCACCCTGCGTGACATAATTTCACCCCATGTTGTTCTTAGATATCCTTCTAAATGCTCCCTTATCCACCCGAACTTCCTCCGAAGAAAGACAGACTAGGGTCTGAAGCAAGCATGCGTTATAATGGTGCCAACCCTTGAAACAGATACATATAATTGGACCTTATCTCAAAGGAGTTCTGTATTCATGTCATACAAACAGATTAAATGGATGATTCTGTTGGTCCCCACATTCACGGTGGGACTCTGGGAATACATCCGTCATCAATTCCTGATGCCCTACCTTTCCATGGATGCAGGCAACTGGCTTACCCCCCTTATCCTTTACCTCATAAGTGTCACCTTGCTAAGTCGCTTATTTAAAATGCTGGAAAGTGCCAGGGCTGCTCTAGAGCAGGAGCGCGCTTCCAAAGTGGCACTCGAAGCTCGGGACCAACTGGCCCGTGAGCTTCACGATGGCATCTCGCAGTCTCTTTTTCTCCTGTCGGTAAAAACAGACAAGGCCGAGCGCAGTATGGCTGGAAGCGGCCACGAGAATGAAATTCGGGAAATACGCAAAACCGTACATGAGGTCAACGCTTACGTACGGCAGGCCATCGCCCAGCTCCGCTACGTGCCTGGACAAGTGGCAGTACCGGAAGGAACCTCCCTGCTGTCACAGGTGGAATTACTTATAGAGGAGACGGTTCCTTCGGCGCGTCTGGAATGGAATCTGGAGAGCACCTTCTTCTCTCCAAAGGAGCAGGTAGAGCTGCTCGCCTGCATTCGGGAAGCACTACTTAACGTACGTAAACATGCCCGGGCTACAGATATTCGAGTGATAGCAGAAGGGACTCCTTTTGTCTGGTCGATCTTCGTTCAGGATAACGGTGTTGGTGTGAGCGGGGATCCACTGCATCTGAAGGATCGGTACGGCTTGAGAATTACGAAGGAACGTGCAGTTCAGATGGGCTGGTCTTTCGCCCTTGATTCAAGGCCAGGTTACACACGAATAACCATTGGGAAGGGGCATGCTTAATATGGAACTTGTACGGGTATTGGTTGTCGATGATCACGCGCATGCGCGTGAGGCGATCTGCAGTATTTTATCCGAGGACAGCCTGTTTGAGGTTATTGGTACCGCTTCGACTGGGCTGGAAGCACTGGAGCTTACCGGGCAATGGATGCCCGATCTTATTTTGATGGACGTGCAGATGCCGGATATGGATGGGCTGGAAGCCACCCGCCAGATCAAACTGCGCTTTCCTTATGTCATTATCGTCATGGTCACTGTATCGGATGATGTCACGTACCTGTTCGAAGCACTGAAGCAGGGAGCTCAAGGATATTTGCTCAAAAATCTGGCTCCTTCCACCTGGCTTGAATACCTTCGCGCCATCGTCAGTGATGATGCACCCTTGAGCAAGGAACTTGCCTATCGAATCCTTCAGGAGTTCCCTGCACCTCGCACGGAAGATGTACCCGATAATCCCCTGACTACGCGGGAGCTAGAGATCCTGCAATGGGTATCTGCGGGTTATACCAATCGTGAGATTGCCGACCAACTTGGTATTTCGGATCAAACGGTGAAAAATCATCTGAAGAATATTTTACAGAAACTGCATCTCGAAAATCGTGTGCAATTAACCCGCTATGCATTGGAAAGCGGACTAGCAGGGCGTAAGCTGCGTAAATAGCGGCACATTCATGTTTTTGTCACAATTCTATGGATCATTTCGTTTTTTTATAGCCCAATGTAGTCATACGGTGTTATTTTGGACAAAGTTATAATGGTATAGATTGTGCTCGGATAACAAAGAATGACTTACAATTCTAGACCTAAGGGTGATGATTTTTTGATTTTGAGTAGGTTCACCACGAAATTGGGCAAACGGCACTGGGCATTGATGGGCGCCCTGATGTTATTATTTTGCCTTGTTATGCCACAATGGGCATCGGCCCATGCTTATATCGTGCAGGCCTCACCAGGTGAAAATGAACTGGTTGCGACTGCACCTGAACGCCTGACTCTCGAGTTCAACGAGTCTTTGCAGACGGCCTTTTTTGATATTAAAATCACCGGACCTGACGGAACACAAGCAGATGACGGCAATGTGCATGTCGATGAGGATCGTCCTCATATTCTGGAGACCGGACTGCGGACCGGACTTGGAAACGGAACCTACGCCGTGAACTGGAAGGCTGTATCTGCGGATGGCCACCCCATTCAGGGAGCCTATGTGTTTCATATTGGGGAACCATCTGGCGCTCCTGCCGGTCTCGCGGATCTAACCTCAGGTTCAGGCCAGGTTGGCGGACCGTTAAAATGGATTTTGTCGCTGACCGACTGGATTCAATATCTGGGGTTGTCTGTGATTCTGGGCACACTTGCTTTCCTGCTGTTTCGAATTGCGCCTGCTTCCATGGCGAGAGAACCACTGGAAGTGCCAAGAAGCTATAGGTTGTTATGGATCAGTTATGGCGCCGCTTCTGTTGCCGCTCTGATCAGCCTGCCTCTGAACACATTGTATGAATCAGGCGTTTCCATCGGGGAGTTCAGCTGGGCACTGATGGGCAGTGCACTTAAATTGACGTCATTTGGCCAGATCTGGATGGTACAGATACTCATTGTGATGTTGCTGGCGGTTACCATCCTCTCGGGATATGACCGGGATCGCTCGCTGCGTATCCGGATCTGGTCATCATACGGATCACTGATTCTCGTTCTTGGCTGGTTGTTCACTCATGCGATGACAGGACATCCAGCTGCAGCGGAACAACGCACACTCGCCATTGCAATGGACTTCGTTCATCTGATCGGAGCCGCTTTCTGGATCGGCGCTTTAACCGCCATGGCTGTGTGTCTACCTCCGCTCGCGGATAAACTGCCTTCCACGGTGCGAGGAGAAGTCTATTGGACGGCGATCCGACGATTTACAGCTTGGGGTATCGGTGCTGTTGCTGCTCTCGTCGCTACAGGGATATATAGCAGCCTGATCATTTTGCCTGCACCTATACTTACGTCCCTGTTCACAACGGGGTATGGTCTCGTGCTTATCGCTAAAGTTGTCTTGCTTGTTGTAATGCTTGTATTGGCTGGGCGTCATGCCAGAATGGCACGTGCAAGCAGCGGCAACCGACTCGCTGGCAGCCTGAAGGCCGAACTGATTGCTGGAGCCGTCGTGCTTGCGTTGGCTGCCGTGCTGACACACTTGTCTCCCGGACAACCGGCAGCCGCAGGACCTTATAAAGAAGTACAGACTACGAATGACGGGACCACAATTACACTTCAGGTAAGCCCAAATCGTACCGGAGAGAATCAGTTCAAAGTCGACGTGAAAAAACCGGACGGCACTACAGTTAACGATCTGGAACAGATCACACTGTCACTGACCCACCTGGATATGGATATGGGCATTTACGAGATCACGATTCCGAAAAATGATACTGGCGTGTACGAAGCAGAAGAATATATCTCCATGCCAGGACGCTGGAACATCAAGGTACATCTGCTAACCCGATCTCTGGATTCACTGGATACTGAATTTGAGATCGACACTGCTAATCCGTAGGTATAGACCGATTCAGATTTGAAACGCGACTCAATCTAAAATCAGTGTCTCAATAAGCTGCAATTGTAGTGAAGGGGACGAAATCGATTCTGGAAAAGTGTAACGTTCGCATTTATTCCCGGATTTTCACTTATAAAGTGAATCAAAAAAATCTGGGAATAACAGCGATTGAAAGAACGATTCGTAACCGGAACGGTGACTTTGCAGCACATCAGGCACTTATTTTAGAAAATGGGCCGAAACATAAATGATAAGATTTGAGAGGGGTAAATTATTTTGAAGAAAACATCATGGACTTCCAAACTGACATCCAGCCTTACTGCTGGAGCTGCTGCACTAATGCTGTTTGCTGGATTCGCCAGCGCACACGTTACCGTTAACCCAACCGTGGCACAGACAGGTGCATGGCAGACGTATAGCATCAAGATTCCATCCGAAAAAGAGCTGCCTACCACCAAAGTCACGCTGAAAGTACCGCAAGGCGTTGCATTCAAGCAATACCAACCACTGGCAGGCTGGAAAATCACTACTGAAAAAAATGATTCCAATGAAGTGACGTCAATTACTTGGGAAGTGGACGCAGATAACGAAGGAATTCTGGCTGGTCAATTCCAGCAGTTCAACTTTGTAGCACAGAATCCGGATGCCGAAACGGAAGTAGCCTGGGATGCGTTCCAATATTATAGCGATGGCAGCATCGTGGAATGGACAGGCGGACCAAGTGACAGCAACCCGCACAGTATCACGGCAATCAGCCAAGATCCTGCTGCTGCAGGTAATGCCGCTGCAGGCGGAGGTCATGATAGCGCAGGTACAGCCGGCAATGCGGGTCATGATGATGAAGCAACGGGTGATGATACGAAGGCAAACGACGATACCACACTGGGTGATGCGTTGAACGACACCGTTACTGGTGAGCCAAACAACACGGATTCAGACCCCGGCACATTGAAGCTGCAACAGGCAACACTGATCGTATCCATTCTGGCGTTGATCCTGTCCTTCCTGGGTATCGCTCTGGCAACACGCCGCAAAAAACGTTAAGAACTAACATGCAGTCTTGTATGTAGACATAAAAAGAAAGGAGCCTTTGGCGAACGGGGTCTATCCCGATGTGCCGAGGCTCCTTTTTGTTATCTGTATACATACGCTAACTCGATTTCAAACTCATGCTTACGATCACTGATGATGAACAGCGTCACTTACCGCCCTTTGCTCTACCGTTCCTGATCCGTCTGGATCATGATTTCAATGTATTGCAGCAAGCTCTTCTTCTGTTGTTCAATCGACTGTATCCGTCCAGACAAACCTGCGAAGAACGCTTCGATCTGCTGCCTTGTATAATCAGCCGATTGTCCCTTCCAGTCGTCGAGACGGTTGTATAGGCTTCTCGCCTCCTGCTCATCTGCCTGGAGACGGGCAAGCAACTGAGTCAATTCTTTTTCAGCAATCCGAAGATCATTCAACTCTACCAGCAATTGTCCGCTCACTCGTGATCCCTCCCTTTATGTAAGTTCCAATCGCCAGGCCCTTCATGCAAAATTCTAGTTAAAACTGACTTGACTCTCATCTGCCTGACGGAAGGCTTCCGCCTTCTCTTCGATAAAGTTCAAGAACTGACTCGTATGCTTCATATGCCATGTGCTCAGTTCGTTAATAGACGCATCCAGATGAGTGACGATAGGCTCAAGTCTGCGACTGCGGCTGGAATGCAAGTATTGAGCCATCCGGCTCCGTACTATGTTCA
Source organism: Paenibacillus sp. LK1 (assembly GCF_002750415.1). Classification (NCBI taxonomy): domain Bacteria; kingdom Bacillati; phylum Bacillota; class Bacilli; order Caryophanales; family Paenibacillaceae; genus Paenibacillus; species Paenibacillus sp. LK1. Next base: position 118,291 of record NZ_PEII01000014.1, read on the forward strand.
ACTCTGCATTACACTGTTGTGCATTTTGCTTCCACCGGGCAGCGACACTTTTGAGTTCCTCAGGCGTTACCTGAATCAGGCCAGACGCTCCTGCTGCCGCGGCCATACCTCTTGCAAGACTGCCCGCTTGCCCACCCAAGTTCCGCATGAATGCTGCGAGATCAGACAGGACATTGGACGGCTGACGCGGGGAATAACCGATGTGCTCGCCTGTAACCGGATCGTAAAGATCGTTGGAAACATAGCCATTCTCGAACTCATACTGCTTCAGACTGTGGTACTCCTCGCCACCAAAGGTGTTACTGATTTTATCCCACATGCCCATGTCATCATTCATATCCTTGTAGTTGGAATTGATGTAATACATGGAACCTACATGACGATCATATCCACCAAAAAATCCGCTGGTCACAAAATCTCCGGGATGCCCATAGTTAATGATTTGGCTATCAAACCCACCCTCTTCAGCCTTTCGCTTCGCCTCTGGTGTGAGACTGGAGATCACAGAAGGCGCGCTGAAGGTCACTGCGGAGAGTCCCGTGTATGCGGCCGCATATTGGGCATTTCCCCCTCCAAGCGAATGCCCTGTCAGCGAGAAATCCAGATCCTTGTATTTTTTCTGCATATCATTGGCGTAGTCTTCCGCCTCATACATCTGGTTTGGTCCCAGACTGAACGTTTTATCCAGCTTTTTATCCAGTTCTCCCACAGCATTCTCGACTGTAGTGATCCCCGTAACATCTCTTACCTTCTGAATGCCATTTGCCAACCAATCCGGTGTAAAATCCGTACTTTGTTCGATCTTTCGGCCAAGCTCAGGCAAACCGATTTGAGCGTCTGCATAATAATCGGGGGCGCTGCGATCCAACGAAGCACTTCCCTCCGTCCCCCGATATGCGATAACCGCCTGTTTGGTCTCCGAATTGTAGAAGGTCACCGCATCAAAACCGGATTTTTTGTTTCCATGCGTGTCTTCAAGAACTTGCCATCCAGGAAGATTCTCAAACTCCATACCTGATTTCAGATTCTCATATGCTAATTCAGACATCTTGTTGTATGTCTCATCATCAATTTTTGGTGAATTACTCACAACCTCTGCACCTCCAAGAAAATCAATCCTGAATTATGATTTATTTGTTAAACGGATCATATCCCTTAGCTATAATCGCTTCCTTAATTGCCGGACTCATGCCAAAATTTTTGATCTTTTTATCCTCATAGTCGTACGAGATTGTAAACTCTTGCTCTTCATGTTCAACCACATGTCCTTCCATAGCAATAGAATCAAGCGCCATCTCGGGTAACAACTCTTTATTTGTGATGACTACATTTAGTTCATATTTATTTTTCAGATATTTTACGGCTTCTGCTTCCGCTTCTTTAAAATAGGCCTGTTTTTCACTTTCCTTCATGTTCTGACACCCTCCCAAAATAAAAGTGGATAGTATGATTAAAAAAAACATACATGTGAATCGCCGCTTCAATCTCATTATCAATCACCTTTTCTTTTTCATTAATCATTAAAATATATATTCCTGTATCCACTCTATTCTCCTGTTAACTGCATCATAGTACAAAATCAACATGATCACATCGGCTGTTGGCATCGTTTTTATGTAACTTTGTTCCTAAATGATTCCATTAGAGCATTCGGGTGTACATTACCCAATTCAACTGTTTTTGCATCAGTTGTCTATTCATAAATTTCCCAGACGAAAAAGAGCCTGCTCCAGAGAGCGGCCCTAATCTTGCCATTTCAATGATTTACTCCAATACCATCCGCAGGGCGGTCAGTGCAATCCCGATTATAAATCCGGTAACGGCCCCGTTAATCCGAATCCACTGCAGATCCTGCCCTACTTTATCCTCAATCAAGGAGATCAGTGAGGCATTGTCCATTTTGTCCACGTTTTCGCGTACGAGATTGCCGATTTTGGAATGGTTTTTCTCCAGCAGCGTCGTTACACCTTCCACAATCTTGGCATTCAATCCTGCCAATAAAGCATCGTCTGACCGCAAATCAGACAACACCCGCTCAATCGCAGGTAAAGCAAACGTCTCCACATATTGACCATTTTCCATCGCAGCGAGCGCCTTATCCCTCAATTCTATGAGTTTGTTCAGCACGGTTTCCTCTGCGTTCCATCCATCCAGCATGTTGTTTTTCCAGCCGTTGACTCCATCCTGCACACTTTCACTCATCGCCAGCCGGATAGCCTGCGTTCGCAACAGATCGAGCACTTTGTAACGAAGAGCGCTGCCCTCTCGCTTCATGTCCTCTACTCGGTCAAACAGATACCCTTGCAAAATGCTGCCCAAACGCTCCTCGTTCAGATAACCCATGAACGCATTCATCGCAAATTGCATTAATCCATTCATCTGGATGCCACTGATCGCCTTTAAGCCACTTTCACCCAAAAACATAATGGTCTCTGGCTTCACCAGCCATTCTTCTGCCTGCTTCAAACCGTAGTCCAGTGCTTTGGCATCATATCCACGCTCACTCATCTGGATCGAAGCCCGTTCCAGAATCGGACCCAAGTCGAAGGCTCCTGCCTGTGATTTGATCTCGCCCGCAACCAGTGGAGCAATCTGCTCCAACGGAAGGCCTGCAAGGATACGTTTGCAGAGTGTATCGATCATGGTCTTGACTCCATCGTTGTGAAGCTCCCTTGTCATCGTATCCAGAACGATTTCTGCTGCCTTGAAACCCGCAATTTTCTCGGTGATGCTATCCTTGTTCAGCAAGTTATTTTCCACTGCGGAGACAAGGCCTTCGGTCAATTTGTCCCGATTTTTGGGCAGTAATGCCGTGTGGGGAATGGGAATACCCAGTGGATGACGGAACAACGCTGTTACGGCGAACCAGTCCGCAAGTCCACCTACCAACCCCGCTTCAAATGACCCTACGAGCAGTTTGCCTACAACACCGCCCTGAAACGGCAATGATGCGGCAAATCCTGCTCCCATAACAACGAGAGACCAGGCTGCTGCTTTTTTGGTTTGTTTAGGTTTAGCCATTGTATTCTTACTCCTTTATCGTTAATCACACGGGTTCAATGACACCCAACTTTCCCGTGCTCCTCTGTTCTTCATGTGATCCATTCCATAGGAAAGCTTCTCTTTCCATATTTCGTATACTTCATCTTATCACCCGTAAGCGTCAAAACCAAACCTCTGGCTGGCCAAAAAGGATAAAAGAGGGGTTTTTCCTATCGAAATGGTCGTATTCTTTTCCATTACCAAAAAGGTTTTAGTATAATCAATACAGACGACCCTCCATTTAGGATTGGCCGGCGGTCAACAGGGTAATTACATAATGGAATAATGAATGAATCAGAGGAGGAATTTCGGACCATGAAACACGTGCAGGACACAACGACACTTTATAACGGAGTCAAAATGCCTTGGCTGGGTTTTGGTGTATTCAAAGTTAAAGATGGAGAAGAAGTGGTTGATGCCGTCAAAACGGCCATTCAAGCAGGTTATCGCAGTATCGATACAGCAAAAGCGTATAACAACGAAACGGGTGTAGCTCAGGGTATTCGTGAATCCGGAATCGCCCGTGAGGATCTGTTCATTACCACCAAAGTGTGGAACGGGGACCAAGGTTACGAATCCACACTGGCAGCTTTTGAAGCAAGCATGGAACGACTCGAACTGGAATATCTGGATCTCTATCTAATCCACTGGCCTGTCAAAGGCAAGTACAAGGATACCTGGAGAGCGCTGGAGAAGCTGCATAAGGAAGGACGCATCCGCGCCATTGGGGTGAGTAACTTCCAGATTCACCATCTGGAGGACCTGATGACCGATGCCACCATTAAACCTGCAGTGAATCAGGTGGAACTGCATCCGCTGTTGATCCAAACGGAGCTAAGGGAGTACTGCAGCAAACATCAGATCCAGATTGAAGCCTGGTCTCCACTGGGTCAGGGACACCTGCTGGAGCATCCGCTTCTTCAGGACATCGCTGCCAAGTACAGCAAGTCACCGGCACAGGTCATTCTTCGTTGGGATCTGCAAAATGGTATTGTGACCATACCTAAATCCGTTACACCACAGCGCATTCGCGATAACGCGGACCTGTTCGATTTTGAGTTGACTACAGAAGAAATCGAACGCATTAATCAATTGAACGAGAATAAGCGCTTTGGTTCCGATCCGGACAACTTTAACTTTTAACATCAATATATAATCAAAGCTAGAAAACATCAAAAAATCCCGATCCGGATGCAACGCAACTGGATCGGGATTTTGCTTGTTCATTTATGGTTATATTAGCCTTTGGAAACCAGTTTGAAATCATCAAAGTGGAAACCTGGAGCTACAACACACGTTACCAGTACAGGCTCATCACCCAGTGGACGTGCGGTTTGCCATACTCCGGCTGGAACGAGTACCTGCGGCGATTGCCCCGCAGCAATATCCATCCCCAGCACAAGCACTTCTTCATTTTCCGGGTTTTCCCCGTTGCCGCCCAATTTCAATTCAACCGGACTGCCGCTATGCCACAACCAGAGCTCATCGGACAAAACAGTATGCCATTCCGAGACTTCATGCGAGTGCAGCAGGAAGTATGTCGAACTTGCCGAGAATCGAGGGCCTGAGTATGTATCCGGCAGTACGGATTGTGGAATTTGATACGATGCCTTCCATTCTTCCTTATACCAACCGCCTTCAACGTGTGGCTGCATATTCAATGCAGCAACGAGTGGCGATAATTCATGTGTCGTCATATTCTGTTTCCTTCCTTCCAAATCGAATTGGAGACACCCCTATCCAGAGGTTAGCCTCACTCCCCCTACTGTAAAACATGAATAGACTTTTGTCACCTTTACACCATATCTAAGCTTGCCGAAAATCATTCCACCCGCATTCTATTCATTTCGTCTGGTCGGACCCACACACAAATGATAGCGTTTACAACAAACTGGATTTTCCGTTATGATATGGATATTAACCGTAAATCAGCTGGCGCAGAGGGGAGACGTGTTATGAGTGTTATAGAGGATCGGATTGGACCCAAATATCGAATTGGCGAGAGTTCATTCACCATTGAACACATGAGCAGACACGACGGGAACGCCATGCCACAGCCTCATGCACACCCTTTTTACGAACTGTATTATCTGCTTGAAGGAGAACGCGTCTATTCCATGAATGGTCAGCTTCTTACCGCCCGCAAAGGTGATTTGATCCTGATCAATCCCCATGATGTACATTCGACGTCCAAAGGTAGCCTTCCCGGCTTTGAACGAATCCTGATCGGATTCTCACCTTCTTTTGCAACCGGGATGGAGCTTGGAATATGTGGTCTACTTCCCTTCGATCGTTCAAGGCTGCTGCACTTTCCTGATGCGGAACAGCCCGAGATCGAACGAATGCTGTGGCAGATGCTGCAAGAATGCCGGGAGCGGCGCCCTCATTATGAAATCGTGGTGAGAAGCCTGCTTGCCCAGATCCTGATTCAGATCCACCGGGTTGAAGAAGATACTCGGCAATCTTCTCCAGTCCCGCATCATCCCATGCAGGATAAGATCAGTGAAATCGTCACTTATGTGAACAATCATTATACCGAGCCCCTCACATTAGAAGAGGCCGCAGCGCGATTTTATATCAGTCCATCCTATTTGAGCCGGATGTTCAGCCGTTTTACCGGATTTCGCTTCAGCGAATATTTACGTGTTACCCGGGTTCGGGAGGCACAGAGACGTTTACTGTCCACTCAGGAACGGGTGCAATTGATTGCGGAGAAGGTAGGATTTGAGCATACAGCCCATTTTAATAAAACGTTTAAACAGGTGACCGGGACCACGCCGCTTCGCTATCGCAAAGAACATCGATAGATCTTCAAAACGACTGGTCGAAGCCAGACGTCTGTCATGCGACGACCTGTCAGGACACCGCGAGCCAGGAGATGCCCGCGGTGATATGCTAAGCGTATACTAGTTTGGCCCCTTTTTACCTGCGGATAATTACACCACTTCTTACTTCAGGACCAACGGAGATTTGGCGTCCCTCTGTATCTGCATCACTTTCCCGGCATACGATCCCTGCCGATTCATGTCCTGTCACCATTAGAAGCCGACCATCCGCGCCCACTCCCTCAATCGCTTCCATCTCCGCACCCTTACACTGATGCAAATGAATCAACGATCCTTCAGTAATATGTGCGTTCATTTCGGCGATTCGCAGGTGCTTCGCATGGGCGCATTGCACCCCGTTACGAGCCGTCACCGTATATCCCTGAATGACCAGACCATCCAGCGGCATTTCCGGCAGTCCACTCACCAATAACGCGGTTTCCGCTCCTGCACAGACCACATCCGATATCTGAATATCCCGGAACACCGGAGTTTCCTCACTGACCTCCTGAGTCAAGTCGCTACCACGAGCGGAACCCTCCTGATTGGCATAGAAAAAGGAAAACGAGATAGCTTCCATTATGATATCTTTCATATAAATGCGCTCCACCTGAATATCCTCAACGACCCCGCCGCGCCCACGCGCGCTTTTGAAGCGAAGCCCAATATCCGTTCCAATAAACGTACAATCCGAGACCCGGACATGCCGCACGCCACCGGACATTTCACTGCCAATGACAAAACCGCCATGGCCGTGATACACAGTGCAATTCCGGATCATAATATATTCCGAAGGCAGACTGAGTTCACGGCCTTCTGCATCCTTGCCGGATTTCAGGCAGATCGCATCATCACCAACATCGAATACACTCTGCTCCACAAGGACATGACGGCAAGATTCAATGTCAAGCCCATCACCATTCTGGGAAAACCATGGATTCCGTACACTCACATTACGAATTGTGACATGCTCGGATGCCCACGGATGCAGATTCCATGCAGGCGAGTTCTGGAACGTCGGGCCGTCCAAAAGCACTCGTTTACATTGACGTAAGCTGACCATGTTAGGACGCAAGAAGTCTCTGACTTCTTCATAAGCAGCCACATCACACACTTGCTCCAGATGCAGACGATTCGCAATCGCACCGCCTTCAAGAGCAGAAGTCGATGGCCACCAGATGGCTTCGTCTCCGCCAGCATGCTCCACTACACCACCCGAACAGACCAGTCGATTCCACTGCGACGCGGTCATCTTGGATCGTTTTACCGGACGCCATGCCTCTCCACCGCCATCCCAAATCCCCTCACCCGTGATCGCAATATCCTCCAACTGCTCACCATCAATGGGCGACTGACATCGCACTGCCTGCCAACCTTCGAAGCTGGACGCAATCAGGGGATATTGATCGAAATTACGGCTGAACGTAACCAGAGCCCCCGTCTGGACATGAAGCTCAATTCGACTGCGGAGAACAATTGGACCCGTTAACCAAACACCCGCTGGAATGACAATTCGGCCACCTCCCGCTTCTGCACAAGCTGCTATAGCCAGTCGGAACATCTCGGTATTATCCGTCAAGCCATCCCCTACCGCACCATAATCCGTAATCTGAAAATCCCGTGCAGGGATGACAGGTAAACTCACTTCATAAGCCTTCGTATCGGATTCAACACCTTCTCCTGTACCAAGTGGGGAGTAATATGTATTCATCGTTCAGAACATCCTCTCTACCTATAATTGGATCGGACTATTTTTAGTAATGTATCGCTTACTGGAAAGCGCATTCTCGCTCCATCATATCAATGCCATAGGGCATAAGGTTGAGCTTTTTTGCCATGTACGATTCAGAATTTGATGTTATTTGTTTTTATGATCAGAGTCATAAAGTAAACATCTCTTCCAGTATACTCTATACATCTATTCCAATGGTTGTAAAACAACTAGGAGAATGGATTCATTTTTCTGTCAGGATTCGTCACAAAGAGGCTACCAATATAACAAATATATAACATAATTACTGGCTACAGCCCTATAAAACCCATTACTTATGTCATGTTTTATTACAAACCAATTGCCTTTAGCAGGATGAGTATGTATGATTAAATAACTAGTTTCAATTTATTCCTTATTATTCCTTTTACAAACAGATGTTGCAGAAAGGATGGGGTCTCTTGATTGAATTTAGGGGTGTCCAGAAACATTTTGGCCATTTTCATGTCCTCAAAGATATTCATCTTCACATTGAAGAAGGAGAAGTCGTTGTCATTATCGGCCCTTCCGGCTCAGGCAAAAGCACACTGCTCCGCTGCATCAATCGTCTGGAGACGATTACCGAAGGTGAACTTGTCGTCAGTGGTGTCCCTTTACATCAGAAAAAGGTAGACATCAACCTCTTCCGCCGTGACATCGGCATGGTATTTCAACACTTCAATCTCTACCCTCACAAAAAAGTCATTGATAACATTACCCTTGCACCCATGAAGGTGCGTAAACAACCCAAAGCACAGGCAGCCTCTACGGCGATGAAGTATCTGACCCGAGTAGGCATTGCCGACAAGGCAGACAGTTATCCTTCCCAGTTGTCCGGTGGACAACAGCAGCGTGTAGCCATCGCAAGAGGTCTTGCCATGGAGCCCAAAATCATGCTTTTTGACGAACCCACCTCTGCACTGGACCCCGAAATGATCGGGGAAGTTCTGGATGTTATGAGGTCTCTTGCCCACAATGGGATGACGATGGTCGTCGTTACACATGAGATGGGATTTGCGCGCGAGGTCGCAGACCGAGTCATCTTTATGGATGAAGGCCGAATTGTGGAAGAAGCCTCCGCCGCTGAATTTTTCGACAACCCGAGAGAAGAACGGGCCAAGCAATTCCTGAGTCGTCTGATTCACCACTGAGAATAATCCATTTTGAAAGGGGTCTTTACCAAATGAAAAATGTATTAAAGTGGCCGTCGTTTATGCTTGTTTTGATTCTATCCCTTGTATTGTCCGGTTGTAGCACCGGAGAGGAAAGTAGCAGCAGCGGTGGTTCTGGTGGGAGTAGCGAAGCCAAAGGCACGATTGAACAAATTAAAGAGCGCGGTAAGCTCATTGCCGGCGTGAAATACGACACCAAATTGTTCGGTTTGAAAGACCCCGCAAGTGGCGAAGTCGAAGGATTCGATATTGATATCGCCAAGGCACTCGCCAAACAGATTCTTGGAGACGAAACGAAGGTAGAACTGAAGGAAGTAACGTCCAAAACGCGCATTCCGATGCTGCAAAACGGCGACATTGATCTCATCATCGCAACGATGACGATTACGGATGAACGCAAGGAACAAGTGGATTTCAGCGATGTCTATTTTGAAGCCGGGCAATCCCTGCTTGTGAAAAACGATAGCGCGATTACCGGTCTGGAAAGTCTCGACGGTGTGAAGGTTCTTGCCGTCAAAGGCTCGACTTCTGCGCAAAATATTCGCGAAAAAGCCCCGGATGCCGAGGTGCTCGAATTCGATAACTATCAGGATGCCTTCACAGCCCTCAAGGCGGGTAAAGGCGAAGCTCTGACGACCGATAACATCATCCTAATCGGCATGCAGCAGACGGATAACAACTACAAGCTGGTTGGTGGCAATTTCACGAGTGAACCTTACGGCATAGCGATTCGCAAAGGCGACACAGCCTTCGTCGAAGAAGTAAACAACCTGCTCAAAAACCTGAAGGACAGCGGTGAATATGATACGTTGCATGAAAAATGGCTGGGCAGCAAGCCAGAGTAACCCCGATTAATGATGGTGAAGCGGCGACTTAGCCTGTGATATGCAATGTATGAGCTGACGCAATCGCCGCTTCTACACTGGAGAACGGAGGCTTCGCCTACATGGGCAAATTGGACTTCAGCGTACTGATCAAACATTCGGATCGATTCCTGGAAGGGTTCCTCAACACCATCCAGGTGAGCATCATGGCCTTGATTGGCAGCTTTATTCTAGGTGCAATCATGGCTATCTTTCGGATATCCCCCATCAAACCACTTAACTGGATCGGCACCGCTTTTGTGGAGTTTATCCGTAACATCCCGCTGCTGCTCGTCGTGTTTTTCTTCTATCTCGGATTGCCGGCACTCGGCATTTCACTGGATGGGTTCATCTCGGGTACACTCGGTCTGACCATCTATACGGCCGCTTTCATTGCCGAAGCGATCCGGGCGGGCATTCAGACGGTCCCTCGCGGGCAGTTAGAAGCTGCGAGATCTTCCGGTCTATCCTACGTACAGGCCATGAACCTGATCATACTGCCACAAGCGATCAAGATTGTATTGCCGTCCATTGGCAACCAGTTTATCAATCTGGTCAAAAATTCATCCATCCTTGCGGTCGTAGCGGGCATGGATCTGATGTATTTTGCCGATCTGATCAACTCGGATACATTCCTGCCGCTGAGTGTCTACACCATTGTTGCGCTGTTCTACCTGGTGCTGACTTTGCCGCTCAGCTTCCTGGTTCACTATATGGAGCGCCGTTTTGGACAAAGTGATGCGGACGCCAGCCGTGCCAAAGGCAAACCAAAGAAGACCAAACCAACGGGCCAGGTCACCATGTAAACAGACATTCATTCTAACCCTTGTCCTACTCACAGAAGGAGGCCGATGATCCATGGACTTTAGCGGGGCCTATGCCTGGCCCAACCTTCGTTTCCTGCTGCACGGATTCCTGATTACCCTGCAAGTGGCAGGGTTGTCGATTGTATTCAGCTTTGTTCTCGGCACTGTGCTCGGAACCGTTCGATACACGCGAATTCCGGTACTGTCACAGATTGTGGCCGTTATCGTGGATACGATCCGGAATCTGCCGCTGCTGCTGATCATTTTCTTCATTCATATCGTACTTCCCCAGCTCGGAATCAAGATGTCTGGCTTCTGGTCCACGGTCGTTGGACTGAGTCTGTTCGAAGGCGCCATGATCGCAGAGATCGTCCGCAGCGGACTCAAATCGATTGAACGTGGTCAAGTGGAAGCCGCCCGTTCCTCCGGCCTAAGCTATATGCAGACACTTGGCGGCATCATCATGCCCCAGGCTTTGCGGCGCATGTCGCCACCGATGGTGAGTCAGTTCATCTCTTTGCTGAAGGATACTTCACTGGCGATCATCATCTCCCTGCCGGAACTGATGCACAATGTGCAGATCCTCGGGGGGCAGAGCTTCGATTACGTCATCCCTGCCCTGCTACTCGCAGCCGTATTATACTTCGTCATCAACTACACGTTGTCCATTGTGGCACGGCGGCTTGAAGCACGAATGACTTGATGATCGGATGATTGATGCTTCTATCACAACCCCCATTACAACCCAAAGAAGACTCCAGCTCCACTTCAATAGTGGTTTTGGAGTCTTCTTTGGATTTCATCATAGTCTGCTCGCACGGGAATCATTCCTCAAATCGCTGCTCCGTTACGGCGTAGTTCCTTTTGCAGCACCGATACCGGCAGCTCCAACGGATCTAGCTTCAACTGAACAGCTAAAGCCGCTGCCGTTCCTGCCGCCTGGCCTGTAGCCATGCAGCTTGGCGTCAGCCTTGTCGTTGCGTGCGCCTCATGTGTGGTGGATATGCAGCGTCCTGCCGCAAGCAGATTGCGGATATTTCGGGAAATCAGAGAGCGATACGGAATATCGTATGCTCCGTCCCCTTCAATAAAAGCCGCTACGACGCCTTGCCCCGAAGGATCATGAATATCAATCGGATAGCCACTTCTGGCGATTACATCATCAAACTTCCGACCTGCAACCACATCGTCCTTGGTCAACGCATAATGCCCGATGATTCGCCTGGATTCACGGATACCAATCTGTGGCGCTATCGCTGAGATCGAGGCCCGCTCGAATCCAGGCACGTCACGCTGCAGAAACTCAGCAATCATCAGCACCTGCTTCCTGCCTTCCTGTTCAGCAGAGGTCAGATCTTCTGCATCTGTAGCATCCAACCCCTGCACCCGGGTGCAGTTAATCAATACCTCATCTTCAGCCGGGCCGGTAAAAAACAATACCTGATCACGGTTAATCGGTACACCTGCTTTTTTCCATTGGGAATAGAAGCCGCTCACCCCGGTTAACGGAATACTGTCCAGTTCGGAGAAAGGGGTTTTGGCATAGAAATCCTCCGGGTGCTCCTGCATGTATTGTTTCACTCGTCCAAGGTCCACACCACGCATTCGAAATTTCATGGTCATCGGCTGTGACTGGTGATCGCCATCTCGCCCCTTTGCAATAGAAGCTCCCGCAAGATAAGCCGCATCCGCATCACCGCTGGCATCCACAAATACGTTCGCTCTTAGCTCCATTCGGCCAGACTTGTTCGTCAGACGTACCGCCTCTACCCGATCATTCACCATAACCACTTCATCCACGAAGCTGTGCAATAACAATCGCACACCTGCTTCCTGCAGCATTTCCGCTGCAACCACTTGATAGATCGCCGGATGGTAAGGCGTAACGGTGTGCACAAATCCAACCGTATCCCGAAGATGCCCCGGAGAGCCGCCGCGCGCCTGTAGTCGGTCAACGATTTCCTGGGCGATACCCTGAATCACCTGCTCACCACTCTCCGTATGGAAGGTCATCCAAGGATAGACCATGGCGGCAGTCGACATTCCACCAACGAATCCGTACCGTTCCACCAGTACTACTCGAACACCTTGTCGTCCAGCAGCGATGGCTGCCGCTATACCCGCCGGACCCCCTCCCACAACAACCACATCCGCTTCTTCCTTTTTCATACTCATACTTATCCGTTCACTCAAGCTATCACTCCTTCCGTTCTATTGCAGGGGTTACTCTTTCAGTCCTGTCATGGCAACTCCCTCAATGAAGCGCCGTTGTGCCAGGAAAAAGACAATTAGCAGCGGCAGGGTCGCCATGACGGTGGCACTCATCAGATATTGCCAGGCTGTACCCACTTCATCCGTGAACAAGGATAACCCAAGCGGCAGCGTCATCAGTTCTCGCGAGTTAATGAAAATCAACGGATCGAAAAACTCATTCCAGATCGTCACAAACGTAAAGATCGTCAGCGTAGCCATACCGGGCTTGGCAATCGGGAGCATAATACGAGCATAGATCCGGAAGCGGTTGCAGCCGTCAATCATCGCCGCTTCTTCCAGCTCGGTGGGTACCGTAATGAAGAACTGCCGCATCACAAAGATGCCAAACACGCCGCCCGCCCCAAAGATCGGGAGTAAAATCAGCGGAAGATGTGTATCAATCCACCCCAGCTGCCGCATGAACAGAAACATGGGAATAGCCGTCACCTCATGGGGAATCATCATCGCACTCAGCAGGATGAGAAATACCACATTACGTCCCTTGAACGGAATTTTGGCAAATGCGTACCCGGCGAGAGATGCAAAGAACACCGTACCCAGCACAACCACAGCAGCAATATATACACTGTTAAAATAAAAACGATGAAACGGAATTAATCGAAAAACATCGATGTAGTTCTGAAATCGGAAGGTATCCGGTATCCACTGTGGTGGATAGGTAAATATGCTCTGAGGTTCCTTGAATGACGTCGATATCATCCAGATAAATGGAACAAGCATGATCAGCGAGATCAGTGTCAGCAGCAAGTACGTCCCCAGGGCACTGCCTGTCTTGCGAATCGAAGGATTAGGCATCGCCTTCATTGAATACCCACCTCTTTCGAAGCTGCCATTGCAGCAGCGTCAGGATTAGCACGATAAAGAACAACACATACGCAAGCGAAGAGGCGTAGCCGAACTGAAATAATTTGAATGCTTTTTCCCAGATATAATAGACCAATACCTTCGTGCTGTTGCTCGGCCCTCCCTGTGTCATGACGTAGATCTGTCCAAACACCTTGAGCGAGCCAATCACAGTCATGACCATGGTTAAAAACACCGTTGGCGTAATCATGGGCAGTGTGACGTGAAAGAAGGTTCCTCTTCTGCCCGCTCCGTCCAGTGTTGCCGCTTCGTAAAGTGAACGCGGTACCTGCTGAATGGCTGCAATGAACAACACCATATTCAGACCCACATTTTTCAGTACACTCGTCACAATAACCGCAGGCATCGCCAGATCCTGATTGTAGAGCCAGGCCGGACCCTTGATGCCTATCATTAACAGAAGCTGATTGATCAGTCCCGACTCTGTGGCATACATCAGCTTCCATACGATGGACCATACAATCAGCGAGGTCATGACCGGAACAAAGATGGCTGTTCGAAAAATCCCGATGCCGCGCAAATTTCTGGATAGCAGCAACGCGAGCAGCAGCGCGAGCACAATATTAAGCGGCACAAGCCCCGCAGTGAAATAGACCGTATTGGCAAGCACCTTCCAGAACATGGCGTCTGTCATCACATTCCGGTAATTCTCCAGTCCAATAAAATGATGATCCCCCAGCAGCGGCCAGTCGGTCAGGCTCATGTACAGAGCCAAACCCATGGGAAACAGCAGCAGCAGGGTAAACCCGAGCACCATTGGTGATACAAACAGCCATCCCGCGATCTGGGCCTCTCTGGCGAGCGGACCTCTTCCTGTACGCTTGCGTGAATGGGTCACAGTCAGGCCCTCCCCTTTATCAAATTTCTTCCCTTGAAACGAATATTTACACTTGCCACTCCAATGACAGAACAACCTTCCGATCGCTGTTATCCCCAGATTTTTTTAATTCAATTTTACAAAGGGGAAAATCCGGGGATAAAGGCGAACACTCCGTTTCTTCAGGTTATTTCTGTCCTCTACGTTCTCTTGTAAATGTTTAGTTCAACTTATATAGTCTGAACGGTTCAGATTGTCCACCGCATTACGGAAGGCGTTAACAGCCCTTCGCAGCTGCTCCTCCGCTCTGCCTGTTACGACCGCTCCAAGCATGATCGCCTTGACCCCGGTATCGTGCAGCACCCGAACATCCTCCGGCACCAGCTTACGCTGAGAAGGAACCAAAACCGGAATTTGCGCCTGCAAGACCAGACGGCGATACTTGAGCACGTCCGCAAAGCTTAGCGGTGTACCATATTCATTCCCAGGCACAATGGATGCCTCCAGGGCTGTGAAACTGTAATGAGCGGCTGACGTTAAAAGGGAAGGTTCATATTCGTCATTGATCGCAAACGTTCGGTCCAGCCCCAGGTCATCCAGCATGAAGGACGGCAAGTGATGTGCATAGATGGAATAGAAGTCAAAACCCAGCCCGGAGAGACGCTCCACGTCCTCCCTCCGTGCTCCATCTATACTACCGGATGGTACGACCCCAAGCGGGCCTCCAAACTCGCTACGGATCGCCTGAAAAACTTCGGCATAGTTGTCCAGTGGACCAAAATGATTCCCGCTGGCGCGATGGCCGACATTATAATGCACCTTCAGTGCATCAGCGCCCTCTTCGATTGCTGCCCGGGCCAAAGATAGATCGTTCTCGGGTAAGCTGACCACAAGTGACAGCGATTTCTGATCAAGCAATTCCTTGAATTTGCCCATCATGCTCACCTCCTGTTTCTATAAAATGATTTATTGTTGCAGCACGCCTTGGATTTCTTCCTGCATTTGCTTCAGATTATCCTCAGGTGTCGCTGAACGGGCGAACAGTCGGTCAAATCCCTGCAACACCGCATTGTCGATATCCTGCCAACGGATATGACCGGGAATCAAGCGCGCTTTTGGCATTTCATTAATCACCGCCTGCACAATATGCTCCTTGCTCGGATTATTCGGCTGATTAATGAACGCATCGGAGTTAAGCACAGAGGTACGCGGAGGCACAAAATAGGTGGCCGTCGCCTGAATACCCTGCTCGCTGGCAAAATACTTCAACAGCTTCTTGGTTTCCTCCGGATGTTTGCTGTCGTTGAACATGGCATATCCAGCCTGCCCTAGCATCGGTACGCTGCCCTGTGAGCCGGAAGGCATGGGAGCGATACTCCACTCAAAATCGGTAATCTCTCTTGCTTTGGAAACATAGCTGTAGTTATCGAAGAACATGCCTACATTGCCAGCATCGAAGCTGACCTGCTCACCTGCTTTTGGATGCGATTCATCAGTGAACATCATGCGCTCCAGCAGTTCAAAAGTCTGTACGCCATAGGCATCGTTCCAAGTGAACTTCGTCATGCCTTCGTCGAACGGACCACTGCCATTGGACCATGAATACGAGGAGAGCACTGCCCAGGTCTTCCAGTCGCGAAAAAAGTTGGCGCCATAGATCCGGTTGGTAGCCTCCTTGCTGGTAATCGCCTTGGCAGAATTCTCGAACTGTTCCCATGTCCATTGCCCTTGGCTGGCAAGTGTATTCGGGTCGGTCAGGCCGGCTTTGTCGAACAACGTTTTATTGTAGAACATGACCACCGGAGGTGTGGAAAAAGGCAGCCCCAGCAGCTGATCGCCATCACGGAACAAATCCAATGTACTTGGTATATAATCATCCAGCTTGAACTGGGCATCATCCTTGAACTCGGATACATCAGCCAGGATATGATTGGATTTGAATTGTGGCACCATCCGCTCTGATACCCAGGCGATATCTGGGAGAGAGCCGCCAGCGGCAAGCACCGAAATTTTTTGCTGGTATTCTGCGAAAGGAACGGATTCCATCGTCACCTTGATGCCTGGATTTTCCTGCGTGAAGCTATCAATCAGCTTGTTGTATACATCCATATGTGCCTGATTGCCCCACATCATGAATTTCAGCTCAACCTCTCCATTCTCCCCGGCTGCTTGCCCAGGACCACTTCCGGAATTGGAGCTTGTGCACCCGATTGAAGCAATCATCATGAGTAAGAGTATCGATATCAGTCCTGCTTTTTTCATGGAAATCCCCCTTATGGACTTAGTGGTATACATGTGCAACCAAAGTATAACGAAGGCATCGCCCGCTCATAAATCACGTCAGTTACAGAAATGGTATGGTTTTTCAAGAAATACTGAATCGGTCACGATATTCCCCTGCTGTCCATCCCACCTGCTGCTTGAAGACCAGCATGAAGTGCTTGGGACTCTGATGCCCGGATAACCTTGCAACATCATAGATTTTGAGTCCTGTGTTAACCAGCAGCCACTTGGCCCGCTCCATACGAGCCTCAGCGATGTATTCGGAGTAATTGGTTCCTGTTTCGTTCTTGAACAGTTGGCTTAGATAGGTGGGGTTCAGATGAACCAGTGCTGCTATGGTCTGAAGTCGCAGATCCCCATCGGGGTGCTGCTTGATGTGCTCCTTCACATCTCGGATAATCTTCCGCGTATCTCCGCCGGAGTGCTCTGCTTTCCCAGATGGCTCAGTGACTGGAAGGGTTGAAATGCCGTACCTGCGATCCAGCAGCAATTGAATTTTTTGGATGCATAATGCCAGTTCATGACGTTCAATCGGCTTCAGCAGATAGTTCAACACTCCGTATTCCATCGCTCTACGTGCATATTCAAACTCTCCGTACCCGCTAATGATGATCATCAGCAGTTCAGGGTACATATCTCTTGCTTTGGATACGAGTGTCAGCCCGTCCATTTCACGCATGCGAATATCTGTGATTAACACATCCGGCACTTCACACCTCAGAAAATCCAGTGCCTCGGCTCCGCTCGAAGCTTCACCTGTTATCTCGAACTGAGGAGCCGCCTGTACAATCAGCTCTCTCAGTCCCTGACGGATGACCGTCTCATCCTCCACAAGCAATACTTTATACATGCGCTTCATTCTCCTTTCGGTTGAAGTTGAATGGATATCGTGACCGCCAGGCCCTGCCCTGGACTGCCATCGACGCTCAGGCTGCCACCTTCTCCATACATGAGGCGGAGCCTTTGGGCGATATTGTTAAGTCCAAGCCTGTCCCCCGCATGACAGCGCAATGCCTCATTGGAAGGCTGCCGAGCAATGGATTCATTTAATTCATCAATCTCCGCCTGAGCCATACCTTTGCCATTGTCACGCACAATAATCAGCAGCTCATCATCGAATTTCAATGCAGATACCCAGATCACTCCGCCATCGGTCTGCCCTTCAATGCCATGATAGACAGCGTTCTCCACCAGCGGTTGCAATACCAGCTTGGGAATCAGACACTCTGTAATGGCTTCATCGATGTCATAGATTACCTCCAGCTTCCCGTCATAACGTACTTGTTGAATGCGTACATAGGATTGTACAAACGCCAATTCTTCCTGAAGCGGAACCCTCCGGTCCACCTTATCAATCGTATAACGCAGCAGCTTGCCAAGTGCCGTCACCATATCAGACACCTCAGCGTGTTTCTGGCGGACCGCCATCATGTTGATGGACTCCAATGTGTTGTATATAAAATGGGGATTGATCTGGCTCTGCAATGCTGACAACTCCGCCTCTCGCTCTTGAATGCCCAACAGAAATACCTCGTTGAATAATCTATTGATCTCTTCCATCATCCGGTTAAAACCCCGGCTAATCTGTCCGAACTCATCATTGCTGAAGTGCGCTACGCGCTGGCTAAAATCTCCCTGCTCCACCCGAATCATATTGTGCTTCAGTCGAATTAGCGGCCTCGTTATGCGATAGGATAAGAGCACCGCGAGAACTGCTACAGCCGCCATACATAACACAGCGAATCCAAACGTAAACGTGAGCATCTCGCCCGACTCCTTCTGAATAACGGCAATAGGTGTAAGGCTGATCACCGAAAGTCCTGAATAGCTGGAATGGTGCTGTACGTAGAGATAGGGCTTCCCATCAAGGACAACCTTCTGGTTGCCTGCGTAGCCTTGAAGCTGGCCATGTTTTAACAGCTTGTCGTATGCGGATAGGCCTCCAGCAGAGGTCCGTTCGAACAAGAGACGCTGCTTGCTGTCGACAATCATCAGACTCGCATTTTGCTCAAAATTCAGATTGGACAGGAGCTGACCGAAAGCTTCCAGCCGGATGTCGATCAGAATATAGCCCAGTCGCTGGAGTGTACCCGGATCACGTATCTCACGGGCAACCGATATATACGGCTCTTCATGACTGCCCGTGTAATAGCTTGGTTCGTGTGGAGGAAGCAGACGCCATTCCCCTTCCGAGCCGTTAAGCTCTGCAAACCAGTCATCCTGCCTGCTGTCCCATACCGGATTCACTGCCAGTGAATCCAGATTGGAGAACAAAATGCCGCTGTTGCTGATCAGATGGATGCCACGAATTTCAGGTCGGTCATACGCCTGACCGGATGTGTAGAGCTTCATTTTCAGATAATCATCGGATCTCGCCCATGTACCCGATCCCATCGGAGCGTTGTATTTGCCCAGAATGCCAAGCACCATCTGATCGTAGAGCGGCAAGAGCGACAACCGCTCAAAGTCCTTGAGCAGCCTATTCAGATTGGTATTAATCTGGCGAACAATATCAATGGTGAACTGCTCCGTCTTGCGATCAATCGTCTGCGAGAAATGCAGGTAATTCACTACTCCCTGCAAGCTCAGCGGCAGCAAGGTCAACGCCAGGAACAACAGAAGCAGCTTGGTGCGCAGATTCATATTTCTTCCGAAATAACCCTGTACCTTGTCCATCATTTCCGTTCATCCCTCCCCCTCCGATCATTGTATGATCCCCCTTCACAGATCAATCTGGATATAACTGGGGTTCATCATATCCAGTTTTAATGATCATTGACTATCCTGCCAACCATGGGATTGGTACGGAATTTCAAGATTGAAGCGCAGGTCTCGGGGAAACACAAAAAAAGCCGACTGTATCGCTACAGTCGACTACTCTTCTATTGCATCAAAAAACCGACTGCATTATGCAATCGGTTGTCTTTTCATAAAGTGTTTTTTATATTTGAAGCGATTATATTCATTAATTAACTCGTCCAATACCATCGATTGTTGAAGGACTTTGTAGTCTTGCATGCCATGATATTCCGCCAAACGACTTAACTCATGCCTGTTCTGTTCGATTTGGTCTCTAATCTGCTTCGGTTCTCTCACAGCATGCACCCCCTCTTTTTAAAACATTTTAGGATACATTGCCAAAAAATTCATATTTTATTCCTTTGCAAAATAAAATGTTTGTTTACAGAGGAATACTTTCATAACACTACATTTTGCATTAATCCGTGAAAATCGTCACAACTACAATATATAGATGTGTATTCCTCACACCCAGCTACATATCGAACTCTCGAAGAAATAGAGACTCTTAACCCAGAAGCAAAAGACAGAAACACGTTATAAATTATGTTCCAATCGTATGCTGAACTTTACTCACTCTGGAGCGGAATAGAATGCCTGCTACTCGCACCAACACCATAGCAGCAGTCATGAATATAAATGCTGGACCGATATTCTGAAGATCCAATTGATGCTCAATGGCATACTGATATGCTTGCTGCGGATGATGCGTGATCCATTCCACCGGAATGATGCGTAGCAGGAATGCTGCCCCCCAAACGACCACACTGCCTATCCCCACTCGGGTATACCATTTACCTGCCGTTGCATCGAATTCCATACGTGTTATTCCCAGCACAATTATTCCGAACAATGCCCCTACAATCACGGCCACCAACAAAAACAGCACGTTGTTGCCCGTAAAAGTCATGTCTTTAAGGAATTTGGCTGCATAATAACCCATAATAACGAAAGGCAGCAATAAACGATAATAACGTACTGGCTTTCGTCCAATTGAAGTCAATACTAATACCGCAAACATGATGATCATCTGAACCCACATGCTCGTCGTCATACGTTGTTCCCCCTGTATTTGCTTGATTTGATGCTTTAAGCATAGCAGGGAGAACGTCGCTCTAGCGTCCACAACCTGGTGGATAAAGAGGTCCACCTATAGGTGGATTTTAGAAGAGGGTACTAGCTTTTATCATTAGTATTTCTCTATTAGTCGAGTATATTTATTAATCAGTTCATCCAGTAGCATAGACTGCTTGAGGACCTTATCATCATGCATGCCATGTCTCTCTACCAACCGACGCAAATGTTGCCGATTCTGCTCGATTTGATCTTTGATCTGCTTGATTTCTCTCACAGCATGCACCCCTTTTTCAACCTATTTTAGGGTACTTTTATCTAAAAATTCATAATGGAATGCTTTGCAAAATTGTTGTATTAGGTCTTTTAGAAAAGGTGGTAATGTTGAGCCATATTAGCTCCCAGTAGTTATACACTTTTAATTCTAATTCCAAAATTTTGTGAGCTCAGGCCCTCTATTAACCTAGTGTACTGCTCGTCCTGCTGGTTCGTTACATACATTCTGAATTTCCCATATAAATCAATAGATTTAATAGACATTAGGTCATCGTTACTTGAAGATGAGAGCTCCAGGCTCATGAGTAACGTGTCAATCCCCGTTGCGTATCTTTGTTGGTTGAGCCTATACTTCCCTAATTCATAATAAAAACGTATATATCTATGATTCAACATTTGCATATTGTACGTCCCTTTTAAATGCATATCCGTGTTGAATTGTTTAATATAAGGTTCGAATCTATCCAATACAGAATCAATATCCAGTGAGTGCTGGTTAGCTGCTTGCACAATATTCACGAATGCTATTAAAATCTCATGTGGATTAGCATCCAGGTAATTCAGATAAGGTTCAATAACCTCATGGTTCCCATTCATCAAATGGTATAAATACCGATTTCCCTCCGCCCATCCTTTGAAACGTTCTATTAATTCTTGCTCTTCTTCTGTTGGATTAGAGATTTCAATAACAGTCACGTAAACATCTGTATATTCCAGAGCTTTTTCATATTGCTTACACGCTTCACAGACACTTGCCTTCAATAAATTCGCATATGCCTTATACGTAAATATGGGGTAAAAGGCGGTTCTTTTTCTATTTTTACGTCTTCGAGATTGAAGTTCAAGTTGAAAATCAACTTTTCGTTCCAGTTCTTCGGCCAATTCATAAACCTTATCCCAATGATGTATTGTATTATATACATTTGCTAAATCTTTAACAGCATCCAGTTGTATTTCTTCATCCAATTTCTCAATATAGGGTTCCAATTGGACCGCTGCTGCCAGATTATCGAATTTGCTCATTGTTTTATGAAGCAAAAAAATACGGTACTGGCATAACGCCAACCGTTCCGAGTGCTGATATTTCTCACCTGCGGCTACGCATTCATATAAAATAAGCGCCGCTTCATTCATTTCTTTGGAATACCAATTCTCTGCCATTTCAAACAGTTCTGAAATATAGGATCGATCATCTGTTACCTGATAGACTACCTTTTTAATACAGCCTAGCTTGTTAAGTTCAGCGCAGCGATACAGGAACGGTTCCAAACGCCTCCAATGAGGTGCGGATTCCACAAAACATTCCACACTGTACATTTCGTAGAAGTATCCCTTCTCCAACCCCATACCAGATGTAATTTGATCCAACTGATTCATAGCTAGAGGTCTGCTACCCTTGAGGATGGCACTTAAAGTGCCAACGTTGACACCCGTAACATCTGAGAATTGCTGAAGTTTATATCCTCTTTCTCTTATGTGATTCTCTATATATGTGCGTATCGTAGGTGCAAGTTTCAATTCTCCCACCCCCATCAACCAAACTAACTTAAGGATTGTTCAGTTCTTAATAAATGTAATTTTAATCCTGAATTTTACAATGGTCAATGTGCGCAAAATAAAAAGCAGTATAGTCCTTAGATAGGATCAATACCGCTTGCCTAGTTTGGAGATTGGAGTATAGTGCAATTACAATCCTGCACCACCATGAGTGCTTGGACTATACATCATAGTATTACTGGGAATAGGTTGAGGATACAAACTAAATAATAAAACAGCACTAAACAAAACTACGATCAAAACTGCTTTTTTTCTCATAATTACTGTAGACCTCCTCAATTAAAGTTTTATATTTAATTTCTAAATCTATTGAAGCTCTGACTCTATGTCTTTCAAATAGAGCTACACACTGTATAATGATGGATTCACTCTTCATACTTTTGGCTAGAGCCAAACAGTTTAACAAGTACTGAAATCCTATTGTGTATCTTTCTCTCTGAAGTTGATATATCGCTACCTCTTTAAGGAATTGCACGTATCTTCCACTCGTAATCTGTTCCGTATAACTCCCGATATCCCCATAAGTTTTGGCGTACATTGAAATGTATGACTCCAACCGATTGAGAACTGCATCAACATCTATATTATGATGATTTGCTGCTTCCATTATTTTGACTAATGCAGGCAAAATCTCTGCCTCATTCTTTTCAATAAAGGCAATATAAGGCCGTATGACCTCAGAATCACCCATCATAAGTCTGTATAAGTAATGGTTTACCTCAGCCCATCCACTAAACTTATTAATGAATATGAGATCTTCTTCATTTGGTTGTTCAATTCTAATTAATTTAGAGTACGCTTCAGTATATCGGAGGGCTTCAGAGTATTCTTCCCTTCCATCACATGCGGCTGCCCGTAGCAAATTTGAATATGCGGAATATACAAAAATAGGATAAGCTGCGATTCTTAGAGTTTCCGACTTTCTCTTTTTATAAGAGTTCAAGAAACTTGTTTTCTGTTCCAACTCTCCCCCAAGATCGGACACCTTGTCCCAATATCTCAAAGCCAAATATGTATTCGCTAGATCCTTGATCGCATCCAGTTGCCGCTCTTCATCCAGCCGATTAATATATGGCTCGAAGTGCACGGCTGCCCTGAGATTTTCATGCTGATCCTGACCCAGAGATAGTGTGAAAATACGATACTGGCACAACGCGAGACGTTCCGAGTGTTGGTACTTCTCACACTCCGCAACGCATTCATATAACATGCGGGCCGCTTTCTTTTGTCCTCGCTCGAGCATGCCTTCTGCCATCTCGAACAATTCGGAAATATAGGATCGATCATCCGTCACTTGCTGGATCACCCTCTGAATACATTCGAGCTTGTCCAGCTCGGCGCAACGTTGCAGAAAAGGCTCCAGTCTTCTCCAATGTGGTGCAGACTCCACAAAACACTCAGCGCCGTAAATTTCGTAGAAATGACCTTCTTCCAGCTTCATGCCTTTGGTAATCAGATCCAGTTGAGCCATGGCGATTGGCCGCGTCCCTTTGATGATCGCACTTAACGTTCCAGCGTTCACACCCGATATATCGGCAAAGTATTGCAGGGTATAGCCCTGTTTCCTGATGTAGTCCTCAATAAAGGAGCGTATCGTAGTTGTAGGTTCCATGTCTCCCACCTCCACAATGAAAATCCATAAATTTGAATTTATATGATATGTACAATTTTAATCCTAAATTTTACAGCGGTCAATAAAAATCGTGGCAATTTTCTGCCCTTATGCCCAAGGTTGAGCGGCTTTAATCCGCCTTATAGAAAAAATCCATTAGAAGAATGCATGGCAACATGGTAAAGTTAGTTTTAGCTTGAATATCCTACTATTTCCATAGGATTAGACAACCCAGGTGCTTTTCCAATCCAATCCAAGGGGATGGTTAGATGAAATTTGCCCTATTTAGTCTCATGATGAATCTTCCAAATGCCGTAACTGGTGAATCACTAACGACACAACAGAAGTTCCACAATATTTTGGAACAAGCCAAACTGGCCGAACGGCTGGGATTCGATGCATACGGGATCGGCGAGCGGCATGGTGCACCTTTTCTGTCTTCCTCACCTCCCGTCGTGCTGACCGCCGTCGCTACTGCGACTTCACGTATCCGGTTGCTAACAACAGTAACTGTTCTTAGTATACTTGATCCGGTACGGGTTGCCGAGGATTATGCCACGCTGGATCAATTATCGGGTGGGCGGCTGGAGATGATCATCGGGAAAGGCAATGATCCTCGGCACTATCCCCTGTTTGGCATTAGCGAAGAGGAACAATGGGATTCACTCGGTGAACGCTACGAACTGCTTAAACGGCTGTGGACTGAAGAGAATGTAACCTGGCAGGGAACGTATCGCCCTCCCCTTCAAGAGGTTACCACTCAGCCGAGACCACTCCAGCAATCCATTCCGATCTGGCATGGCAGCGCATCGAGCACTCGCTCTACCGAGCTTGCAGCTAAGTATGGCGAACCGATATTTAGCTCGAATTCCTTCCACCCGCAGGCAAAATACAAAGCGTTAATTGACCATTACCGGGAGCGTCTCGATTATTATGGTCATGATGCGAACCGAGCGGTGATTGGCTCCGGGGCAGGTAGCCTATACCTCGCGAATACACGCGAAGAAGCGATCCGGCGTTATACCCCTTATTATGAGGCCTTTCATGCTACGGCCGCTGCGCAGCACAACCAGTCGCCTTTTAAGGACCTGGAGGATAACATTGCGCATGGCCCTGTACTGATTGGTAGTCCAGAGCAGGTCATTGAGAAAATCCTCAATTACCATGCCGCCTATGGACATCAGGTACTGAGTATCAGCGTGGATGGACTCAGCCATGCGGAGCAGCTGGAGCAGGTAGAACGCTTCGCCCAGGATGTAGCGCCAGTGTTACGACGCGAAATCCCCAGTTTCATATGGAACGATCCCCCGCTCTTGAACGAATCTCTTCCTTCTTCCACTTCGCCTTCTCCTGATTCATGGCCCCCTGCCATCTCACCGATCTTCCAGGTATAGTTCTCAGTTCTCCACACATTCCCCATTCATCCACAAGCCTTTTGCATCCAGGGTGATTCTTGCGAATCGCCCTATCCCTCCCCCAGATGTCTTTCTCTATGATCGAGATTTAATACCTTCAAACAAGGAAATCAACGAACGTTGCACGAATTCAGTATCTATCGATTGGCCAGTCACTAACATGCGATAGAACATCGCTCCATAGACGAGGTCTATGCACAGTCCGATGTCACAATCCTTTTTCAACTGTCCCCGTTCTATACCTTTTTCAAAAATCCCCCACGCTTCGCGCCGACGAGGCTGAATGTATCTAGTTCGGTATTCTTCTGCAAGCCCTGGATCAGACTGTCCCTCTCCGACAATCTGTGTGATCACTTTTCCTTCCCGGCTGCTCAAAAAATCAACCAGATTGCTCGCATGAATACGCACATCCTCAAATACCGATCCTGTATCCGGTACAGGCAATCTTGCCGTTGCCGCAGACATGTACCCATCCATAATGACAGCACCTTTATTAGGCCACCATTTATATATCGTTGCTTTGCTCACCTTAGCACGTTCAGCAATTTTTTCGATCGTAACCGCTCCGAAGCCATGTTCCAGTAATAATTCATAGGAAGCTGCAAGAATCGCATTCTGGGTTTCCACATTGCGGGGACGCCCTCTTTTGGCTGTCATCATAAACCCTCCTTGATGTAACAAAACCATCTGTAATTCATAAAAACTGTACGTTCATTATACTAAAACACCGATACATTAAACAATTTCGTTCTTACCTTAATTCCGACATGCAAAAAAATCCCCACACCTATTTACAATACTAAACGTTTAGTTTATTATATGTTTGTGATTAGTAAACGCACCGTTTAGTAATTAACAAGTTCAATACAAGTGTACTTTAATAAAATATAATTTGAGATCAAGTGGAGGGTGAAACTTATGGATATGCAACCTGATGTGAAGGCAAATTCAGTTCCAAGCTGGTTGATTTTACTTTTGGCTGCGGCGTGCGGGCTGATTGCGGCAAACCTGTATTATGCTCAGACGGTTATAGGACCCATCGGCGTTACAACAGGGCTTTCCTCTGCTGCTGCGGGACTGATTGTGACGTTAACACAGATCGGTTATGTTATTGGCCTGCTGTTTATCGTTCCGCTCAGTGACATTCTGGAGAATAAGCGACTGGTCACTTTTTTCCTCATCATTCTAGTCGTTGCATTGATTGCCGCTGCCTTCTCTTCCCATGCCGTATTATTTCTAACTGCTTCCCTCGTCATCGGGATCAGCTCAGTCGTTGCGCAAATTCTGGTTCCTTATGCCACCTACCTCACTTCTGAGGAGCAACGCGGACGGGTTGTCGGCAACGTGATGAGTGGTCTGCTGCTGGGCATCATGTTGGCTCGGCCTGTCGCAAGTTTTATTACAAGCCTGCTCGGCTGGCAAGCGGTCTTTGTCTTCTCGGCAATCGTTATCGGATTGCTTACACTGCTCCTGTCACGCGCACTTCCTGCACGTCAGCCACAACCTGCGATGAAGTACGGACAATTAATTCTGTCATTGGGCTCCCTGCTCAAAACATTTCCCATGCTTCGCCGCCGAGCCCTCTATCAGGCCAGTCTGTTTGGCGCCTTCAGCTTGTTCTGGACTACAGTTCCCTTGCAGCTCGCCAATGAGTACGGCATGTCCCAACAGGGAATTGCCTGGTTTGCACTGGCTGGTGTTGGGGGTGCCATCGCAGCACCTATTGCCGGAAGATGGGCGGATAAAGGTTTAACCCGCATATTAACCGGACTCGCCATGGTCATCGCAGTTGCATCTTTTGGGCTTGCCTATCTGTTCCAGGGTCACTCTACCGCTACCCTTATTTTGCTTGTGGTCGTTGCCATCACGCTGGATATGGCGGTTTCGGGTAATTTGGTGCTGGGACAGCGCATTATCTATTCGTTGAGCGAAGCAAGAGGACGCGTAAACGGAATATTTATGTCGATCTTTTTTGTAGGGGGCGCAATTGGATCATCTCTTGGCAGTTGGTCCTACGCGCATGGAGGTTGGAGTCTCACGACATTGATTGGTCTGTTAATGCCTCTGCTTGCACTCGTATACTACTTAACGGAAAAGAAAGTCACCGTCGTCAGTAACCCATAACCATCCTTCCATACGTAAACAAAGGGCAGAGTGATCTTTAGGATCAGCTTCTGCCCTTTTCTTGCTACATTCATACCAACACAGTCAGATGTGCATTGGCATCATACTTGATCAATTGCTGCCCCGTACGCAATTTTTGCACCAGATCAGGATTGGCGATAAACGGTCTGCCGAACGCTGCCAAATCAATGCTCCGATTTTGTACAGCCTGTTCTGCTGTGTTTGCCTCAAGATCCCCTACGCCAATGATGATACCTTCCCACTGCTGGCGAAACGCCTCATGGAAATTCTGTTCCCCATCCCAGACTCTGGTGTATCGATCTGTTGAAGGATGTAGGATTGTAATGCCTGTCTCGCGGAAAAGACTCAGATAGGCATTCAGCACTCCAGCCTTGTCTGACCAGACATAGGAAGGGTCATCATCTTTTTTCTCGGAAAATCGTACCGAAATGCGATCCACGCTAATTTCTTTTTGAACTGCAATAATGATCTCCTTCAGAAAACACAATCGTCCCTGGATATCGCCTCCGTATTCGTCTGTTCTGTGGTTCGTCTTCTCATTGATAAACTGGTCGATGAGATAACCATGTGCTGCATGCAGCTCAATTCCGTCAAATCCAGCCAGTACCGCATTGCGGGCAGCCGTTTGAAATTGTTGAATGCTATCCTTGATATCCTGCGCACTCATGGCTTGAGGTATCTGATATGGCTTATGCAATTTATGAACTCTTCCTTGAGCCGGGATGCTTGAAGGTGCCAGTGGCAGGGTACCGATCAGATCGGAGTGAGACAGCCTGCCCACATGCCACAACTGAGCGATGATGGTCCCTCCATGTTTATGGACGACATTTGTTACCTTTTTCCATGAGTCGGTCTGTTCAGCCGTATATAATCCGGGAATACCATATGTTCCTTTGCCTGCCAGCGACGGATTAATCCCTTCTGTAATGATCAACCCCACCCCATCCTGGGCACGTCGCTCATAATACGCCACCATCTCTTCCGTCGCGGTCCCATCCTGATCATTGGCAAACCCTCGGGTAAGAGGTGCCATCACCAATCTGTTTCTCAAATGCCACTCGTTGATCGTCACCGGGCTCAGTAATGTAGACATATTTCTCATCACAACTCCTTCTCCAATATCAGCGTTTTGCATGATTCCATGCGCTGTAAAAGCTCTTGATAACGATATTGTAAGCTGGCATATATATATATCGTAAAATGATTGAAATATATAGATGTATCTCTGATAGAGATACCTAACACTTCATTTCATTACAACTCAGGAGGCCAGAGCCATGGAACTCTCGGATATCGATATTATTCTTGCGGTGGCACGGTCCGGCAAAATCTCACAGGCCGCCAAAGAATTGAATTACGCACAATCCAACGTCACCACACGCATCAAAAAGCTGGAGCAGGAATATCAGGTGCAGTTGTTCAACCGTTTTCCCAAAGGGGTGGTGCTGACTTCCAAAGGAGAACAGTTTGTCCAGTATGCAACACGCATCCGTGACCTGTTAAACGATCTGGAGCAGGATATGACTGATCCCGGTGAGCCTTCAGGTACGTTAAAAATCGGGATTGTGGAGACGGCAGCATCCAGCCGGTTCATGGAAATTCTCAATGAATACCAGGTGACCTATCCCGAGGTCTCCATCTCACTTGTTAATGCCACTTCACCCAAAGTGCTGCGCAAGAAAATACAGGAGTATGAGATCGACGGTGCCTTTATTAGTGGTGCGTGTGTAAAAGAGGGCCTGAAAGTGGAATATGAAATGCAAGACACGGTGCATATCATCTCCAAACGGATGGACGTACCACCCGAAAGCCTGTGTCAGGTTTCGTGGGTCGTTTTCCCAAAAGGCTGCCCATACCGTGAAATTACGGAGGAATATTTGCAGGAAGAAGGTTTGTCTGCTCGCAATATGATTGAAGTCAGCACGATGGATAACCTGCTTAGCTGTGTGGAGTCGGGGATTGCTTTTACCATTATGCCTTGCAGCGTTATTCACAAGAAACCGGATGAGTTCTCTGTATATGATCTGGCCGAACGATTCACACATACCACAACAACCTTTGTCCGGGGTGAAGATCGATACGTCAGCAGCGCGCTGGATCGATTTGTGAAGCTGCTGAACCAGAAGTGTATTACATTTTGAAATAACATTTCGTTGCTCTCGGGTTATAAGAATTTTTAATGTTAGCCGAGCCATACGATGAACGCCTTACAAGAAAATCATTAAACTCAAAGAGAAGGCAGGCATCCATTGCACTGCACCTCCTCTCTAACAAATGGGGTGCAGTCACCATGGGGATGCCTGCCTTTAGCTGTTTTACATTTTATTGTAATGTGAATCCTTAAAATTTACCCGCGCAGTCTGCGGGAACTCAGCGCGTGATGACCATTTTGCAGGAACGTGCTGCGTGTATTTTTCATCAGTTCAATGCGGCGTTCAGCCAGACGATCCGCAGCAATATACGTTGCGATGCCTTCGGTACGCGATGTGTCGAAGATTTTTTCCAGATTATTGTAGATCTCCCCAACCTTGCTCCACGCACGATCTGCATTATAGCCGTTCAACTCATCCGCAATATTAATTACGCCACCTGCATTGATCACATAGTCTGGTGCGTATACGATTCCCATCTCATGCAGCTTGTCACCATGACGCGGCTCCAGCAGTTGGTTGTTAGCACAGCCTGCCACAACCTTGGCCTTAAGCTGTTTCAACGTATCGTCATTAATTGTACCGCCCAATGCACATGGAGCATAAATATCACAATCCACTCCAGTAATGTCGGCAGGGTCTACCGCTTTTGCACCGAATTGATCCACAGCCTGTTTCACTGAATCCTTATGGATATCGGTAACGATCAGATGCGCACCTTCTTCGTACAAATATTTGCACAGACGCATCGCCACGTTGCCCACGCCCTGTACAGCCACGGTTTTGCCTTCCAGCAGATCCGTGCCGAATGCTTCTTTCGCTGCGGCCTTTATGCCCCGATATACACCCCAGGCTGTTGCCGGGGAAGGATTACCGGAGGAACCGTAGCTTGGCGATATGCCTGTAACATAGTCGGTTTCCTGATAGATCAGATTCATATCTTCTTCTGTCGTTCCCACATCCTCTGCGGTGACATAACGTCCGTTCAGTCCCTGAATGTATCGGCCAAAAGCCCGGAACATCGCTTCATTTTTGTCACGGCGCGGATCCCCGATAATTACGGCTTTGCCTCCGCCCAGATTCAGTCCGGATACCGCATGTTTATATGTCATTCCCCGCGCAAGGCGCAAGGCATCTTCAATGGCCGCTTCCTCAGAAGCATAGGTCCACATCCGTGTGCCTCCCAGCGCAGGACCGAGTGTTGTATCGTGAATAGCAATAATTGCTTTTAAACCAGAGGCTCTATCCTGGCACAGTACCAGTTCCTCATAATCGTGATGTTCCATTGCTTCAAACCAGCTCATGTGTTAACCGTCTCCTCCAACCATTTTTGCGATCAATTCGCCTTCTTCAGTTCGTCTTCCATCCTCTATTGTACCCATGATGATCAAGTTTGTGCAAAATCACATCACGATGTAACAAAAAAGACCTTTCTCTCTTCACAGGGAAAAAGGTTCATTTACTCCAGCATGAAATCGGTAAAAAAATCTAGCAACGGGTGCTCATGGCAAGGTTTCAACCACGTTGATAGGATGCAGATCCCCACCCACGGCGAACGAAGCTTGACCAGTTTCTTCCGAGACAACCAGCACAACCGCATCCGTCAGCTCACTCAATCCAAGAGCAGCCCTATGCCGTGTGCCAATCTTCCGTTCATGTGCAATGGCCTGCGACAAAGGCAATACATTGCCCGCGGATACAATCTGATTGCCCCGAATCAGCACCGCTCCATCATGCAGAGGTGCACCCGGTATAAACAGCGATTCCAGCAACGCATGCGTGACTCTGGCATCCACTGCAACCCCTGAGTGAATAATCGGTTCAAGCGGTACTTCCCGTTCAATTACAATGAGCGCACCATATCTGCGATCCGACAAATGCTGTACACTGGCAGTCAGCTCGGCAAATTTCTCCGTGAAGGGAGACAGATAACAATCCAGATAGAAGGAAGACGCCAGCACCTCGATCTGCTTGATCTCGGCCCGAATTTCCGCAAATTGGCCCAGCAGACACACACTGTCATGATCAAAGGTGGATAACGTCTGGTTCATTCGATCTGCCACACGATGGAGGTCCCCTTTGAGTTTCTGCCTCATGGTCGAGCTGTCGCAATCTGCTTGCCGATTCATCATCATTGTCTTCCTCCTCACCTTGGCATCTCACTCATCATTTCATAATTATCCATACGTTTCCCTCTGCTCCGGGCATTTATGCAAAATAAAGCCTGTCCGCAATCGTGGCGGACAGGCCGATTATCCTTATATTTTCCTTACTACTTATCTTACTGAGCTTTGCCGTACGAACCTGACTTAAACGTTGTAGGATCGTACCATTTATAGCCTGCAGCCGGTACGGCCCATGGCTCGGTTTGCGGCTCGGTAGAAGAAGCCGGAGCTTCAATAGCGAGCAGACTTGTCGGCGTATCCAATGTCAGTCCAGATACCTGAGACAGACTTGTGTAGCTCTCTTTTACTGCAAGCCATTTCACGGTATTCACAAGGAATACACCGTCATTCACTTCTTTGAAGCCATCATACGTTGTTTTGGCAGCGCCTGTTTCTTCACGTAGATATTTTGGCGTAGCATCCTCAACTGGTGAGGAGTCACCGATAAACGCTGCTTTACCTGCCCCGATCTTGGCGATCGCTGCGTAGGCTCCTTCAGCTCGTCCGCCGCCATTGTATACGCCCTGATCTACCGCGTTGCCCCATTTGGATACACCGCTAGGCACATACACCAGACCTTTAGCTTTGTTCGGGTCAATAATGGCGAGTGTGGAACCAGCATGCATGGCCACTGCGCTCACTCCAGTTGTAATGCCGAACGACTGCGAAGGTGCAACGATATCTGTGGCATTAACATCTCCAAGTGCATTGTAGCGGAAACGAATACCGAAATTGGATGCCAACCAGTCGGAACTGGTCACGCCTTGCATGGCTGGAGATTCGGCTTCTGCTGACGACATGCCTTTGGCTGGATTCAAGAATGCACCACGGCGATAGCCGTTGAATACTTCGGAGGAATCCCAGCGGTTTTTGTTCCGGTCTGCGTTATAGTGGTCCGCAATGAAGAAGACACTGCCACCATTCTGTACATATTGCAGCAGCGCAGCCTGCTCTGTCGCTTTGAAAGGCACGTTCGCTTCGCCGATAACGAAGACATCATAATCTTTCAATTTATTAAAGGTGATGGCTTGCTCACCGAAGGTATACGGGATGCTGCGATTCAGCTGATCCACGGTAAAGCCTGCGTTTCGCAAACCATTCGCAAAGTCCGAAAATGCCCCATCAATAACCCAGTCCGCAGCCCCGGCTGTCTGAGCGTGCGTGTTATCAAACAATACTTTCTTCCCTGTACCATCTGGCAGCGTTGTGCCTGGATCAGGATCAGGATTAGTTGTTCCAGAGGAGAGAGCGATTGAGGTAGGATTCTTAACTCCGGCATAACTGTTGTATGCGCCAAGTGTTCCGGTTACGATAACCTTCTGCCCCACAAGATTCGGGTTGGTGGCCAGTCCATATTGCGAACGGTACGACGCTGGAATCTGCACGTCGAGCAGTTTCGCGTTGGTCTTCTCTGTTGCTGAATCTGCAATCAGGAAGTTAAAATCATTGGCGTAAGGAGATGTAAACTTGGCTGTAAGCGAACCGGTGGCATGTCCAACAATATATCCTTCCACCGTTGCCGTTGCTCCGCCACTCTGGGCAGCGATGGCCTGCGATACCGTAATGGGTGCTGCAGCGGCCTGTACCGGACCTTGTGAACCAGGTTGAAGCAATGCCGTCGCCATCATGATGAAGATCAGGAATCCCCCGATCCAATGCTGCCATATCGCTTTCTTCATACTTGCCTTCTCCTCCTCGTAATTACCTGATAATGGATTATCCACCTTTAATTTAATCGTTCATATGATGAATTCCTTCTTCTTTTTGTAAAATGTTTGCAAAAACTTTTGGAAATTATACCAATTGTCCATACTGGTTAACAAAAGTATTCCAAAGGAGACCTGTATGATGAAATTGCTATTTCTTCTGCTCCTGCTGATTATTCCACTGATTATGGTTTTTGTTGCGCTTCGCTCCCGGATGGTAACCCGCATTTTCCATGTACTTGCCCTGCTATGTTTTTATAGTGCGGCGACCGTCATTGCCGGTGATGTGTACGCTACAAATGCCCATATGACGACGTTCACCACAGAAATTCACCATTTCCTGTTGAATGGATGGTTCCTTTATCCCTCTGCATACCTAGGTGTGTACGTTCCCTATCTACTGTGGATGAGCCTTTTTTCAAAAAAAAGTTGAGTACATTCGAGCCTTGGCATTGCATTTTGCCATCGTTCATTGCATAATGATAATATAACTGTGATAATGATTATCATTCTTGAGCCTGTCTCAAGTCTTCTGCCTACTGTACATGACTTAACGATTTTATAGATAAAGGGGAACGAACATCGAATGAATACAACTCTGCAAAAGGCTGATCTGCAGCTTGACGATTATTTGGATCTTCTGAACCTGGCAACCAACCTGGGTGACACCAAATGGCAAAAGGAAATTATTCGCAAGCTGGCTTATACTTATCCCGCAGTTCAATGTAAACAACCACAATAGCATGCTTATACTTACATAGCTCGTAACCCATTCTTTACACGAATCGGTTATTGGGCTATTTTTGTTTTACTATATAATTGAACTAAACATTTACACGAGAAACGGAGAGGACAGAAAAAACCTGAAGAAGCGGAGCGTTCGCCTTTATCCCCGGATTTTCTCCTTTGAAAAAGGGAATCAAAAAAATCTGGGGATAACAGCGATCGGAAGGTTGTTCTGTCATCGAAGTGGCAAGTGTAAATATTCTTTAGTTCACTTTATATAGGAGGGAATAGCTATGCAATTGGAGACCGAACGACTCATCATCCGGGATATTCTGGAGACAGACTGGGAAAGTATACATAGCTACACATCCATGACAGAAGTTACTCAGCATACGGCATGGGGACCGAATACGGAAGAAGATACGCGAGATTATGTGGAATTTGTGCTAAATTCACAGCAAACACAACCACGAGAGGGCTTCGAACTGGCGATATGCTTGAAAAAGGAGGGCACCCTGATCGGTGGTGTTGGCCTTCACATCGAAAAGACGAACGCAGAAATCGGTTATGTGCTCAATCCCGTTTATCAGGGAAAAGGGTATGCTGCCGAAGCAGCCCGAGCCATGCTTAGCTTTGGCTTCAATACACTTGGTGTACACCGCATTTATGCAAAATGCCGCCCGAATAACAAGGCTTCAGAGAACGTTATGCAGAAGATAGGTATGCAGCGTGAAGGTTTGATGCGAGAGCATTGGTTTTACAAAGGGGAATATCATGATTCGTGTCTATATTCGATTCTTGCAAAGGAATATGCAGGTGAGTGAATACCATGGTGCAGGAGGCGTTAACGCCTCCTCCTTTGTATCATATATTAGTTATCTTGGATGAGATTCATTAACCATAAGAAAACCACCTAATGATTAGGTGGCTAATACTGCTATCGTATCCCGTTACTTTAATGACGCTTCTCTCTGCATGATTTCTTCCAATATTTTTATACCTGTAGAGTCTATCATCGTTCCTTGTGAAGGCTCTTTTTTTGTCATCCATTTTATGATTTGAGCAAAATAATGATCCATAAGAGAATTTGAGAAAAAAGAATAATTGGATAGCAATACAACTCCTACACGGAGTTCCTTGTTGAAAGCTAGATAACTATTAAAACCAGCTGAACCCCCGTTATGCCAGAGGATACCTTTATCTAGAAGATTATCCTCACCCCAGCCAAAATAACGGTTTGAATTTCCGATCGATATAGGGAGATGACTTTTTTGTAGTGTAGAGGCTATCGGATTATCATCATTTAGATTAGCTTGGACAAATAAACTCAAATCGCTAACAGAGGACTTAATCCCCCCAGCTCCTACATGTATAGAAAGATCCCAATGAGGGACTCTTTTCCCAGATGAAGCATGTCCATTCAAAAACCTGCTATTCTTTTCTGCATCAAGCATAACGGCTGTCTCATTCATCTTTAATGGACTTGTTATATATTTTTTTAACAGTTCGTCATACGTACTTCCTGACACCTTACATAGTATGTATCCCAGTAAACCCACAGCGATATTGGAATATCCAAACGAACCAATGCTATCCGTGTAATC
Source organism: Paenibacillus sp. LK1 (assembly GCF_002750415.1). Taxonomy (NCBI): domain Bacteria; kingdom Bacillati; phylum Bacillota; class Bacilli; order Caryophanales; family Paenibacillaceae; genus Paenibacillus; species Paenibacillus sp. LK1. The sequence goes on from NZ_PEII01000014.1 coordinate 154,216, forward strand.
AGCAGTAGATAAAAAAGCAGTTAAATCTTGCTCAGTATACATTGAATAAGGATTCGATCTTTTTTTAGCCAAATTGTGGTTGGTTGCCAATATAGGTAATCCAGAGGTATGAGTAGCAAGGCTTCTCAAGGTAATCTTATTCAAATATTCGTTTTCAACGTTTTGCACAAACTTACCAACACTGTCATCCGAGGATAGCAGTTTTTCTTTTTCCATTTCTAATAAAAGTATGGATGTAAAAACTTTGGTTATGGAGCCGATCTCAAATAACTTATGCTCAGGAGGAATCATGCTTTTCTTATTATTATTATCAAATGAATAGTATTCAACATCTCCCTCCCTAACAATCCCGATAACAAGCTGTAAATGCTTCTTATCTTTTGTGTAATCTGAAACTAAACTTTGTATATCCTTCATAGTAAAAATTACTCCTTTTTATGATTCATTTATTACTCGAATGTTGAAATTACGTTGATCAACCTATTTTGGGTAAACCAAACTATGTATTCGTTTCCATTTCTTGATTTCCTGCCCCGTTAACTGAACCCTCTAAGCTTTTTATTCAATACCACTTCTTCAAGCCGCTCATATCACGCAAAAAAAAAGCTGATCCCGAGTAAATCGGACATCAGCTTTTTTGAATTCTCCGTAACGACCCCAATCGCCATGGAAGGAAACAACCCTATTCAACTTGATTTCATTACAATCGGCACAACTCTACTGGGCAGCTTGGAAATGTAGGACATCCGCACATACAGCGCAAGGCTGCCAGGTCACGAATCATCAGCTTTCCATCCACGGTGTCCAGCGTCCCCTGTTCTTTCCAGGCTCCCAACATACGCGTTACACTCTCCCGCGTGGCACCAATCATTTCCGACAACTCGGTATGATTCAGCTTCATGTCGAGCACGATGCCATCCGGCGTAATTCTGCCATACGAGTTGCTGGCACGAATGAGCGTCGATGCGAGTGCACCTGCCTTGCCATAGAGCAAGAGGTCACGGAAACGCGACTGGGTGATACGCTGAGCGAGCGCCATCCATTGCAGGAATTTCAAGGCAAGGTCACCGTGTTTGCTGAGCACACTTTCCAAGTCGCTGAGCGAGATGATCCCCAGCTCCCCTTTTTCTGCCATCTCAGCACTGTAGCTATGGGATAATCCGCCGATGCCGCCAAACTCTCCAATTAGATCGCCGGTTTGCTGAATCGATAAAATGATTTCTTTCCCATCCTCAGTCGACTTGGTCAGCTTCACTCTTCCCGAGCGAATGTAGTACAGGTATCCAGCTTCATCGCCTTCCAGAAAGAGACTGTACCCCGACTTTACCCGTTTCGGCTGCATCTTCGCTTCGATCAAGCCCCATTGTTCAGCTGTCACGAACGAAAGGATTCCACCTGTCTCCCGTGTCATCTTGCTCGCCTCCGTCTGTTCTTGTTGTGTCGCCTGGGTTGTTCTTTCTGTAAATACCGTACCCATTACCTTCGTCCCCCTCGGTGTTTCCTTATGTATCCATCATACCGCGAATATAGCGTGGGGGTTATCGGGGGATTACCTGAACCTCACGAAGAAACTCCCTGAATTTGCTGTGAGATAAATCACACTTATGAGGTGCCTCTACGACTCTGCAATCGAAAAAAGCCTTGCTGTTCCTGGCCAGAATACCTGTCCATACACAGGATCAGCAAATTGCAGAACGGAAATAGGGGTTTTCCCTGAATTACAATACGGAAAAAAGGGGCTACAATAGAAGCAGCAGCCAAATACCCTTATTTTAAGATTTCCCTGACCACAGGTTAACGATATTGATATTGATTACACCGTAACGTACGGTATGATTCCAAAAAAGGAAGTGTCCTCTCATGCATGATGAACTGCCATCTGGCATTCAGGAGATGATCGACGGCCTGCGCCTGAGTACCTCCAGCGATTTTTGCGGACTGGCCTGTCTGTCCGGTACGATGCTGCGCTGGAAGTATACATCCGGCACCAGCAACGAACGGGTGAAACGCATGGAGATGCGTCCCGGACAAGATCTGGTTGGCATAGCGCTTCGAACTGGACGCACCGCTCTATCTGATGCACAATCCACCGGGAAGCATACACCCGGCCGTTGCCCGTTAATGCTTGCGGAGCGGTTGGTATGTGCCATAGCAGTGCCTGTGTTCCAGCAAGGAAGTGTTCCTGGCGCAGTGTTGCTCCTTGGCAGCAGATTACCCTGCACGTTCTCACAGGAGATGGTCCGTCAGACCGAACAGGTCGCTATACAGCTGCAGCCAAAAGTGTACGGATAAAGACAGCTGTCTGGAATACGCTAAAAAGTCTTGTTATTTCCTAATGGGAGTAACAAGACTTTTTTGATTATGGTTTATTCTTAGTTGGACAAGCGTTAATTAGTCACCTTGACATCACTACTCTGTGTACGTCGACGTCTCTCTCACAGATTGATATAATCGAGTCCATACATCGATATGTTCAAGATAGAACATACGGCTAGGAGGCTACAGATATGCTTGTACTGACAAATGCCAGTGTGATTCCTTGGGAAGCTGCACAGCAAATCGGATTTATTTCCATAGAATCTCCTTCCCTGGTGACTTGTACAGCCACGGTGAACTTCCAATATGGGCAGGTACATGGCGTTTTACATAAAGGCCAGACCCTTTTCCTCTATCCCCCATGCTCCCTGGAGCTTATACATACTCCGGCTTCTGCCTTCACGGTATATCATATAGGCTTTCTGGAATACGGATTAACGAAAGAGTCCCATGAGAAGCGTGTCTATGAACTTACATCAGAGAACTTGCCTGCACATGGGTCAAAGACTGGAGCCAGTTCACAAGGGTTCCGGATTCTTGCCATTATCCAGGAACTTACCGACAAACGTTCAGGTAGCATCCAGACCGAAGAAGCCCGATCCCATTTTCTACTGTGTGAGCTGCTTGAGTTGTTCAGGCTGGCGGTGAAACCTGCCACAGAAATGGTGGACAGTGTAATTCGGGATGCTCTTTACTATATTAATCATCACTATGGCGATCATCTCACCCGGGAAGACATTGCCCGCATGACCGGATTTAACGCAAGCTATTTCTCTAGATTTTTTCAAAAACAGGTGGGGCGCAGCTTCCAGGCTCATCTGACCCGAGTTCGGATGGATAAGGCAAAGCAATACCTCCTATCCACACAGGCCACATTGAATGAAATTGCCTTGCTGGTAGGCTATGCTGACGGTTTATATTTAAGCCGCAAGTTTAAGCAGTCCACCGGGATCAGCCCAAGTGAGTATCGATTGCAGCCACGTGCGAGACGGATTGCAACGGTTCAGTATACAGGGGATCTGCTTGCCCTCGGCGTTCAACCCGTTGCGGCCTCCTTTCTTCCCTGGGCCCTTTCTTCATTGATCCAGGATGAGCTGCATGACGTAATTGATCTGGATGAACATGGCGTGGAAGAATTACTGCGCGCTGAACCGATTGATTTGATCATCGCACCAGATTATCTGTACTACTTGCCACACAAGCTTGAACAACTTGAACGTATATCCCAGGTTATTGTTCTCCCTTGGAACCAACTGGATCGACTGGAGACAGTCCGTCTGATTGGCCGAATTGTAGGACGAGAACAGGCAGCTGAAGATTGGATCGAACACTACACAACACGGGCCAGAACCGAATCTGATCGACTAAAAGATTTTATAAAACCCGGAGAAACCGTTGGTCTGTATGAGCTGTGGGAAGACGGCACCATTTGTATCTGGAATGCAACCGCCAGAGCAGCCTATAACGTGTATTATGGACTTCATCTTACTCCCCACCCCAACATCCTCCGTGATGTTTTGGAACCTGACAATCATCAATACATTGAAGAAGACCAGTTAACAGAATATGCAGCCGATCATATGTTTCTTGTTCTTCCGGCACATGAAGGTGGCCTGTATCACGATTCAGCAGATAAACTTAGCGAGCGCCCAGGCTGGCACAAGGTTATGAATAACGGAAATCGTCGCATATACCCTCTGCAACTGGAACAATTCTGGTGTAATGATGCCTTGTCTCTGGAGAAGCAACTTGAACTTATGGTAGACATCCTGATTCGGGAGAATAGCGTTAAGGACAGGTAACATTTGTCCATGCTCAATGGGTCACATTTTGAGATAGACGATACTTGTGCACAAAAGCTACGATACATAGGAGGTTTTATTGAGAAAGATAATCATTATTGATTGGGGAGAAGCAGAATGACAGGGGTTAAATCAAAATGGTGGGCCGGGCTCATAATCCTTTTACTTGTGATAGGAATTATTGGCTGCTCAGGTCAAGCGGAAGAAACGACAGAAAATAAAGCCTCCGCACCTGCCGTAACAGAAGAACAACCAGCGACCAGCGAAGCAGAAACACAGGTCATATCGACGGTTAACGGAGATGTTGAAACCCCCGTGAATCCTCAGCGTATCGTTACGCAAGGTTACCTTGCTGATTTTCTGGCACTTGGCGTCAAGCCTGTAGGCGCGCCAGATTATGAGCTAGAAAGCCCGTATGTGCTTGATCTCGTTGAGGGCGTGGCAGACATTGGCCGGATTGACGGCGGATCAGTAGAGAAAATTTTGGCACTTCAGCCTGACCTGATCGTTACTGTGGGTGGAGATGAGAAACTGAACGAGCAATATCGTAAAATCGCACCCACACTCATCATCCCTTACGGAACATACGACAATGTCCATGAGGAAATCACCGCTTTTGGTGAAATCATTAACAAACAGAAGGAAGCCAAAGATTGGTTATCCCAATTCGAAGTAAAAGTGAGGGCCGCCAAAGATTCCATTCAAGGACTGGTCAAAGAAGGCACAACCTTCTCCAACTTCAGTCTGTTCGGCAAAGAATGGTACATCAATGGGGATGGTGTCAATCGCGGTGGACAGGCCATCTATCAACAGCTCGGACTGAAAGCACCAGACATTGTACAGAAAGAGCTCATTGATCAGGATAAAGATACTGTAGCGATATCCGAGGAAAAGTTGGCAGATTACGCAGGTGACTATATCTTCCTGGATTTGTCCAACGGAGGTTCACTGGATGAGGGCTCAGCAGTTTGGTCATCCCTGGACGCAGTGAAGAACAATCGCGTGTTCAAGCTTGACGGAGAACGCTTCTGGCCCTATGATCCACTTGCCGTGGAAGCACAGGTTCAGGAAATTGCAGACATTATTAAGGAGCGTTTCGGTAAAACAGAGAACTAAAGTTTAATTCCTCTTGTGCGATATACAGAGAAAAGAAGCTATTCAGAGATTCCCCTCTGAATGGCTTTCTTTTTTGGTATGATAAAGACAGAACTGTGGAACCGGACAGGAGGAAAATGATGTGATTCAATTATTAGTTGTCGATGATCATGTAGTTGTACGCTCCGGGCTGATCGCCCTGCTCGACGGAAAGAATGATATACATATTGTTGGAGATGCAGCCGATGGCGATGAAGCTATTGCCAAAGCACAAGAACTGAAGCCGGATGTGGTCTTAATGGATTTCAGCATGCCGCCAGGCAAAGACGGTCTGACCGCTACTGCTGAACTGAAGAAATTGATGCCGGATGTCTCCATTTTGATCCTGACCATGCATGACGATGAAGAATATCTGTTCCGCGCTATCCACGCTGGAGCATCCGGATATATTCTCAAGAGCGCGCCGCATGAAGAATTGCTTGCCGCTATTCGTTCTGTAGCAGAGGGTAGCGCCTATCTGTACCCAAGTGCGACCAAGCGGCTGATGAGTGAATACCTGGACAAAGCGAAGCAGGAGAACGCCGGTCCGTACGACACGTTATCTGAGCGGGAGAAAGAGATTTTGTCCTGGATTGCCAAGGGTTACGCCAACAAGGAAATCGCTGAACATCTGGTGATTAGTGTCAAAACGGTCGAATCCCACAAAAGCAATCTGATGGAGAAGCTCGGCCTTCGAACCAGACCGGAACTGGTGAAGTTTGCGATGAAAAAGGGGTTGCTGAACTTTGAGTAGCACACGTAAAAACAGACTTAGCGGATTTGCCGACCAACCTGTGCGTCAGTTATTAGAGGAAATCGACAGTCACATTACAGATAATGAATTCCGCAGCAGACTGAAAGGCTCCCTGCATCAGCTCAGTGATCTGAAATTTGCCCTGGATGAGTCGTCCATTGTAGCCCTCACGGACCGCAAAGGAAAAATCCAGTATGTAAACGATAAGTTCTGCGAAATTTCACAATATAATCGGGAAGAATTGATCGGTCAGGATCATCGGATCATTAATTCGGGTTATCACGGCAAGAACTTTATGAAAAACCTGTGGGAAACGATCTCTTCCGGACGAGTGTGGAACGGAGAGATTCGTAACCGTGCCAGAGATGGCAGCCATTATTGGGTGAATACAACCATTGTGCCTTTTCTCGATAACGATGGTGAGCCCTATCAGTATTTGGCTGTTCGTAGTGAGGTAACCAAGTTGAAGCGGGTCGAAGCCGAGTTACAGACGATGATGACCCAGGTCATGAACATCCAGGAAGAGGAACGGCGTCGCATCTCACGCGAGCTGCATGACGGCATTGGACAGAGTCTCTTCTCCCTTGTCATTCAGATGGATCGTCTGCTGGCGGACCAACCGCATTCTGGTGTGGAAACACTGCGGAAACAAGTTACGAGCATTATGGAGGATGTACGCGGCATGGCATGGGAGTTGAGACCCTCCGTACTGGATGACCTTGGTGTCGTTCCGGCCATTCGCACGTATATCGAGAACTATACCCGGCACTACGGGATTGAAGTGGAGCTGGAATGTAATCTGCGAAAACGGCTGGAGATGAACCGGGAGATTGCCATGTATCGCATTATCCAGGAGGCGTTAACCAATGTAGCCAAGTACGCCGATGTGTCAGAAGCTCATGTGACGGTGGAAGATTCGGAAGAGGCAACCGTTGTGAGAATAGAGGACCGAGGCGCAGGGTTCAACAGTACGACGGCTGGTAACGGCGTTGGTCTATTTAGCATGGAGGAGCGAGCTCGTGGAGCCGGAGGTACACTTGTAGTATCTTCGGAGCCTGGCGAAGGAACTGTTGTTACCTTTTGTCTACCTAAAACTGTTCATTAAGTCGCTTCAACCTGTATTTTATATAGAAGACTGTTTACGGATGTGCTCCGTGAACAGTCTCTTTTTCGATCCAAGCCTGTATCCTGCTCCCATTCATCATCTCTGATTGGTAAAAATGACAAAATGAAAGCTTTGAATCGGATAAATTCAACATTTACAATAAATATATTGACTCCAATTACGATTCGTCATTAAAATATGAATGCTGCATACAAATTGTACGTAGATCCTATCAAGATTTTTTATTCTATATAGTTAACAAAAAGGATGGTCAATCATGTCAGAGAAACGCTCCTCCAAAGGGGTAGAAATCCCGCAAATGCACAATCTGGATGCAATCGATCGTAAAATCATTGCCGCCCTTCACCAAAATAGCCGGATATCCTACACCGATCTGGGTGCACAGATCGGTTTGTCCCGCGTGGCCGTTCAGGCCCGCATTAATGCTTTATCCGAAAAGGGAGTCATTGAACGCTTCACCGTAGTTATCAATCCGGGCAAAGTTGGACTCCAGGTCTCTGCCTTTTTCAATGTCGATGTAGAACCGTTATTCCTGGATGAAGTGGCCGCGAAACTGGACGAAGAACCCGCAGTAACCAGCCTCTATCATATGACAGGCCCGAGTACCCTGCACATGCATGGTATTTTTGCAGATATGGAAGAGATGGAGCAGTTCCTGCTGGAGAAGCTCTACAAGATGCCCGGCATCGTCAAGGTAGAATCACAGCTGTTGTTAAAACGTTATAAAAGCCGAATGGGCATGAGACTCTAGGAGGAAATCAGCATGAGTTGGAAAGATTACAACGGTCTCGTCATTGGGATGGTACGAACCGGAATTTTGGGATATGGCGGTGGCCCCTCGGTTATTCCGCTGATCCGTTATGAAGCCGTTACCCGCTATAAGTGGGTGAGCGATGATGAGTTTGGCGAGATTTTGGCCATTGCCAACGCTCTGCCTGGTCCCATTGCTACCAAGATGGCCGCGTATCTCGGATATAAAACGAAGGGCGTGATGGGTGCTATTGTGTCCGTCCTGGCCCATATTTTGCCAACGAGCATTGCCATCATTGCGCTTCTTGGTTCCATGTACGCACTCCGCGAATCGAAAATCGTAGCAGGCATGGTGGCAGCTGTTCGCCCGGTCATTTTTGTTATGCTCGGCATGATGGCATACGAATTCGCCAAGAAAGCATGGAAGGGACTCGGTACAACCTTTGCCGCCCTGTTCGGTGTCCTTGCATTTGTACTGCTGCAGCTGCTGGATATTCACCCCGGTATTGTGATTGCCGTCTTCCTCGGATATGGCGTCTTCCATCTGGATGTGGTCCAGCGTTTCAAATCCAAACGCGATTCCGACAAGGGGGTGTCCTAAGCGATGCTTCAGACATGGTGGGAATTGTTTTGGGGATTTTTTGTAGCCAATATCTTGGGATACGGGGGCGGCCCTGCCTCCATTCCATTAATGCAGGAGGAAGTCGTCAACCACTACAAGTGGATGACCACCGAGCAATTCGGTGATGTACTGGCCATCGGCAATGCTCTTCCCGGTCCAATTGCGACCAAAATTGCCGCATTTGTCGGTTATCAGGTAGCTGGCTGGTTTGGCGCATTCATCGCCAGTTTTGCCACAGTTGTACCTTCGGCTGTCGCGTTAATTCTGCTGCTTCGTTTACTGAACAAGCATCGTACTTCACCAAAGGTGAAAGGGATGACGCTGCTCGTACAACCGGTTATTGCTGTACTTATGATCTTACTTACATGGGAATTCGGTCAGGTATCCACTAATTCCATCGGCATTTGGCAGACATTGATCATTGCAGGGATCTCGCTTTGGGTCATGACCAAGACTAAGCTGCATCCAGCCATCCTCATCGTCATTGCTTTTGCATACGGAGCGCTTGTTCTGTCTCATACAATGTAATTCATTGATTATTTAGATTCGGTGAACGTCTTTGAACAATGTGTTTTATATCCAAAGTGGATATATGCACATGTTTCAGGGCGTTTCTTTTTTTGTATTGTTAGTTCTCTTGTATTTTTCCCATTAAAAAAAACGGTGATGCCAGCATTTAAGCTGTCATCACCGCACATAGAATTGCTTGTTTTATCTTCGTACTTGAAGATATTATTTCGCTTCAACGACTACAGTCACTTTGGTTTTCACACCTGCATAAGTCACGGTAATGGTTGCTTTACCCTTACCATTAGCCTGAATGATGCCATCTTTCACCGATGCTGTCGCAATACGGGAAGATTTCCACAGTGCCGGCTTGGATACGTTCGCTTCGCTGCCATCGGCATACGTTGCTGTAGCAACCAGGGTTGCTTTGTCACCAGGCTTCATGGTCAGGGTTACTTTATCGGTTTGCAAATATTTCAGTGTATCTACATCGACTGCAATCGTTACCGTCTTGCTGCCGTACTTCGCTGTAATTTTTGCTTTACCTGAACCTGTCGCTTTTACTTTACCTTTGGTTACCTGAGCTACTTTGTAGCTATTGGTTTTCCATTCCGCTTTGTCCGTGACATCACGCTCACTGCCATCGCTCAGATATGCAGTAACCGTAAGATCAGCGGAATCACCGGTTTTCAGGGAAAGAGCCGGTTCGGATGCTTCAATACGTGAAATAACGTCCACTTCAACCTGAATGGTCACTTTGTTGGAACCATATTCAGCCGTGATATTGGCTTTACCGCTGCTGTTCGCAGTGATAACCCCTTTTTTCACATCGGCTACGCGGGAGTTGCTTGATTTCCATGTTGCATCGGATGACACGTCTTTGGTCAAGCCATCTTCATCCGTTGCTGTGAGTACGATTTGCTGTGTTTCCTTGGAGGACAACACCACAAAGTTCACATCTGCCTCCAGCCCACTAGCCATGCCTACTTCAACAGGCAGAGTTAACGTTTTACCTTCAATTTTGGCTGTGATGGTTACTTTACCTGTTGCAATACCTGTCACGACACCTTTTCTGTCCACTTCAGCGAGTTTCTCACTGCTGCTGCTCCAATCCGCATCTTCGGACACATCTTTGGATGTATCACCGTATACGGCCAATACTTTCACAGACAATGTACCACCAACGGCTACAGAACCTTTTTTCTTGTCCATTTCATACTTGTCCGGAACATCTACATTCACTGTGAATTTAACGGTTTTGCCGCCGTATGCCGCAGTGATGGTTGCTGTTCCCGATTTATAAGCGATCAGCTCGCCGCCAGATACATATACAACATCCGCATTGCTGGATGTCCATGTTGCTTTGGAAGTTACGTCTTCTGTACTTGCATCAATATATTCTGCATTGGCTACCAGTTTCTTGGTTTTGTTATCACCTGTAACGCTCATAGCCAGTTTATCTTCGACACCCGCAATATCTAGATATCTTGCCGTATCAACATCCACAGTGATTTCCACTGTTTTGCCGCTATACGTTGCTTTGATTGTCGTAGAACCCGCACCAATCGCAGTGACTTGTCCCTTAAATACCGTCGCTACCTTCTCGTTGCTGGATGTCCATGTTGCTTGATCCGTTACATTCACATCAGCACTGCTCGGGTAAGAGGCAGTCAAGACTACATTTGCTGTTTTATTGGACTCACTCAAACGGAAGAAAATGCTCTGTTTCTCCACACTCAGTTTGCTTGTCAGATCGACATCCACATCTATGGATACGGATTTCGTTCCGTATTTGGCTGTGATCTTAGCAGAACCTGCGGAGTATCCTGTAATTTCACCTTTTAATGCATCTGCTACTTTTTCATTACTTGACGTCCACTCTGCCAGATCCGTTACATCTTTGGTTGTGCCATCTGGATAGGTGGCTGTCAATTTTACAGTTTCGCTTTTGTTCAAGAGCAGATTGACCTGCTTCTTGTCCACATCCACACGCTTAACAACCTCAACGTTAACATCCACAGTCACACTTTGACTGCCGACTTTACCTGTGATGACAGCTGTACCGGCGCTTTGTCCAGTAACTTTACCATTCACAACCGTTGCCACTTTCTCGTCATCGGATGACCATTCGGCTACTTTGGATGCATCTGCATTCGTCGTATTATCACTGTAAGTTGCTGTCAAAATAATGTCTTTGCTATCCCCTGTGCGCAAGTCCAGCGACTGTACGTTTTTGGATAGGGCTTTGACCTTTTTGGTTACATTCACTTGAACCGTTTGACTCTGAGACAGATACGAAGTTGTAATGGTTGCCGTACCTTCCTTTTTGGCAGTAATGGCACCATTATATACAGTCGCTATCGAAGTATCACTGCTACTCCATGAAGAACTGATTGTTACGTTAGCCGATGTATTATCGGTATATACTCCTGTCACCGTAACCGAACTGGAATCACCCACTTCGAGCGACAGCTCATTTTTGGAAACTACAATTTTGGACAGTTCTTTATCTGCCGCAGCGGCCAAGCCTACGTTGGAAATACTCAGCACCAATACCAGCATCATCACCATGTACTTGGTCAATCTTGGCTTTAACATCATTTCCCCCCGATTCTTATCATTTTGTTCCTTAGTTTAATGTCGGCAAGTTCTTTCCAGATGTTTAGACTTTCAGGGAATTTTCAGGGGAATTCGTGGGAATTCATTCATCCGATCTATCGATTTTCAAATGATTCATACCTGCAAATATTACGCATAACCTATGTATAGTCACTATTTTGAATTCATTTATATGATCGGGGGAGAAACATGAGTCAGCCTTTTGACTACAAAGGATATTGGGAACAAACGTATAGCTCAGGCGAGACATCCGGAAGGGGTTCGTATGGCGTATTGGCTGAATTCAAGGCAGAGGTGGTAAATGGACTGATTCAGCGTGAGGGTATTTCCAGCGTCATTGAATTTGGATGCGGGGATGGCAATCAACTGCAATATATGAATTATAATACGTATCTAGGTGTCGATGTAGCCGGCTCGTCGGTGCGTCTATGCGCCTCCAAGTTTGCTAACGATACCTCCAAGAGTTTCATGTTATATACACCCGGTCTGTGGATTAATCGCGGTTTCCTGCAAGCTGATCTCACCGTCTGTCTGGACGTGCTCTATCATATTACGGATGAAACGGATTTTCGCAATACACTCTACGACATTCTGCACTCTACGTCAGAGTGGGTTGTGTTATACACACGTTTGAAAGAAAACGGTAATCCAGGGGTTAGCACCATTCAGGACCGAAATATTTTTGATTATCTGTTCGACTATCCCGAATTCAAAGTACATGAAATTATTCCTCAACGATATCCCGACCAATCCTCGGCCGACTTTGTCATCTTAAGACGCACACCCGGCATCGAAAATAAAACAGACTGATACCGAGGGTGTGCTCCGCCTCCAAAACAGGAATACCCTTTCCCATTAGGAGGCAGGCACACTCGAACGGCTGTATGGTAGGTTGCATAATCATGCCCTCTCACGCATACTCGCCGCTTGAAGTGTAACATTCCTGATTCCCTGATTCTCGTTTCCCTAAAATAAACCCGGGCGGCCACGCAGCTTCGCCAGCGCCTCCATATAGAAATAATCGCCGTATATAATCGGCACATTTAAGCCACGACCCTCTGGATAATGCACAGTGCCCTGCATGATTAGACCTTCTTCCGCTGCCGTCTCACCGGAGCTGTAGTTCTCATGCAGCCCGCGAAGGATACGCTCTGCCGCAGCTGCATATTCCTCGCCGCGCGGCGACAGCTTCGCCAGCTCCAACAGTCCGCTTGCGGCAATCGCCGAAGCGGACGAGTCCCACGCCACCTGATGCTCGGCAGGTGCGCGGAAATCCCACACCGGCACGATCTCTTCGCCAAGCATGGCGAGGAAGAAATCGGCCGCCCGCTCCGCTGTCTCCAGATAGCGGGCTTCGCCCGTATACCGGAAAGACAGCGCAAACCCGTGCAACGCCCAGGCGGTACCCCGCGCCCAGGCTGAACCTGGAGCATGGCCCTGCCCGCCATGCTCCTGCAGCTTCTGCCCCGTGAGTGGATCGAACTCCACCACGTGGCAGATGGACCCGTCAGCGCGGACGAATTCGCGCGCCACGGTGTCCGCATGCGCTTCCGCCAGGCAGCGGAAGCGCGGGTCGCCGCTCTGCTCGGATGCCCAATAGAGCAGCGGCAGGTTCATCATGCTGTCAATGATGGCTACGCCGCGCGTATCCATGGTTGACGAGCTGAAGTTCCAGGCGCGGATGAATTCACCGCGCACGTTAAAGCGGGCAGCGAGCAGATTGGCGGCGAGCATGCCCCGCCGCCGACCATCTGCGCTGCCGGTCTGGCGGTAGTTGGCTACGCCACTAAGCAGCCAGATGAAACCGAGATCGTGATCCACCGATTCGGGATCACGCAGACAACCTTCCAATTGCCGTTCACAACTTTCGGCAATGCGGGATAACGGAGCGACAGCTTCGTTTTCCGGTGACTCGCCATAGACAAGCCATAACAGCCCCGGCCAGAAGCCTGCGGTCCACCATTCGGGATCATTTCGGTCATATATGCCCTGCGGGGCCGTGTGCGGAAATGTATCCTTGATGCGCTGCGCGTTGCGACCCGTTTTGGCCGCTCCTTGCCGCCAGGCTTCCTCTAGCCATTTCACAGATGTTGATGTATTCATAAACCTATCCCTCCTCTAATTGATACCCAATCTGATCGTAAACGTTATACTTCGCACGCCGCTTAATTCCATCCTTGCTTCCTTCAGCAGCCCGTTGCGGGATGCTACAGGCTGTTCCTTGAGATGAATAGTGGCTCCTTCATCCAGCACGGTGGATTCCACATAAGCTCCCCGGTACTCGCTGCGCACAGCCTGCTTGGAATGAGTGATGACAGCCTGCTCGCGTCCATCACTGAACATCAATGGAATGAGTGCCCCGACAGCCTCAAGCTCACCGTCGAATTCATATGTTACAGTAAGCAAATCCGCCTGCTGTACATAGCGGGTACGCAGTGAATCGAGCCCGGTTAGTGGGCCAAGCCATGTCACTGTAAATGCATTGGCCTGATCCTGATGCTTCCCGTCATATCCCTCTGGGGAGGCTGAATCATCTCGGACCTCTTGATCTACCGTTTCAAATAAAATCGAACCTCCGCCCTCGGCAGGATCAATCCCCGCATCCCGGTCATAATCAGCACCTGACGGAATGCCCCCGGCAAGACTGTGCCAGTTTCCATCTGCCGTCTTCCAGACAGGACAATAGCTCAGCGGACCAACTTCCCCTTCCGCAAACTCCGTGAATCCGGATTGCACATGTCCAGCAGCAGAAGGACCGATCAGCCCTGGCAATCCCACCTGTTGTATGCGCACAAGACCGGGAACCGTGTATGGATCATTCATGGCCGTATGCAGAATCATTTGTTGACCTGGTACAGAGGCGATAATCGTTTCAAACCATCCATCGGCCTGCAATACACGGTTACCCACCTCGGAAGGAAGGTATATCTCCGTTACATCTTCACCAGGATCGCTAAGGCAGGCATGGGCCAGCGCTGCTGCCGTCCACAGATTATAACCCGTATGATTCGTATAGATTTCGTAGCCATGACGTGCCTCAGGTGCATACTCGTTGCGAACTATTTTCAGACGTCCATCATCCATCTTCCAACGCTCCACCGCTTCGAAACACCGATTGGCGGCACGAGCGAACGCTCCAGCCATCACCCGATCTCCAGCCTGTAAGGCCTGTGTTGCATGGGTAGAACATACGTAGGCTGCTGCCGCTTCATTCCATTGATGTTGGGAGCTGCGTCCACGCGGAGGAATCTCCCCCAGCGGTGACAGTGTAAGCAGGGTACTGAATGCACCATGACGTAATTGTTCCTTTAACTCACCAGCGCAGGCCCCGTCATATCCCGCTTCAAGCATGACATCCAGATGATAGCGGGTTGCAATATCATAAGAAAATGGACAATTCGGTCGGTCCAGCGGACCGTCCTGATATAGTCCAAGCGGTGTGAAGCGTGGCAGATGATACAGATTCAGATAACGGTCCATCCAATCCGTACCCTCACTGGCGAGATGTTCCCTCAAGCGCAGATATTCTCCGGAGATCATGATGGCGTTCCAGTTGATCATGCGATTGGGATTGTTCATTTTGCTCATTGTAAAAACATAATCTTGTTCTGGCTGTATCTTCTTAAGAGCCTCTGCCCAGATCTTTGCTTGCTCAGGCATATGCGGCTTCAACAGAATGTAAGCTCTCATCATCAACACAGGGAAAAAGTCCGGATGATGATCCGGTGCACAACCCTTCACAACAACATCGATACTGTGTGACAGGGCCGATGCGGCCGAAGCAAGCAGGTCCATATGTCCCGCTTGAACAAGAACCGATGCAGCCATTGCATAAGCTGGTGTGGAATAATATCGCTCGGCCTCCGAGAACGGATCAATAATGGCGCCGCTACTATCCTGGTAAGGGGTATAAGCCCGAGCAACACTCTCCACAAGGGCTAATTTGCGAGCCTGATTCCAACCATCTGACGGGGCAGGCCCCGCCTCTTCCGCCAGTTTACGGTAATTATCGAGTGCATCTTTCCATGGATACGTTGATGCGGCTGTATACTCACTCACGTATGCTCACCTCCATCTTTCACTTTGGATCAATCGTGAACTTCAGCTCACACACCGTCTCCGGTAGATCAGTTTCCTCACTTCCTGCAAAGGAGTTATCCGACTGCTCTCGCCATTCAAGTGATGTCCGATAAAATGTAACTGGCACATTGTCATGATCAACCGTATTAATGACCTCTATATCCGCCTGCCATTGGTTTGCATTGTACGTCATACATACCGTTGCTCTCTCGCCATGCCATTGAATCTGCCCCTCATGTACCTTCTCAGGTAACTTTCTGCTCATAAACCGCTCCGTCACACTCGGCCGTTGCAATTCTCCCACCGAATGTAACGTGCTTGATGAAGAAGCCGCTCTGTTTTTCCATTGAAATCGATCCTTCAGACGAAGTTCTGCCACGCTCCCGACATCATTAACAGGAACGCTCCAATGCAGCTGGCGTGTATAACAAGCGAGCGAAGTCGCTTCAGGATAAGCTGCTGTCAGTTCCAAACAGGCATCCAGTGTACGGTCATCGTCCGAAACCTTCGCCTCAAGAATCTGTGCTTGCGCCTCGCGCCCTGAGCTCTGTTCCTTCCCCTCAATCCGGGGCACGCTATGCCCGGACGAACTAATGTGGAACAATTGCTCTCTACCCGGAGCAAAATAGGCTTGTGTGTACAGCCCTGCTCCCGGATCACAAAGAATGTTTTCGCCACCACAATGAATCATAAATTGCCCAAGATCATTATGGTTATGGGGTTCATCGTTATGCCCGGCCTTGACGGAAAAAGCAATAGCTAGAGGTTCATCTCTGGTAAGATCTGCGCTTGGAGAATCAAGTGCTCCCTTGGCAATCATCCAGCCCAAATCTTCAAAATTGATCACTCGTTCCGAAGGAACAACCTCCGCTTCTTGCAAATACATTGCCGGACTGCTCCACATCACGTTGCGCAGCAGGTGAGCCCAACGATGACAGGGATCATCGGTAAACAATGGAATATGAAACGGCAGATCGATCTGTATACCGAAACGAGATGCCAGAAGTGAAAGCAAGCCCGAAGGAATTTCCTGCTGCTCCGCACTATCCGAATAATTCACGAAGGTTCCTCCTGACAGATGAACCCGCAGTGGGAAGGATGCTATCGCCGCTATTTTCGAACCACTCAGCAGATCCAACTTACCTTCACTGTTCTCATGCAGCATGTCGGCATAATAGACGAAATAGCCGAACCCATACACCCAGTAACCAATGCCTTCTGCACAGCCGCCATCCATACCATAGCCACTCAGAAATGACTGCATGGAACGAATCGTCTGACCGACCGATTCCGTCAGAATCGCTTCTTCCTCCAACAGTAATAATCCAGCCATGCCACAGCATCCGCTGCACACAGCAGACCAGTTATGATCTGCATCTTGCCAGTGATAGGTACGTTGTTCCCGATAGAGTGGTGTGAAGATGCGTCGCTCGGCCTCAGCCCTAATCCGCTGGATGATACGTGGATCCAGTCGATCCGCGTGAATGGTCACGATTTCGGCCAGCATATGTACCGTCTCCGCGGCAAACAGATCAATATTACCGGTGACCTGTTCCACTCCCCCCGAACCCAAATGTGCAGGCAAACACCATGTATACTCACCACATACATCCCACAACATATCTTCCAATGTCTCTATCCATCTCGGCGCATTCAAATCCACAGCGAGCAGCGCTATTGCCGCCAGACTTCCCCTGCGTTCAAAGTACGCATCCTCATACAACTTTCGTTCCCCGGTATCCCCAAACTTCCGATAAAGACCGAATGACAGAGAAGGCAAACTTTCGTTCAAGGCACGTTCCCCATAGCTGCTCAGATCTGTGTAGAAAGAAGTTAGCTCTGGTTGCAATAATGCCTTTCCAATGGCATCGATAGAATAGATCGAGGGTGTTGAAGCAAGCAGAGCCTGCTGACTCCTCTTTCTGTCTTGTACCATCTGATGTACAGCCTGTTGAATGACCGTAGAGTCCGGCATGGATATGGAGCTGACTTTACTTTGATTGGTGTTTTCCATTGAATTCACCCTAATCTATATGGAATACGAAACCTTCATTATATGTAACCGATTTCATTTTACCGGATAATGCTATACATTTGAAGAGTTATCCATCATATCCATCCAAATTAACCACACAATTCCTGTTCCAAATATAAAAAAACGAAGAACCCACCTGGGTTCCTCGTTACATTCAGCTTTTTAGCGCAGGCTGGATATTGCTAATTCTATTAACCAATCGCAAGTGGAGAATTCTGTACAACGGACAGCCACTGACGTGCAATCAGCTCATGACCCGCTGCGGTTGGATGCACACCATCCCATAACCAGTAGGCTGCGTCAGCTTGTTCGAGAGCATCGTTGAACGTTTGCTGCAAAGGTACCCAGACCGCTCCGAACTCACTTGCGAGTTCACGGACCAGATTTTGATACTGCCCGATACGCTCCTGCCAAGTGTCCCAAAGCTCCACTGTAGCTCCGGTTTTAAGAATGAACGGCTCCATTAAAATCAGCCCGGTATTCGGCATTACTTCCCGTGTTTCCTCCAGCAAATGACGATATGCACGTCCAAGACGATCCGTCACTCCACTAGGTTCGCCATTCATGGTACGCCATGCATCATTAACACCAATTAGAATACTAATCAGATCTGGCTTCAAACTAAAAGTATCCTCGTTCCAGCGTGCATACAGATCGGAAGCGCGGTCCCCGCTAATTCCTCTGTTATAGAACGTTGGCTGTTTGGCTGCCAGTTCCACACCCAGTTTGCTTGAGATCAGATACGCATAGCCATGCCCGAGAAAATGATTCGGATCATCATTGCGCGATCTCCCTCCGTCTGTAATGGAGTCTCCCTGAAAAAGTATAACGGATGAATGTGTACTCATAGTCAAAACCGTTCCTTCCTGTATGTAAAATGAAAACCTTAACCCTTCAGTCTCCATTTTATCCCTTTCGGGCGCAATAGAAAATAGCGTTTTCAGAACGATTGTTATCAGTTAACTCTCCGCGCTGTACTGCCCACAATGTCACCCGCAGTTCTCTACGTCTATGAGACGTTTCAGGTCTTTAAGATTCCAGGATTTCAGGATTTCAGGATTTCGGGTCTTTCGCGACGTATCCTCCGCCCTGATATTCCGTCTCATCCTGCTTATCCGGCGATCCCTTACGTTTCGCTTCTTCCCATAGCTCTGCTGCATCGTCCTCCGGGCGGTACCCAATCTTCTGTGCCAGATATCCAATATCATAATAATTGTCCGTATTCGCTGATGTTCCATATAGATTAACATACTTCATGCTCGAATCCGCCTCAATGCAGCACTGAGCAAGCTGGACCATATCTCTGGGAGAGATCCAAATGTGTGCGGAACGCTCAGAGTGTGGATGTGCATCGCCCGAGAAGTTGCCTATTCGAATATTGAATGACGACAAGTCATATTTATCCACGTAATATTGCCCAAGCAGCTCTATATAACATTTGCTGAGCCCATAGAAACTGTCTGGCCGATATGGATCATCCACTTCGATATCTTCTCCTGTTGGATAAAACCCTGTCGCATGATTTGAACTCGCAAAAACAACCCGCTGTACACCGTTCAACCGTGCAGCTTCATACACATGGTAGGCCCCTGTTACGTTGATCGGCAGAACTTTGCCCAGAAAATCTTCTTCATCCTTGGCCCATGCAATATGCAGCACCGTCTGAACCCCCTGCATTAGCTCTTTCAGTCGTTCTCCGTCGGTCACATCCATCGCTACAATGCCTGCTTGAGGATCATCATGAAGATCGGCAGCCACAATGTCATACTTGCCCTTTCCCCTCAGTCCCTCCAGCAGACTGCGACCAATGATTCCCGCTGCTCCCGTAATCAATATTCTGTGCTTCGAGTTGCTCATGGATTTAGCTCCCTTCGCTCTATTACGATCCTATAGAACATTATTAACCGTTAGAGCGAAGGATTTACCTGATCCAATAAAGGCCCCGTATATTATCCCATCAAGTACCGCAAAATCATCATTGCAACAATACCGACAAGTACGGTTCCGAGCAGACTTCGTGTCCAGATGGCTACAGCAATCGTAGGCAGTGCTGCCCACAGAGCTGGATTATGTGTAATCGGCAACAACTGGTTGTCCGCCATAAACAGTTCCTGACCAATCAGTGCCGCCATGACCGCCACGGGTACATATTCAAGCCAGCGTAACAGCCACATCGGAATCTGTATTTTACTGAACAGCATGAGCGGCAATACGCGCGGGATGAACGTTAACAAAGCTGAACCCATTATAATCCAGAATACATCCCATCTTACTTCCATCGTTCCATCACTACTCCCATCGTTGCCGCAATGACCGCAGCCACAATGACACTCATGCTGCCAAGTGAAGCCATGCTGGCGAAGATTACACAGACAACGGCGATGATCGCCACATTGATGTGTAATTTTTTATTTTTGCGCTGCATCAGCTGAAGCACAACCAGACCAATAAACATTGCAGGCAGGGCAAAATCAAGTCCAAGCCGCTCGGGATTGGTTATCCAGCGTCCAAAGTAAGCCCCCGCCATATTCGCCACAAACCAATTCAGGTATGCTGTAATGTTCAGACCGTGCATCCAGCGCTCACTCAACGTTTTCCGGCCAATCGCTCGCGTCATCGCCACGCCAAAGGACTCGTCGGTAAGCAGCGATCCGATCCACATATTTTTAAGCGGCGTCAGATGACGAAAGTACGGTGATACGGCTGCACTCAGCAGCAGATGGCGAAGATTCACGAAGAATATGGTGAAAATGATAGCAGTCGCTGAACCACTCGAGGCAAGCATGCCTGCGGCAATAAACTGAGCTGATCCAGCGTATACAATCAGACTGAGCAGAGCCGTTTCTGCCAAACTTAAGCCTGCCGTCATTTCAATGACACCCGCTGCAAACCCAATACTTAAATATCCAAGCAGTGTTGGGATACAGTCCTTAACCCCTTGCATAAATGAAGCATCATCCAACACCTCTTCGGTATTTGCGGGCCCGGATGTCAGTGGTATGGATTTATCCAAATCCGGTTCATCCCCTCTCCATGTCATCCACATCTTGCGGATTACTTTTAATTTAGAAATATACCACAGGATAAGACATTCAGGGAGAGACAGATTCACTTTTACAGAACAGATGCGTTTCGAGTCTTCATAAAACGTTGATTAACGAAGAACACCAACGAGAAAAAGACTGCAGGGTTTACAACCCCACAGTCTCCTTCGAGAAATGCTATTGAACTATAACTTGAATTTCTCAATCATGCTTTGCAGATCTTCAGCCATACGGGACAATGCCGCAGAAGAAGCTGCAACCTCTTCCATTGTAGCGAGCTGCTCCTGAGCAGCAGCTGAACCATCCTCGGTTCCTGAAGCAATCTGATTGGATAATTCAATGGTGGCGTTCACTTCCTTGGACACATGACTCATGCCTCCATCAATCTGACGGGAAGCTGCCGACACTTCTCCAGCTTGTGCAGCAACCAACTGCACAGCACTACGGATATTTTTGAAGGCCTCTCCCGCCTCCGTAATCATTTGCGTACCTTTAATCATGCCTTCTCCTGTAAGGGCAAAGGTAGACTGTACCGCATTTGTTTTCTCTTGCATCTCACGCATAAGTTCATTAATACGTTCGGCAGCACTGCCCGAATTGTTGGCTAGCGATTTTACTTCATTGGCCACGACAGCAAAGCCTCGACCTTGTTCACCTGCTCTTGAAGCTTCAATGGATGCGTTCAAGGCAAGGATGTTGGTCTGTTTGGCGATGTTGGTAATCTCGGCCACAATCTCAACAATCTCTTCATTTTTCGCTCGAAGATCCTGAATGACAGCAGCCATGGCCTCACTCTCATTATTCACCTTCTGAATATGAGCAACCGCCTCTTCCACCGTAACCATACCCGCTTCGGACTTGGAAGATGCTTCTACAGCTATGCGAGCCGTGTCTTCGGCACTCGATGAGATTTCTTTGACACCTATGGACATTTCACCGACGAGTTGACCCGTTGCAGCAAGACTGGCGTTTTGTTTGTTCGTTCCTGACGCTGCATCCTGCATCAATTCGGCAACCTGTTCCGTCGCTCTGGATGTCTGTTCGGAACTCGCCATCAGCTCCTCAGAGGATGCTGCCAGTTGGCTCGATGTATCATGTACTTCGCCCAGAACGTTACGTAGCGATGAGGTCATGGTATCGAAGCTTGCACCGAGTTGTCCAAACTCGTCACGGCGCTGTAAACCTACACGAACTGTCAGATCACCCGCGCTTACTTTGGATGCTGCTTGCGTTAGTTGCAACAATGGACGATGAATACTGCGAATAATGAACACAAGCAGAATAATACCAATGATCAACGAGGTCCCTACCAGAGTATAGGCACGAATCAAGATCGGTCTTACTGCATCTGCTGCTTCAGAAGGAACCATCTCACCGACAATTTTCCAGCCTGTTTCGGGATTCGTATAGAATACGGCTTCCAATTCTTGTCCCTCATACGTGTACTTTACAGTTCCTTGATCTTTTTTATACATCTCATTAATGTAGCTCTCATTGGACTGCACACCGGATTCGATATTGTAATGGAACAGGAACTTCCCGCCGTTATCCAGCATATACAGTTTTCCCTTTTCACCAATATGTATCTTATCAACGGATTCTTTCAGATGATTGAGACTTACATTAGCTCCAATTACCCCTTTACCATCGGCCAGCTTGGCAGCGGCGGTGACAACCCATTCACCCGTGGTTACCGACTGGAACGTGTCCGAAATAATTGGTTCATCCTGTGACATGCCCATCGTATACCAGCTGCGTTCCCGTGGATCATAGATCTGCGCTCCGGGATCAGGTGATTTCATCCAGCTGCCATCTTCAGCACCTACTGTTATAACACCCAATTCTTTGTGAGCCTTGGACATACGATCCATTTGTCTCTGAACAGCTGGGGATTTATTGATAATATCTGTTGAAGTAATACCCGCTGCAAACTGTGCAGCGTTATCCTTCTCCATATCCAGCATTTGAGTAATCTGCAGACTGAGCATTTCCGTTTTGGCCTGTGCAGAAAGAATGATTTCTTCCCTGACCTGGTCTGCTGCTTTTAAATAAGACAACCATCCCACGCTAATGCTCGGTACAATCAGGAACAAGAGCAACGAAGCGATCAGACGTTTCTTAACCGTTAATGTAAACCAATTGCGAATCCTTTTCTTCATTTAAATATCCCCCATCATCATCTTCACCCCTTTTTTATCGGACAAATGTAGTAAAAATATTATGTATGGATACTAAAATGAATCGAAATTACATTATTTTTGTTAGGATAATAGAAAATGATGCTCATTCCCCGTTTTGACCCCCTCTTCGAGATCGTTTACAATATCTCATAAGCTGGTTATCCATGAAACGACTGGAAGGAGAGGATTCGAATCTTACGCAAGTCACATGTGCAACAACCTGTTACCAGATTATATTCATCTATGTTCCGTATTCTGTTAGCCCTCATTCTTTGTGCAGGCCCCATTATGGGACAAACTAGTTTCACGGCATCCGCAGCACAAGAGGCGCAAACAGTTCACATTGAAGTAAATGGTCAAGAACAATCGTGGAAAAATGCTCCCCTGGTATACAAAGGTACAACGTATGTTCCATTGCGAGATGTGGTTACCTCTGTAAATGGCACCTTGAAATGGGAAGCTCGTACCAAAACGGCTACGATTACCGTTGGTCGAGACAAGCTGGTTCATCAGTCTGGCAGTGACTTCATCCAGGTTAATCAGGTTCGTCTGTCCTCCGGTGTGCAATCCCGCACTATTAATGGCACCCTGATGTTACCTGTCCGTGCGCTTGCCAATGCACTCAAGGCGGATATTAAAGTACAACGTACAGCCTCAGGGCAGATGAGCGTTAATATCGAGACGGACAAAGTAAGCCTATTAAATAGTCAAGTCGCCAGTGTAGACAGCTATTTGCGCGAAATTAATTTTCCCGGCATGGCTCTGATTGCCCGCAATGGAGAAGTCCTGCTTCGCCAAGGCTATGGACTAGCGGATGAACAGACGCTGAATCGTCCGGATCAGAAGACCAGAATTGCCTCTCTGAGCAAATCCTTCACCGCAGCCTCCATTCTCAGCTTGGTGGAAAAAGGAAAGCTCGATGTGCAAGATCCAATATCCAAGTACATCTCCGGTATACCGAAGGGAGATCAGATCACGCTCCATATGCTGTTATCTCAGACTTCAGGTCTTCCATCCGCCTTTGGCCGGGGTGAAGGCACTTCATTGGAAGAAACGGTAGAGGAAATACGGCACAAAACATTGAAATTTGAACCGGGTAGTGCCTATTTGTACAGTAACAGTGGTTATGTTCTGCTGGCCTATGTTATTGAACAGGTGTCTGGCATGAGTTATGCCGATTATGTACAACAGACCATTCTGAAGCCGCTCGGCATGAAGAACTCCGGAGAAGCTTCCCACAAGGTCCATACAAATAGCGGATTCGTTGCGGAGAATAAACAGTGGGTGACTGCCCCTTATTATGTTTCACAATCAGGTTCAGGGACGATCTACTCCACTGTGGACGATTTGCTGAAGTGGGATCGGGCACTGTACACTGACAAAATTTTGAGCCAGGATACGATTGAACAGATGTATGAGCCGTATTCGGATAAAAATTATGGCTACGCCTGGATTCTCAAGGAAAACGATCAGAATCGTACCGTCTTCCATAACGGTAGCGGCGGTGGTTTTGCCACAGCGTTCTCACGCAATTTAACAGACGATGTTACCATTATTCTGCTTGGTAATCATGCGGGTATGGATATGACTTCGCTCATGGATGAAGTCGAGGCTAAGACAGCTCAGGCACTGAATTTGCAATAATTTTGTAATTATTCATTAGATATAGTAGAAGGGACGGTCCATTATAGGATCGTCCCTTCTGCTATATCGGTCTTCATCATCCGGATCATACTTTCGCTCGTTCGTCATTTAACGCCTGTCTACTTTATGGATACAGGAAGTTTCCCGGCAAAAGGAATATGCCCCATCAGCGCCCGGGCTGCGCTATCCATGGCAAGCGGCCTGCTCTCATACGCTGCCACATACACCTGTACCTCCGGGATCGCAAGCAGATCATAGGGACTGCGGAGCGCCACAACAGCGAGCGGCTTGCCCAATTGCTGCAGCCAGCCGATCAACCTGCACTGCGGATCACCAGAGGCACTGCCTGCATTATACGTCCCCACCACAATCTGGCGAACGTCGTCCTCTTCGGCAGCTTGAAGCAGACGGGCAGAACGAATGGCAACCTCCTCAGGCGTGACTGTTACTTCGACCACATCCAGACCACAGTGCGACAATGCCGAACCTAGAGTGACCGCCTGAGTCAGCTGTTCATCGGCAATCGTTGTCACAGATGTAGCAACCGTTATGACCAATGTGCGTTCCGGCTTCAAAGGCAGCATGTTCAGTTGATCACGCACCAGCGTGATGCTGTTCTCACTGATTCGGCGGGCCACCGCTTGGTGTAACGGTTGGTTACGCTCTTGGCGCTTTAATGAAGCTGGATCAGTTGATACCTCAGCGGAGAATGATGTCGACACCACACCGTGCACTTCATCTTCACCTGTGCTTATTCCCTTCTCCAGCAGGCCTCGTTTTGCCTTGTACTTCAGCAACCGGGTTACAGATTCGTCAATGCGAGCCTCGCTGATTCGCCCGCTCTGCACGGCTGCCAGCAGCGCTTCAAACGCCCCTGCCTGAAGATGAGCTGTGTGGCTGATTAACACCAGATCTGCGCCTGCCTCTACCGCCATCACAGCTGCATCGACCGTGCCATAGTTGGCGGCAATCGCGTCCATCTCCATACAATCCGTTACAATCATGCCGTCATACCCTAGCTCCTGACGAAGCAATCCACTTAACACGGTTCGCGATAGTGTCACAGGCAGACGCTCCGCTTCCAGAGCCGGAAAATAAATATGTGCCGACATCATCGCATCGACACCCGCCGCTATGGCAGCTCGGAACGGAATCAGCTCCATAAGCTCTACCCGTTCCCGATCATGGGTGATGACCGGGAGATCCAGATGCGAATCGGTATCCGTATCCCCGTGTCCTGGGAAATGTTTGGCTGTCGCTGAAATGCCAGCATCTTGGACTCCCGCAATGCTCCTGGCCCCATACGCTGCCACGGACTGCGGTGATTCCCCAAATGAACGCACACCGATTACCGGATTGGCGGCGTTATTATTTACATCCAGGACCGGAGCAAAGTTCATGTTAATTCCCATCGATCTCAGCTCCATCCCACTGATATAGGCTGCCTGGTATGCATCCTCGATGGAACCTGCTGCCGCAATCGCCATTTGTCCCGGCATCAGGGCGATCCCTTCGGTAATCCGGGCCACCATGCCGCCCTCCTGATCAATGGATATCCAAAGCGGTACATTATCGCTATCGACAGCAATCCGTTGCAGCCCCGACGATAGCCGCTCTACCTGCTCCGGCGACTCAACGTTGCGCGCAAAATAGATTACGCCGCCAATGGGATACTTTCGCAGAAAAACGTCCACTTCCCCGGCAGCCTCGGTGCCATGAAAGCCGCAAAGCAGCATTTGTCCAATTTTCTCACGCAAGGTCATCTGTTTCAGCTTCAACGCGTATATCTCTTTTGGCTCACTCATTCCATGCCTCCTCCCCATGACAAACATCATCCGTACATTACGCGACATTCTATTGATGAATTTCACTCTTTATGGGTATAGCAAAAACGGCTTCCGCCGTTCCTTCCATTCCTCTGCCTCTGCCTTCCAATCTTCCATCAAGCGTACTAATTCTTCACGGTCATGAATGACATCCCTGACTTTCCTGCCTCCGGTCAACAGATCAATAAAATAACGGGAACCCGGCTGTGGCGGCTCCAACCAGCGAAATTGCTCCGGATAGAGCGATGCCAGTTCATGCAAAAGTACCAGACCTGTATCTACCGCCCGGAATGCCCTGCTGTCTGTCACGAAAATCCTCACACCTCCACACAGCTCACCTGCATGTTTGGAGAAGGTTGGCGAGATGTACACTGGATGCACATGTACACCCTCCAGTTTGTGTTCCCGAAAGCGTTCCGCCAGTTGTTCACCCTCAATCCAGGGTGCTCCAATCCACTCAAATGGGCGGGTCGTGCCCCTGCCCTCCGATACATTGGTGCCTTCGAACAGGCAAGTACCCGCATACACCCGCACACTGTCCAGCGTGGGCATATTGGGAGAGGGCAGCATCCAAGGAAGCCCACAATTCGTAAACTCCATGGAGCGCCGCCATCCTTCCATTGCGATCACATCCAGTTCGCAGGGCACCTCCATCTCACTGTTGACCAACAGAGCCAGTTCACCGACCGTCAGTCCGGTGCGGACAGGAACACGCCAAGCGCCAACGAGTGATTCATACCCCGCGCTTAGCAGGCCGCCTTCTACCTCATCCCCGCCCAGCGGATTGGGTCGGTCCAGCACCAGCAGACGTTTGCCTGCTTCGGCACAGGCCTCCATCATGTGAAACAAGGTTGATGCATACGTGTAATAACGGACGCCCACATCCTGGATATCAAACAGCACCGTATCCACCTTAGCCAGCATCGCAGGTGTAGGTTTCTTGTGTTCCCCATAAAGGCTGAGCACAGGGATGCCCAGACGTGGATGCACTGTATTCCCGAATCGGACACCAGCTTGAAGTTCACCATCCAGCCCGTGCTCGCACGCATAAAGCGCTGTAAGCTTGGCACCTGCCAAGCTGGCACAAACATCCACCGTAGAGACAAAGTCGGCCGTAATACCCGTAGGGTTTGTCATCAAGCCAACACGCGCATCCCATAACCATGGGTGGGAAAATCCTCCGGAAAGAAGATCAACTCCAGTTTTTACACTCATCACACATTCCCCTGGCTGATCCACCCCGTATGTTGGTGGTCATTGCCGCCAGATGTGGCTGCTTCCTCTTCGGGTTCAAGCACATTAAGGGCGACCTTATGCTGATAGATGGCAAACATGCCCGCGAACAGCGCTCCGAAGCCAACAACCGTCAGCATTAGCAGAGCCGTCAGGCACAGCGCCTGAAAACAGGCTCCCATCGTGTATCCCGGATGACGGAAGAATAGCTTCACACTCTCCCCCATCGCCTGAATGATGCCCATATTCTTTTGCAGGACAAGCTGCCACGTATAGAACTGCGACATCAGCGCCATGAGGACGAAGAACGTTTGGAACATACTCACTGCTGTACCTGTAATCCCGCCCCGTCCGCCGTAATACCACCAGGTAGACCACAGAATGAAGCCGAGCACCGCGAAAAGCACACCGACTGCTCCTCCCGGGATGAATCCCTTTATCGTTCCGTTCCAGATATCCTTAAGCCCATTGCGGCGTTCCTTGCGTTCCAGCCTGTGATGTACGGCATAACTGACACCGAACAGGATTGGCATATAAATCACGGCCAAAAGCAGAACCGCGATTGGCAGCGGAGCAAACATCAGAATGGGTACCAGCACGATGGAGCTGACAACACTGTATAGGGCCACCGGAATAATATCCCGATAGATTTCCGCCCCCGATTTGACCAATACTTCACTCAGCTTACGCATCCCCACACTCCCTTTCTTGCAGCTCGTTTCTTATTCCCGTCCAATCGCCAGTTCCGTCTCCGGGTCAAAAAAGTGCGCCTTACGCAGGTCCAGTACAAAATTTTTGTCCATGCCTACATAAGCATGTGTTTCCGGGTGAACCTTGGCCGTAACGGTACGGGCACCCGAATGGAAATACACCAGATTCTCGGAGCCCAGATGTTCTACTACTTGAACCCGCGCCTGCAGCATATGATCTGTCGGGATATTCGGAGCGACATCGTCACCAAAAATATGCTCTGGACGCAGCCCCATAATTACCGGCTTGCCTTGATGGCTCTGAAGACGAGCGAGTACATCCTCTGGCAAGGTAAATGATGCACCGTCCACGACAACCTGCGTGCCTTCAATCCGGGCATCAATGAAGTTCATCGCCGGGGAACCTATAAATCCGGCAACAAACATATTACGTGGACTCGCATACAATTCTTTCGGTGAAGCCACCTGCTGGATATCTCCATGATTCATGACCACGATTCGCTCCCCAAGTGTCATGGCCTCCACCTGGTCATGCGTGACGTATACAATTGTGGCACCGAGCCGCTTATGCAGCTCCCCCAATTCCACCCGCATCTGTACCCGCAGCTTCGCATCCAGATTGGAGAGCGGCTCATCGAACAGAAACACCTGCGGATCACGGACGATCGCACGCCCTACCGCCACACGTTGGCGCTGACCACCGGACAGCTCGCGCGGTTTGCGCTCCAGCATCGCCTCCAGCCCCAGAATGGCGGCAGCATTCTGTACCTGTTCATCGATATAGGATTTTGGCTTCTTAAGATTTTTCAGGCCAAAGGACAGATTTTCACGTATCGTCATATGCGGATAAAGCGCATAATCCTGAAATACCATCGCGATATCGCGATCCTTCGGATGCAGATCATTCACGACCCGTTCCCCGATGACAATATCGCCGCTCGTCTGTTTTTCCAGTCCTGCAATCATCCGCAATGACGTTGTCTTGCCACAGCCCGAAGGACCCACAAAAACCACGAATTCCTTATCTTCTATAACAAAGTCCGAGCCGGCCACAGCCGTGAACGTTCCTTTATGATCGTCTTTGAATTCTTTGCGCACTTGGCGAAACTCCACGCGTGCCATAGGTAGATCCCCCTTTACATTGTCGCTTGTCCTGAACTATATAAGCTCCACTAACGAATATTTACACGGGCACTCCGATGACAGAACAACCTTCCGATCGCTGTTATCCCCAGATTTCCTTGATTCCTTTATAAAAGGGGAAATCCGGTAATAGCGTATGCTTCCGATGTAGCTTTCTTTTAGAAAGCTTTTAGGCGAACGCTTTCGCTTCTTCAGGTTATTTCTGTCCTCTCCGTTATGGTGTAAATGTTTAGTTGAACATATATAGGAATTAACCTTTTACTGCACCGATCGTAATGCCTTGTAGGAAATAACGTTGAAGCGAGAAAAACAGAATGATCATCGGCAGCGCGCCAATCGTTGCTCCAGCCATCATTGCGCCGAAGTCCGTTGATTCGGCAAANGAATTAACCTTTTACTGCACCGATCGTAATGCCTTGTAGGAAATAACGTTGAAGCGAGAAAAACAGAATGATCATCGGCAGCGCGCCAATCGTTGCTCCAGCCATCATTGCGCCGAAGTCCGTTGATTCGGCAAATACGAACGAAGCCAGCCCCACCTGAACGGTGCGCATCTCGTTGGAGTTAGTGATCAGGAATGGCCAGAAAAATTCATTCCACGAAGCTACAAACGTGAAAATCGCCAGCACCGCGATCCCTGGCTTCGCCATCGGCAGGATTACTTTCCAGAAGATGCCGAACTCACTGCATGCATCAATACGTGCCGCATGAATCAGCGATGTGGGCAGCGTTGACATGAACTGTTTCATCAAGAAAATGTTGCCCACACTGACCGCAGCAGGCAGAATAATCGCCGTATACGTATCCCCTAGGTCAAACACGTTGACCATCAGAATGTACAAGGGAATCAGCGTCACCTGTGCCGGAATCATCATCGTGCCCAGCAAGGTCCAGAATACCGCCTGACTTCCCGGAAATTTCAGTTTGGCGAACGCATATCCCGCCAGGGAAGCGAAGAACACATTTGTTACGGTCAGAATGACCGCGATAAGCAGCGAGTTAAATAGCCAGCGCCACGCATCGGTTTTGGCAAAAAAGCGCTCATATGGTGATAACGACAGCTGCTCCGGGATCATCTGCGGTTTGAAGGAAGCCGACATCGCACTATCCTGCACCGAACCGACCAGCATCCAGTACATCGGAATGACCGTCACCAGTGCCCAGACCACCAGCAAAATGGATGCAACGACAAGCAGTGTCTTTTTCTGAGTTGATTTCATGGATTTCATTCACCCCCGGATGCTTAATACTCAATATCGCTGGAGAAATATTTGAACTGTATGACGGAGATGACAATGATGATAATCGCCAGTACGAACGACTGCGCAGAAGCCAATCCGAACTCATAGAACTTGAATGCCGTCTCATAGATCAGATAAGCGATTGTTGTTGTCGCAAAGTTCGGTCCACCCTGTGTCATCAGATACACCGAGATGAACACCTGGAAAGACGTGATCACACCTGTCACGAGCAGATATAGCGTCGTTGGTTTGAGCAGCGGCCATGTAATCTTGCTGAACTGGGTCCAGCCGCTGGCATGATCAATATCCGCCGCTTCGTACAGCGATTTCGGAATACCGCCCATGGCTGCTAAGTACAGAATAATGCCCGCTCCGTGCGATCCCAGCCAGTTCATCAGAATGAGTGAAAAGAGTGCCGTTCCCGACTGGCCCAGCCAGATCACCGGATCAAGGCCGAACAGGCTGAGGAAGCGGTTCAGTAGTCCCGAATCTGTCGGGTCAAAGATCGCCAGCCATACGATGGAGATGGTTACCCCGGATGCTACCGCAGGCAGGTACAATGTTGCTTTGAAGAACGTCTGCCACTTGCTTTTCATCTGGAAGATGAAGTAGGACAGTACAAATGTAATGAGAATATTGACCGGTACCGTGCCTACAGTAAAGATGAGTGTATTTTTAATCGACTTCCAGAACGTCTCATCCTTCACCAAACGCTCGTAGTTATCCAATCCAACCCACGTGGAATTCATAATGTTGTATTTCTGAAAGCTCATCACGAGAGCCGTCAGAACGGGATACAGTGTGAAAATGAGAAACAGCAGGACAGGCGCCAAAATAAACAAATACGCCCACCCGTAGTCTCGCCAAAACCGGGCAGCCCGGGAAGTCCGGGGCACAGACGGTTTTGGCGCAAGGGCGGTCTGCATGGCGAATCCTCCTCTCCTAATCAGTGTGGTTTTGCGTTATGTTGTATGGTCCGAGTTATTGTCCAAACATCTGCTGGCCTTTGTTCTTAAAGTCTTCTGCGATCTGCTCCGGTGTCTTCTCACCCGAGAACAGCGCCTGAATGTTAGGCTTCACAACTTGTTCCTTGAATTGTTTTTGCTGTGATGCTTTGTCGATATCCAGTTCCAGTACAACCGGCATAGCGATATTCTCTGCCATGACTTTCGCAGCAGCCAGATTATCCGGTTGACCAAGTTCTTTTCCTTTAAACAGATCTACCTGGGATTGTCTTACGAATGGGAGCGCCAGTTCATTGGCCGAGTTCCCTGCTTTGGCACCACTGAGCGCCTCCATGACCAGGAACGTATTTTTGGCATGCTGCTCACCTTTGTCCTTCTTCTGTTTGAAGGCTACATACCCTTCGCCGCCCATCGTTGTTGCCGCAGATTGATCGTCATTATGCGGTACAGGCAGCAGGACAAAATCAATTTTCTCCCCTTGTACCTTGCCGTCGTCAATATCCTTGTTGCGGTTCTGAATCATCACATCATAATAAGGAATCGCTTTGGAGATGATCGCCGTTTCCCCCGCGTAGAACATATCCGTCCGTTTTGCTGGAGCAAGAGCAGCCGTTTCCTTCGGCATATAACCTTGATCCATCAGATTTTTGATAAAAGAGAGCGTATCCAGAATGCGCCCATCATTCCATTGGAACGTGCCAGCTTTGTCCAGAACATCAATCATGCCGTTGTTTCGGGACAACATTTCAATGAAATCAAGCGAGGTTCCGTCGGTAACCAGTGCATATTGTTTAGCCCCACCATCCAGCGTTTTGGTCAGCTTGGCAGCGACAGCGTTGAATTCGGACCAGGTCCAGCCATTTTGCTGAATGGATTTCCAGTCAATGCCCGCTTCCTCCAGAATGCGTTTGTTGCCACCCCATGCCCATTGGAATTGATACAACGGCAGTCCGTACTGTTTCCCTTGGATCTGACCTAATTCAAGCGTACCTGGCAGATAGTCATCCTTGATCTCAGGTGTCAGGTAGCTGTCCAACTCAAGTGCCAATCCCGTATTCACATATGTGCCGTCTACACTATGAAAGTAAAGATCCGGCGGGTTGCCCGCGTTCAGAGCGACATCGAATTTTTTGGGCCCTTCCGCCCAGGAGAGCATTTCCGTCTTCACGGTAATGTTCGGGTGTTCTTTATTGAAATCAACGATCAGATCCTTCAGTTCATCTTCATATGTCCCATGTACTGGATAAGTCCATACGGTCACCGTATCTTCCGCATTGGGATCATCTGAAGCAGCGCCCCCGCTATTCCCGCAGGCAGTAACCCAGACCATCATCAACAACATTGCCCATACCAGACCCTTCTTTTTCATCCCTTCATCTCCTTCGCGTGTCGTCTCCCGATAATTGCATTGCCTAACCATGCTACCCCTTTTGAAATGATCCATCCTTAAACGACTTAACTGATTATTGAGCGTGGCAGTAAGGAAAATGCACCTCCCTTATGGATTAGACCTGAACGTACGCAGGATTAATCTCTTAAATGCAATATTAACGTCAACTTAGTTAACATTAACAGTATTAATTCCTTCCAAAATTGTAGATTGAGTTCATTATATGAGCTATGAAATAAAAATTCAACATTATTTTTTATTATAAAATTTAATTTTACTTTTTCATTTTATGCCTCTATACTATGTAAAAAGAAAACTCAAGCAATCGAGGTGAGCCACTTTGCGAGTATATGTAGGCGTAGATGGAGGCGGTACCAATACTGATGCAGCAATCATTTCTGAATCTGGAGAAATTCTCGCCCGGCTCAGAGGCGGTCCCACGAATCCTCACAGCGTACCACTGGAACAGGCCCTTTCCGAACTGAAACGAGTGCTGGAACAGCTATTCAATCTAAAAAGTGAATTATCGACAAATTGTGAAGGTATATGCCTCGGCATGTCAGGTGTAGATACAGTTCAAGAGCGGCAACTTATAGCCGACGCAGTAAATAACTATATGAAGAGCCGCAATCGACAGGGATCAGAGGGTTGTCCAGTCTGGGTTGTATCCGAAGGAGAGATTGCTCTGATGGCCACTCTTGGACATACTCACGGTGTATTGTGCATCTCAGGAACAGGGTCCATCGTGTACGGATTTACGCTGGAAGGAGAGCGATACCGTGCAGGAGGCTGGGGTCATCTGCTCGGAGATGAGGGGAGCGGCTATCGTATTGGGCAGCGTGCACTCCAAGTGGTGATGCAGAGCTATGACGGTGTTCTTCCGCCCACCCGTTTAACACCGCTTCTTCTAAAGCAACTGAAACTTCGGGATATCTCGGAGCTAAAGATACGGGTGTACCAGACAAACTGGGGTAAAACCGAGACAGCATCCATCGCCCGCCTTGCTATAGAAGCAGCTGAATCCGGGGATGAGGCCGCGCGGGCACTGATCATCGATGAGGCCGCACAACTGGCGGATACCGCCAAGGCGCTGATTGCCCGTCATCCCGAATTTGCATCCACTCAGGTTGTCCTGTCCGGATCGTTGTTTCGATACGCTGCGCTTTTCCGAAATACATTTATCCAGAAGTTGTCGGGATATTATGGAGAGTTGGACTTTGTATATCGTGAAGATGCCCCTGCTCCAGTGATTGGTGCAGCACAACTGGCAAGAAGACGCTGTTCCCTGAATGAATCATTTTAAAAGAGAGAAGGAGGCCATACGGATGAATCACATGCTGAACTCACTACTAACGGAACAACCCAATCCACTAACGGATCATATAGATGAATTGCCTTCGGCAGAAATTATGGAGCTAATTAATAAGGAAGATCAACGGATTGCAGAGCTCATTCAGCCCCTGATTCCGGTCATTGCCCAAGCGGCGGACCTGATCTTGGAGGCCTTTCAGTCTGGCGGCAGGCTATTTTATGTAGGCGCAGGTACCAGTGGACGATTGGGAATACTTGACGCTTCGGAATGCCCTCCTACTTACGGGACCCCTCCTTCCATGGTGCAGGGTATTATTGCAGGAGGATTCCGGGCAGTGAAGGACCCGGTTGAAGGTGCTGAGGATAGCGAGGAATTGGGAGCCGCAGACCTTGATGAACATGGAATAGACGAAAACGATGTCGTGGTTGGCATTGCAGCCAGTGGCCGGACGCCGTATGTACTGGGTGCGATGAGACACGCCAAGGAGATTGGAGCTACTGTGATCAGCCTGAGTAACAACGCAGGTACGCCGATGACCCTTTTGGCTGATGTGAGCATCGAGGCTGTTGTCGGACCAGAGGTTGTTATGGGTTCAACACGTATGAAGGCCGGCAGCGCCCAGAAAATGATTCTGAACATGCTCACCACTACCGCCATGATTCGTCTGGGCAAGGTTTACCGTAATTTCATGGTCGATCTGAACCCTTCGAACGAAAAGCTTGTCCATCGGGCCAAACGCATGATCCATCTGGCAACCGGAGCGAACGAAGTGGATATTGAACAGGCTTTTGCCGGTGCAGACGGTCATGTAAAAACAGCAATCGTCATGCTAATGGCAGGCGTGGACGCCGTGGAAGCTCAGCGAAGACTTGATCTGGCTGACGGATTTGTCCGTAGCGCCATTGTGGGTCCTTCCTGAGCCGTACAAGGGTATTTCTAGAGGTTGAAAGAGAAGAGCCCGACATTAGTCTGGGCTCTTTTTATAATTTTTTTTATTATAAAAGCCGCTATAATCCGTCAAAAAAATCCCCTCCTGTATAAACAGAAAGGGATTCATATGGCTCTACTTCACTTATGCTCCAGAATAGCCTGCCGGCTCTTCTCCAAATATTCCACCGATTGGTTGTAGTCGCGGCTGGCAATCGCCAGATACAAAATGTCAATCACGTTCAGCTGTGCGATGCGTGACGAAGTTGCTCCGCTCCGGATATCGCTTTCGGTGGAAGTAATCATCAGGGGTACATCCGCCAGACTACTGAGTGTATTGCTCCCCCACTTGGTAATGCTAATCGTTGCAGCGCCGCCTTCACGAGCATGCTTCAGACAGGAAATCACGTTCGAAGTCTCCCCTGAATACGAGATACATACAACCGCATCATCTTCGCGAAGCGTCGTTGCGGACGAAATCTGCATATGCGGATCGGCGAACGAAAAGCTTGTGCGATTGATTCGCATGAACTTGTAGTGTGCATCCAGCGCAATCAGGTTGGAGGCCCCCACCCCGTAGAAAAAGATTCGGTTCGCCCGATGAAGCACATCCACTGCCTGCTCCACCAGACGCGGGTCCAAAATATGAACGGTATCCTTCACCGATTGAATATTATTTGCGGACACATGCTGAATAATGCTCTCCATGGAGTCCTGGGGACGAATCTCCGTATATTGGTATTGCTCACCTGTCTGCAAATCTCCGGCAATCTTCAGCTTCAGCTCCTGAAAACCCGTTACACCCAGTGACTTGCAGAGACGGATAATGGCAGCCGGGCTGCCCCCGCTCCGTTCAGACAGCTGTGCCACCGAGGATTGAACCGTCTCTTGGGGATGATCGAGAATGTAAGCTCCGATCTTCCGTTCCGACGGTGTCAAGTCATCCATTAATGCGCGTAAACGTACAAGTCCACCTTTCATGCCTTCCATCCGCTCCTCCTTTCCGTACTGCCTTCATGTACAAGCATTTTATCCTATAATTCCAATAGAGTCTAATTGATTAAACGTCCTTGCATCACCAACTCATTCAAAAGCCTTGCTGCACTACAATGTCAGGTGGCCCGATATGACGGCGTGTTTTGCGCCGGTTACTGCCGGGAGCGTGTTCGCTCTACCCATAAGTGCCTCATGACCAAGGAGGGCAAATCCAATCGCTTCGCGGGCATCATCCGGTATACCATAGTCTGCTGTTCGCTCCAAACGAATACCTTCCGGCAGTCTCTGACGGATCATCTCCATTAGCGTGGCATTGGAAGTGCCGCCACCGCAGGCGAGCATAGCCGATATGTGCACCTTGGGCAGGATAAAATCCTTCACTGCTCTCACGATCGTCTCCGCGGTCAGACAAGTGGCGGTAGCCAGCGTATCTTCCAGGGATAAGGAACGCGCAGCAGCCATCTCCATCAAGCGTGCTGCATATGCCGCACCGTACACTTCACGACCGGTACTCTTGGGAGGCAGCCTTTTGAAATAGGTATCGTCCAAACAAAGATCTACCAGATCCTGATTGAACCTTCCCTGTGCGGCGATGCTTCCATTTGGATCATAGTGCTGCCGCCCACCTGTCGCCTGGCGTACGATCGCGTCCATCACCATATTGCCAGGTCCCGTATCAAAAGCCGAAATACCTTCATTAGAAGACGCTGATGGCAGCACCGTAACGTTGCCAATACCGCCGATATTTTGCACCAGACGTCCTTCCTCCGGACTGCGGAACATCAATGCATCGGCATAAGGGGTAAGTGGAGCGCCTTCCCCGCCTGCCGCCATATCCCGTGCCCGCAAATTACCGACCACTGGCAGGCCCGTTCGTTCACGTACAACGGCGCTTTCGCCAATCTGTAACGTGGACACCACTGGAAGACTCTCGCCTGCTGGCCCTGGAAAAGCTGAAGCTACAGGTGCGTGCCATACGGTCTGTCCGTGCATGCTGATCGCATCCACCTGCCCGGACGAGATTCCTGAGGATCGAATAAGCTCTTTGACACTGTGAGCATACCACTCCGATACGCCAAAATGTGCAGCCGTCAGCTCATCCACACGTGCCGTCTCCGGTGAACATAGTCGAATTAGCACTTCTCTCAATTCATTGGAGTACGGTACGCAGACGAAGTCAACCAGAGTGATCTTTTGCAATGCCCCGCTGTCATCTGTCAGAATACGCACCAATGCCGCATCCGTCCCGTCGAGGGACGTGCCTGACATCAGTCCAATGATGTAATGCTCCCGTTTCAAGCGATATTGCTCCCACATCGGATAGCTGCCTGTATCCATCCATTCACAACCTCCCGCCAGACCCGATGAACACGTCATCCTGCCATAATTTCACCCAGTATATGATATAAAATTTTACAAGTCAAATATTTTATGAAATTTAATTACACTATTCCAGCCTTAGCTAGTCTTTGCTCAAACTGGAATGCTCCCAAGAAGTTTTCTATGAATAA
This sequence comes from Paenibacillus sp. LK1, assembly GCF_002750415.1. Classification (NCBI taxonomy): domain Bacteria; kingdom Bacillati; phylum Bacillota; class Bacilli; order Caryophanales; family Paenibacillaceae; genus Paenibacillus; species Paenibacillus sp. LK1. The sequence goes on from NZ_PEII01000014.1 coordinate 192,083, forward strand.
AAATAGATAAATAACGATCAAAAAAGAAACATTTTTACAATTTTACCGTTTATATAACGAAGGTATATTTTGGAATCGATATGTTGAGGGCTATAAACTGTCACCAGCGGAGGGAGATACCAAGATGAATAACGCTGCTATTTGGTTTTCGACTGTGCTATTACTGGGGGGATTGACGGCTACATCGTCATCCATTGTTGGTGCCAAACCAGCTGCACCAGAACGAATTTCACAACTTTCCGTTAATACGACTTCTGTAACTCCTTCCATCTATTCAAGCATCAAACCGTTTAAAAAGAGCAACAGTACCAACAAAATCATCTGGAAAGGAGGAAATATTACTTTAACCGCTACTACATTGAAGTTGGAAGGTAAGCCCACATTTGAACAAAACGTAATTCAATCCATTGTCGTCACCAAGGGGAACCAGAAACATACGATTGAAACGAGTGATTTGGAGGACAATTGGCTCGATATCACAAGTGTTGTTGCCTCCAACTCCAATACATGGCTTGCTGTAAACGCAAAACGCAGCTCAGGAAACACTCTGATGCTGCTTAACCTTCAAACGGGTGAAGTGACGGACTTAAATGAACAATTGAAAAAAGCAGGCAAGAAAAACTTAGAAACCATTGCCGACTATAACTGGGCACCCAACGAAGATCAGATAGCTTTCTCTTACGGAGATCCCTCCAAGAGCTCACTAGCCATCTACAATGTTCAGAAAGAGAGCTTTATATACCTGCCAAGGGCAACCAATTATATTAGTACCAATCTGATTCTGTGGCAAAAAAACGGAAAAATACTGGATTACATCAGTGAGTACCCATCTGATCAAATGATACTTTATAGGTATAGCATAGAGAGTAACAAGGTGAAGCCTGTTAAGAAAATTAGCCGTAATGAGTTTGCCGAATGGTTCCAGCTGGATAAGTATCCATACAGTAATGATAAATAGTAGAGGTGCATAATGAAGAAAACGATTTTACTCCTGTTTTTGAGTCTGTTCTTTCTGGTTGTACTCCCTCATCAGGGAAATGCCGCTGCAAGCACATCGAAAATCTTCTTGGACGGCGAGGAATTAATCCTCCCAAGTGACGTTCAGGTGACCATCGTGAATAAGAATGTTATGATTCCGATTCGTGTCGTTGCGGAGAATTTGAAATTCAAAGTGGATTGGAATCAAAATACACGTAATGTAAAGATACAGCAAAATGACAAAACGATTTCTTTAACCGTTGATCAAAAGCAAGCCATGGTTGCTGACAAGCAAGTTACCTTGAACACAGCCCCACTCATTTTAAATAACACCACGGTGGTTCCCATTCGATTTGTCAGTGAACAAATGGGACTCAACGTGAAATGGAACAACAAGGAGAAGATTGTATACTTAATCAACACCGACACCAGTAAAGTGCCCAATGTTGAGCCGGGCAACGGTTCAGGAAACGGTAACCCAGCAGCACTAACACGTGTTACCGATATCCAATTTGCCAACAATCAGCTGGTCGTGTCTATGGATGGTGAATCCAAACCCGTGATGACGACTTTGAAGAATCCCGATCGTTTGGTCGTGGATCTGCCCGGAGCAGTGTTTGGTGATCTACCGCAACCGTTGAATCAAAACATGAATGGCAAATTGGATGTGGACGCATACCCCAATGTAACGGAAGTTAGATATTCTCTTTTTAAACAAGACCCTGGTCAAGTTCGAATTGTCGTTGAATTGAATCAGGTGAAGGATGTACAGTACAGCCAGAACTTGATTGCCGATAAACTAATTATTGATCTGAATGTTACAGGAGATAATGTCGCCACAGTTCCTGTAACTCCTGTAGGCGATTCAGGACGCAAGGTCGTTGTCATCGACCCAGGCCATGGGGGTAAAGATCCAGGCACAACCAGCATTACCAACAAACCCGAGAAAGAATACAATCTGGCATTGGCTCTCAAAGTACAAGCACTGCTTCTCAATGAACCGGATATCGAATTGGTGATGACTCGTGACGGTGATACTTATCCCACTCGCCCGGAGCGTGTTCGACTCGCCAATCAATTAAACGCAGATGTTTTTGTATCTATCCATGGCAATAATGTAGAGTCCTCGCCCCAGGCGACAGGTACAGAGACGTTCTACTATCAACGCAGCAGCAGCAAGGAATTAGCCAATATTATTCATCAACGTTTAGTTAAAGCCATGGGACTCAAAGACCGTGGTGTGAAAAATGGCAACTTGGAAGTGATCAGAGATACGACCATGGCTGCAGTACTTTTGGAAGTGGGATTCCTGAGTAATGTTATAGATGAAGAACTAATGTCGTCCGATGTTGTTCAGATGAAAGCCGCTCAAGCGATAGCAGATGGGATTAAGGAATATCTGGGTATAAATTAAATGATAAAACATAATGTAAATATGCTGGAGGATGTGATCCATTGAAAACGAAATTGGGATGTGCACTCGTCTTATCCTTCTTAATGATAGTTGGCATTGGTTGTGCTCAGAAACCAGTCAGTGAATCCGGATCGGCCGAACCTGCTGTTCAGGGGGGACAGTCACCAAACCCCTCCGAAACAAAGGTGGATCTGGGCACAATGAACACACAAGCGGTTGAGGTGTATTTCGCAGACGCCCAGGTACTGGAACTTGAGAAAAAAGAGCAGGAAATTGAATACAAGGACGATTCCGAGAAATACAAAAAAACATTTGAAGCTTTACAAAACAATACCGATTCGGAGCTCGTATCCCTCTGGGAAAAAGTTGAATTGCTCTCCCTACAGTACGGCGAGGGCAAAGTCACTTTGGATGTTCATATCCCGGATGAGGCCAAATTGGGAACCAGTGGCGAGCTGCTTGCATTGGATGCACTGACCCAGACGATGTTTCAATATGATGAAGTAGAAAGTATCGATATTCTGGTGGACGGTGAAGCCCTGGATAGCTTGATGGGCCATTCAGAGCTGGAGCATCCTATTCAGCGCGAGCCCTAATCTAATTTTAAAAGCCATTGGATGATTTCCGGATGATTCTCTCCTTGAATCATCTCCCGTGCATGATGAGAAGCATATCTTCTCATCATGCTTTTTTTATATAAAAATCCACATTCAAAAAGACGTCCACAGGGACGCCCTACATAGATCTAATCCTTATCAAATTCAACTTACAGATACAGCTCATCTCCAGGAGATAGCGAATGCAAAATCCCTTTCCCCGAGACTGATTTTTCGCTGAGTAAGCCTTCTCTCAGTTTATCCGTCTCTGCCCGGTCCGCATGCACAAGCACCGTATGCCTTGCAGGAACCTGATGCAGCATTTTCTCGACATCCTTCCATCCCTGATGCACCTTATAACGAATTTTCCGTACCTCGCACGCTCCGTGTGTTGCAGGATTCTGCAACAGCCTGTAAGCATAGGTGCCAGCAGAGACATGCCCAGTGAGCAGTACCAGATTATGTTCATCGTCCGCAAACTGGCTATAGTACCAGCGAGCAAGCGAGGACTGCATCATCCCGTCCGGAATGAACCACAAAGAGGCAGCATGTTGATGCAGTAGCCGCTCTCGCTCTTCCTTTGTCACAGGCATCTCCCATCCATGACCCCTCAGGAAACGCCCAATCGCTTCCTTTACAGAGCCCGGAATGTGGTCTTCCTCTTCCTTTAGCCAATATGGCGCACGTAATAGCTGCTTCAGACCGTCCACCAGCCCTTGTTCCACTACAATCGGAACGTCCGGGAACTGCTGCTGTGCCCACAGCATGATTTCCTGACCACGACCTACTGAGGGCATAGGCAATAGCACCTTTCCACCCCGGGCAATCGTCTCATGAATGGCCTGCTCCAGCTGTTCCAGCTTGTTGGCCTGCGTATCGCAATCTGTTCCATAGGCAGCATCCATAATCGCCAAATCCAGAAGACCGGATGAAGATGCATGGATCACTTCTACTCCCTTGGATACGGCATAGGCATCCCTTTGCTGTACCGTTCTACCTGCTGATACGTGAGACCGTACCCCCCCTTCGGATGCAGCAAAAGGAAGAGTCTGCGACGCGGATGGCTCTCCTGTCAAGACATGCCCACCATTCACGGCGGTTCGTATATCCGTTTTCCAACGTTGACTAACTGGAGTATCGAATCCACGCCTGTTACGTGGTAACTTTGCCTGCCAGAGCGTATCGGCTGGACCATCCTCCTGCAAAAGCATGGATTCGGAAGTGTAATCACCGGAATAAAATATGCGCTTATCCTCCATTTCCAGCCCGAACCATACCGATCCTGCAAGGTGCCCACTACGCCCCCACACCACCGAGACGCCAGGAACCATTTCAAACCAGATTCCACCCTCGGCTTCATCCTCCAAAAATCGGTAGCGAATCAGTTGTTCATCGCCTTCTTCGTATGGGAGGGTGTGTCCTGCCCGCTCCATATTTCTTCGCCAAGCTCTGAAGTAGGTGTCCAGTTGCTCTCTGGTTTCCCGCGTCGTCCATACTTCACCCTGATACCCCATCTTATAAAGCAATGGAATAGCGACAGAATGATCCTCATGGGCGTGAGACAACAAAACCACATCTAACTCCTTAACGATCTCCGATTCAATCAACGGATATTCGCCGGCTCCTTCTTTTTTCACGCCACAATCCAGCAAAAGTTGAACCCGGCTCCCTCTCAGGAGATAAGCAGAGCGCCCGTGTTCCCCGGCGCCGCCCCATACCTTCAGTTTGATCATGATGCATTCCACTTTCTCTTCGAATTCAGAACTTCAATGCCGAGCAGCATCAGTACCGTCATGCCGACAGTAACCACGGCCATCGCCATTCCCAATGAAACCTGACCTTGTTCAAATTGAGCAAAAATATACGTAGCCGATGTCTGCATCGATGGAGGCAAAATTAACAACGACCCTACCAGCTCCCGCGTGGCGATGGTGAATGTCATCATCCACCCGGCCAACATACCGGGGATAATCAGAGGCAAAAGAATGCGCCGCAGAATATATAGCGGTCTTCCGCCAAAGACCTGACCCGCCTGGAACAACGTTCCGTCGATCTGGGTGAAGCTTGATTTGACATACTGCACCGTGTACGGCAAGAAGAGTACCACATACGTCAGAACAACCATTCCGTACGAGTTGTACAGAGTGAACGGCATCCATGGTGAATTCCAGAAAAGGATGAGACCCACCACCATGACAATGCCAGGTACCGTATTCGGTAGCAGACTGAACAGGTCAATGACACGCTGCATAAAGGAAGACGATTTACCAATCGCCAGTGCAAAACCTGTACCGATAATAACCGCAATCGTCGAAGCTGCCAATGAGAGCCCAAGACTGTTCCCGATTGCTTTCATACTGACCGATCCCCAGGACAGCAATTCCCGGTAGTGATCCAGCGTCAGATTGTCGAAGGACAATCCCGCGCCGCGCAGCTTCATGGTCGATGCAGCAATAATGGAGAAATACGGAATGCCCACCGACAGAATCAGCAGCAACGCGAGATACAACCCGCACAACCAACCCGCTCCGCCACGTAGGGAGTATCGTTTGGATCGCTGCCCCTTGCCCCCTACCAGACGGTACGTGAACTTCCGACTCATGGCAGACTGCATGTACCACATCACCAGACAGACCGACAGCAGCACCGATGCGAGCGAGGTTGCCTTACCAAAATCAATCGGCCAACTAGAGATATACTTGTGGATTTCAGAGGTCATGACATAATAACCGATACGCCGCCCGAAGGTAGCCGGTGTTCCGAATTCCGCAATCGTTTTGACAAAGACGAGCATGATCCCCATGCCATAGGAAGACAACAGCAGTGGCAAAATAATGCGTCTGAATCGGTATCCCGCACGTCCCCCGTGCACCGCCCCCGCTTCTTCCAGATTGCCTCCAATGCGAATGATTGCATCCCGAAGCAACAGATACAGGAAAGGGAACAGATGCAGGCTCATAATGAGCACCATGCCCCAGAAGCTGAAGAACAACTCACTCCAGTTTGCAGCGGAAGGCACCCATTGCTGCAGGTATCCCCCTTTTTGCATAAATAGAATCCAGCCCATGGAGCCGATATACGGCGGGGTCATGAACGGAATCATCAGGATCACGTCCACCCAGCGATGCTGACCCATGCGGGTCTTCGCCATCATCCACGCCAGTGGCAATGCCAGCAGCGTTGTTACAGCTACCACGCAGATCCCCAGCCAGACGGAATTCAGCAGAACCCCGGATAAATGCTGTCCGGTAATGGTTCGAATCGGAGCCATCCAATCCCATTGCCCATTCGGATACACACTTTGCCAGAAAATCAGCAAGAGCGGTACACCAATGCTTATCGTTAGCAGAAAGAGGGCCAGAATCACGCCCACTCTCCGAAAAATACGGTTGTTGTCTACTACAACAGGTTTCACTACAATTTCACCTCACATGACTTCCACAAGACACTCTCTGTGTTGCTTACTTTCCATTACTCTCAATATTCAGTCGTTACATTTATTCAAAGTTGCTCGGGAAGATACATAATCTTATTTAAAAGTCTCGGAGAACCGTGCTGCTGTCTCATCTCCGTGTTCACTCATCCAGTTCCAATCCACTTTAAGCTGCGGAATATCTTTCAGATTTGCCCGGTTAGTCGCCTCGATGTCTTCACGACCCGGAATCAGGTAAGCATCTGCAACAAGCTTTTGTGCCTCATCAGACAACAGGTAGTCGATAAACGCCTTGGCATTCTCAACATTCTGACTCGATTTCAGAATCGCTGCCGGTCTTGGACTGATTACAGTCCCTTCCTCTGGATATACGATGTCCAGCGGTTCACCTTTGGCTTTAGAGGAATACGCCATGTAGTCTACACCAGCTGCTACGATGCTCTTCGCTCCCGTAATGACCGGGTCAAGTGCTTCCTGATTCGCTCCTGCCATTGCTACACCATTCGCCTTGTAGCTGTCCAGCAAGTCCCAGCCTTTATCTCCATTCACACTCAGGTATCCCGTAATGAAGTCCAGCGCGGAACCGGACAGTGTAGGATCAGGAATGTTCACAACGTCCTTCCAGGCAGGTGTTGCCAGCTCAGCCCAACTGGTTGGTGGCGTGGACACCAGCTTCGTATTGTAGACAATTCCGAGTGCCGAAGCACTGGAGCTGAAATAGTTTCCGTCGGCATCCGACCAGTCCTTGTTCAGCTTGTCTGCATTCTCCGCATCAGGATATGGGAGTGTCAGACCGTCCGCTTTCAGTGCTTGTGCTGAAGGCAAGGAGGCCAGGATAACCACGTCCGCTACCGGATTGGATTTTTCAGCTTCCATGCGAGCCAGAATTTTTCCTGTCGTACCCTGGAACATCTCCACTTCAATACCCGTCTTGGCAGTAAATCCGCTGATGATATTATCCGCCAGCTTCTGAGGTCCTGCACTGTACAATACCAGCTTACCGCCGGCTGGTTTTGTTGTTTCCGCCGATGCAGTAGCCGTGCTTCCTTCCCCAGCAGCTTGTCCCGCATTCCCGGTAGTTGAATTACCTGTACTGCATCCGAACAAACTGATGCTCATTACCGCTGATAATAACAGCATTGCGCTTCTTTTCCGTGTTTTCATACCCAACATTTTCATTCCATCTCCCTTGGTTTCTGATTATATTTGTATTCACGTTTCTGTAAACTCACGCTGTATGCTCATCATGATCAGTTGGCTGCTGCGATGAACTCTCTCGGCTTCACAATCGGAGTGTCTTGTCCGTTCATTCGGCAGATCCGCTCCGGGGCTACATAGAGCTGAACCTTCTCCCCTACGCGTACTCTTCGATCCAGATAGGCTGTCCATACACCCAGCCCCTCCATCTGAACCCGAATTTCATAACGCTCTCCTACATAACTGACGCTGAGCACTACCGCCTGATAACACAGATCGTCATGACCTGTTTTGCTCCAGGAGACATGTTCCGGTCTCACCATGGACTGATTAGGCGTAAGCCAATTGGACTTTCCGATAAACGACGCAACAAAAGGATCGCTTGGTGATGCGTAGATCGTTTCCGGGTTCCCCTTTTGCAATATACGCCCCTTCTCCATCACCACAATCTCATCGGACATCGACATCGCCTCAACCTGATCATGGGTGACGTACAACGCTGTCAGTCCCATGTCCCGTACCAATGACATCATCTCAATTCGCATCTCTTCCCGCAGCACAGCATCCAGTGCACTTAGCGGCTCATCGAACAGAATAATCCCCGGTCTTACTGCTACCGCTCTGGCAAAAGCAACCCGTTGCTGCTGTCCTCCCGACAGCTGATGAGGATAACGATCCTCCATGCCTTGCAGGCGAACCATGCCAAGTGCTTCGGTCACCTTCTGGCGCAGATCAGATTTCTGCTTTCCGGCCTTCAGGCCGAACGCCACATTTTCGTATACTGTCATATGAGGCCATAATGCAAAATCCTGAAACACCATGCCCAGATTACGCTTATGTGTCGGTACATCTATTCGCTTCGTCGCCGAGTAAAAACTCTTGCCATCCGCGACGATTTCTCCCGCATCCGGTTGCTCTAGCCCCGCCAGCATGCGCAGCAACGTCGTTTTGCCGCAGCCGGATGGGCCGAGCAGCGTCGTAAACTGTCCATGCTGGAGTGTTAAATCCGTGGGCAGCAGCGCGGGAGTGCGATTGAATGATTTTTGAATTCCCCTAATTTCCATTTTCATAAGCATCCCTGCCTGTCTTCTTCTTGTACTGTTCTCAGTCTAACGTCCGCTTTCGCGAGTTGTATGTTAGAAATGTAAAATTGGAATTAACTTTTTAGATGAATTCTGTTGATCTTCATAGATTAAATCTATATAAGGAGATTCAAAGTTACCGGAGAGGGTGTTGGATTCGTTGAACCTGATTAAACTGCAAATTGTTGAACTCATTGATAAGCATCATCATATGACCAGCGTGGCCGAGCTTCTCGGCATCAAGCAGCCTACCGTTACCTTTCATATGAAGTCTTTGGAGGAAGAGATGGGGGTGCGATTATTCGAATCGCGTAGTGGAAAGACTTTTCTCACCGAGGCTGGACAAGCCCTTTTACACTATTCCGTCAAAATCAATGCCCTGACCCAGGAAGCACGCCGGGTAGTACAGGAATATGACAGCCTCTATCGGGGCACCCTGCACATTGGAGCGAGCTATGTACCTGCAACGTATCTGCTGCCGCCTATTTTGAATACATTTTCTCAGGAATTCCCCGGTATTCGAATTATGTTATCGGTTAAACCTTCACCCGTTATCCGCGAAATGCTGATTCGTCACCAGATTGATCTAGGTGTTATCTCTTCAGAGCCGTTTGTAGGTCCGGTACTGCAAGCAGAAACGCTGTGTGAAGACGATCTGGTATTAATCTGCTCACCACAGCATGCCTTGGCTCAGAGGGATGTGCTGAAACCTGAGCATATGGCACAGGTTCCTTTTGCACTGCATGGGGATGAATCCAGCACTCGACGTTTAACGAACCAATGGCTGGATCAGCATGATATTCGTTTGCGAAGCACCGTTGAGATGGACTCTCTGGAAGCGATCAAGCAGTTGGTTCTACTCGGCGGTCATATCTCGTTCATGTCACGAATGGCTGTACAGTGGGAAGAGCAGCATGGACTGATCAAGGTCCTCCCCATTCCAGGGGAGCAGGCTCCGCGGCATATTTATACCGTCCACAACAAAGATCGTCATCCTTCCGTCCAGGTCAACCGCTTCAAGGAAGTACTGCGGGACATGAGCCACAGCCTCTCTCTTTTTAATTCATGATCCTGCTATCCCATATAAACTATCGCTTGGCATTCATCAAATCTATGCAGGGTTAACGCAACGAGTCCTTCTATTTAATCGCTTTCATATACTCGGACGATAAAGTGGGTCTGTACGTTAATCCAGCCTAGGGAGTGATTGGTTTTGAAAAAATGGAAAAAGGTAACCGCCTCATTCATGCTGAGCATCGTGACATTGGGAAGTGGACTGACGTTTCTGGAAGCACCGCAGGCTTCTGCAGCAGCCAACGCCGTTCCTGCTTATGAAGTGAAGTTCCTGGCTAAGCCGGAGCTGGTATTGAACACAGATGGGACACCACGCAGTGAAGTCATTCAGACGCTTGGCTTGAACTCCACAGCAAGAAACATTAGCGCAGAGTACTTCGACACCAATGCACTCAATCTGAATCAAGCAGGATGGGATGTCCGTTTTCGAAAGAAAGATGACAAGAATAATTATGAACTGACTTATAAAAAGCGCTATCCTGTCATCAATGGTGATGTTAATGCGGCGTTGACTCTGGCTAATCAAGAGGGATTTGATGCGTCAGATGATAACTACGAGGCTGAAATTGACTGGGGATATGGCAAACAAACATTGAGCTTCTCCAACACTAAAAAGGTGGATACCAAAGCTACAGGCGTACAACTTCCATCACAGCAGGAAGCCTTGAGCATGTTGTTGGACAAGCTGCCTGGCAAATTAAAAAACTGGTCCGCCTCCAACTGGGGTAAACAACAACTCACGGCATCCCGTGCCTACGGCCCAGTAACATTCCAACGTTATGAAGGCACATGGAATGGACAGGAACTCACCCTTGAAGTATGGCCGATTCGTAACGCAGCAGGCACAGGTCTAGAGAATATCGTAGAGATTTCGTTCAAAACAGCAGATTCTACAGCTGTTTCGGGACTGCGTACCCAACTGATGCAAGTGTTGGAAAACAAAAACTGGCTCATTCCAGCCGATGGCCTGAAAACTCAGCTTATCTTGGAAAGATACTAAGTGGTTGTTGCTATCCATACCGTATATGTCTAAGTATGGTATCTAGCGGTTTATGAGACAACGAGCAAAATGGACATGTCTTTGTTCTTAATGAAACGAAAACCCAAAACAAAAGGAGATCAGCAGGAACATTCTGCTGATCTCCTTTATTTAATATTCCATACAGTTAATATATTTTAAAGGTCTGGGCTGTTTCGATCCCAAGTGCACTCTGAATAAATGTATTGGCGACCCGCTCCACAGGAACCGGATTAAATCCAATAAACACACCCTTATATTTCTCTGCGGATTCAACAAACAGGTTAGGACTAACCGAATTCAGACGTATACCTCGCGGCAACTCATACGCTGCTGCTTTGGCAAACGAATCAATTGCACCGTTGACCATAGCACTGGATGCGCCTTTCAGAATGGGATGGTCCTGTATAATGCCGCTGACCAGCGTAAAGCTTCCCTTATCGTTGATGTAGTGCTGCCCAATCAAGACGATGTTCACTTGACCGAGTAATTTCCCCTGCACACTAATCATGTTGTTCTCAGGAGTCAGCTCCTCCAACTTCGCATAATGGGTCTGGCCTGCTGCAACAATGACATAATCAATATTAGTTACCGTTTCAAAGAGGGATGTAATACTCTCAGTCGAGGTCATATCTACATGGTAATCCCCGGATTGCCTGCCAGCTGTAATGACCTCAACGGAATATTCCTGAAGCTTCGCAACAACAGCCTTGCCTAATGTTCCATTTCCTCCAATAACCAGAGCCCTTTTCATAATCCGCCTCCTTTTTATCAGTGAAAGCATGATATTGTACATTCATTGATCTCTTCATTTAAACAAAGATCACTCGCATAATCAAACTTACTTCACAATTAAGCCTAATAATCCAACAAAAGAGGCGGCCTGAGCATCAGAGATGATGCATCCATCCAGATCCTCAATATCTACATTTAACCTTTCAAAGCTACAGTCACTAAGGTCCACTCCCTTAAGCTTTACACCCGACAAAAGAGCTTGATCTATATTGCATTCAGAAAACTCCAGTTTTTGAGCTGTAGCTTGAAAGAAATCGCCACTCACCAGAGAACATTCCGTGTACTTCACCTGTTTAAACTTGGAAAAACGAAATAAAGAAAGGTCAGCTACACAGCCCTGAAAGCTTGCATTTTGGAGCCTGCTATTTGAAAAATTAGTACCAAGCAATTTACAGTTTCTAAATTCTGTCCGGTGGAGGAAAGAACCGTTAAAGTCCATATTGGACAAATCACATTTATCAAAAATCACATCAGTAAGCTCGACTTCGGGGAGAGAGGACTGGCTGAAGATCACGTTCTCAAAAACCACTTTATCGAATGAAACCCGGTTGGCGCTCTGATTCTCAATAGAGATATTGGCAAATCGTCCATGTTTGATTTCTTCTTTACTCTCCCATGCTTCTAAAGTTAACGATAAGTCTTCGAGTTCCAGGGGAATCTTTGGCGTTTCTATTTTATTTTTCATAAGTCCTCCCACTATTTTCTTATATGAGCTTACTATATCAAAAAGAGCCCTTGCAATAAGCAAGAGCTCTCTTTGTTGTTACCATGAAGCGGGTGATGGGAATCGAA
>NZ_PEII01000015.1:0-198252 GCF_002750415.1 Paenibacillus sp. LK1
GGCCGGAATTAGAATATACCATGTATAGATTTCGAATGCAAGCTTTATTTTTAAATTATTAATAATTGCTTTACTTCTTCCTCCCTACTCCCATTATACTTTACAAGATACTCATCCCGCAGCAGCAACTACCTTTCCAAACTCGGGAGAATAGCAACTCTCTCACATTACAATAGTTTCTATTATATATAGTAGAATATCTTTCAAACCGGTTATATCCAGCTTGCTGTTAACTCACTTCAATCCGCTCAGATATGCCTATTTGTCCAATTCATAATCATTTATAGAACTAAAAAACAGGATCGGTTATTTCCGCTCCCGTTTTCATAAAATGTAGATGTTGCTACGTAATCCTCATAGTGCATCTTTTCAAGTTTGCTATTTAAGTATACACATCAGGGTCTGATGATCTCACCATCCGAGCCGCTTACATCAAAGAAACCAACGTTATGCTTCCTTGCCAACTCACGCATCATTATATAGGCGTCCTCCGCAACAGACCATGCGAATGCAGCATAAATCACTTCTTTTCCTAGCGAGTATTCTGTTAATCGATTATCTGTTCCCGCTTCTTCCATCGCTTCAAACACATCGTCGTCTACATTCATGGAAGGAAATATAAGAATGAGTTCTTCGTAAAAGCGTTGAAGCTGCTCTGAGCTCACCTTAATGTCTGAATAGGAATGGTCCTCTGACCATTTTGTCTGCTCACCATACCATCTCATAAACGACGTTTTATCAACTGGAGCTTTGGCTGGATCAAAAACCATTAAATCATAACTCATGTATGTTCCTCCTTTATATATAGAAGAAAGTCAATTCCGATCCCCCACAGATCAAGAATATCCCCTACGTAGAACATTTCAAAGTGTCTCCTGTCCCTTCTTTTAATTTTCATGCTACATATATAAGAAACAAAAAAAGCGAAAGCCCCGTTAAAGTACCAAGGCTTCCGCTTCTTTCATTTGTATAAATAAGAAATACATTATAAGTCTTTGACCCAATTCATTCAGTCAAACTTTTATTCTCCACCGATAAATACATATCGGCATATAACAATGATAGCTAATATCCACATAAGCCAGTGGACCTTTACTTTGCGCTCCGTAACCAGATTACCGAACACGGCCAAGATTACATAGGATACAATCCCTGCGGAAATCCCGTTTGCAATCCCTCCAGTGAAAGGCATCAATACAATGGTAAGGAACGCCGGGAAAGCTTGCAGGAAGTCATCCCATTCAATGCTGCGAACCTGACTCATCATCAAGACACCCACGATGATCAATGCCGGAGCTGTTGCAGCTGACGGGACAACCAATGCCAGCGGAGCAATAAACAAGGCCAGGATGAACAGGATACCTGTCGTTACAGAGGTTAAACCTGTACGTCCACCAGCTTCGACGCCAGAAGCACTTTCAACAAAAGCGGTAATTGTACTTGTACCCAGTGCAGCCCCTGCACTTACACCCACTGCATCGACGAGCATTGCTTTACCAACTGTTTTTTCGCCTTTTTTCTTATCCTTCATAATCCCCATTCGTGTTGCTGTGCCCACCATTGTTCCGAATGTGTCAAACAGCTCTACAAAGGTGAAGATGAAGATGATCTCAAACAGTCCAAGGCTAATTGCACCCTTCAAGTCCAGTTGTCCGACCGCCAGATCGCTGAAGTTAGGCAACCAGCTTGCACCGGACAAACCGCTGAGATTCGTAACTCCCATCGGGATACCAATCAACGTTGTGGCAATGATACCGATTAGCAGTGCACCTTTGACGCGCATAACCATCAGTATAGCGATAATGAACAGTCCAATCAGAGCCAGTAATGCATCATGATGCGAGATGAAATTACCCAAAGACAGATTAAAACTGCTGCCGGGAATCGGTTGGCTCAGATCTGCATCAGGTGCAACATTAACTGTTACAGCGACCAGATTAGCCAGTTTGAAACCTACAATGGTAATAAAGAGACCAATACCAACTGTGATTGCCATTTTTAATGAGTCTGGAACTGCAACGAGCAGCATTTGACGGATTTTGGTCACAGTCAGAATAATGAACACGATACCTGAAAGGAACACAGCTCCCAGAGCTGCCTGCCAGGAAATCGCACCGTTGGAGCTCAGAACTACAGTCATGAAGTAAGCATTCAAACCCATACCTGGTGCTAGGGCGATCGGAATGTTAACGAACAATCCCATAATGATGGTCATCAAACCAGCACCTACGGCTGTTGCAAAAAATACTGCATTGTCCGACATACCGGCTCCGGCCGATCCCAAGAACAACGTGTTTACGAAAAGAATGTACGCCATTGTCATAAAGGTAGTAAGACCCGCAACAATCTCCGTTCTAACGTTCGTTCCGTTTTCTTTTAGTTTAAAGAAACGATCCATAATTCACTAACTCCCCCTTAGAGATGTTGAAGCCATATAAAAACCAACAAAACGACAAATACCCCTGAAGATGAAATATATCACCCAGGGTTTTAGCTAACGAGGAGTGGCACGGTGCCAATTGCGGAGAACAAAAAAATTCTAATGTGCGAGATGTCATGCCCGACGCAATCATGTAGAATTCATGTGCTCAGCCTTATCCTCTTCGTAGCCAGATCATTAGGGTGATCTCGTAGAGACTCCCAGGCCAATCCCCGGGATTATACGAAGTAGTATGCGTTTTTTGTGTGTTTCCCATCACTATTTTAGGAGGGATGCCTCTAGTTTGTCAATGATAAAAACGAATATTACCCTCAGTCAACTTATAAATCGTTCGTATTATTTAACAAAATGAACCAGTTCAGCGGTTTACAACCCAAATTAAAATTGGTTTTACACTACGTTTTCATGTGTATATGTCGATCTTGCCACAAGTTTTCTCTTCATCTACAACATTAAAAAAGCTACCATAATCAAAGCACATGCCCTTTGATTATGGTAGCTTGATCGGTCTTCTAGAAGATGGTTATGTGGTGAGAATAACGTTTCTTAATATCCATTAGCTTAGGTATACGGGCAAGCTGCGACGATCACCAGATCATTTTTTACACGATAAGTCCTACGTCCTTACATTTCTGTCTGAAGTCCACCCCTTACCTGCTGTTGTTCCTGATCGGTATTAGCCGTTGACCCTTCAGACAAATCCTGATTCTGGGCTTGATCGGAAGACGAATCTGCTGCCTCTAAATTCACAAATGAAGAATCCCCCGCACCAAGAGCCAAGTCCTGCATACCCGAGCCGCATCCTGCCAGCATCACCATCAGAAACGCACTTCCAATGCCCATCTTCCATTTGCTCATATTGTCGGTTTTACGCATACATTCAATTCTCCTTTCAGTTGCCATATAGCCGTATTCTGTACTCAGTGTACAAGCCTCACATGAAAACAATCTGAAATGAACCTAAAAAAGGAATTAAATATTCAAAGATTTATCGTTATACCACCATCCACTCTCATCCCACATGCCTGCTGCCATTATCGCCTGCTTCGCCACTTTTTGCTGTTTGGCACTTTTCAAATGAACGATCATTCTTTCCAATGATTTATGATGAATCAGGGATTCGATATCTTCGGCGGTAATATGTTTCATTTGCAAAAGAGCGAGCTCTTTCAGGCTTTTGGAAGTCTTTGCCCAATCGATACTCTCTACATTCACATTGTTCAGGAAAACACGCTGTAATTCAGTCAGATTTTCAAGAGAAGGCAGACTCGTTAGATGCGGCTGGTCCTCTATCCCTAATAAGCGCAATCCCTTCAGTTCAGGCAATACGGATAGATCTGATAATCCTTTCACCCTTAGGAGCTTCAACAATTGCAAGGATTTCACTTCCGCAAGGCTATCCAGATTCTCTGCTCCACCAAAACTGAGATGAAGTTCGCTCAAATCCGTTACATCTTTTAAGTATCCCAATTCCTTTAATGGCATTCCCGAAATATAGAGGGACCGGAGTGATGACAACGTTCCGATCGTTTCGATGTTAGTTGTATGACCATTCACACTCAGCGTTTCAAGCTCAGTAAAGCGGTTAAGTACGGACAAATCCGTTTTCTTCGTTTTGGTTTTACCGATGCGGAGCTGCTGTACAGTGGTAGGTACAAGCGCCAATACATCAAGAGACTCCGCTTCAAATACGTCAAAAGCAAACTCTTTCAGCCCTGGTAATGCACCTAAGGCCTCAATCCCGTGAACACGTCTATTGCAGTCAATTACAAGCTTTTCTACATGGTTCATATATTTTAAAACAGACAAGTCGCCAGATTGCGAATAAAAGCCATATATACGAAAAGTAACATCTGGTCTGTTTGCAAACAGCTCCTCATTCAATGTCTGCATCAGGTTTACATCCGGGATATTGTGTTCGCTGTATTGAACAATCTTTAGTACAGGACGAGCCGCAAGTGCAGCAACCTCTTCATGAGTCCATCCTGGGTTGAGTTCGATTCTTTCCTTCATCCGCTATAGTTCCTCCTTACAGAGTGTTCTTCTTCGTTAATCTATTGGATGGTCCATCATTATCATAAATCAAAGTATAAATAACGTCTGGTGCAAACACAAAATGAAAAAAAAGAGACCGAAGCTCCTTTGACGGAAACTCCGATCTCTTATTATTAAATCTGTATAGATAACTTCTATTCCCACTCAATCGTTGCTGGTGGTTTGGAAGTTACGTCATACACGATACGGTTTACGTTGTCCACTTCGTTAACGATCCGCACGGAGATTTTCTCCAATACGTCCCAAGGGATACGCGCCCAGTCAGCTGTCATACCATCGATGGACGTTACGGCACGGATACCTACAGTGTAGGAATACGTACGCGCGTCACCCATAACCCCAACACTCTTCATGTTAGGCAAGGCTGTAAAGTATTGCCAAATTTCACGATCAAGACCGGCTTTGGCAATCTCCTCGCGCAGGATGTAGTCCGAATCACGAACGATTTTGAGCTTGTCCTCAGTCACTTCGCCAAGTACACGGATAGCAAGACCCGGACCTGGGAATGGCTGACGCCATACGATTGCTTCTGGCAGACCGCACTCTTCGCCGACTTTACGCACTTCGTCTTTGAACAAAGCACTCAGTGGTTCAATCAGCTTGAAGTTCATGTCCTCAGGCAATCCGCCCACATTGTGGTGGGATTTGATGGTTTGAGCTGTCGCTGTGCCACTTTCCACGATATCCGTGTACAGTGTACCTTGCGCCAGGAATTCAAAATCATCAAACTGCTTGGACTCTTCGTCAAATACGTAAATAAACTCGTTACCGATGATTTTACGTTTTTGTTCCGGATCATCCACTCCTGCCAATTTGGACAGGAAACGCTCTTGTGCATCAATTTTGACAACTTTCATGTCGAATTTGCCGACGAACGTCTCCATTACGCTCTCCGCTTCGCCTTTGCGCAGCAGACCATGGTCGATAAACATACATGTCAGTTGGTCACCGATGGCTTTGTGAAGCAATGCAGCCACAACGGAAGAATCTACACCGCCGCTAAGTGCGCACAATACTTTACCGTCGCCCACTTTTTCACGAATATCTTTGATCGTATCTTCGATGAACGTCTCCATGCTCCAGTTGCCTTCACAACCACAGATTTCGTACAGGAAGTTTTTGATCATTTCATTACCGCGAACAGAGTGGCGTACTTCTGGATGGAACTGAACAGCATACAATTTGCGCTCATCGTTACTCATTGCTGCGATTGGCGCACTTTCCGTGCCTGCATCCAGTTTGAATCCAGCAGGAAGAGCAACCACGTGGTCACCATGACTCATCCATACCGTATGTTCACCTTCGATACCTTGTGCAAGAGCAGCACCTGGTGCAAACTCAATATCCGCTTTACCGTACTCACGCTTCTCAGAACGCTCCACTTTACCATCAAGCTGTTGCGCCATAAGCTGCATTCCATAACAAATTCCGAAGATTGGCAATCCCAGATCATAAACGGCCGGATCTACGTGTGGTGCATTTTCTGCGTAAACACTAGATGGTCCACCCGAGAACACGATTCCCTTTGGTGATAATTCTGCGATTTTCTCAGCCGGTGTGTTATACGGCAAAAGCTCGCTGTATACGCCCAGATCCCGGATTCTTCTGGCGATTAACTGGTTGTATTGGCCCCCAAAGTCAAGGACAACCACTATTTCATTTTGCTTATTCATTACCGAGCCTCCCTCAATTAATGAAACTAATTATACGCAACGACAAAACATACCGTCAAGGAAAGGCGAAACTCCTTTTTTCGACATCTCAAAACATGGCATTTTCAACGCCTGAGATTACGGTATTCGGTCGAATGTTCTCGCCTCTATTCTATATATTTTCCGATCGGAAATATAAGAAAAGGGTTAATACATTATTTTCAGCATAAAAGAGATCTTCTGCATGGAAGCTCATAGTATATGATCGTGGAAAGACGCCTCGTTCGCTTTAGGGGCGAGAAAGGCGTCCTATGTTTAGCGCTGCGCTGTACTTCGTGTTACAGCGCCTGCATGCGCCGGGCCAGATGAAGTGCCCGGCGCAGGAAGTCCAGACTGTCCGCGCGCAGCGGACGGTCCGGCCCGTACAGCAGCCGTTCCCAGTCGGCTGCGAACCGCGCGATGTCCGCGCCGTCCGTGCCTGCGGCCACGGCGGGAGACGCTGCATATTCACGCAGCGTCATTCCCGGCGGCCGCGGGCCGTAACGGCGCGCGAGCGCGGCCCAGACCGGAGCGGCGGCGCTGAGCAGCCGCTCGCGGTCCGGAAAGCTGCTGCGCGGCCACGCCAGCAGCAGCCTTAGCCGCAGCGCGGGGCGAAGCCGCCGCATGCGGATGGCCCCGGCGGCGCACAGCAGCGCCGCTGCCGCAAGGGCTGCCGCGAGCCATGGGTGCGCCGCAATGGCCCGAGCGCGGGCGAGTAGCCATGCGCCCGCGTGAGCCACCCCGCCGTCCGTCTGCGGCGGGGTTACGGCAACGGGCTGCTGCCCGCTGAGCGCAGCGGCGTCTTGGCCTTCACCCTGCGTCATGGTGAAGCCTGGCGTAGCCTCGAACGGCATCCAACCCGCGCCTGGAAAATACACTTCTACCCAGGAGTGTGCATCTCCCTGGGTCACAATGTATTGCCCCGAGACGTCCGCATCGGCTTCCCCGGGTCCGAATCCCTTAACCCAGCGTGCCGGAATGCCCTCTGCACGTAGCAGCACAATCATAGCTGTCGAGAAATGATTGCAGTATCCCTGCCGTGTAACGAATAGAAAATCATCTACAAAATCAGTTCCGCGTGGCGGCATACGGGTATCCAGCGTATATTCGGCGTGGTCGGCAAGGTAAGTTTTTACAGCCTGCACGGCATCATAACGGGTCTCACTCCCCTGAATGATATCCTTGGCAAGAGCCTGCACGCGTCCTGGAAGCGTAGTTGGTAGCTGCAGATACGTTCTGCGAATTGCCGCCGGATCTTTCATGTTGGACATCTTTCCCAGAAGGCGAAGTTGTTCAGGTGTTGCCACGGGAATCATGACATCTGCCGTATAACTTTTGACAGTTTGATTGTCATAATTAGCCGCGAGCCATAACGTTGCGGAGTCTTCATTTGATAGCAGTAAACGTCTATTCTTCTGATTATCACTATTCTTATCCTGGAACGACAGATTGAGTGGCATTCCACCTGTGAAGAGGGGATTGGGTCCTCTCCACTCTCGCTTCATCGTTACCGTTTGACGAATACGTTGCCAATAGGCTGGGTACTCCCAACCGTCGGTACGCACCAATCCGGATGGACTTGTCGTCTCAAAGCTCTGCACAGGATCACTCCAGGTGCTTCCGTTATAATATGAACGGGTCTCGCCCCGCCAATACGTAACTTCCGGACTTTTTGCCGTGAAAAAAATCGTGTCTCCCTGCACCAAAGGTGCGCCCATTGGTGCATCAGCTGTACTGTATCCTGTGACGGCAGTTGTTGCAGGAATACTTCCGTGCTGTGTATAGCCTGCCCAGCGGGCCAAACGCTCACCCATCTGCTCAAGTGAAATACGTTCCGGTGGAGGAATAGTGGCAAGCTGACCAGGGATTGCTGAGAAAAGTACCATGCCTGTCGACACCGCAAGCGTTACCGCAGACCAACGGCCATAGGGACTCTGCTTAAAGATCGGTGTGGTGACCCCGCCATTAAGGCGAAGCAACTGTAACATGGCCTGAATGAGTAGAATCCACAACACAGAACGTATCACGGAAGCATATACATCCAGCCCGGCAAAGGATTCAAGCAGCAGTAGATAGACCAATGTTGCACTGCCAAAAAGCATCACACTTCGTCGCAGCAGTACCAGTGACTGCACGGAAGCCATCAGCATGCTCCAACCGCACATCATGAGCAGACCTCTTGTCTCCACACTAATCGAGTGAAAACGCCACGTACTCATGAAACTGCCCATATCGGCAGAAAGAGTGGTCGGATAGGTAACTGCCCATCCAGCAAGGTCATTACCTCCATACATGCAACATAATGCGGCTAGAGCAATGAAGAGTCTAATCAGTATTCCCGTAATCCAACCCGTACGAAGCAACCCCGCGAGCAGCAAGGCCCCCGTTAATCCTGCCATCACGGATAAGAATCGTTCACTGCCCTGCTGACCCGTTGACGTAACCGGATAAATCCACTCCATGGACAATATAAGCAAAATGGCAGAAAGACCGATTCTGTAAAGGAGAGGCTCCGAACTGTAGCCAGGACTCTTTAAATCTACTCCAGATGTCCTGGTTTCAGCTTTATATATGGAATGCACAGACTCTAACCCCAAACTTGCGGTGTGCCTCCGGTCAGCCACAGTGGAATTCGCTTGAGAGTTTCCATTATGCTCCCACATCCGTTACCTCCGCCTTTCTCATTGAAGGTAAAGAGCCGTCTGTAATCCAATGGATCTGTACTCCACTTTGACGAAGTTGTTCCACACTTTCATTGTCCATTTCACGAATAGTTTGATCTGTTGCAATGGACTGTGCTGTTGCTACAGCTACAGAGGTATCTGCCGCATCAACATGATGTCCTCGCTTCTGAGCCATATGGCTGCTGAGTGATTCCGCTCGCGATATAGGTAATGAACCTTCTCCTGCTATGAACTCCGTTAACTGAACCTCTACCCTGTATCCCAACCCGATTGCACACATTACCCACTCCACCAAAGCGTCATCCATTTTGCCAGTGAGGATCACAATTCGTGAGCCGATC
The DNA here is from genome assembly GCF_002750415.1 of Paenibacillus sp. LK1. NCBI lineage: Bacteria > Bacillati > Bacillota > Bacilli > Caryophanales > Paenibacillaceae > Paenibacillus > Paenibacillus sp. LK1. The sequence continues at coordinate 9,212 of NZ_PEII01000015.1, forward strand.
GCCATTCTATCCAACATCTCTGTACGAAGCGATGGAGATACAGCTTGAGGCGCGGAAATTCGCGCCTGAGCCAGCTTGTCCAGCGCATGATTTTCAGGCGAGTGCAGGAGTTCTTGCTGCCATTTCTCCTGATGAGCATATCCTGACCCACCACCTTCGGTCCACAGTTGATAAGGAATGTTGTCACGTTCAGCGGTATGAATCCAACGGGCAGCTGCACGGACTACACGTTCAAAAGCGGGCATATCCCTCTTCTCTGACTGCCGCACTTCATAACCGGATGCGCCTTCATACACCAGTATACCCAGCGAGACAGAATCAGAGGTTTCAGGCAAAAAAGTCTGAAGTCGACCCGTTTTGGCTGTGCTTTTCCAATGAACACGCCCCAGCGGGTCTCCTTGCTGATATTCCCGGAACTCAGGACTGCGATTCCCTTGACTGCTTCTTCGCTCAGACAGTGCATCTTCTCCCACTGCCGAGTATTCTCCGGGATTATTCTCACCCCATTCCGCTGCTTGGGGAACAACAATGAGCGAGGTATGATTCACAGTCTCTGCGGAGACCGTATTCCATCCGAAAACATCACCCCAGTACAATCTGCTTGATTCCCATCTGTATACACCTCTGCGCAAACCCGATAATTCATATTGATACGTAAACTGGCGACGGGTTCCCGGAAATAGTAACTTACGGTGTACACCGGCAGGTGTATTCTCACACAGAATGATCCATAACAGTGGAATCGGGCAGTCGAATTTCAGTTCCACGGCCACTCGCGTTCTTTCGCCTGCCACAACCCGATTCGCATGCATTTGCCGCCGAATGTTAATATTGCGCGGACCGAGAAAATGGATAATCAGTGCGCTTGCGAGCATCAAGGCTGCCATAATGGATAGAAAAAGCGCGGCCTTGCCGCCATGCCATACATACAAAGAGGCAAAAACTATGACCAGGACAGCACCCAACATCCGTTGACCCAGCGCAGTCATTGACGCCGTCCCCTTCCCTGTGCCGCCATCTGTACAGGTACAGGAACCGATGACAGAGCTTCCTGAATCACCTGCGCCTGTGCCCAGATTTCAGCTCTGTTCTGGGATTTCAATTGAACGCGATGGGATAGGACAGGCACAGCCATCTCTTTCACATCATCGGGAATGACATAACTGCGTCCTTGCAGGTAAGCAAACGATTGTGCAGCGGCCATCCAGGCCAATGTTCCGCGCGGGCTGATACCCAGTCTTACCGCAGGGTGAGTTCTGGAGGCAACGGCAACAGCAACCAGATACTGTTTGACAACAGAGTCCACATGTACATGTTTTACTTCACGCTGCATGGCTACGACTTCTTCAGCAAGCATGACAGGGCGAAGTTCATCAAGCAGTTCTCTGCTTTGCATCCGGGTTAACAGTTCGACTTCCTGCTCCGGATCAGGATACCCCAGTCCAATCTTCATGATAAAACGATCCAGCTGCGCTTCAGGCAAACGATAAGTGCCCTCAAACTGCAACGGATTCTGCGTCGCCAGCAAAAAGAATGGGCGCGGCAAAGCATAGGTTGTGCCATCCACCGTAACGCGCCGTTCCTCCATCGCTTCCAGAAGTGCTGACTGAGTGCGGGGGGAAGCGCGATTGATTTCATCGGCCAGCACAATATTGGACATGACGGGTCCTGGTCGAAACTTAAATTCTCCCGTATGCGGATGATACATCGACGTGCCCGTCACATCTGCCGGCATCACATCCGACGTGAACTGAATTCGTCCCATGGAGCAATCCAGTGCAGAAGCGACGGCGCGAACCAGCATCGTTTTGCCGGTACCCGGTACATCTTCCAGAAGTACATGACCTCCACTCAGCATTGCAGTTAACACATAACGAATCTCTTGTTTTTTGCCTATGATCACACTTTCAACTCGCTTCATAACTCTATTCAGCAATTCTACAGCATGTTCATGTTCCATTCGGATATAAGACATATCTTCTAATCTCCTTCCATCCATCGGCATTCCTGAACCATACTAATCTATGATTCAGTGTTGCCCGGAAGTAGAGAGAATAGTCCTGTACGAACGACTTTATTCAGATCAATTTATCCAAATACATGCTGTTAGCTGCTGCTAGAGGAACGCTGGCTTTAACCATCCATTCCTTTTCATTCGCCTTTAGTGAATCAACGGTTACTCCCATATGCTCCATCAATTCACGCAGCGGAACCCAGATCGTTCCCCCCTGACTCTGCACGACTCCCTCTGTTGTTCTGTCATTCAACTGGTCTGAACGTTTCGTTGTCAGATCTCCGCTGACACTGTCTGCATGGATGGTTCGGTCTTTCCATACGGCTGTGGCTGTTCGGGTCTCTGCATTCCAACGAGCGCTACCACCGAACTTTTTCATAAAGGTCCGCAGAGGCACCATGATCCGCTGATCTTCCACGCGAAATTCTCCTTGCTTCAATGTGGCTGCTGCCAATCCAATTTCCACCTTCAGTTCCTTGCCGGCCAACCACAGGTTGCTGTTCTCTTGTACATTTTCTGCGATCCATTCCTTACTCGGGGCTTTGCGAGACTTGTATTTACCATTGGAATCGGTTCGGAATTGAACAGGCTCATCCGAGGCCTTCATCGTTTCAAAACGAAATCCCTGATCGCTGTAATACTTGATAATGCCAGGTAGTGCTTTTACCGTCTCGGCATGAGCTCCTCCATCATGCATCAATACAATGACCGAACGTGCTCCGGCAGGCACCTTGGTCGCATTGCGTAAGATTTCTTTGGCTGGAACACCCTTCCGTTTGGAATCACCACTGTCTACGTTCCAGTCCATAACGGTGTACCCGCCCAATTTCAGCAGATCAAAATAACTCTTATCAAAATGTCCGTAGGTACCGCCCGGTGCCCGGACCAGATTCGGTCTAAATCCGGTAATTCGTTCTACGACTGACTCTGTCTGTTTGATCTGCTTCCAGAACACTTTGAAATCACTATATAGCTGTTCATAATTATGATTAAACGTATGATTGCCCAATGCATGTCCATCTTCCACAACCGCACGGATCATCTCAGGATAACGTTCTGCCTGCTCTCCGAGCACAAAAAATGTAGCCAAAACCTGTTCCTTGCGCAAAATATCCAATACTTCACGGGTATGGTTACCCGGTCCATCGTCAAAACTCAAATAGACTACCTTATCTTGAGGATTCTCTTCTTTGGAGGCCGGTGCATCAGACCCCGATACAGAGGAAGCGTAAGTTGTGCCTGCCGATGCAGCGAATACACACAGCAGTACAACTATGCGAAGTATTAGTACAGACCATTTTCCAGATAATAATGTATGTATTGGCGTTAACATGTACGAATCGACCTCCAACGTCTCTAGTGAATTTGCTGATAGACTTCAGCAGATTTGTTAGAATTATATGGAGGACGCACTGAAAAAAGACGCGATTTTGTTTTATAATTTTTCACAATTGGGGATGGCTCGCGATTGATTCTTGGCTTCGGATTAGGTAGCATAATGGACAGGTAGGATCGTGAACAAAACTCCTTGGAGAGTAAGCATCTCCTCCCACCCTGTCTGCAGGAGAGTGAAGTCTATTGGAATTGCTTGAGAAGGTCCAGCATCTGTTTGGATCCTACGGATACAGCGTTTTGTTTTTTGGTTTATTGCTGGAATTCATCGCCCTTCCCTTCCCGGGAGAAACGACTATGGCTTATGCAGGATTTCTGTCCTACAAGGGTCATCTGGACTTTGGAATACTTGCCATCCTTGCTTTTCTGGGAACGACGATTGGCATGACGATCACTTATTTTATTGGGGCCAAAGCAGGTCTACCGTTCATTACACGATATGGCAAATGGTTTCTGATGAAACAGGACAAGCTGGATAAAACGCAAAAGTGGTTTGCTAAGTACGGTAATGCCCTGATCTTCATCGGTTATTTCATTCCGGGAGTGAGACATTTCACCGGATATTTCGCGGGTATAGCTGCTGTTCCCTTTCGTAAATTCGCTCTCTATGCCTATTCAGGCGCACTGTTCTGGGTCATGCTGTTCCTAGGCATCGGCAAAATATTTGGACCGCAATGGAACGCTGTGTTTCAGCTTGTTCATCAATATGCACCATACATCGTGGCGGGGATCGGACTGCTGCTGATTGCAGCCGTACTGTACCGTTATCGAAAAGCGTGGGTAGCTCGATCGTTGCGCAAACCTGCCGCTATTCGGCAAAGACAAAAATAAACGACAGCACTCACATATTAATCGATGATATCAATGGTTGGATTCAGACACATTTAGCTCAGAGATTTTTGTGCCGTGTGGAACCTCAGGTTATATTTTCTGTTTCTGATAATAGCAAGGAGCTGCATATCGCGGCTCCTTTTTTATGTTCTTCTTTTGCTTATACGTCTAATGTTAAAAACCTCACGCGCCCTTAACCATCCATAGGTTGTAAGCAAAACAGCAATGACCGCAAAACCCAATCCGCCTGCAAAACCAAGCTTCCGTGGCTCCACCACTTCTAATAACAAACCCGCACCAAACATGGATAACCCCAGCATGGTACTACTGCAAGCCGTCACCAAGCCATAGATGAGCCCTCGGTATTTCTCAGGTGTTTCATTCATCAGCAATGTATCCAGACAAGCATTGCCTACTCCTGACATAAGGGCCAGCAGAATATAAATTAGCACTGCGATCACTGGCAGAGTCACCACACTAAGCAGCATAAGTAATCCCCCTTCCACAAGTAGACACAGGACTACTCCCGGAAGCAGCCAATGCTGAAAATAACGAGAGTACCAGTTGCTTAATACCAGCCCTGTCCCAAGCGCCGCATAGAACAGACCTACACCCCAATCCCCAAGGGAAAATACTTCAATTGCATAAACACTGATCAATACATTATCAATCCCGTTGATGACAGGTACCCATAACTCGAATAGGATGATAATCTGTAATGCTACAGAGGATCGAACCAGCCTCCATATCACCGAAGGAACATGATCTGCACCTTTGGTACGAGTAATCACTGAAGATTTACCAGAAGCTGCTGTGGCTGATCTCTCCATACTTTCAAGTGATATCTCATTTGATTCCGTACCCATTCTGGATGGAAACGAGACTTTTCGGATCAAAACAGCAGCCATCAAAAAGCACACCGCATTGGTTATAAACGCAGCCTGCGGCCCCATGACTGATGAGGTGATTCCCCCAAGAAAGGCACCTACGATCAGCACCGTACCATTCATTACCTGTTCAAGTCCGTTAATTTTGAGCAAATGTTCCGGCTGTACAAGCAGTGGTATACCTGATTTGCGTACCGGCGCATAGAGAGCCTCAGCACAGGCTAGTAAAGTACTCGCGGTATATAGAATCCACAAATCATCTGCACTATCTACGAGTAAATAGCTCAGAGCAAGAGGCACCCTTATCAAATTGGTAAACAGCATAATCTTCCGCCGTGAGAAACGCATGATTAACAAGCCGCCTGCAGGAGCAAGCAACAGAAATGGAAGCACACGCAGACCAAGGGCCAGTCCTACAGCAAGTCCAGATCCTGTTGTGCTGAGAATTAACGAAAGCATGGCTACCTGACAGAAACGGTCACCTATGCCGTTCACTAATCCCGCAACAAAGAACTTGCGGTACTCCGATTCTTTTTGTAGCAAAATCAGAATGGACGATCTAAACAACATGACAAATCCTCTTTTCTTTTACATTAGATATTAATCTAATTAGATAATATTCTAATATAAAAGAATTAACAATATTCTTTTTTTATTTTTTGGGATATTCAATAACGCTTTTGTGATAATCCTGATTCATCCAGGTCATACTAATTTGCAAATATAGGGTGTATAAGGGGTGAAGGAATGAGTACTGCAACGCAGAGCAGCCAGGGTCAGAGAATATCTCCGAATCTTACGGAGAATACGGATTATTGCAAGAAAGTAATGGGGAACAGCAAAGACTTGATGATTCGTCCTCTGCAGTGTTTGCACAAATGGCCTTCTGTCATGTTGTACATCGATGGGATGGTAGACGTGCAGATTGTGAATCATTCCATCCTCGAACCCTTGTTACAGACCCGTGAACTGCCTGACTTTTCGGCGGATAACGAGCATTTGAGCTATCTCCAGAATGATGTCTTGGTCGCCAGCAATGTAGTACTAATCAATGAGATAAAAGACGTTCTTGATGCCCTTCTGGCGGGCTTTGCCGTTGTACTCCTAGAAGGCTCCAATCAAGGCCTGAAAATTGCAGCAGCAGGATGGGAAGATCGTGCCGTCGGTGAACCGATTTCCCAGACGGTTGTTCGAGGACCTATGGAAGGCTTTAATGAAAATTTGCGTACGAATACAGGCTTGATACGCAAACGAATTCGAGACCCCCATCTTTGGATTGAAGAAAGGGAGATTGGCCGAGTTTCCAACACTAGGGTTGCCGTAGTATATCTGGAGCATATCGTCGATCAAGAGGTTGTAAAAGAACTGCGGCGCAGACTTGATGAGATTGATATTGACGCTATTCTGGAAAGCGGATATATCGAAGAACTTGTGCAAGACAAAACAGGTACGATCTTCCCTACGGTCTATAACAGCGAGCGACCGGACACCGTATGTGCTGCACTGCTTGAAGGTCGGGTAGCAATCATTATAGACGGTACTCCATTCGTACTGCTTGTCCCAGCCCTGTTTGTTCATTTCTTTCAGTCTCCCGAAGACTACTACCAGCGGGCCGATATTAGCTCATTAATTCGAATGATTCGTTACTTGGCCTTCTTTATCGCGCTGCTCGCTCCATCCTTTTATATTGCCATTACAACCTTTCATCAAGAGATGCTGCCTACCAACCTACTTATCAGTTTGGCAGCGCAGCGTGAAGGCGTTCCATTCCCGGCATTTATTGAAGCCATCTTAATGGAGTTGACCTATGAAATTTTGCGGGAAGCTGGCATACGGATTCCGAAAACGGTCGGTCAGGCTGTTTCCATTGTGGGTACCCTTGTTATTGGTCAAGCGGCGGTAGATGCAGGCGTTGTATCGGCTGCCATGGTTATTATCGTATCCATTACAGCGATATCTAGTTATGTTATTCCAGAAAATGGATTATCCATTTCTGTACGGATTCTGCGATTTGTCCTGATGATTCTGGCTGCCGCCTTTGGTTTCTACGGAATTCTGATGGTTCTGCTGATTACGGTAACCCATTTATGCAGTTTAAGATCTTTCGGTGTGTCTTATATGTCCCCATTCGCACCTTACATTGGGAAAGATCTCAAAGATACCATCTTCCGCGTGCCTTGGGCCCGGATGAAGACACGTCCGCTTTCTACCGGGACTGCGAATGAAACCAGACAAGCTGACAAAAAAACGAAGCGATAATCGGTAAGGAGAACGTGTATGAACAAATGCCTACAATTAATTCTGTCCTTTGCCGTTCTGCTCCCTCTCCTTACCGGATGCTGGGATCGCCAGGAACTCAATGAACTCGGTATTATGCTGGGACTGGGTGTGGACAAGGATGGTGACATGATTAAAGTGAGTGCTCAAGTGGTTGTCCCTAGTGAAGTATCCTCCAAATCTGGGGGAGGCAAGGGAACCCCTGTGACTCAGTATCAGGCTTCTGCCCCAACGCTGTTTGAAGCCATTCAGAAACTGACAGAGTCAAGCCCACGTCGTATCTTTATGGCGCACATACGAATTCTCGTATATGGCGAAGAATACGCCCGCAAAGTCGGGATTTATGATGTGACCGAAGCTCTAATGCGGGAACCTACAGTTCGGCCTGACTATTACGTCATGGTGGCCAGAAATACAACGGCTTCCAAAGTGCTTGACGTGATGACACCTCTTGAAAACTTACCTGCGGAGAAAATGTTCAATTCATTGGATGTCTCCACCAAGACTTGGTCACCGACAACAACTGTAACCGGCGATCAGTTAATGGAATATATTTTGTCTCCCGGAATACAGCCTGTGATTACCGGTGTAGAGGTTGTTGGCAATCCGGAGAAAAGCGGAAATCAAGAAAATATTGCAACTATTAAGGCTCCTGCCCGACTGAATTCCACCGGGCTGTCTGTATTCAGAGGAGATAAGCTGATTGGCTGGCTAACGGAGGATGAATCCAAGGGGTATAACTACATTCGAAACAATGTAGTATCCACCATCAGTCATCTGCCTTGTCGCAAAGACGGATATGTGACCTTTAAAGCACTCCGCACAACGACCAAACGGAGTGCAAAAGTCGTTGCCGGACATCCTGTAATCAACATCAAAATGAAAAACGTATCATCTATAGGTGCAGTGGAATGTAGAATCAAAATAGGATCAATGGAAGTACTCAAGCAATTGGAACGAGACAGTGAGGAACGGCTCGTAAATCTGATGCAAACATCCGTCAAGTCAGTACAGCGAAAATTTCACGTCGATATTTTCGGATTCGGGCAGGAGGTCTATCACGCTGATCCCAAGTTCTTCAAAAAGGTGGAGAAGGATTGGGATCACTATCTAGAAGATCTGGATGTCGATTACAAAGTTAATGTGCAAATCAAACGTGTAGGCACGTTGGATGATTCATTCAGAGATCAAATTAGGGAGTGAGACAGGTGTTACTTACACTTAGTGTAGTTGTGACTGCAGGGCTCATTGGATGGTACGATCTGCCTGGGCTCATACGTCGCAAGGAATGGAAAGAAACGGCTGTTTACAGTGTCTTACTGCTCTTGGCTACCATTCTCAGTGTCTTTGCGGCCAACCTGTGGGAAATCCCAAGCCCACTTTATCTCATCATATGGATCTATGAACCTGTAAATCAATTTCTGGCACATTTGACTGGAACTTAGGAAAAAGGAGGGGACATTATGCTTGAGAAGGGTCGCATCGGAACAAGACAATTGTCCATCCTCATTTTCATGATGGTGGTCGGGGATATGATGCTCATCTATCCCTCGGTCATCACATCCTATGCCAAACAAGATGCCTGGATATGTGCTCTTATCGGGGTTCCACTGGGGACGGCCCTCACCCTTATGTTTCTAAAGCTGTGCAATCTGTATCCTGAGAAAAATCTGATACAGATTGCACGAAGCATTCTAGGATTTTGGCCAGGCACTCTGGTATCCGGATTTTATCTTTTCTTTTTTGTTATAGGTGCCTCAACACATACCCGAGAGGTTGGAGATTTCCTTACCTCCGAAATTTTTCAGTACACCCCGATTCGAGTCATCATTCTAATGTTTGTCATTACGGTTGGTTGGGGGTTATATCATGGTCTGGAGACGATGGGGAGAAGCAGTGAATTGCTAATGCCTATCCTTATCGTGTTTATTCTTGTGCTTGCATTCTGTCTACTCCCTCAGGTTGATCCCAGCAATTTTAAGCCTGTTACGGATACCGGTGTTGTTCCCATCCTACAGGGTATTCTCATCAGTATCATATATCCGGTAGGTGAACTGGTCCCCATTATGATGATTATTCCCTACACGCTTAAACAGGCTCACCGAACTCGGGATGTTCTTATGGCGGCAGGACTTGGCAACTTGTTGCTGGCTATATTGGTTACGATCTCTCTGCTTGTTCTGGGCACTTTCCTTACACAGCACAACATCTATGCATCATTTATTCTATCTCAGAAGATTAATATCGGTGGTTTCTTTGAACGTATTGAAGCCATTATGGCTTCTTCTTGGCTGATATCTACGTATGTTAAAGCAATGGTTTATATGTATGCATTTATCGTTGGATGCGCCGAACTATTTAAGCTCAAGCAGTATCGGATACTCATCCTGCCTGCATCATTGCTTATATTTGGCCTTGCCAATCTGGTTTCACCCAATTTGACCTTCATCGTCATTACGGTCGTCCCATATTGGATAGATTGGGACACCACATTAAGCATTATTTTGCCGGGACTGTTACTGTTGGTGCACATGTTCAAAATGCGCGGGAAAAACAAACCTTCGGGATAAGGAAATGCTGAAGTTCTACTAGTCAGGAAGGAGTACGGAAACCATGCCAATCAGAGAAAAAATAACAATTCGGCAATTTGCCCTGCTTACCTTTCTTGTCATGGTTGGGGATATGATTTTGATCTATCCTTCGTCAGTCACAACCTTGGGTAAACAGGATGCATGGATATGCTCATTCCTCAGTCAGCCCATCGGTCTATTTATCATTTGGATCTTTTATAAACTGCACCAAACCTTCCCTGAACTATCTTTAATAGAACTTTGCAAGAAATTGCTTGGTCCATGGTTTGGGTCGGTCTTGTCTGCAGGTTACCTATTCTATTTTGCAATAGGCGCTGCCATTTGTATCCGTGAGGTTGGAGACTTCATGACGACTCAAATCTACCTCGAGACCCCCATCCGTGTCATTTTGATTATGCTCATGTGTTCACTGATCTGGGGCCTAATGAAAGGATTGCAAACCATGGGAGCAACCAGTGAACTATTGACCCCTATTGTTGTTGTCTTCATGGCTCTCCTGTTCGTCGGGTTGCTGCCCAACATAAAAGTTTCACATCTGCAGCCTATCTTTAACATCAGCCGGGTTCATTTGATTGAAACCGTTGTACGTGGAGCATTTACATCCTTCGGGGAGTTGCTCGTGCTTACGATGATTCTTCCTTATGTAGTGTCAGGGCCGCACCTTAAACGAGACCTGTTACTTGCCACTTTCTGCGGAGGTCTGCTCCTGTGTATACTGTTATTGTTTTCCCTTATGGTTGTGGGTCCTTTCCTAACCCAACATAACATTTTTATTTCGTATACCCTGTCTCAAAAAATTAATATCGGTAACTTCTTTGAGCGTATTGAAGCCTTCATGGCTACTGCCTGGTTAATTGCGACCTATTTCAAAAGCCTGCTGTACATGTTCGCTTTTGTTATCGGACTAGCCCAGCTGTTTCAGTTGAAAACCTACAAACCGCTCATTCTCCCTTCATCCTTGCTCATGTTTGCATTGGCCATCCTGATCTCCCCCAATGTCATTTTTTATATCGAAACCATTATGCCTGCATGGGTGGATTGGGACATTACTTGCAGTTTTATTATTCCTTTGCTGCTTTTACTTGTTCATCGCATTCGCTTTGGAAAGAACCGGAAAAATCAGCCCCCTCCAGAACGCTTGCCCACATAAAAAGGCTGTGATTCACGGTATAAACCGCGAACACAGCCTTTATTTATGAAGTAAACATTTTTTCGATGTGTAGAGAACAGACGAGTTAACTTCCTAAAGTTGCTGTACAGCCTCAAGTGCTGCTTCAATATGGCCTTTAACCCGCACTTTCAACCACGACTTCAGAAGTACACCCTCTTCATCAATGAGAAATGTGGAGCGTACCATCCCCATGTATTCCTTGCCATACATCTTTTTGAGCTGCCATACGCCGTATTGCTCGGCAACCTTATGTTCTTCGTCGGATAACAGGATGAATGGCAAGCCGTATTTGGCTATGAATTTGTCGTGTTGCTTCATCGGATCAATACTAATCCCCAGAATAACTGTATTTAACCCCTTAAACTCCTCATGACGATCACGGAAATCGCATGCCTGCTGTGTACAGGAAGAGGTCATATCCTTCGGGTAAAAATATATCAACACCCGCTGTCCGCGATAATTCGAGAGCTTCACCGTCTCTCCCGTACTGGACGGAAGTTCAAAGTCTGGTGCCAGCTTGCCTTCGGTTAATGTCATCTCATTTCCTCCTTTATCTCGTCTATCCCTTCACAACGGACTTCTGTTATGATCCTGCTCCGCGATATTTCTTCACGCCATAATTCCATAGCAGAAGGCCGATAGAGCCAAACACCAATCCCATCACAGGTGTTAGCATCGCCATACGATGCATCTCGGATCGTTCCAGGAACAGGGCTGCCGGATAAATGCCAACGAAGGCAAATGGAATGACCCACGTTAACAGGACCTGAATCGCACGGTTATAGATAGTTACCGGATAACGTCCATATCCCTGAATGTTGTACATTAATGGCAGGATGCCTGTAGGCGCGTCCGAATAGAAAGACAACGACGTCAAAGTGATATAGATTCCTGCATAGATTAGCACTGAGCTAAGTGTAAGAATAATGAGGGCCGGAATATGCCACCACTCCAGCACAAGTCCCATCTCTGCACCACTGATGACCATAATGATCAGACCGATAAACGAACCAACGAGTGCAGGCGGGTCCACATTTTCGAGTAAAATTTGGAACAGGTTATGCGCAGGTCGCGTTAATATGCGATCCATCTCGCCTTTGACAATATACCGTTCACTGAACCCCCACAGATTGATAAAACAACTGAAAATGCCGTAAGGCACCATAAAATATCCATAAACAAAAAGGACTTCACTCTCACTCCAGCCACCCAAATTATCCGTATGTCGGAAAACCACAAAGATAAAAATCAGATTGGTCGCCTGGAACAGCAAATCCGAAAGGATTTCGATCCAAAAGTCGGCGCGGTACGTGAGACGTGTTTTCATATAATTTTTTAAATATTCCCAGATCAGACCCATATAGTACACTCTGTTATCCTCCTTGCACGAACAGACGCTTGCGCGCCTGACGCCAGATCAGCATCATCGGAATGAGCAGTATGGCAAACCAGAACACCTGAATACCGAGTACGCTCCAGATGCCTGTGCCTTCCACTCTTCCGGTGAAAACCGAACCGGGCAGATACGTAATGGCCTGAAAAGGCAATACTTTCATTACTGAAGACATCCAGCCCGGATAGAGGCTGATTGGAATGATCAGACCTGAAAACAGATCAACCACAACGCGTTTCATGCGCATCATACCTTCATTGTTTTCCACAAAAAATGCGGCCAGTCCCGTAATGACATTAATCTGGGAGTTAATGAGGAAACTGAAGAACAGCATAACCAGAAAGCCAATCCACGCGGACGGCGCCGTAGGCAGTTCAACCGGAAACAACAGAATGGCAATGAGCATTCCAGGAATCATGAGCAGCAGGAAACGGAAAATACCTTCGCCCAGCCCCTGCATCATTTTGACCATGACATAGTTGATCGGTCTTATGAATTGAATGGCAATGGAGCCATCCCGAATGTCTGCGGCTATTTCCCGGTCCAGGTTGTTAAAATAAAACGCACGCGCCATCCACGATACAGCCACATATGTCGTCATCTGAGCTGCCGTAAAACCACCCAATTCACCACTACTGCCGTAAATGGCTTGCCACGTAAAGTAATACACGCCGATATTCAGCGTATATATCAAAATGCCGGAATAATAATTCACCCGGTATGCAAGCATCGTCAGGAACCGGATGCGCATAAAATCAAAAAATGCACTATTCATGTTAGGATACACCCACCGCTTCATTCTTTGCTCCCACAATCTCGGGACGCTCGGCTGAACCGGATTGGTAAATACTGCGCACGATCTCATCCGTGTTAATCTCAATAATCTGAATATCGGTAATATCTGCCTGTCCAACGACACGTCCCAGCACATCCGATACGTTGAGTTCAAGTGGAATCCAGACCGAAGCGGACAGTTCGTTCTCCACCGTCCAGCGAACGGGAAGAGCAGCTGTCCATTCCAGCATTTGTTCCATGGGGTGAGCCGTACCAAACTTGAACCGGATTTCCCGTTCTTTACCCCACTGGGATTTTAGATGATCCAACCCGCCATCATAGATGATATTGCCCGCATCGAGCATAATAACTCTTGAACATAAAGCTTCGATGTCCTGCAGATCGTGGGTTGTCAGCAAAATGGTTGTCCCGTGTTCCTTATTCATGTCTTTCAGGAATTCGCGGATTTCCGATTTCACAACAATATCCAGACCTATGGTTGGCTCATCCAGAAACACAATATCCGGATTATGGAGCAGCGCAGCAACCAGCTCACAGCGCATACGCTGTCCAAGACTGAGCTTGCGTACCGGACGGTTCAGCAGATCCTGAAGCTGTAACCGCTCAACCAATTCATCTAGACGTTTGCGGAAATCGACCTCACCTACTCGATACACCTTGCGCAACAGATGGAAGGACTCAATGACACCGATATCCCACCAGAGTTGGCTGCGTTGACCAAAAACGACACCAATATTCTGTACAAACTTCTCACGTTCCTGATACGGAACATAGCCACCAACCGATATTTGCCCTGATGTAGGCACCAAAATGCCGGTCAACATCTTAATCGTTGTTGATTTACCGGCACCGTTCTCCCCAATATATCCGCATATTTCGCCTTGCGGAATTTGAAATGAAATATCATTTACAGCCAAGACCTCCTGGTATTGACGTGCAAACAGATCCTGGAATGCGCCCTTAAGTCCTCCTCGACTTTTCTGGACGCTAAACGACTTGCGTAAATCTTTGACATCAATCGCCAGCATGATTATACCTCACTTGGATTTTGTTGAAATTGCTTGTAGCCCAAAAAGAAATTATAATAGTATCAGTCAAAATTCAGCAAGCTTTAAAAAATAGTCTGAGGCCGCGTCCTCTGTTGCATCTCACAGATATGTCGTGTACGGAAAGCCTAGGCTAGATCAAATTGGACTCATCTTCATTTATTTTGAATACAAAGGAGAGCTAGCATGACCAGAAAGACGAAGAGAACCATATGGATTTCTCTTGCCGCCTTCGTGCTGATTGTTGGAGGCGCTGCGGCATTTTATTTCGGTTCTATTCTCAATCAGTTGAATGGCTTGCAAAAGGAAGGCGATGAATCGCCGTTTGCCGGTATCGAAAATGTTGAAAAAGTAAGTACACCGGATCCTCCGAAATGGGAAGGCACCGAAACGGTAAATATTCTCGTTATGGGTGTTGATGCCCGCGGGCTGGAGAAGGGGGAAGTTCCTCGTTCTGACAGCATGATGGTCGTTTCGCTAGACCCACTTACCAAAAAAATCAATCTATTCTCCATTCTGCGCGACACATACGTCAACATTGACGGGTATGGCAAGGAACGCATCAATACTGCTATTACCCATGGTCCCAACGTGGCAATGAAAGCTGCCGGAGACCTCTTGGGTATCCCTGTACAGTATTATGTGTATACCGATTTCCAAGGATTCATCAAATTGGTGGATGCCGTTGGCGGTGTGGATTTTGACGTAGAGAAGGACATGCACTATACAAGTAAAGCAGACAATAATGAGTACGATATTGATTTGAAAAAAGGCTACCAGCATTTGGATGGCAATACAGCTCTAATGTACGTTCGTTTCCGTCATGATGCCATGTCGGATTATGCCCGTTCCGAACGGCAGCGCGAATTCCTGAAAGCAGTAGCAGCGAAAATGCAGTCAACAACAACGATTGCCAAACTACCTTCCATTCTGGAAGAAGTAAATCCTTATGTAGATACCAATCTGACCCTCTCCGACATGTGGAAGCTGGGCGGACTTGGATACCAGAGTAGCATGAACGGCAGCGAGCAAATTCCGCCAATGAAAATGCTCAAGGAAGAACGTACCCCAGGCGGAGCTGAAGTGCTGTCGGTAACCAATGAGGAAAAACTCAAGCAATATATTCAAGATATCATTCACCCTCCTGTTCAAGAAGAAGACAGTACTACCGGAGCCGAAGACAAAACGGCAAGTGGTGACGAACAAGATTCCAAGCAACCTGCACAATAATGAAGTGCACACGAAGAGGGCAGCCCATATGCTGCCCTCTCGCTGTGTTTTGTTTATCTAATATGAAAGGAAGTTATCTTATGAATCCATCACGTTCCCGTTCCGAGCTTTTATACGAAGAAGCACTTCAACATATTGTCGGAGGTGTCAACAGCCCCTCCCGTTCATTCAAAGCAGTTGGTGGCGGTGCACCTGTCTTTATGAAAAAGGCGCAAGGAGCTCACTTCTGGGATGTCGACGACAACCGATATATTGATTATCTCGCGGCCTACGGCCCGATTGTTACAGGACATGCTCACCCTCATATTACCCAGGCGATTACCGAGGCAGCAGCAAATGGTGTGCTGTACGGTACGCCTACGGAACTTGAGATCAAGCTCGCTAAAATGCTGAAAGAAGCCATTCCTTCAATGGACAAGGTTCGTTTTGTAAACTCCGGTACAGAAGCAGTCATGACTACCATCCGGGTTGCCCGCGCCTACACCAAACGTAATAAAATTGTGAAATTTGCTGGATGTTACCACGGTCACTCTGACTTGGTCCTTGTGGCAGCAGGTTCGGGGCCTTCCACGCTGGGTATTCCCGACAGTGCAGGCATTCCAACGAGCATTGCGCACGAAGTCATCACGGTACCTTTCAACGATCTGGACAGCCTGAAAGCAGCTCTGGAGCGTTGGGGCGATGATGTCGCCGCAGTCATGGTTGAACCGATTGTCGGCAACTTCGGTATGGTTATGCCAGAACCTGGCTTCCTGGAAGGACTCTGTGCCATGACTCGGGACAACGGCTCGCTCGTCATTTACGATGAGGTCATTACAGCCTTCCGTTTCCACTATGGCTCTACACAGACTTACGCTGGACTGGACAATCATGCGGAGATCGAACCGGATCTGACTGCACTTGGTAAAATTATCGGCGGCGGTCTGCCAATCGGTGCTTACGGCGGTCGTAAACAGGTTATGGAGCAGGTTGCTCCACTCGGCCCTGCCTATCAAGCCGGAACGATGGCTGGTAACCCTGCGTCTATCTCTGCGGGTATCGCTTGTCTGGAAGTCCTGCAAGGCGAAGGTGTATATGCGGAGATGGAACGTCTTGCGATTGATCTGACAACAGGCCTTCAGACTTCTGCGGATCGTCATGGCATTGCATTAACCATTAACCGAATTCGTGGTGCATTTTCCACCCACTTCTGTGACCACCCGATTACGAACTATGATCAAGCCCAGGATACCGACGGTGAACAGTTCGCTTCCTTCTTCCGTCATATGCTGAACCGTGGCATTAATCTGGCTCCTTCCAAATATGAAGCCTGGTTCCTGACTACTGCACATACGGACAAGGATGTTGCGGAAACACTCGAAGCCGCAGAAGCTTCCTTCAAAGCTATGGCTCAGGCGTAGACCGTTATCTAACAATTCACACGTCGCAGCATAGCATGTTACTGAAATTAATCACATTCACATGAAATAAAGGCGTCCCACAAGCGATTAATCCGCTTGTGTGGACGCCTTTTGCAGTTTCACTATTTCCTCACGGATAATCCGCAGCCCTTCCTTGATCCGCTGCTTTGGAACGTTGGATATATTTAACCGCAGCATTTTATCCTGATATATTTCCTGTGCACCTTCCGGATAATATCGTTCTGTTGTATCGGCAATGACTCCCCGTTGGTCCAACCGGGACAGCAAGACCCTGAGCGGCATATCCTTAGGCAGCGGCAGAACCGTATGCTCCCCTCCAGTACGCGGTGCATTCGCAAATGGGCCGAAGTCTGGGAAGGCATTAAGTTGTTGATACAATTTGTTCATCCGGGCAGCATAGCGGCTGCGGATGACTTTGCCATGGTGGGCAAACATCCCGTTACGGATATAGACCTCAAGTGCTGCCTGGGATAGTACCGCGGTGTCAATGTCGAGCATTTTTTTGTATTTACTAAACGATGCAGTAAGACTTGCAGGCAAAATAGCCACGCCAATCCGCAGGCCGGGAAACAGGATTTTGGAGTAACTTTTCAGATAAATGACTCGCCCTTCCGTATCATATGACCATAACGGGTCCTGCTTCGTGTTCTCTTCCAGATCAGCCAAGAAATCATCCTCTACCAGATAGACATCATAACGCTGCGCCAACCTGATCAATTTTTTCTTCTCAGCTGACGTCAGGGAAGTCCCAATCGGGTTGTGAAAACGCGGCATAACATAAAAAAATTTGATGTCTCCTTCGCGAAACTGTCGTTCGAGCGTGTCCCAATCTAGGCCACCCAGAGAGCGTCTGACCCCAGCAATCGGTACATTCAGACCTTGTAGAAGCGAAGGCATATTATGATAACCAGGCAGTTCCAGCATCACCTGCTTTTTCCCATTCGGAAAAGGCATTAGCGCCAGCACAGCAAGGGCCTGCTGCACCCCTGACGTAATAAAGAACTGCTCATTCCGGGCAAATACCTGATAATCGGCGAATTGCTTCTGCAGCAGATCAATTAATGAAGGTAAGCCTCTCTCAGTTCCATACAAAAACAAATCCGCCTGTTTCTTCTCCATTGCCTGATCCACACAATGGCGAAAATCGGAATAAGGGAATACTCGCGGATCAGGAGCGGCGGAGGCAAAATCCATTGGACCCTGCCATTCCCCATCCTCCACTTCGGCTCCATTCTGTACCGCATAATATCCGGACTGAGGCACCGCGTAGACCAGATGGCGTTCTTCCAGCCACTCGTACGCGCGTATGGCTGTACTTACGCTACATTGATATTGCTCAGCCAGAACACGCACAGCCGGCAGTTTGATGCCTTTATCCTGCCATTGTCCACTGTTCTGCTGGCGCAATTGGTCCTGAATCCATTGCTTAAGTGATTCAGCAATAATTTCGTATTTTCTCATTGGATTCTGCCTCTCCTCCGACTTCAGCATTACTTTAAGTGTACCGGTACAGTATACGTTTTTGTCTATTGTACCACTATTGGTCTGGCAGTATATTGAATAAGGTCAGACAGCGTACGCAGCAACATATGCGCCGTTGAAGTAATAAAGAAAAACCGTATTATTGGAGGAAACCCTATGAACAATAGCCAGACTAGAACATATGCATATGTAGCAGCTGTTTTATATGCAGCCATTATTGGTTTATCCTTTTTATTCGTTAAAATGACGGTAAGTGTCGCACATCCAATTGATGTATTGGCACACCGTTTTGCCTTGTCGTTACTTGTAGTCAGCATTCCTGTTATTTTTGGATGGATCAAGATCAAGCTAACCCTTCGTGATCTGTGGCGTATCATTCCGCTCGGGCTGCTCTCTCCTGTTTTGTTTTTTGCCTTTCAGGCATTCGGGTTAGTCTCGTCCAACTCATCGGAAGCAGGGATTATCCAGGCGATGGCCCCCGTTTTCACACTTGTGTTGGCCTCTATCTTTCTAAAAGAACGTACATCCCTTTTGCAAAAACTGTTTCTACTGTTGTCCGTGGCGGGTGTGATCTTTATTTTCTTGATGAAAGGAAGCGGGATGTCGGCAGGCAATTTTAAAGGTATTGCTTTATTGCTGCTCTCCACAGTGTGTTTTGCAGGTTATGGTGTATTGGCAAGACCCTTGGCGCAGAAATATAAACCGATGGAATTGACCTGGGTGACCCTGATGGTTGGATTTATCGTCTTCAACGCAGCTTCCCTGATTCGTCACGCGTCGAGCGGAACCATGGTGGATTATGTGAAGCCACTCGGAGATGCATCTTACCTAGGAGCACTGGCCTATCTGGCCGTCCTCTCCACCATGTTCTCCACGCTGTTGGCGAGTTATGCCCTGACTCATCTGGAAGCTTCCAAAATGAGTGTATTCAGTAATTTGTCCACGCTCATTTCGATTGCTGGCGGAGCCTGGATATTGCATGAACCAGTGTATGGATACCACTTTGTTGGAGCCCTGCTGATCATCGCTGGTGTACTTGGCACCAATATGAGCGGAAGAAAACGTGGGCTGGTCAATCCAGATAAAGCATGATACAATGTGAAAAATTGTAAACGGACGTTATCAACAATGATGAAGAGAAGTACACAGGACAGGATACCTCAGAGAGCCGGCGGATGGTGTGAGCAGGTGTATCGGTCATGTGGAAATGGGCTTCGGAGTTCCGAGTTGAACCCGTTCTGCCACCTGTACTCAGGAGCGCGGATCGTCAGTAGGCAAGGCGGCATGTTCAGCCGTTATCCATGGACAGGATATCGATAAGGCATATGTGAGCTTTCCGCATATATTTATCCGTATCCCTCAAGTGGGCCGCAACCAGCGGCCAATTAAGGTGGCACCGCGAAGCATAAGCTTCGTCCTTCTATTCTGTTCCCGTCTGGGAAACAGGATGAAGGACGAGGCTTTTTTTGATTTAATTTCTTTATTAGTACAACTCAACATTTACACAAGAACGGAGAGGACAGAAATAACCTGAAGAAGCGGAGTGTTCGCCTTTATCCCCAGATTTCACCTTTGTAAAAGTGTATCAAAAAATCAGGGGATAACAGCGATCGGAAGGTTGTTCTGTCATCGAAGTGACAAGTGTAAATAATCTTTAGTTCGACTGAGAAAGATGCAGGCTGAAAGGAGGTGATGGTCGTGGAAGACGGCTGGTGGCGTCAGCAATTATGGATCGCAAAATCACAACATCAAAGGAGAATAAACCATGAACAAGAACAAAGACATTATTTTAACCGGCGACCGAACAACCGGACAGCTTCATCTCGGCCATTACGTGGGCAGCCTGCGCAGTCGGGTGCAATTGCAGGATGAGTACAAAACGTATATTTTACTGGCTGATGTACAGGCGCTCACGACCCACTATGACCAACCGGGGCTGATTGCAGACAGCGTGCATCAAGTGACACTTGATTATCTTGCCGTAGGTATCGATCCCAATAAAGCCACTCTGTTCATCCAGTCGATGATTCCGGAAATTGCCGAGCTAACTGTCATTTTCTCCATGTTTGTCACGGTGAACAGTCTTCGGCATAATCCTACGATAAAAAACGAGGCGCGTGACCGTGGTTATAAGGATCTCTATTACGGATTTCTTGGATATCCCGTCAGCCAAGCTGCGGATATTGCGTTCTGCAAAGCAACCCTTGTTCCAGCGGGAGAAGACCAGATCCCACATATCGAAACAGCGCGGAAACTGGTACGGAGGTTCAATGAATTATATTCCCCAGTTCTGCCTGAACCACGTATTCTGACCGGAGAACGGCTGGGCGGACTGGATGGCGTGGGCAAAATGAGCAAAAGTATGGGCAACGCCATCTCGTTGAATGCTCATCCTGATGATGTATATGCCAAGCTGTCCAAGGCGAAAACTGACCCTGCACGCATTCATCGTTCTGATCCGGGACATCCAGATATTTGTCCGGTGTTTGCCTATCACCAGCTGTTTCGAAAGGATGAGGCTGCTGAGATTCATGCGAACTGTAGTAACGGCACCATTGGTTGCAAGGATTGCAAAAAGATTGCAGGTACTGCAATTAACGAACTGCTCTCCCCTTTCCGTGAACGGCGAAATTACTATGAACACCGTGGGCATGAAGTGAAAGAAATCCTCGTGGAAGGTACACGTCAGGCCCGTCAAGCTGCACGTGAGACAATGCTAGAGGTTCGTGAAGCGATGGGAATACGTTATTTCGACTGACGGTATGAGAAGGCTTGTTCACGTTAACACTGCTGAGAACAGTATATTGGGAAAAGAGGTCCCCTCAGCATGAAACCAACACAGCCTTCTTTTTTGCAAGCCATGATGTTAATGATGTTATCTGTCGGCCTGATCAGCCACGTCCTGATCATCCCTGCCCTTTTGTCTTCAGCCAAAAGGGATGCATGGATATCCGTTCTGTTGTCTGCAGGACCTTATCTTATATTCACTCTAATGCTTGCGTATGTTTCTCGTTTTCTCCAGCACCAAACCCTGCATGAATGGCTGACTTCCCATCTTGGCAAGCCTCTTGGCATGCTGTTTCGGGTGGGAAACAGCCTCTTTTTTCTGTCCGTGATCTACTTCACTCTGCATGATACCACCACTTGGGCCAAAACCAATTATCTGACGGAGACGCCAATATTGGTTACAAGCATTGCCCTGATGTCTCTCTGTGCCTATGCGGCCTATAAAGGAGTACGCTCTCTGGCATTTACAGCAGGCTTGATCCTGCCTTTGGTTGTGTTGCTTGGCTTCTATGTCGCTATCGTTAATACACAATACAAGGATTACAGTCGTCTGTTGCCTGTGCTTGAACATGGCTGGCATCCCGTATTTCATGGCACAGTCTACAGCCTTTCAGGCATGTTTGAGTTGCTGTTCATCTGGTACTTGCAGCCCCACCTCTCCAAGCGGATACGTGTATGGCAATACCTGATGCTCGCATCAATTATTCTTGGTCTAACCCTTGGCCCACTTATTGGGGCAATCGTGGAATTCGACCCTTTCGAAGCTGCCAAAATGCGTTATCCGGCCTTTGAAGAATGGCGAATTGCCTCCTTGGGCAAATATATTGCCCAGACTGATTTCTTTTCCATTTACCAATGGCTCGCCGGTTCTTTCACCCGGATTAGTCTGGCCATGTATATTGTAGTAGAAATTTGGAATATTAAGAGCGCCTCCAGAAGGATCATATGTTGTGCCACTCTTGGCGTTTTATTTATTCTTTCCATGCTGTATCCTCTGGATGATATGACATTCGAAAAGCTGCTTGTCCAGTACATATTCCCGTTCAATCTCATGTATCTGAGCGGACTAGCGGTAGTTGCAACAGCAGTTGCATACATCAGTTCACGCCATCAGAGGAGGAAACATCATGGAGCACCAAACGATTGACACCACGTCCCATGAAACACTGCTTGCCTCTTTCGAAGAGCAGTTTGATCCCTGCGCAGATGTTGTTATTCAGACCTTTCCAGCCAAAGATGAAACCGATATGTCGGTAATTATGCTCTATTGCGATGGTTTGGTGGACGGTAAACAAATCAACCAGTTTATTATCCCACGGCTGGAACAGCATTCTCTGTTCATAGAAGAAGCACACCCCAAAGAATTGGGATTAACCTTGAATCCAATAGAAGATCTTACAGATACAGAGAATTTAAATCTGCTGATTTTTAGCGGACAATTACTGCTTATTTTCGGAAATGGTGATCAGTCCTGCAGTCTAGATATCGCGAGTATACCAGGAAGAAACCCTGAGGAGTCAGCAATCGAGTCATCAATTAAAGGACCTCGGGACGGATTTACTGAAGAGCTGTCCGTAAATATCGGCCTCATTCGCAAACGAATGAAAACCTCTTCCATGTGTTATGAGAAATATGTTAAAGGTGGTCGTACCCAGACCTCTATTGGTCTGTTGTATGTCAAAGACATCATTAACCCGGATATTCTGAAAGAAGCACGCAAGAATCTCGACCAAATTGAAATCGATGGCATTCTTGGTACCTCTATTATGGAACGTGCAATTATGGGGGGAATTCGCAGTATCTTCCCACTCACGGATAATACGGAGCGACCCGATTATGTCGTGGACTCTCTTTTAAATGGGCGATTTGTGGTTCTCATTGAAGGTTCACCGGTAGCCATTATCGCTCCAACCACTCTGTTTAATCAGCTAAAATCGCCGGAAGACGAGAGTACCCCCTTTTTCATCGTTACTTTTGAGCGAATTTTGCGCATTTCCGGATTATTGATTGCTTGTTTCTTTCCTGCCTTTTATATTGGCCTGACCAGTTTCAATGTGGAGCAGATCCCCTTGCCCCTGCTGGCAACCATTTCAGGCACGCGGATGGGTCTACCCATGCCAGTAACGCTGGAAGCATTTTTAATGATATTTATGTTCGAGCTATTTAATGAAGCTGGCCGCCGACTCCCACGTGCCTTGGGACAAACCGTCAGCGTCGTAGGTGGACTTATTATTGGAGATGCAGCTATTCGAGCAGGAATTACTTCTCCCACAATCATAGTCACGGTCGCTATCTCGGTGATCTCCAGTTATATTCTGGTGAATACCGTGCTCAGTGGGGCTACTGCTCAAGTCCGGATTGGGATGCTAGTCATTTCTTCCATTCTTGGGTTATTCGGTTTCATGATTGGACTGCTTGGTCTGCTGGTGCACCTCGTATCCTTGGAGTGTTATGGTGTCTCATACCTGTCACCCGTCTCTCCTTATATACCCGGCGACTTCACCCAAGCCGTCTCCATGCCCCCTTCCATGAAACGAACCAAACGCCCAGCCGTACTCCATACCCAGGATTCCACTCGCCGGAGGAAACGCTCGTGACAAGATGGATGGCTAAGGTTAGCTTGCTTATAAGCTGCTTTATCCTGTTGACCGGGTGCTGGGATTCCAAAGAGGTTCAGAGCATTAACTTTATCACGGCTGTAGGAATAGATTATGTAGACAACCAATACGTTGCTTACGCTCAGCTCATTGATTTCTCCAGTATTGCCAAACAGGAAGGGCCAACTTCAAGGCAAGCAAGTGATATCTGGATCGGACGGGGTGAGGGTTCTACGCTGAGTATGGCTATTGATGACCTATATCAAACTTCTCAGCAACAAACGCTGTGGACCCATGTAAAAGCGATTGTTTTATCCAAAAATGTGTTGAATGGACGACTGGAGGATGTCTTCAATACACTGTTGCATTCAGGCCAACTGAGATATACCCCTTGGCTCTACGGTACAGAGCATAACATTACAGATGTACTCTCTCCCTCTGCCCTGCTGAACCAATCCGCCCAGACGATCGAGCTGTTTGAACCTATGAAGCTGTACAAGCAACATTCCGGTTATGAACCCATCCGGCTACATCAGCTCCTTGACGGATTTCGGGAGCCTGCTTCCGTTATTCTTTTGCCGTCCATTACCAATCAGAACCAGACCTGGTATAACGGGGATGAAACACCCCCGCTGATTAGAATGGATGGGTTTTACGTCATTTCAAACGGTAAAAATCAAGGCAGGGTTACGGGTAAGGACGCTGATGGCACACGATTCGTGAATTATGACCGCGTCTATCAATATCCATTGTACGTATACAGCAACGGGAGCAAAATGCCGGAGCTGACGCTTAGGCTTAATAACCCAAAGACCAAGATTAAGGCGAGGAAAGAAGGAAACGGTGTTACATTTGACTTGATTACTTCGGTTAAAGGCGCCATCATCGAGGATCATGACTCTCATCGTTCTCCCCATGTCATGGAAAAGGCAGCGGAGAAACAGATTGAGTCCGAAATCCGCAATACGTTTGAAAAAACCAAATCACGCAAAGTTGATTCCTACGGTTTTGTGGAACATCTATATCGTCATGATCTCCCTTTATGGAGACAAGCGGTATATAAAAGGACTAATCCACTTGAGGGGTTTAAACTCGGTAAGGTGGAGGTTCATGTGAAAATCCTCAATGCCAGTACGTATAAATACGATGAGTAACGCAAAAAGACGATAAGTAGCCTGCAGTCCATGCAAGGTTACTTATCGTCTTTTCATTTTATGATTCACATGTTATCCCAGTGGAAACGCCATAACACTCATGAGTGCCAGTTCAGGCTGAGTGGTATCCAAACGACTGTACTGTACGATAACAGGAACATTGCTGGCGACGGTAATGGCATAGGGTACTCCCGGAGGAACAAGTTGTTCACCCGATCTCAACGAAGCCGTCCGAATATGCTTTGTTCTCCGCGCAGGTACTTCAACCACGATGTCTTCGAGCGGTTCCCTATCTTCAAAATAGATCGTTATTTGTAGCTGTGCACCCACTGTGCCTGCATTTAATACACAGATGCTCTCGTGACTCTCCAGTGAGCCCGAGCTGTCCGGTGGAATGTAACCATCGGGAATCACCCAATAGGTGTGACCTGTCGCAGTGGAAGATATTTTATGTGCCGAAGTGTTTGTCTGATCCTGTGCCATTAATAATTCCTCCTTTGCTAATGCAATAATTAGTTAAACGCACGGGAGGCTCGCGGGGCAGGCGCTTCGGTGGGCGGATCGGGCTGTGGGCTTCTGTTGGCTCGGGATTTCTTTTTCATTTCCCCTCAGCAGGGGAAATCCCGCTCCAAAGGCGGACGCTTCGCTCCCTCTGCTCCGATTCCGCCCTCCTCCGCTGCAACGCTCGCCTTGGCTTTTTATAGGCTTATTGCCTCGCTATATGCGCTGGACAACTTAAAAGCAACTTTGCTCGTTACTTCGTTAACTCACTTAATAAAAGCAAGGCTAACTTGCGTGCAGGCGCTGCGGTGGGCGGATCGGGCTGTGGGCCGCTGTTGGTTCGGGATTTCTTCCTCATTCCCCCCTCAGCAGGGAAAATCCCGCTCCAAAGGCGGACGCTTCGCTCCCTCTGCTCCGATTCCGCCCTCCTTCGCTGCTCCCTCACCTCAAATACATTTGCAGCGGCTGCAGGCGCAGCTCNCAGGCGCTTCGGTGGGCGGATCGGGCTGTGGGCTTCTGTTGGCTCGGGATTTCTTTTTCATTTCCCCTCAGCAGGGGAAATCCCGCTCCAAAGGCGGACGCTTCGCTCCCTCTGCTCCGATTCCGCCCTCCTCCGCTGCAACGCTCGCCTTGGCTTTTTATAGGCTTATTGCCTCGCTATATGCGCTGGACAACTTAAAAGCAACTTTGCTCGTTACTTCGTTAACTCACTTAATAAAAGCAAGGCTAACTTGCGTGCAGGCGCTGCGGTGGGCGGATCGGGCTGTGGGCCGCTGTTGGTTCGGGATTTCTTCCTCATTCCCCCCTCAGCAGGGAAAATCCCGCTCCAAAGGCGGACGCTTCGCTCCCTCTGCTCCGATTCCGCCCTCCTTCGCTGCTCCCTCACCTCAAATACATTTGCAGCGGCTGCAGGCGCAGCTCGCGGATGGCTTCCGCTACCTGCATGGCGAGGCGACGGGCACCGCGCTCCTGAAAATGCGTGTTATCCTCCACGCCTGCTGGGAAGTTTACATACTCACCCGGCAGCACCCACATGAAGTCCTCCTTGCTGCCTTCAATGCCCGCTTGCTCGAACAGGATGCGGCTTCGCTCAGCCAGATCGATCAGCGGTACCCCTTCCTCTTGTGCCAGCTCACGCACGGCGACGATATAATCGCCATGGGTGTCGGTCAATGTTCCGTCATCAGCGAAATAGCGCCGATGCACGGGTGTCACGAGCACCGGACGAGCCTTAGCTTCGCGGGCGGCATCGATATACTTTTTCAGATATTCCTTATATGTTGTGAAAGGCTCCGTTCCCCGGTCAGGGTCCGGCTTCTCATCGTTATGTCCAAATTGAATAAACAGAAAATCTTCCGGTTTCATCTTCTCCAGAATGGCATCCAATCTGCCTTCATTGATAAAGCTTCGGGAACTGCGTCCTGACTGGGCATGATTATCCACAGCAACATCATGTTTGAACTGTGCGGGTAACAGCTGCCCCCAGCCACAGTATGGATATCCACTTTCCGGCTGATCTGTCACTGTAGAATCACCAGCGAGAAATACTGTCATCGTTTGATTGGCAAGCGTGATCTCCAATGCATTAATCCGTGGTGCAGGACCGGAGAAGGATAGTCGGAGCTTCCCGCCACGAACCACAACCGAGAATCGAACCTCTGCACATTGCTCAGGAAGTGTACGTATGGTTGGCAGCATCAATCTTCCCTCTCCGGCTTTGACTCGGGTGATCGTCTCCGCCAAGTCATCCCCTGCAGTTAACAAAACCTGATAGGTTCCATCGGGGACTTCAACGATGAAAGATGCCTTGAGTGGAATACAAAAGCTTGAACGCAATCGGGCAGACACATTTGCCTGCCCTTGTTTGCCGTTGTTAGTCCGACTGGTATCCGATACTTCGTCTTCACTTATCCGTTGCTTCTCATACACAAGGGAGCCGGATTCAAAACCGTATTCCCCCTGTTTTTCATATGCGGTGCTGGCAGATACTTTCAAATAACCATCAATCTCACCTGCACTGCCAGAGTCCGGTCCAAAATTGAACTTCCAATGGGTAACGGCCTCTTTACCGCCCTCTAGCGTTACCTCCGTGGCAACGGCCTGACTACCCTGGGCCTTATTCAATAAGAACAACCTCCTTGTTCAACATGCTAATCCAGGTTTGGATCCAGAATGAATACCGTTTATCCTTTCAGTCCACTGGTGCTCATGCCCTGTACAATTTGTTTCTGGAAAATAAAGAACACGGCTACAACAGGTACGAGACTCACAATGGACATCGCGAACATCGCTCCCCAATTGGAGGCAGACTCACTGTCCAGGAACATTTTCAGCGCCATGGAGACCGTATATTTATCCGGCGAGTTCAGATACAGTACTGGACCGAGCAGATCCTCCCATCTCCAGTAGAAGGAGAAGATCGCAGCCGTTGCGAGTGATGACTTGATGAGCGGCATAATAATCTGTACATACAGTCTGAACTTGTTACATCCATCAATGGTAGCCGCCTCATCCAACTCTTTCGGAATTGTACGAATGAACTGAACCATCAGGAAGATAAAGAATGGCATCCCGAAGAACGTAGGTACAACGATCGGCAGAATGGTATTCAACCAGCCAAGCTTCGTGAAGATAATATATTGGGGTACAAGTACAACGTCATGCGGCAACATCAGAGTCAACATCATCAGAGAGAACCAAAAGTTACGTCCTTTGAAGTTGAGTCTGGCAAAACCAAAGGCGATCAGCGATGAGGATAACACGGCACCAATCGTAGAGATGACCACAATAACAAGTGAGTTGGTGATGTAATCCATAAACGGTCTTCCGCCTGCGCCTTTCCAGCCATCCGCATAGTTACTCCAGATCCATTCCGTAGGGAACAAGGACTCGGCAGTTACGAAGATGGTACGACTTTCTTTGAATGAGCTGAAAAGCATCCATAGAACGGGATAAAGCATCAGGAGGGCCAAAGCTGCAACGAACAGGTGATAGATGGGCCATTTCACATTTCTCCAAACCATCGTTACTTCCCTCCTTCGGATTCATAAAACACCCAGAACTTGGATGTCAGAAACACCGCGACTGTGAGTATACCGATCATAATAAGCATGATCCAGGCCATGGCCGAAGCATAACCCATGTTGTTAAACATAAACGCCTGACGGAACAGATACAGCGAGTAAAGCATCGTACCGTCCATTGGACCACCCTCGCCTTTAGAGATGATATATGCAGGTACGAAGGTCATAAATGCACCGATCGTTTGCATAATCAGGTTGAACAGAATGATTGGACTGAGCAATGGTAAGGTGATACCAAAAAATTTGCGTACCGGGTTGGCACCATCCACACCTGCTGCTTCGTACATCTCGGGAGAGATATTTTTCAGACCGGCGAGAAAAATAAGCATGGAAGATCCAAACTGCCAAACAGACAGCGAAATCAGCATAACGAGAGACGCATTCGGGTCACCAAACCAGCTGATTGGCCCGACTCCGATTGCTGTTAATGCACTGTTGATGACACCCTCATTACTGAAAAGGTTACGCCACATAATCGACACGGCCACACTACCACCGATAATGGACGGTAGGTAGTACAAGGTACGATACGTTCCGACCATACGGGATCCCGTATTCAGGATCATGGCTACGAAAAGCGCGAAGACCAGCCTTAGAGGGACACCAATAAACACATACAGGAACGTTACTTTAACCGAATTCCAGTACTTCGGATCATCAAAGAACATTTTGGTGTAGTTGTCCAGCCCAATCCACCGCGGAGAGGTGAACAGGTTATAACTCGTAAACGACATGTATAGGGATACAAACATCGGAATCAGCGTAAAGCCCAGAAAACCGATGATGAAAGGACTAATAAAAGCATACCCGGTTAAGTTTCTGCGCAACGACGAATATTGCCTCAACGGAACGAACCTCCTTTATTGATCTGCTTGCTTACCACAGCCTTACTTCGGGCTACTGGACGGGGAAAGGCCCTCGCGTTATGCGAGTAGCCCTGTTCCCGTCCATCCCGGTATTGGGATGAGCAAGCGATCATTCAACTGTTATTTATTGTTGGCAAGAACCGCCTCGGCATTTTTGCGGAATGTCGCTGCTGCTTGTTCCGGTGTAACCTTACCAAAGTTCAGTTCCTCAACGACATCCGCAAGAGATGCGATTACTTCAGGTGAACCAACTGGTGGAGGCGGGCTCATTGGTGAAGCCTTAGGCTCCATGGCCGCTACGAATTCAAATACCTGCTTCGTTGCATCACTCAGTTCAGGAGCGATAGCTTCCTTAATTTTGCCCGAGATCGGCACACCGCGCTCGCCTTTGATCAGTTTGTTAGCTTCCACATCGTTCACCCAGAAATCGATGAATTTTGCTGCTTCTTCCTTCACTTTTGAATTCGAAGTAACAGCCCAGTACATACTTGGTTGCATGTAAAGTCCTTTTTCCATATCAGGTCCAGGCATAGGAGCGAATTCCAGTGGACGATTGGCAACCTGTTGTACGGCTACGAATTGGTTGGACCATTGCCAAATACCAACTCCTTTTTCCTTGACCAAATCGGATTCCTCGATGATACCTTTCGTCTGGTTAGCCAGATCCGGGGAAGGCGCTGCACCCTGCTCGATCATCCGGCGCATGAGTCCGAAGAACTCAACGAATAGTTTGTCGTCATCATATCCAAGCCCCGTTCCTTCAGCATTGTAGAGGGACAATCCTTTGGTACGCAAGAAATAGTGGAAGAAGATATCCGGCGCTACGCCCCCGTCCAAAAAGAGTCCTTTGGCAGCCGTTTGTTTGCCAAGCTCTTCATACGATTCCCAAGTCATATTTTCGGGAATGGCATCCACACCCGCTTTTTTGAGCAGAGCCGGATCATACTGGAAACCCAGTACGTTAACACCGGCAGGTACTCCATATTGTTTGCTGTTGATAACGCCTGTGCTGATAACGTTCTCGGATACATCGTCCACTTTAATCTGGTTTCCGAGGTACGGGGACAGATCTTCGAGCTGTCCATTCTGTGCATATTGGCTGATGTAGGAAATATCCATCTGAACAATGTCCGGCAGTTGGTTCGCTGCAGCTTGTGGAGCGAGCTTTTTCCAGTAGTCATCGAATGAAGCATATTCCACATCAATTTTGACGTTCGGGTTTTTCTCTTTGTACAAGTCAATGACCTTCTGTGTATATTCGTGACGTGCATCCGATCCCCACCATGCGATACGAAGTGTTACCGAACCATCCCCAGATGATTCGCCCGATCCTCCGCTGCTGCTGCATGCCGTTGTTAATACCAGCAATGCCGCCATCATCAGGAATATCGCCTTTTTCACCATGCCAATCTCCCCTTTTATGTTGAAATGGTTGTGTGAACGAGTTATCTTCCACTTTCTGATAACGCTTTCACGAACTTTATATTGTCATTTTCGCAAATGTCGGACCAGAGTTGAATACACAAAACCGTCTTGTTGGTTCAAAAAACAGAGGAGGACAACTGCACCTCTATCGGCACCGTTAGTCCCCCTCATATATCGAATAGATGATCGTCAGTCAATTGTTATAAGCCAGTTCTGCGGAATTCGGTAGGTGTCATGCCGGTCCACTTCTTGAACACCTGACTAAAATATTGTGAGTTCCCCCCAAAGCCAAACAATTCGGCAAGCTCAAAAACCTTCACATCTCCACCTCTACGAATATGGTCGCAGGCACGCTCAATGCGTAAACGATTCACATAATTGGAGAAGTTTTCTCCCGTCACTTTTTTGAATATCTTGCCGAGATAATCCGGATTCATATATAACATCTGATGGGCAACCCCATTAAGAGAGAGATCAGCTTCGCCATAGTGGCGATCCACAATATCCATCATCTTCTCTACGGCAGAAGACTGACGGCTAATATGATTTTTGTAGTAACCGGAGGTTAACCGGGCTGCGCTGCTGGCGACAAAGGATTTTAAGCCAGACAATGTGTCGATATGGGGCAGTTCTGCCATACGCTGGGTAAATTCCGTCGCCTCCTCGGGAGGACAGACATGAATCATTGCGGAGTACAATTGCACCACATACGAACGAGTAATCCCAATCTCAAGCTGCTGACCGGACAAAAGCTCGAACAGGCGATCCACTTCAGCTGCAGCTTCTTCCGTATTGCCTGACTTAATCAACTGACAGAGCTGCTCTGCGTCTTGTTCAACATGTACCCCATCACATTCCCCGGCCAGCTCCAGATCACTTTTGGTAATCAGCTTGCCTTCGCCGATAAAGAAGCGGTGGTTCAGGCATTGCAGTGCCTCACGGAACAAACGCCGGGACTGAATCATTCGATCTGCTTCGCTTAGGGCAGCCGTAACTTCCAATTTATATAATCTGGTGAAAGCAGCCCGCACTTCCTCAATGCTCTCCTTCAGACCAACCGGATCGGCAGAATCCCCCAGCAAAATTAATAGTTTGCCTTCAATGGTAGTGCTTAACAGAACATGGGGCAGCAGATCACTGGCAATGTTTTTGATTGCAAATAGATGACTATAATCATGTTCATCCGCAATCCGGAACAGCAGCAGCCGAACTTCGTTATCCTCCAGCTCCAGATCAAACAGCTCCTGATAATACTCCAAATCAACCGGACCATAGGTTTGGTTCGTCATAAACTCCAGCAGGAACTGCTCCTTGACATGTGGTAGCACTCGCTGCAGCCGCTGTTTCATCTCTCCGGCGACATGTTCCTTTACCTGGGCATCCTGGTGTTCTTGAAGCAACTCGGACAAAGCATCGTGAATCTGGTTCTCGTTACACGGTTTGAGCAGATAATGTTTCACTCCATATTGCATGGCCCGGCGAGCGTATTCGAACTCTTTGTATCCAGACAACATGATAAAGCGAAGTCCAGGATAAGCTTCGGAAGCTTTTTCAATGAGTCCAAGACCATCCAGGCCAGGCATTGAAATATCTGTAATGATAATATCCGGTTTGGAATGACCGATTTTATCCAGTGCTTCAATTCCGTTTCTCGCGGTATCCACCAGTTCCGTTCCCGCTGCAGCCCAATCCACGACTTGCGAAATCCCCTCCAGAATGACACGTTCATCATCTACGAGCATCACTTTGTACATCGTCATCGTCCTCTCTAATCCAAGGTATTCTGATCGATACTACGGTCCCTGATCCGGGATTGCTGCTCATGATCATTTCGCCTTCTTCGCCGAAGGTCAATCTGATCCGTTCTTTGATGTTCGACAGTCCGATCCCCTGTCCCCTCGTCTGTACGCGTCCCTCTTGCAATTGCTCCAGAAATTCGGGAGTCATACCCGGACCATCGTCCTCCACCTCAATTACAACGTTGTCTCCGTCTGCTCTCGCCCGAATCCGAATACGGCAAGGTTCTATGCTTGGCTCCAATGCATAATGAATGGCGTTCTCTACCAATGGCTGCAGGGTTAACTTCGGAATGCGTGCAGTGCCCACTTCAGGCGCAATATCCATGTCAAAATCAAGTCTTTCCTCGAATCGCGTGTGCTGGATCGTCACATAACTGCGGACAATATCCAGTTCCCTTTCCAAAGTAATCCACTTCTCGGACATGTTCACTGAGCTTCGCAGCAGAAATCCGAGAGCCTCAACCATTTCGGAGATTTGATGCTGCTTCTGCACTTTGGCAAGCCAGTTGATTGATTCCAGTGTGTTATATAGAAAATGTGGATTAATCTGAGCCTGAAGCGCTTTCAATTCGGTCTCTCGGATCACGAGTTGCTTCGCATAATTCTCGTCAATGAGTTCGCGTATACGCTGTACCATCATCTTGAACGTGCGATGCAGCAACCCCACCTCGTTCTGAGAAGATGCTGGGACATTGCCCAGCGCTGCTTCCTCCAGCTTATCCAGATCGCCTTTTTCAATATTGCGCATCTTCTTGATCAACTGGGCGATGGGCTGTGTAATGCTGCGAGAAAACTTGGCTCCAAATATAAGCGCCGCCAGGAATATCATGATAAAAATAACAGTCACCAGCTGTTTGACAAACTGGATCTGCTTAAACATTTGGTCAAAGGGCGTCATGTACAGATACACCCAATTGGTATACGGAGAATTCGCACGGGCGACGAAATTTCTTCCCTGCTCAAACATGGCTATCCCATAAGGCTGAGTGCGCTTTAGCTCAGACTCAATTTCAGATTTACTGACCGTCGACTCTGTTGGGTAGATTACTTCCCGGCCATCTGTAATTAATAGCTGTGAATCCTCTGCCGGGTGCTGCATCTGATCCTGAACAATTCGATCCAGTCGTACACGAATAACCAGAGTGCCCAGCTTCTCCAGCGTGAATGCTCCACCGGTAAAAGACTTTACCTGTCTAACCGACAGTAATCTGGCTTGTTGGTCCCCGCCTGTGTACCAGGCATTGGAGCCTGAATATTGCTGTCCCAAAGCAACCAATTCTTTTTGCTTTTTCTCGGAGATCCCTTCACGGTTTCCAGCTGCCATAATATTATTATCATTATCGATAAAGATCATGGAATAGACGTATTTCTCTGAACCTGCATATGCCACCAGTCTGTTGGTAATTTTTTTGCGCAAGCCATTTTTCTCATATCCTGATTCAGCCTTATCCAACTGAAGTAGATATTGCTGAAGAGGCTCGTCAGACATAACCTTGAAGGATAGATTAGAGATCTCACGCAGTTGGTTCTCGATGCCCACCGAAGACATATTAAGCACCTGTGAAGATTTCTCATAGATTTGTCGGTCATAAATACCGAACACATACCCCAAGACAGATACATAGAATGTGAAGCTGATCATCATCAGTAATCCAATGAGGAGAATGGTTTTATGATGAATTGGTAATTTCGTGAAAGCGTTTTTAATTCTACTCATCCAAAGCGCTCCTTTGGCTCGCGAAGGGTGCTGTCATTCGAAACTGTTTTCGATCTACTGTAAGTTATTTTCATATTTACACATCCATGGTCAGATGACAAGTCATATTTATGCAACATTTTAGGTCATTTTCGAAGGTGTGTCTCTTTGTACTTGCATGAAAACAGACGCAAAAACAGCCAGTTTCCCTGAAAGGATCAAGGAATCTGGCTGTTCGATATCATGCTAAATAGTGTATAAAAGTACTACTTATTGTTATGGATTTACAAATACCGTTTTTAACTTGGCTACATACTGGACATCAAAGCCAAGACCCTCGGCTACCATGGCGAGAGGTACATACGTTTTGGATTCTGTACCCACCTTGCTCAGGAATGCGGGTGTATCCACGGCTACAGATGCACCATTCACCTGAACAGCCGTTGCACCAATCTTAACAGCAACCTTCCGATCTCCGTATGTAATCGTTGCGGTTGAGGTTTTGTTATCCCATACCGTGGTTGCGCCAACGGCATTCACGATATCCTGGATCGCCACAAAGTTTTTACCATTGCGGTTAATTGGTTTGTACGGTGTATCCAGCGTTTTACCACTGACGATGATATTCATCGGTTGGCCTGCAGCAGGAGCCGTCAGTTTGGTGTAATCGCCCCAGATTGTTTCTGCGAATACTTGGGCAATCGCTTCATATCCGAACTGATTCGGGTGGAAATCGCGGTCCTTAATCATATGAGTCATCGTGCCTTCACCGCCAATAAACTCCTTGGCGACATGAGCTACTTTTACATCAATCCCTTTAGCGGAAAATTCAGTCGCAATTCCATCAATGGTCGCAGTAAACCCTTGGGAAGCTTCCATCAGTTTCGCATAGAGCGCTTTGCCAGCTACTTCAGGCATAGGTTGGTACTGGTCTGCGATTACGATTTTGGCATTAGGATTAATCTCATAAATATCATTGATAACTGCACTAACATTGGCTGTATAAGAAGATAGCAATTCCTTTACTTTGGCTTCCAGTTCTGCATCACTCAACTTATCTGCTGAACCGAGCAACTCGGATACATCGTTCCCGCCAATTGTGATGGCAACGAGATTAGCTCCAGCTACACTCTCCCGGATGGCAGCAATATTGGCTCCAACTTGTGCCGCTCTTGGATCAGGAAGGCTCGGCTGAATAGCTTCGGAAGTGAGCGCTTTCCCTTCTTTAATCGCATCTGCAAAGTTTTTCAAACCACTGCTCTTCAATCCGGCAATACCATAGTTGTCCACCTGAGTACGTCCGTGAAGCAGACCTTGTTCCTGCAACCGTTCTACATAACCGTATGGCAGTTCTTTCAGGTTCGGCTCATACCCTACAGTGATGGAATCCCCCAATGTGACGAGGCGGAAATCCTTGGTTACCGCTACCGCATCTTTCTGTAAAGGCAACGATGATGTTACGCTTCCCGCTGGTAACGTATTGCTATCTGCAGCATGAGCAGACTGTGCGGATGATGCCAAAATCAGCATCCCTGCCAGCATACTTGCCGTTAATCCCGCGGCGGTACTTCTCCATATGCGTCTACGCTTCATTCTTAGAACACTCCTTTTTTCTCGTATCTATATAATAAAATATAATTACATATTACACTCTTCACTTCGATGACAGAAGTTCGTGTAACTCTATTCTAACATTATTAACGGGGAGCTGTCGTCTGCACCCCTACCCGCACGAAAAACAGACTCCCAAATTTGGCAAGTCTGTTATCCGTTGAGTATAAGCAAGATGTCCACTCGTTAAGACTTTGATTTATTCGCGTCTCCAGAATCAGAACCATTCGGGTCGGTATCCGGTTTGTTCCCGGCAGAACGTTCTAGGTATTGATCGTAGCGATCGTCCACCTCACGTGCCATGTCCCGGTACTTCAACGTTTCTTCGACAATCGGGTCCCGTTCTGTCTGAATGCGCACCTCGTACTTGGGGGGAATCAGCTGACGTTCACGTTTGTCAGCATCGCCGGACTCCTCCATGTCCCCTTCAGTCAGCATATCACTCAAACGTCGTTCCAGTTCTTTGGATTCATCCATTGTTGTTCGCTCCTTCAGTAAATTTTTACTCCAAACCTGTTGCGTTTGCTTTCTTCAGCACATCTGTCAGTGCATCATGAATCTTGCCATTGCTGGCAACCACATGACTCACGGACAGTTGGTAAGGCGTTCCCACGGTATCGGTAACCTTGCCGCCGGATTCCTCAACCAGCAGTGCACCTGCGGCGATATCCCATGGCTTCAAACCAACTTCGGTATAAGCGCTGAGGCGCCCCGCTGCAACATATGCCAAATGCAGGGCAGCAGAACCACCCGCACGCAGACTGCGTACTTGCGGTGCAAGCGCCTGAACAGCGGCCATATTGATCGGCAACGCGTAGGTTGTATCCGCTGGGAAACCAACCGCGATCAGGCTCTGTGCCAGTTCCTGTTCACCCGATACAAGCATCCGGTTTCCGTGCACGTAAGCGCCTTTTCCTTTTTCCGCAACAAACATCTCGTCACGGGAAGGATCGTAGATTACCCCCACAATCACCTCACCGTTATGGGCCAAGGCAATGGATACGGAGTAGAACGGAAAACCATGTACAAAGTTCGTCGTTCCGTCCACCGGGTCCACAATCCAGAGAAACTCTTCTTCCTCAGCTTCTTTCAGTGCCTTCGCTGATGCTTCCGGTCCCGGTTCCACGCCTTCTTCACCCAGAATGGCATGATGGGGAAAATGCGTCAGAATCAGGCGGCGGATCATCTGTTCCGCACCTTTATCGACTTCAGTAACGAGATCCTGCGGCGAATACTTGGTTCCGGGCTCCCCCACAGTACCGAGACGACTCTTGATCCACTCTCCAGCTTTGGAAGCTGCATTAATGGCGACGGCAGTATAGCTTTTGCTTGTCACGACATAAGGTGTTTTTTCCTTCTCATTCAAAGCGTTCACTCTACTTTCTATATCAATCTACGAAAAATTAAAATACTTGTTAAAAGTATACGCCCCGAGGGTCGTAAAGTTTCTCGTTGCCCAGGCCCCTTTTGGCGCTACGGATGAATGATAACCGTTGACTCGTCCACCCACTCCACACCCTCTTCGTGATAGAATGCTAGTTTCTGCATCAACTGCACCAGAGCTTCATCCTTGCGTTTGGCCTCAATCATCACATCAAGGGCAGGCGTATCTGCTGCAATATGACGTAAAAAAGCCAGCAATGGTTCCACCTCAACCCCATCCGCATGTCCTCGCAGGTCCTTCTCACTCTTTGGACTGGAGACGTGAATTTTGGGCGGTAACGGCTTGTCTGCCGGTGAATCCGCTTGAGCAAGCGGGGACTCCCATGTCTTCAATATATCCGGCCAAAGATCCCATGGCTGTTCGCCTTCATTGTTCACCCATTGATGGTGGATATCCAGCACCATGGGCAGCCCCATACGTTGACATACCGCAAGGGTCTCGGGAGCATTGAACGTTTTGTCATCATTTTCGAGCGTCAGCCGTTCCTGAATATCCCGATCCAGCTTTAGAAAATTTTCTTCAAAACGTAGCGCTGCACTAGGCTTGTCCCCGTATGCACCACCAATATGTATATTGTTCTTGGCAGTAGCATTCAGCCCCATGGCATCCAGCATACGTACATGATGACGAAGGTCGCGCATGGAGTTCCGCAGCACTTCCTCCCGAGGCGTACTGAGGACCGTAAAATGATCCGGGTGGAAAGACACACGCATCTCGTTCTCCTTCACAAAATCGCCAATCGCGGCAAAATCCTGCTTAAGTGCGGGAAACGGGTCCCAATCACTGAGATCCTCATGCGTTGCCAGCGGAATTAATTTGGAAGAGAAACGATATACATGAATATGGCTTCCTTTGTTGTGTCTGAGCAAACGTAATGTATTATGCAAATTCTCGGCCGCAATCCGTTCAAGCTTGCGAATTGCCGCTTCCCTATCATCAATTTTCTTAAAGCTGGACATAGTCATCGTCCGGGAAGGTGAAGCATTCTCCACAAGCACAGACATTGCCACATAGCCAAAACGTACGAGCATGAATTTCTTCCTCTCTATTAGGGCGGGATTCCTTCCCGGCATATGAAGCCGGCAGTCTTCCCTTCACTTTATATAACCAAGTTTTACCCTAAAAGAGTGACCATAATCGTGTTTGGACAAATCCGTCCATTCGTTCGGGTACACATGTAACAAACTACCCCTGAGCCTGTTCACCAAAGAACATCTCGTCCGCGAGAGCAGTCTGAATGCGTGATTCTTCCTCGTTCAGTTTACGGATCAATTGCATCTCCACTTCGGTCACTTCTTGACCCTGGAAGTTAATCTCAGCAATGGAGACTACGATTTTTACGATGGCTACGGCCACGTTATCCGGTGTGTAAGCAATGACTTTCTGTCCGGTAGGAAATACGCGAAAACCTTGTTTGACCATTTTGCCACGGCCGTACTCAAGCAATTCGAACAGCTCTTGTTCATTCTTGAACTTGCACACGGAATTGAATTCGGTCTGAAATCCCATTCATACCCCTCCTTATAATGTCGTCCTTAGGCTACGCGTGTACGCCGTTCTCGTAGTTCAGCGCCTGCTTGCGGTTGTAGCGTTCCAAAGCCAGCTCAATCATACGATCCAGCAGTTCGGCATACGATACGCCCGTCTCACGCCACAAGAGCGGGTACATGCTGTATGGTGTGAAACCAGGCATGGTGTTTACTTCATTAATAAGCAATGCCCCATCCGATTTGCGAATGAAGAAGTCTGCACGGGAAATACCATTGCCTTCAATCGCACGGAATGCCTGCAATGCGGCCTCGCGGATGCGATCTGCGGCTTCCGGGTCTAGCGGAGCAGGGATCAGCATCTGAGACTGACCATCGATGTATTTGGCTGCATAGTCATAATATTCACCGGAAGATACGATTTCTCCTGGTACGGAAGCCATCGGTTCGTCATTACCGAGCACACTGACTTCAACTTCTCGTGCCTCTACAAACTCCTCAATGACTACCTTTGTATCGTATCGGAGAGCGAACTCCACGGCTTTCTTCAGTTCATCCCGGTTACGCGCCTTCGAGATCCCTACGCTGGAACCGAGATTGGCCGGTTTAATGAAACACGGATAGCCCAGTTGATCTTCCACCTGCAAGATCATTTCATGTTCGGTCTGCTTCCATTGAGTTGCGTTAAAATACGTAAAGGCACATTGGTCGATTCCGGCCTGCGCGAACAGTTTCTTCATGACCACTTTGTCCATGCCGCCTGCCGAAGCGAGTACACCTGCGCCAACATAAGGCATATCCGCCATCTCGAACATCCCTTGAATCGTGCCATCCTCACCAAACGTACCGTGCAGCAGTGGGAACATGACGTCCATCGCCTCTTCTCCGCCATATAAACGGCCGAACAGCGCGTTCAGCGCTTCCTGAGTTCCGCCCGCCGCCTGCTCCAGCTTCAAATCTTCAATCTGCGCGAATGGCGCGTGCATGACGGATCCTTTTTTCCACGTACCCTGCTTGGAGATATAAAACGGAACCAGTTCATACTTCTCATAATCAAATGCGTTCGTTACAGCAAACGCCGTTTGCAGCGACACCTCATGCTCGCCTGACTTTCCGCCGTAAACGACGCCTACTGTTAATTTATCCATACTCATGCGTAACCTCCGATTATCTGTGCAATGATACTGCCATGTCTGTCATGTTCAGCACCACTTTTTATTCTGTTATCTAGACTTATTTTACACGGAACCGGATGTCCACGTCACCGAATCCCGTAAAATCTTTGACCATCAAAACTCATCTGCAATGTGAAAAAGCCGGTACACCGTCCGCTCGTTCCAAGCGTAAGAATCCCGGTAATCCCAAAAACGGTGGCGACTGCTGACTGTATGTGCGTTCACAAGCGGCATACCTCCCGCATCAAAAGCGGTCACAACGGTACTGTGTTGAAACCTGCCGTCCCCGTCCCAGTCGTAAAGGATTACATCTCCCAGCATTAACTGCTCTGGACGATCCACTTCGGTTGCTGACAATCCCCAGCTGCTGCCGGATAAATAACGTTCCAAACTATTGGACACGGCCCAACTGTAACTCCACATTTCAGAGCCATTTACATAGCCTTTGTACCACCATCCTGCTTCTCTTTTACCAGTATAGTGGATGGGTGCTTCCCCTGCAAAGAGACATTGGGACACATAATTGGTGCAATCTACTTCGAATTCCTCAAATGCCGGGTTTCCCGCATTCCACCACCGGTCCGCGTAGGCGACAGCCAGATCTCTGCGGTACAGCTGCTGCCTCGATCTCCTCCCCTGTCCCAACACTTCTCGGTTAAGCAGCGGCCGATTCATCGCCTGTACAAAATCGGCTTGTTGAAAAGGACGGCCCTCTCCTACCGGACGACGCTCCGGCACTTCACGTTCTACACGTGCAATGGTCCAAACTCCACCTTGCCTAAGAAAGGTCAGGCGTTCCCGTTCAATCCGGTCTTCCCGATGGGTCAAACCATTCTTCTCATAGAACAGCCTGCTGTACAATTGTACATCGACAATCGATTCATCTGCCCCATCCATAAGTGTCCGCACAAGCTTGGCGCTGGTCTCACTGCGAAGAGGCACGGCCCGCCGCTTGCGGTACCATTGGTCCAGTCTGGCCATCCGCTCTCCCCGTTCCATCACAAATTCCGGATCGGTGACAATCCGTTCGCTTGTCTGTGGGCGGTAGTCGATCTCACAGCGATTATACTGGTTCACGTAGGTATATAAGGCGCTCTTCCATTCGCGTTCCAAGCCTGTGTCCCCCTTTGGCATGAGTTCTGTCCGGAATGATCCATTGCATGAAAACTCTTTTTTATTTATATGAGAGAATTTCGGTTGTATGAGTCTGGTTCTGTTTTGAAGCCTTAATATGGGGGATAATGCGTACGGAAGAGATCGCGTCCGTTCCCATTAATTGAGAACGCATTCAATCTCTCAATAGCTTGGCTGGACAGGCAAAAAGCCCTTTACGTACGGAGCTGAAAACGTTATACTTAAAACTAAAGTTACGATTATGAAATTACGTTTCACCTAATGAAACTACCGAACAAGGACACGGAACGATGAAGGCCTGTTCTTCACCTAAATGAACGTTTTCTTCATCTCACCGACACATTTTAAGGAGGTACATGTATGTCAGCCAAGAATCATTTCTCCGCGGCCCGCAGTCTTGAGGTCGGAGGCAAGTCTTATCGCTACTACAGTTTAGATGCTCTTCAGGAAGGCGGCTACGGCGACCTTTCCAAGCTTCCTTTCTCCATTAAAGTGCTGCTCGAAGCAGCTATTCGTCAATTCGACGGACGTGCTATTACTGAAGAACATGTAAAACAACTGACCGGCTGGGCAGAAGGCCGTGACAATAACAAAGAAATTCCATTTATCCCTGCACGTATCGTTCTGCAGGATTTCACCGGTGTACCCGTGGTCGTTGACCTTGCTGCAATGCGCGATACCGTGAAAAAAGCAGGCGGCGATCCAAAACAGATCAACCCACTCGTACCTGTCGATCTCGTTATCGACCACTCCGTTATGGTTGATGCATTCGGAACGAACGATGCACTTGACTACAACATCAAGGTTGAGTTCGAGCGTAACGAAGAGCGTTACCGTTTCTTGCGCTGGGCGCAAACGGCATTCAACAACTTCCGTGCAGTTCCACCATCCACAGGGATTGTTCACCAAGTTAACTTGGAGTACCTGGCTTCTGTGGCTGCAACCAAAACCATTGATGGCGAAACTGTTGTATTCCCGGATTCCCTCGTAGGAACGGACTCCCACACCACCATGATTAACGGACTCGGCGTTGTTGGTTGGGGTGTTGGCGGGATCGAGGCTGAAGCAGGTATGCTGGGCCAACCGCTTTATTTTGTTACACCGGACGTTATCGGTTTCAAATTGACAGGCAGCCTGAGCGAAGGCGCAACGGCAACGGATCTGGCACTCACAGTTACCCAAATGCTGCGTAAAAAAGGCGTTGTCGGTAAATTTGTCGAGTTCTACGGACCTGGTCTTGGCAACATCAGCCTGGCTGACCGTGCAACGGTAGCCAACATGGCTCCAGAGTACGGCGCAACAATTGGTTTCTTCCCTGTTGACAGCGAAACACTGAACTATATGCGTAATACCGGCCGTACCGACGAACAGGTGGATCTGGTCGAAGCTTATTACAAAGCTCAAAACATGTTCCGTACTGCGGATACGGTAGATCCTGAGTTTACAGACGTGATCGAACTGGATCTGGCATCCGTTGTTCCAAGTCTTGCCGGACCAAAACGTCCACAGGATCGCATCGAGCTGACTCAAATGAAAGAAGGATTCAATAGCATTATCCGCACGCCGATCGACAAAGGTGGCTATGGTCTGAGCGACGAGAAAATCGCTGAGAAAGTGCCTGTGAAACACCCTAACGGTTCAACTAGTGAACTGAGTGCTGGTGCTGTCGTTATCGCGGCAATCACTAGCTGCACCAACACATCCAACCCTAGCGTTATGGTCGGAGCAGGTCTGCTTGCGAAAAAAGCTGTTGAACGTGGTCTGACTAAACCTGGCTACGTGAAAAGCAGCTTGACTCCAGGTTCCCTCGTTGTTACCGAGTATCTGGAAAAAGCAGGTCTGATTGAATATCTCGACAAACTCGGATTTAACGTTGCCGGCTATGGTTGCGCAACTTGCATCGGTAACTCTGGCCCACTGCCAGACGAAGTAAGTGAAGCAATTGCCGAGAACGATATGACGGTAGCGGCTGTATTGTCCGGTAACCGTAACTTTGAAGGTCGTGTGCACGCGCAGGTCAAAGCCAACTATCTGGCTTCTCCGCCACTCGTTGTGGCGTACGCTCTCGCGGGTACCGTTAATATTGATTTTGCAACCGATCCAATCGGTTATGATACCAACAACGAACCTGTATTCCTGAAAGACCTCTGGCCTAGCTCCGAGGAAATCAAGGATACCATCGCTAGCTCGCTGAATGCACAGATGTTCCGCAACAAATACGAGAACGTATTTACAGCTAACGAACGTTGGAATACGATCCCAGTACCGGAAGGCGAATTGTATGAGTGGGATCCAAACTCCACGTACATTCAGAATCCACCTTTCTTCCAGGAGCTTGGCGACAAGTTGACTGATATCGCAGATATTCGTTCCGCA
Source organism: Paenibacillus sp. LK1 (assembly GCF_002750415.1). Classification (NCBI taxonomy): domain Bacteria; kingdom Bacillati; phylum Bacillota; class Bacilli; order Caryophanales; family Paenibacillaceae; genus Paenibacillus; species Paenibacillus sp. LK1. Next base: position 52,877 of record NZ_PEII01000015.1, read on the forward strand.
CGTGTTATGGCATTGCTTGCTGACTCCGTAACAACGGATCACATCTCGCCAGCGGGTAATATCGCACCATCCAGTCCAGCTGGACTGTACCTGAAAGAACATGGCGTAGAACGCAAAGACTTCAACTCTTACGGCTCCCGTCGTGGTAACCATGAAGTTATGATGCGTGGTACATTTGCAAACATTCGTATTCGTAACCAAGTGGCTCCAGGTACTGAGGGTGGTATTACGAAATACCTGCCAACAGACGAAGAAATGTCCATCTACGATGCTTCCATGAAGTATCAGGACGAGGGACAGAACCTGATCGTTATCGCTGGTAAAGAGTATGGTACAGGAAGCTCGCGTGACTGGGCGGCAAAAGGAACATTCCTGCTTGGCGTCAAAGCCGTTATCGCAGAAAGCTTCGAGCGTATTCACCGCAGTAACCTGGTGGGCATGGGCGTAATGCCATTGCAATTCCAGGAAGGTCATGGCTGGTCCAGCCTCGGTCTGAACGGTCGTGAAACGTATGACATCACAGGTCTGAGCAATGATGTGAAACCAGGACAAGAACTGACGGTTACCGTAACTCGTGAGGACGGCACCAAGTTCGACTTCCCTGTTATCGCTCGTCTGGACAGCATGGTTGATGTGGACTACTACCATAACGGTGGTATCCTGCAAACCGTATTGCGTCAAATGATGAAAAAATCTTAATCGCATTGATATTTAATGCAATTAAGTTATACAGAAAGCTCCCCGCCACGTGCGCTCTGCACGGTGACGGGGAGCTTTTTTTTTATTAATATACTTACACCCGACTCTGATTGGAATTATACTCTTTTTTCGCAGTACTTGCTGTTCCTCCCACAATCATACGTTTAAGACCGATAAGCATGGTATATAGGACATAACCAACCATTCCACCAACAGTGTTCAACATAAGATCATCCACGTCGAATATGCCCATGCCCGTCAATAGCTGTGTCGCTTCAAAAACAAAACTTAAGAGCAAGGAAAGTACGAGTACTTTGGCCCCTGACAACAGCTTGTTCCCCATCAGCACTGGAATGAAAATACCCAGTGGGATAAAGGCCATGACATTGCCTAACAGATGAATCGCGGTACCTGGACGATGTAACGACAGGCTATGCCAGTCTCTCGAGATTTCCTGAAATGGCGTCAGATTAACAGTTCGCGTATGAATCAGATCCGGCTGCTGCGCGATCGCCATAAGTTGAACCCTCACAATGTTCCAATCCACCGTGTGTCCCTTGAATAATATCAGCTTGGTTAGCAGATACAGATAGATGATCAATGCCGCGACCCAGATCATCTTCATGTTGAACTCTTTTGGATTCATATATGAACCTCCACGTATTTCTTGTTGTTTATTCCTCCACCGTCACGACAACTCCCTTCATGTTGTCTCCCGATATCTCATATTGACCATGCTCAGGTATATTAATGGTCTCATCTTTGGATGCATCGTAATAACGTATAAAATAATGCTCGCCCCCGACTTCAGCGGAAATGCTCTTTTTCTGCTGCAGCAGCTCCAAATATTGCTCCAATACCAGATGATTATGATACATAATGGCGCTGTGCGGCAATCCCACATAGCGGAAATGCCATGGTTCGAATTGGATGCCGGTGATGTCCACTTTATCCTTTGGGTAACGCAAGATGAATCCGAATTTCCATGCATTCTTTTCAAGCCAGGCTCCTTCTGGTGCTTCACTCATAGCAGCCAGCGTAGAGCCAATATCCATGGACAAGCCCAGGTTATGTTCACTATGTCCCGCGGGAAGCGCATAGTCCGATCCCTTTTCCTCATACAGTTGCTCCTGTTTCGTAAAGTCCCGATAGCCACTGCTAATAATGAAGTATCGTACGTCATCTTTCCCAGCAGCTTCAACCATCTTCTGGAACGCTTGCGCTACGTACTTTGACAACATAATATTCTGATCCAGCAATCCGTATCCCCGGATTAGTTCATGTTGTTCAGCCAGATTGACAATATCGGTTCTAATCCCCTCCGCATGAACGGGATACTCCGAATTGACGAGCAATAAATTCCCTTTATGTACTTGATTCTGCATATCCACATGAATTGTTTTGGTATAGCCTGCACGAATTTCACCCGTATCCTGAACTTCTAGATTCGCCTCTTCCTTCTGTTCAAACAGGGCGGGTGACTTGGAAAAGATATATCCCAGTACAATGATACATATCAAAAATCCCCACTTTTTCATTCCATGCTCCTCCTTTACCTCGTCATTCAAGGATAGAGAAAACTAGTTAAAAAAAAGCAGGGCAATTCTAAAGTTTTTCTTAAATTCAGTCTTTTACTTCATTCTAGTGCTGGCAACCGCACTTCAAATACGGTCCGTACGATATCACTTTGGACCGAAATAGACCCATCATGCTGCTCCACAATATTTTTGGCGATAAATAGCCCCAGACCTGTTCCACCTTCCTGAGGTGTCCGTGCACGATCTCCGGTATAGTACATATCAAAAATATGAGGCAGATCATCCGGATGAATATGTCCCCCATAGTTCATGACCTGAATGATAACCTGTCCTGCATCACGGTGCCCATGGATATCCACATAAAGACCATCTGTACCATGACGCGCTGCATTGATCAACAGGTTCTCAAACACGCGGGCAAGCACCTCACCATCGCCGAAAATGGTTAACTCGGAATCGATATGCAGTCGGGTGACCAGGTGGTTCTTTTCAAAAACAGGGTACAGCTCTTCGTTCATCTGCCTTAGCAGTTCACTAAGATCAAGTTTCTTTTTTTCAATCGACAACATACCATAATTCATCCGTGTAATCTCAAACAAATCATCGATCAGTTTCTCAAGACGCTGGGATTTGGCAAAAGCAATCGCTGTAAAGTGTCTGACCTGCTCCTCCGTCAGCTGATCATCCTTCATCAACAGATCCAGATAACCCAATACTGATGTTAGCGGCGTACGTAAATCATGCGCCAGGTTTACAACCAGTTGGTCCTTGCTGCTCTCCGCAAAATCTCCCCGTTCTACCGCTTCCCTCAGTTTCAGGCTCGCCAGATTGATATCCTCAGCAATCGCGCCCAGCTCGTCCTTCGTCGAAATTTGCACACGGTGCTGGAAATCACCATTTGCGAGTTGCCGGATACCTGTGGAGATATTTTTGAAGTAGGTAACATACGGCTTGGTAAACCAGAAGAAAAACAGGATGGCAAGCGGTATAAACAAGATGAGGAAAAAGTAAATATCTCCTATACTTCTCATAAAGTGACGATATTCCGCTAACTGATCTTCCGCACGCACACCAGTGTAATAGTATTGCATCACTTTATATACTCCAAAGGTAATCGCACCAGATGCCAACATGCTTAAACCAAGCAACAGAATCATGGTCGTTCGAAAACTTCTGCGTTTATTCATTAAACGTGTACCCCACACCCCAGATCGTTTTGATAAACTTGTTCTTGCCCACATCTTCGCCCAGTTTCTTGCGAAGGGTCCGAATATGAACCATTACGGTATTGCCGCTCTCATAATAAGCCTCTCCCCACACTTGTTCAAAGATGCTCTCCGCACTAAACACCTGTTTGGGATGACTTGCGAGCAGATACAGGATGTCAAACTCCTTCGGTGTTAACTCTACTGGCTTGCCATAAAGAGTGACACTATGTTGATCTGGCGAAATAATGAGCCCGCCTTTCTCCAGAATGGAGCGCTGAATCGGTACAGACTGGCTGAATTGAAGTGAACGACGCAGCTGGGAATTGACCCGCGCAACCAGCTCCATCGGGTTAAATGGTTTCGTCATGTAATCGTCTGCGCCCAGCACGAGCCCGGTGATTTTGTCCATATCCGAGGTTTTGGCGCTTAGAAAAATGATAGGCAGGTGATACTGCTCCCGAATTTTGCGGGTTACCTCATATCCGTCCATACCAGGCATCATAATATCCAAGATGGCCAAATCTATTGCTTGTGTCTGAACGGCTTGGACCGCCGCTTTCCCATCAAATGCCTTGATGATGTGATAACCTTCTTTTTGCAAGTGCAATGCAACCAGATCAGCGATCTCAACTTCATCATCTGCGATCAAAATCGTAATACGCTTCATTGCTTATTCCACTCCTATATGTGATGCTCAACAATATAACATATCTGAATCCAACTTATAAATGATTGAAGGGAATCCAATATATGAAACTCGACCGTTTATTAGCCATTGTTGTGCTGTTAATCAATCGTGGCCGGGTACAGGCAAAGGATCTGGCTGATACGTTTGAAGTATCCATCCGTACTATCTACCGAGATATAGACACGCTGGGCCAGGCAGGTATTCCTGTCGTCACCTATCAGGGCGCAAGCGGTGGTATTGGCCTGGCAGAGGGCTACCGGCTTGATCGAAACGTACTGACCGACAAGGATCTGGCCTCTATTGTCACTGCGTTGCGCAGTGTCTCCACCTCCCATACGAATGTAGCACGGGATCTGTTAATGGAGAAACTCAGCAGTATCGTGCCTGAAGCCAAAAATGAGGATTTCCAGGCCAATACCAGCCGCTTCATTGTAGATTATTCGATGTGGACCCATCCCGAAGAACTGCAAATGAAACTTCAACTCATTGAACAGGGCATGGATCAACTGCGGCCCATTACATTTACCTATTGTAGTGCAGAAGGTACTCAAACTCATAGAACGACCGATCCGCATACCCTTGTGCTCAAAAAGCATTCCTGGTATCTCTATGCGTTCTGTCACGAACGCAACAATTTCCGCATGTTCAAGCTAGTCCGCATGCGAGATGTCGTCCTTGCCCAAGGAAGCTTCGAACGCAAGCCGATCAACCTGCAGGACAGGCCCTGGCAGCAAGAGTGGGCAACTCCAGATAATAAAGTGGCCCTGAGCCTGAGATTCCATGCTCGTATCCGTCACATCGCAGAGGAATGGTTTGGCATAGAGAACGTCGTTTCTGATGGTGAGGGGTATTATATGAGCCAAGTCGCATTCCCGGAGGACAACTGGTTGTATGGGTTCATTCTTGGATTTGGCGCGGATGTCGAAGTGCTGGAGCCTCTGCATATTCGGGAAGAGATTCTTAGAATTGCTGAACAAATTGTACAACATTATAAAGCCCCACCCCTAACCTGACAGACAGGTGTCCAGTTCCTCACGTTATACTTCTACTATATTCAAGTTGTACATAACGAGGAGGAATTGATCATGAACGTCACAGTATGCCAAAGCTGCGGAATGCCACTTACTACCCCTGCTCAATTCGGAACAGAAACGGATGGTACTACAACCCGCCAATACTGTATCTATTGTTATAAAAAAGGCAAGTTCGAGCAGCCCGATATTACGCTGGAGGGCATGATTGAAATGTGCACTGCCATCTTGAATCAGGAAGGTATGGACGAGGAATCAGCAAGGGCGATGCTGCGTAACCAGCTTCCTTTTTTGAAAAGATGGAATGCCTCCGGCTCAGAACGGAACGTGACATTTGGGGCAGAAAATTCGGATGATTCCGTTGAATTTAATCAAGGAACTCGCGACAATCGGCTTTCCACAGAGCCCATTCGGTACGTCACACTGCCAGGAAAGCGCCTTGCAGGTGTGTCCGCCAGAACAACCAATGCCATTGAGATGAGTGGCAAAGGCTGTATTCAGGGACTCTGGAACAGCTACTTCGCCTCAGATCATCAGCCTGCCCCTGAAGCGAACCGCTATGGCTGTTACGCTAATTATACAGATGGCATAAATGGAGAATACACCATACTGGTGGGTCATGAGGTGGGTCTGGATGAAGCGTTGCCTGAGGGAGTGAGTTCCGTTGACCTGCCGCCTGCAACATATGCGGTGTTCACCTCCAGAAAGGGCCCGATGGGCGAGGTTGTAGGTGAGGCCTGGGGTGCGGTGTGGGCCTGGAACAATCAGGGGGAGCGCACGTTTACCGGAGATTTCGAATTGTATGATGAACGAAGCCTCGATCCTGAGAACGTACAAGTGGACTTGTATATCGCTGTTCGCCAAGAAAAATAAGAAAAAAAGTGATTATGGTCATTTCTTAATTCCAATTGGACCGTTTCGATCTATATCTCAGCAATGGAATAATGCTCACGGATTTATACAAAATGCTGTTAGGCTGTCAGGTTTTCCTGACGGCTTTTTGGCGTTTCACCTTTGTCTATCCATCGAAAAATGCCCTAATATGCACCCGACAACCGACCATGGTACCAAGTTAGCTAGCTTGCGCCGTACCTATACAACCAGACAATATGTCTTAATTTCGACACAATTGGCATTCCCAAAACTGGGTCTATTCACTTAACAACCGCTTCTATCCTCCCATACGAAACCTCACATATGCGGTCCTTTTCTCCTGAATTTACTTAAAAACGTTTACATCTCCTGAATACGGGGTAAAATCACTACAATCCAATTGGAATTACACCTTAAAGTTGCTTGATTCGTCTAACAAGTCACATATACCTATTTGCGTAACAGAGACGATAACCCGTCGGAATACATAACCTATTAATAATCACATATGCATATTCAAAAATGCATTAAAGGAGGAACCAAGATGATCCGCATGCCTATTCAGCAAATGATCCCGTACCACCATCAATATCCGCGCAACACGGCGACCACTGCTCCCAAAAAGGAGAATGAGAACACTCAAGGTCTATCCTTTCATGAAATTTTGCAACAAAAAATGGCTAAAAAGAATGCTGCCCCTTCTATGCGATAAATGAAATGACGTGCGAATTGAGAATCGCTTACGTGGTTTGCACCGTTCCTCTGCGAAGTTGTGGATGAACGGTTATTCGCGTTTTCACGATAAATGTTGTGAACTCAGTATTTTAAATATGTACAGTCTATTGCCTCATCCCTATAATGGGTTAAATATCTGCGGAACTTATATGAGACATAATCCATTTCAGGAGGCAAGTATGATGATGACCATTGGCTGTTTTCACGCTCACTATTCCAACATTTCACTGATTGAAGAAGCTCTCGCTCCTTATGAGGTTGAACTTGTACATTATGTCGATCCGGGGCTGGATCGCCTCAAACATGATGCTGATTTCACCGAAGCAGTTAAGCATGAGAAAGTATCACAAACGCTGCAATGGATCGCACATTGTCATGCCGACGCCATCCTTGTCACCTGTACCCTGTTTGCAGCCGTACTTGAGCAGGAGGTACAACATGTTCCCGTACCCGTGGTTGGTATTGATGACCCCTTACTTCAGGAAATGCAGCAGAATCCTGGCGAGTACATTCTAGCGTTTACCAACCCCGCAACGATTGAGGGAACGATGGCGCGGGTGAATCTGGCTTTGCAGCAAGATGATGAGGATGAGCAGCGACATGAGGCCGTGACCATAAAGACTGAAGCAGTACTGATCCCGGGCACATTCGAGTTAATTATGCGAGGCGATAAGGAAGGTTATCTTGCAGCAGTGAGCACCGGGTTACAACAACTTGCTGAGCAGTTCCCGGATAACACGGTAGTCGCAGCTCAACTGTCGATGGCTCCCGCAGCAGTACGGGTCACAACAGACACAGGCATAACGATCTATAGCCCGCTGGCAAGGCTTGCATCGTATTTGGAGAAGAAGTTGAGCTTGAAGCGGCGTTAGACTTTGAATCCGAGACGTAAGCCATTCAAACCATCTACATCTACAATTGACGGGAGGAATAAGCGTGCGTTTTCTTTATGTTGTTATATTATTTGTAGTTGGATTTGCCTGTTCGGCATTTTTACATGGAAGTAATCTCAAACTCAGTGATGCACTGTTATTTGTTATTGCGGGGATTTTATATAAAATGTGGAACAAGAAAAATCAAGAAACCCATACTGATGAGAACTGAATGTTCAGATGATTGTACACATACAAGAAATCAGAAAAAAGCTGTTCCTCTCCTCAATCACGGAGAAGAACAGCTTTTCGCTATGTCAGGCTGCCCAGATTACGCTGTAACTACGCCTAAGAGCGTGTCCGGTATTCCTCAGCCTTTTCCTGCATACCCGCTGCCACGGCCTCATTTTCGGACAAACCTTTATCTGCGGCAAAAGCACGAATATCCTGCGTAATGCGCATGCTGCAAAATTTCGGCCCACACATGGAGCAGAAATGGGCTTCCTTGGCCCCTTCCGCCGGCAACGTCTCATCGTGGTAGGATAGCGCACGTTCCGGATCCAGCGATAGGTTGAACTGATCCCTCCAGCGGAACTCAAAGCGTGCTTTGGACAGCGCATCGTCCCGCCGCTGGGCACGCGGGTGACCTTTCGCCAGATCAGCGGCATGAGCAGCGATCTTGTAAGCGATAACTCCTTCCCGCACATCATCCTTATTGGGCAGGCCCAGATGTTCTTTTGGCGTAACATAACAGAGCATGGACGTACCAAACCAACCGATCATTGCTGCTCCAATTGCCGAGGTAATATGGTCATATCCTGGTGCAATATCGGTCGTCAGCGGTCCCAGCGTATAGAACGGCGCCTCTTTACATATCTCCATTTGCAGATCGACATTCTCCTTGATCTTGTGCATCGGCACATGCCCCGGACCTTCAATCATCACCTGCACATCATGCTTCCAAGCGATTTGCGTTAGTTCACCAAGCGTAGCCAGTTCCGCCATCTGGGCTTCATCATTGGCATCGTAGATGCTTCCTGGGCGCAGTCCGTCTCCGAGCGAGAACGCCACATCATACTTTTTCATAATCTCGCAGATTTCTTCAAAATGGGTATACAAAAAATTCTCCTGATGATGTGCAAGGCACCATGCTGCCATGATGGACCCGCCCCGTGACACAATGCCTGTCATACGTTTGGCGGTCATCGGAATATAACGCAGCAGCACGCCTGCATGGATTGTAAAGTAGTCCACACCCTGCTCTGCCTGCTCAATGAGCGTGTCACGATACAACTCCCAGGTCAGTGCTTCAGCTTCTCCATTGACCTTCTCCAGCGCCTGATAGAGCGGTACTGTTCCAATCGGCACAGGTGAATTGCGGATAATCCATTCCCGGGTCGTATGAATGTCTTTGCCTGTGGACAGATCCATCACCGTATCCGATCCCCAGCGTACCGCCCAGGTCATCTTCTCCACCTCTTCCTCGATGGAGGAGGATACCGCAGAGTTTCCAATGTTCGCATTGATCTTCACATGAAAATGACGACCGATTAACATCGGCTCACTCTCTGGATGATTGATATTCGACGGCAGTATGGCCCTGCCACTCGCCAGCTCCTGCCGCACAAACTCCGGCTCCACCCCTTCACGAATGGCGGCGAACTCCATCTCCGGCGTGATGATTCCCTGCCGTGCATAATGCATCTGGGTCACGCAGCGCCCTGCCTGTGCCCGCAATGGTTTACCACGCAAGCCTGGATACTTCTCGGCTCCAGCTCGCTTTCCTCCAGGTTTCAATCCGTTATCCTCCGGTTTTACCGTTCGTCCCTGGTAGGCTTCAACATCTTCACGCTCCGTAATCCAGCGGGTACGCAGTGCTGGCAGCCCTGCCCGGATATCGGCATGAAATCCGGGGTCGGTCATCGGTCCGCTCGTATCGTAGACACGCAGCGGTTCGTTATACTCCACTCCTTGAGGAGTATTGGTGTCATGAAGGGCAATTTCACGCTCCGGTACTGCAATGTCAGGTCGTGAGCCATGAATGTAAATTTTGCGGCTGCCCGGGAAGGGCTGAACCCGTCCTGCCGTACCTTTTTCCTTTGCCAACTGCTGATCCTGCTTGTCCTGTCCCATCGTTCGGTTTCCTGTACTCATCGCTCTTGTCTCCTCCTCATTAGTGTTTGCCTGGATTGAAATACTTGCACACGGCTCCAAACCATCCACAACATAGAAAAAGAAAGAGCGACCCTACAACACAAAATAGAGACATACAATTCAAGTAATACAGACATACGAGGCAAAAGATATCGGAACCCAATGCTCGCCAATGCTCCCAGCTCTTTATCCAAAAGCAGCTCTGACACCAGCTTTCGCCTGTTTACTGTATAAAAAAAGCCGGTTCCCAAGGGAACCGGCTTATCTCCATCACCAATAACACACCTTATAGAGACTCCTTAGTGGAGCCTATCTATAGGTTAAATTATATGGTGTTCGTGATCGTATCGCCGATTACTTCCCTACGCTGGTATGATCCAGATCAGGTGCAAAGGGTCCGGAATCTCATGCGATTCCGTCTCAGTCCGGACAATTCGGACTCCCCCAGTAACGTTAACAAGTTGCAGCATCTAGGCCGCAGATTCATATTCAATTATGCTGACCCTGTTGGGCCATCCATTACAGAGTAGCGCAACCGAATCATAAAAACAACCTTTAAATTCCAGAAAATAAGATCAGGATAGCATAAGCCCCATCTGCGTAGCAGCTTCCTTCAACACAGGTGCGTATTCATGCAACGTTTCTTGCGAGAGACGGCTAACAGGCCCGGATACCGACAGGGCAGCAGCGATGTTGCCTTTCCGATCCATTATGGGTACAGATACTGCTGCGGCTCCCGGTTCACGTTCCTCATAACTTGTTGCGTAGCCGTATTCCAGAATGTCTTTCATCTGTGCCAAATATACTTTGGGATCGATAAATACCGGCCATTCCGGTCCATTCATCAGATCTTCGCGGTCCTCTTCGGTGGCAAAAGCCATCAGCACTTTGCTGGATGCTCCCACTGATAACGGAAGTCTGACGCCCACCGGAGCTACACGACGAATCGCCTGATCACTCTGCACGGCTTGAATTCGAATCCGCTCACTGCCATCACGCAGATATAAACTCACGGTTTCGCCCAGTCGATCTCTCAGCCGCTCCATCGCAGGAAGGAGCAAAATGGCAGGATCATCGCTGCGAGACATATGGGCAGACAGTTCCCAGATGCGTATGCCGAGTCGATACTTCTCAGTTGCAGCATCCCGGATTACGAACCCTTTGTCCTCCAAAGTAGCCATCAGACGATGGACTGTACTCTTGTGCAGACCGATCTGGCTGGCAATTTCCGTGAGTCCCAGATCACTGCGGGTTGTAAAACACAATAATATATCCAGCGCCCGTTCTACAGCCCGGACGGTTAACTTTCGGTCTTCCATGGCAAGTTGCCCTCCTCATGTTTCATCACATGAAACTTGGTTACATAAATTATATGAGAAACGGTCTCATCTGTAAACCAAAAAGCGCCATTTGGAATAGGGATATTTGTAAATATTTTCTTTTTATAAATTAGAATCCCCTGCATTTTGCACCCTAAGGAAATGTTACCCATATATCTTCAGAACTATATAACAATTGCGTAACAAATGGCCTCAATCAATTGACTTTGACTATATTGGAACATACGATAAAGATATATTAAATTAAGATTTTGCTTCATAAGTAGTCAGAAAAATCATTTATCCGCTCTGTTCGTCTCGTTGTTATCTTCATTTGATTTTTAAAGGAGGGGCAATCATGTATCCGACATCCCAGAGCGAAGCCCCGCTGCAAACGAAAGTGTCAGATCTGCCTTCTTCGTTATCACCGAGGCTGATCCGGTTCAAACATATTGTCGTGGCGTTGTTGCTCTCCGTTGTATTTTTTCTGCTCTTTTGTTTCATTGCACTACACGGTTATATTGCTTGGGTATTATCCAATCCAACTGTAGCGCCTGTATTCTCCAATCCCATGCAGGCGAAGAACATGAAGTATCAAGACATCACGTTTCCGGCAGCAGACGGCAGTCGAACAATGCAGGGTTGGTATATTCCGGCTGATGATAATGCAAACAAAACCATCATATTCAGCCATGGATATGGTGCGAATCGTGAAGAAACCTGGGTACCGATGTATGACCTGGCCCATTATGCTCATCAACTTGGCTTCAATGTGGTGATGTTCGATTACGGTTTCGCTTCACAGGTGAACAAAGCTGTCGCTACAGGCGGCAAAGCCGAGTCCCAGCAGTTGCTTGGTGCTATCCAGTTTGCGAAGCAGCGCGGAGCTCAGGAGCTTGTCGTATGGGGATTCTCCATGGGTGCAGGTACAGCCCTGCAAACTGGGCTGATTACCAAAGATGTGGATGCTATGATTCTGGACAGCACGTTCCTGCTTGAGCCGGATACGCTGTATCACAACATCCATAATCAGATTGATCTTCCGCGTCAGCCTACGCTGGAGATTATGAACCTGCTGTTCCCTATTCTGAACGGGACCGGATTGCAGCAGATTCCGTATCAAGAAGTGAAAAAAGAAGATTATCCTTTCCCGATTTTCTTCATCCATGGTACCGAGGATGAGAAAGCTCCTTACCCGATTGCTGAGCTGCTTGCCGGCAACCAAACCAATTCAAATTCCGATGAATGGATTGTGGACGGTGCGCATCATGAGCTGATCTTCCGGGAGCATCCGAAGGAATATCTGCGCCGTGTCTCCACATTCCTGAGTCATGTGACGAAGACGAGCAGCGATGATGTGGAAAATACCAATACCGGAGAATCGTGAAAATCCGATAATTCAAGAGCCCCTAGGGGGCTCTTTTTTTGTGTACATAGGACAACATGCCTGAAGAATATACTTTTGGGATGTAATTAAAGACAGCTCTACCTTGTACATTACAAAATTGAGCGAACCGGGGAAACAAAATTCATTTCTGCTGCTGGATCTGAATTCAAATTCATCTGAACGGAGGTTTACCGCTTATGAATTGGTATGGATATGGGCATCTGCTTCCTCTGCGGATACTCGAAGAAGTCCGTTTCTGGAAAGAGCAAGAGAAGGAACATACGATTGTCATTCGTGCCTTGGTCCCTGATCTTGAACCCTCTTATGTTAAATGGCTTGCGGAATGGGAAGCGATCTTTGAGAATAGCGAACGAGTCGCGAATCAGCTGTTGAAGCAAATACTGCCTGGAACCCAGCCGCCTGCTCCTTACATCATCCGCTGCATTGAACAACTCGTAGCGGCTGCCTGCACACAATCGCGAGAGTTCATTAGACAGTTGTACGTCCTACTGGAGCAAAGTACTGCTGTTCAGCAAGTGCCGATTGCCAAAGTGGTTATTCTGCATTTTATACGTGAATCCGAGTATTTCCTGGGGGTACTTGAAACGCTGAAACAATCTGGAGCTTTGCGAGATTTGGTGTCTGATCCCAACGTACAAGTACAAGTTGCTTCAACGCCCGTTTCCGAACAGCCCTATCGTGAAGCTGTAGAAGAATCGTCCAATGTTGCGGGAAAAATCAATAACTCCACTCCAGCGTTACAGGCACAATCTTCAGCGACTGTACAGTCTCCCGATGCAAATGCAGAGGACACAACCAACTCTACAGCTGCGCCGGTCAAGGAGAAACCCGTGCCTATTGGAGGGCACACACTGCCACCCCTACCCTACGCCTACAATGCGCTGGAACCACATATTGACGAGATGACGATGCGCATACACCATGACAAGCACCATCAATCCTACGTGGACGGACTGAACACCGCGGAGAAAAAGCTGGCAGAATCGCGGAAAAAGAATAATTTTGAACTCGTCAAACATTGGGAACGCGAACTCGCATTTAATGGCGCAGGCCACTACCTGCATACGATCTTCTGGACGATCATGAACCCTAAAGGCGGAGGCAAGCCTTCCGGTATGCTCGCAGAGCAGATCAAGCGGGATTTTGGCAGCTATGAAGCGTTCAAGAATCAATTTACCGAAGCCGCCAACAAAGTAGAAGGCAGCGGATGGGCCATGCTGGTATGGAGCCCGCGGGCGCATAGATTGGAAATTTTACAAGCGGAGAAACACCAGAATTTATCTCAGTCCGACATTGTGCCTCTCCTGCCGCTTGATGTATGGGAGCATGCCTACTATCTGAAACACCAGAATGAACGCAAAAAATATATCGAGGACTGGTGGAAGGTTGTGTACTGGCCAGCTGTGGCGGAACGTTATGAAACTGCGCGCAAGCTGTTATGGCCGCCTTATTAGGATTCTCGGGCTAAGCATATCATCAGGGAGTACTCTGGAGCGCATTGAATCCATGGTGCTATATGTTGATGTAAAAAAAGAGATATCTCCAGCCGAATGACTGAAAGATATCTCTTTGAGTTTGAATACAACTATTTACTTGCGGATAGAAGCTGCCCCAATCGCTTCATAAGCCCAATGTGTGGCAGGTACATCCGACCAATGTCCTGCCGCATTCGTTTCAGCTTGAAGACCGATCAGCTTATTCAGCATTGTAACAGCTTCAGCGCGGGTTATCGGCTGACTTGGACGGAACATTCCATCCTTGTATCCGGTAACTACTCCCGCCGAACTTAATTGTTCTACTGCTTGTTGCGCCCAATGCTCGTTCATATCGTTAAATGCTGTCGGCGCAGTAGTCATCTGATCAGATGTTAATAACGGCTGTAACACGACAGCCATTTCCGCGCGGGTAATCGCTTGATCCGGCTTAAAGCTGCCATCTGTATAACCTTTAACAGAACCGGATTGGGCTGCTGCTGATATAGACGCCTGTGCCCAGTGGCTGGATGTTACATCTGTAAATTCATGACTTCCCTCAAGAGCAGATGTTCCCAGAATACGCGTGATTAATGTTGCCATTTCCGCACGAGTTACATTACGTTCTGGTCGGAAACTGCCATCCGTGTACCCCTGAATATAAGGTTGTGCTTTCAATGTGTTGTCTGTCCAGTCTTTGACCTTAACAATGGAGAAAGTACTGAATTTGTTTACTTCAATCTCGACGCCTTGCTGATTATCACCGTTTAGGGTAACCCGTTTGCCGTGTAGAAGCTCCTTCGTTCCATCACTATGCTCAATATATACACCTAGCTCCTCAGACTTCACACCTGCAACCTGATTAGCATCTAAAGGCAATATGAGCGTAACAGGTCTGCTCTGTAGATTCGTTTCGATCGTCATTGGACGTCCAATGATCTGGATATCCGTTGTGTCTACGAATTGGATGATCGACTCATTCTCCTGTGCTCTCGTTTGGATCTCTGAACGTTGGGATTCCTTCTTCACCGGTACAAGACGGAAATAAATATCATCTGTGCGTCCGTTCAAGGAATTCGCCGGAATGGTAATCTTTACATTAGGATTGGAAATAACCAGATTCACTCCTTGCTCAGCCAGCATTGCTGACGCTTGTGGAGAGAGCCTCAGATCCCACTGTGATACTTCATCTTTTGCGTCTGGAATCAAGACAACCGCTGTACGGGAGCCTGTCTGTTTCAATTGGTCGATAATGGTTTGCGTTTTGCTCTGATCAAGAAGAAGTTCATCCTTAACCGTACCATCTGTTCCTCGAGTACGTTTAATCTCCAAGGAAGCGATCGTTGAAGCTTGATCCCCATTCGCTACATCCACTTTGATTACTTCTTTCTGTGGAGCTTGTGGAATTGTTGGCGTTACAGGAGTTGGAGTAATAACTCCCCCACCTCCCCCATTACCTGGCGTTTCTGGATTGGATGGAGTTATGTTAATCTTCACTGAATTAGAAATTCCATATTCGGATACGCCATCTTCATATACAGCTCTAACAGCGAAAATATATTTTTCTCCTTCTCTAAGATCATTAATTTCCCAACTGCTATTCAAAATATTAGAAGTAACAAGTACCCATTGTGAAGGATCTACTGGTGCTGATGAACCTTCGTACATATAGACCGAAGCTAATCCGTTCATGATTGGATCCCAAGTTAACGTAACCTTTTTCTCACCTTTTGTTGCCACTACATGCTGTGGCACAGGAAAGTTCGGGTCTGGGTCTGGATCTGGATTAGATCCACCACCATTATTATTCTCCTCTTGCGGGATCACAACGTTAGATGCAACATAATCTGAATTTTCTTCATCGGAAGTATACGATCTAACTGCAAATACATAGGACTGTCCATTTGTCAGATCACTGATATGTCCATCACTGTAACTGTCCGTCACATCCGTCCACAGATCGGGATCCTCAGGCGCTGCTGTTCCTTGGTACATATACACGCGATAATCTAATTCTGGCTCTGTAGTCCATTCAATGGCAACCTGACCATCACCAGGTGAAGCCACTACGTTTTGTGGAAGAGGCGTTGAGTTTGCAAGTGTTGAATATCCCCGATCTCCCATGTTCTTAAGCTGACCATTCTTATCTTCTACCGCCAGGAACACGTGATACAACGTGTTCTCGTCCAGTCCTGTGAACAAGAACGATTTCTCTTCATTGGCTTCTAGATCAACATAAGATAGATTAGCTAAGGCATGTAATTTAGTATCTTCGTCAGACTGTCCTACGATTTCCTCATCAAACAATTGATTGTCAAAATAAAATCTACCAGCTTCATTAAGCTTCACTTTAACTTTAGATGTAGACTGAGTAACTGTTCCATTCATAGGATATGGATACAGATAATCTATTGTAGGATCGGGCAGTGGTGGAGTTGGTGCATTCATAAGCTTGGATGAACGCAAGATCGGATACCCATCATTGATCCTGTTACGAGTTGTCCAAACTCCATCGAAATCCCATCCATTGAAATTAGATTGTTGTTTCATCTGCTCAGTAGTAAGACCCGTTGCATAATTAGAACCATTATGCTGGTTCGTACTACTCTTGGCTAAATCATAGTAGTTATTAGTAAAGATAACTTGATTCTCTGGATCATTCAGATTACCAATGACTGACCCTATCGTCTGATCATCAATGGGTGATGATGAATTATCAGGAACAACGATATCCATAGACGCAGCCATATAATTATGTTGAATATTGATTTTTGCGGAGGCTGGTCCATCACCCTTTTTCACTTCACCAATCAGTCCGCCAATGGCTTCAGCAGAAAAATCATTATTCCCTGTAGCATTAGATCTGACTGAACCAACCACATAGTTATTCTCAATAGTGTGGCTAAATTCATAATTAAGTTGGCCAATCAAGCCGCCTACCTGGTAGTTACCCGTCACCTGTCCTGAAGTGTAGCTCTGACGAATGAAATTATCATTCGACTCTCCGATCAGTCCACCTATAGCCTCGTAACCACTCACTATACCTTCAGCAACATTTGCAATGATTATGCCCTTATTACTTTCTCCAACAAGTCCCCCGAGTGAGTCGCCATCCTCACCTAAGACGGTCACCGCGACATTAGTGCTATTATTTATATATTCACTTTCGTCCGATAATCCTAAAATACCGCCTACTCTCATATTCCCTTGTATATTTCCACTGATTTGGACCCCTTCAATACGCGACTCTATGCTCCGTCCGGCAAGTCCGCCTACGATCACATTTCCTTTTATAGAAACATCGTTTAATATAAGATTTTTAACCTCAGCACCTTGTAATACAGAGAACAGCCCCACATCGTTCTGATTCTCATCCGTCGTTTTCAAACCGGAGATCGAGTAACCATTCCCATCGAACCTGCCTGTAAAAGGTATAAGTTCATCTTCTACTTCAATGGCAATCGGTGACCAAGATCGCTCATTCAAAAACGTGCTCATGGCTGCTTCAGAAATATCATTCTTCAGCTTGTAATTACCGTTTAAATCTTCTCTCACACAAGCTAGCTCTTCAGGCGTACTAATGAGCTTCCATTCAACATTATCAGAATCTTTTTCCGTCAGATCATAGCAACTCTTGGCCTGTACGACACCTTGTTGAAATACAACTGGCAGCATTCCGAAGACCATAAGGAATGTTACTATCACAATCCCTATTCGTCTCAGGAGCCTGGAGCGCTTCTGGTGATCCTTTTTTCGCATGTTCGAATCTTCCCTTCTCTTTCTGTTGTAGGAAGATTATACCTATCAGCTCTGAACCGATTCTGAACATTTATCGGCATTTTTCGTGAAAATATGCCTTTTCTCGCATTTTCGCAAAACCACCTTCAAATGAACATATTTCTTCCCGTGCAATTATTATTCAGCGAGGCACACCTGAATCGAATAATCCAAATACAGATACAAAAAAGCAAGCCTCTATACTAGAGACTTGCTTATCATTTGAGGCCCACTATTCGGAGCGTTTACCTTAGGAAGCGCAACCCTCACAGGCAACATAGTTGTCGCCAACCTGTTTGCTAATTGCGATCAGATCGCCCAGCTTGATATCTTCTTCACCTGTAAATTCAAGATCAGCGATACGCGCAACGATCAGGGCAGCTGCTTCTTCCTTGCTTGTAGCCATTTGGCTAAATTCAGACTTTTCGCCTGTTGAAATGACCTCATATAAGTACGTATATCTTAAAGTTTCCATGTAGACACTCTCCTTCCGAAATCACATCATATCATCTCTATTACCCAATTCCAAGTCCAAGCTTCTGAACCTAATCGTAACGCAGTTTCATCTGCTCAGCCGTCCGTCTAACGGCTTCCTGATCCACGCTCAACACACGGCTCGTCTGCGCCAGGGGAAAACGCTGACGCAGTGTACGTACCAACGAGGCTGTATACGCCGCAGCAGAAGGGACACCTGCCAGTTCCTGCAAACTCGCCATCGTTCCGGGCCGAACATCCGGATATCCTTCACTGGCACCGTCTGCTGCATCCTGATAGAACTTACGCACGTCTGCTGCCAATTGGTCCCCTTGTCCTTCCACGATGATAAAGGCCGTAATGATATAAGCCTTGGCCTGTCTGCGCTGGGCAATACCACAGAATTTCAGTCCACCCACACTGACATCATAATCGCCAGGACAGAAGGCGCCTTCTATCTCCCCCGTACGTGCCTGACTCGACCACGGTGTTAGTGATTCAGCAATCAGTGAGGCCATCTCCCGAAAATCATCGTGTATATTGATGGCTCGTCCAGGGTTGGGCAAAATTAAAGATACGTTAACCACCCCTGGATTCAGGGGAACTGCTGCACCACCGGATGGACGAACGCAGACCGCTGTTCCCTGGCTTCTAATGCGTTCCATTGCTTCCACCGCCTGTGGTAGCCTCCGATCCCGCAATCCTGCTACAAAGGCATCTGGATGCCGCCATATATGAGCAACGGGCAACTGGCCCTCTCCCACCCGGCGGCACATGACTTCTTCCCAAGCAAATGCTTCAAGCACACTGCTCCCGTGCCGCAGCAGCGGTGTCTCCCAAATTTGCAGAGGCAATGAATGATCCAGCTGCATCTGCTGCTTTGCTCCCGGCGATCCGGGTTGATCTGAATTGGACGGTACACTCATATAAGATAGCCTCCGACTAAACTAATCTGGATGAATTGAAATAGTTACATGACCCTTATGTATCCCCATGAATGCAAAAATAATATATAAATAAGCCGGTTCCCCAGGGAACACGGCTTATTTATGAAAGCTTCCATTGGCACAAGCATCTATACTGCCATTTAAGATTCAGCGAAATGCCGACTAAAATGGAAGCAACATGATGGTGCCGAAGGATTCAACGCTTCTGGCTTGTCCAACGTGTGGAATGAGCCCGAACTTTTAATCTTTTACCAGCGACAAGAACTCAGCACGCTGTGCCGGATTGTCACGGAAAGAACCACGTACAGCAGATGTAACCGTCTTACTGCCCGGCTTCTTCACGCCGCGGGAACACATGCACAAGTGCTCGCCTTCCACGACAACCATGACACCATTCGGCTCTACCGCTTCAGTCAGAATATCGGCAATCTGTGAGGTGATTCGCTCCTGAACCTGCAGGCGGCGGGTAACTGCCTCCACCAGACGGGCCATTTTGCTCAATCCCACAATTTTGCCACTCGGTACATATCCAATGTGCACCTTACCGAAGAAAGGCGCCATATGGTGTTCACATTGGCTGTAATAGACAATGTCCTTCACAATGACCAGTTCTTCATGATTCTCGTCAAACGTCACACCAAGTACATCGCGCGGGTCCACTTCATACCCGCCAAAAATCTCTTCATACATCCGGGTTACGCGTGCAGGCGTTTCCAGCAGCCCTTCCCGCGTACTATCCTCACCGATCAATTGCAAGATCTGTTCAATGTGATACTCGATCTTCTCCCGATTGTCGGATACTTTTGAATTCAAATAATCTTTAACGCCAGCCACTGCCGAACGCCTCCTTTCGAACCACATACTGTAAGCAGCTATTCACTTCAGCATTATGCATAATGCTCGCTCACAGCTATTATTTTCGGCGGCCCGAGTTTTTACGCGCAGGATGTTGTTGCGGCTGAGGCATCTTCGCGCCTGGCTGCTGGTTCTTCATCATCTGCTGGGCGCGCTGCATTTGCTTGCCGTTCAGGTTATAACCCATTTGCTTCGCCATCTTCTGGAGCATGTCGGGATCGCTTTGCATTTTCTCAAGCTGTTTCCGCAAGTAGTATACCCCAATGAAAAATCCTCCGACCAGACCAACAATCAATGTAATAATCGGTATTGCTATTTCCATCTCTTAGACACCTCTGTATGCAATCTAAAAAGCCTGATGATCCGTGTCAGCACATGATGTTATACGCTCACGATGCAAACATGACACGCACCGGATTTCCTGAAAGTTATCATAGCATTTCCGCACGCCTTGAGCAAACGGATTTTCCAGCTATACGCTGAATTTAACATCCAGAAAACAGATCGAAAACATTCAGTAAATCTCTCAGGAGCATCCGTATAAGTTACATCAGTACCGCCTCTATGAAAACGGTTGTATGCTGAGCCAGATCCACTTCAATCACATCCAGATCATAACGTGTACTGCCACGTGCCACCCGAATGACCGGCCTACCAGGCAGACCCCGGTGCTGACGCACAATGACTCCGGTCTCTTTGGTAGACAATCGAACTGCTGTTCCATTCGGATAAACGGACACACTCCGGTTGAATTCGATCAGAATGTCACGATCCAGCTTCGTGCCAGACATCGCCATCATCTCTTCACAGGCTTCATGTGGCAGCATAATTCTACCCGAAAGGCCATTGATCAGATTATCATACGTGTTAGCTGCACTGACGATTTTAGCGAAAAGATGAATGTCTTTTCCCTGAATGCCCCTCGGTAGTCCCGTACCATCCACATGCTCATGATGCTGCAGAGCCGTATGTGCCACAAGCAGATTAAACTCCCGTTTGGACTTGATCAACTCGAACCCTTTCCACGTGTGATGCAGGGATGAGTTTGCTGTTGAACCGCTGCCAGGTGGCTCCCCCACTTTGCCGATGTCATGCAATAGAGCTCCGACGGCCAGATCCTTGAGCTGCACATAGTTAAGCCCCAGATTCAGACCAATGACAGAAGAAAGCAAACATACATTCATGGCGTGAACATACTGTGCGTTATCTTTGGTCCGAATGTCTGTGAGCTGAACAAGCAGTTCACGCCCGTTCAGAACATCGTTCAACAATTTATCTATGCTGATGGCGACCTTCTTCGGGCTCCAGTCTTTCCCGGAACGGATAGAATCGAGCGTAACACTCATTTCATTAATTACTGCCTTTTTCGTGGCTTCATCCAGAATGTCTTCTGTATCCACATCTTTATACGCTTCATCCTGGATGTACAGCATGGTCACGCCAATACGCTTCAGCGTATTAACCATAAATACGGTGAGCTGGACTCCGGCAGACAGCAACACCGTGCCGTTGCCGGAATATATGGTTTTGCCCAGAAGCTCCCCCGCCTCCACGCTCTCCACGTTAACATACTTCATGAACGTCCCCCGCTCTTACGATTGCTGCTCCAAGTTGAGCAATTGCTCTTTGGTTTGCAGCCCGCCTACATAACCCACCAGGGTTCCGTCTTTACCGCTGATGCGGTGACAGGGAATAATAATCGGAATCGGATTTTTACTAATAGCATCCAGAACTGCGCGAACAGCTTTGGGTCTGCCGATGATTTCCGCAACCTGTTGGTGTGTTGAGGCCTCTCCATAAGATATATCGGACAGGACTTGCCATACTTGTAGCTGGAATGGTGTTCCAAACAAATCGAGCTTCAGATCAAACGCTTTTCGTTCTCCTGCAAAATACTGCTTCAACTGTTGTGCAGCTTCGCTCAGCTTCTCTTCATTTTTCTCATATCGATATTCGCCAATCCATGTACGAGCCCATTGTTGCAAATGCGCCTCGCGCACATGGAATGCACCAAAATCAATGTGACACAGGCCTTTATCCGTCGCACAGAGCGTAAGTGTACCGATCGGCGTTAGCACCTCATCGTAATATACCGGCGTACCATGCAGACCTGTTACGGCTGATGGTTTCCATGCTGCAGCTTCTGGTTTGGCAGGCTCTGTCGTCTGCCCATTTTCCTGTTCGGGTGTCTTATTCTGTTCCTTCTGATCCTCAGGCTTATCGTTGCTCTTTGGCTCTGCCTGAGGCTTATCGGGTAAGGTCTCGGACGAACTCAGTCGTTCCTTGGCCTTCTGCAGCATGCTTAGCACGTTCCCATCTTGTTCGTTAGCGGCAGCTTCCCCAATGGCTCTCATTGCGTCTTCTCCTCCAATTCTGCTCAGCGCCCAAGCTGCAGTTCCCCGCAGCTCGGGACGCGGATCACGCTTCAGTACCTCCGTTAGTTTCGGTACAGCGGTTTTGTCTTTGAAATTGCCAAGGGCAATTACGGCGTTGCGCTGAATTGGCTTCTTGCCCCGCCAAGCGGCGGAACTTTGGCCGAAGCGCTCTTTGAATTCACGGTTACCGATGTCTAGCAACGGTATCAGCAAAGGTTTTACAATCTCCGGATCGGGATGAAACTCAGGATGGTGGTCCCAGTTTTTACCCCGATTCTTCGGGCAAACAATCTGACAGGTATCACAACCGTACAGACGGTTGCCAATTTTGAGCATAAACTCTTCATCCACGAAGCCTTTCGTTTGGGTCACAAACGAAATGCAGCGCTGTGCATTCAGTTGTCCCGGCCCGACCAGTGCTCCAGTTGGACAGGCATCAATACACTTCGTACATTCACCACAATCCTCGGTCACCGGGTTGTCTGGCTGAAACGGGATATTCGTGACCAGTTCGCCGAGAAAGATCCATGAACCGAATTTGGGCGATATAATGGCACAGTTCTTGGCACTGAATCCAATCCCCGCACGCTGGGAAACAGCACGGTCCACCAACGCCCCCGTGTCTACCATACTTTCAATCATGGCTTCAGGTACGCGTTCACGTATAAAATGAACCAGCTTGTCCATTGCTGCACGCAGGACTTGGTGATAATCCTGACCCCAGGCGGAACGAGCCAGAATACCACGGTATGCACCCGGCTCCGACTTCGGCGGATTAACCATCTTCGATGGATAAGCCACGGCAATCGCAATGAGCGAAGCAGGCTCGCCATCTTTCAACTCTGGACGTATCCTTTTCTCAATATCAGGCTCCTCAAATCCGGACTCGAATCCTTTCGCCCGATGTTGCTCCAGAATGGACTTCAAGGTCACGAATGGTTCTGCCGAAGCAAATCCTATATCATCAATACCCATCTCGGGAGCAGCTGCCTTAATCTCTTGTTTTAACTTCTCCCATACAGCTGCTGCCTTTGCTGCTCCGGTCTGTACACTCGTCATATCTATTCCCTCTCTTCTTCCACGCTAATTCCGCAAATAGTGAACGCCCGCCTCAGGTGGGAGGACAGGCGCTGATTTCGATATACAAGTCGGACATACCGGAGCTAAAAAGAAACCGAGTCTATATCGTTTAACGCAAAATGTAGCGTGAAGTTGTTGTCCTTGTCCTGCTAACATTTTACAGTTTTTTAATTTCTGAGAACGGCCAAAAAATAAACTCCGCCCTGCCTACAATTTCACTGGAAGTAATGCTGCCAAACACACGGCTATCCTTGCTCTTGCCTTCATGACGATTATCTCCCATTACAAAGTAATGATCCGCTTCCAGCGTAATCGGTCCAAAATCAGGGTCCTGAACCTCCGTATCCGTGTACGTTTCCGCTTGCTGCTCCCCATTCACGAATAAATGATGGTCCCGTACTTCAACCGTGTCTCCGGGAAGCCCGACAATCCGTTTGACCAGAAAATCTTTTTTCTCCACACCTTCGCTTGGATCACGAAGCACAATAACATCTGATCGGGACGGTGTCCCAAAATCATATACAATTTTATTTACAAACAGACGATCCCGCTCAACCAGCGTCGGCTGCATCGATTGACCTTTGACCATCGAAAGATTGAATACAAACAGGTTCAACAGCATCATGATTACAAAAGCAATCACTATGGTTTTCACCCAGTCCCAAAGCTCTGCACCCCAGGATTTCTCCGGTGGATCAGGCACTCCCGGACCATTTCGTTCCTTGGAAGCTACATGCTCCGTTGAAAGATTATTGGAGTTCAAAGAGACACCTCGTTTATCCATTTTGTGAAAAAAACGTCGATCGACATACTTTCAAGGAAGACAGATCGCATATAGTGAACGTTTTTCTTGAAAATATCAGGAAGCTGGCGTTCCGCGTTTATATGTTCTGATATTACCAAAATTGAGTGATCATAATCCTTTTAATTCTACTTCATTTGCAAGGGTGAAACAATTGGTTATGAGCACCAATACAACTTGAAGGGTGAATAACAACGAGATTAAAACAGTTAAACCAGGGATTAATTTAAATGGAATGGCATTCAGAAGTGGCGAAAAAAGGGGAATAATCGGTGAAAAGCACCCATATAAATAGAAAGGCATATCCCTCACGTTGTTACACGTTGAAAGATACGCCTAATATGAAATGAAAATCTGTTATATTTCTTTTTTAACCCTGCAAACTAAGCTTTGGACAAAATACTGAGTTTCTGGAAAGCGCTCATAATCTGATTGGCACCGTAACCCATTGCTTCATAAAGAGGCATGGCTACTTTGTTGTGCTCATCACCCGCCACCCATATTTGACTGACTTTACGCTGCTGGAACCTTTGTTCCATGGCCTCGACAAGTTTTTTGCCGACTCCGCGGCGACGATAGTCTGGATGGACCGCAATACGATAGATGCATCCCTGGTTGTGGTCAATCGTACCGATCAAAGCGCCGACGAGGTCTCCCTCTTCTTCCGCAACCATGATCAGGTCAGAATCCCATGACAATTGACGGGCAAACGGGCCCATCGTGTTCTCATAACACTCTTCCGATAGTGCAACCTGGAGAAGCTCTGTCATCTGGCTTGCATCACTCAACTGAAAGGAACGAACGTGCATGTCTTAAATCTCCCTTTTCGTTAGCTTAGATGAGGTTTTACAAAAAGGGGCTCCCCTTTTTACCAAAAACCCAATGTTCATATAATGACAAAAAACGAGAAAATACCGCTTCTCCGTCAATTAAACCATACTTTACGCCATAAAACACGCATTTTCTTTTGAAAGCGCTTAATTGTAACCGTTTACATCCGAATATTAAACTTTTCCTCTATTCAAAGCCCTAAAATCACATAAATAGTTTCATAATGGGTAAAATATGTTTGTTATCTCTGACCCATGAATGGATTAACGTCTGGGGGGGACTTAATAAACAAAAATGTTGCTTAATTAGCCCGAATGCGGTTTAATATTAGTGACAAGGGTATTATTACATAGGTACCTGAGCAATTTGCATAAATCCTGTGAGCGACTTTCACTCAGCAAGATATAGATCGAAGTGAACCT
Source organism: Paenibacillus sp. LK1 (assembly GCF_002750415.1). Classification (NCBI taxonomy): domain Bacteria; kingdom Bacillati; phylum Bacillota; class Bacilli; order Caryophanales; family Paenibacillaceae; genus Paenibacillus; species Paenibacillus sp. LK1. The sequence continues at coordinate 78,437 of NZ_PEII01000015.1, forward strand.
ATTCGTCTAGAACTTGTACCGGAAGCGATTCGAATTGAATTATGCAAAATGCTGACCTTAACAAAAATTCAAAAATCTCAGGAGGTATTTCATTATGACTTTTCAATTACCAGCACTTCCTTACGCTAACGACGCACTGGAACCACATATTGATGCGCAAACGATGGAAATTCACCACGATCGCCATCACAATACTTACGTAACGAACTTGAACGCAGCTCTGGAAAGCGCTCCTGAACTGCAAGGTAAAAGCTTGGAAGATCTGATTGCTAACCTTGACAGCGTACCTGAAGGTATCCGCACAGCCGTTCGCAACAACGGTGGCGGACATGCTAACCACAGCCTGTTCTGGGAAATCATCGGACCTAACGGCGGCGGCGCTCCAACTGGCGACATCGCAGCAGCAATCGATAGCGAACTGGGTGGCTTTGACAAATTCAAAGAAGATTTCGCTAAAGCAGCTACAACTCGTTTCGGTTCTGGTTGGGCTTGGCTCGTAGTTGGTAAAGATGGCAAATTGTCCATCACTAGCACACCTAACCAAGACAGCCCTCTCTTCGAAGGTCTGACTCCGGTTCTGGGTCTGGATGTATGGGAGCACGCTTACTACCTGAAATATCAAAACAAACGCCCTGACTACATCGGTGCTTTCTGGAATGTAATCAACTGGGATGAAGTAAACAAACGTTACGCTGCAGCGAAATAAGACTGCCAGCATAATTAAAGAGCCTGATTCGGTCAAAGCGACCGGATCAGGCTCTTTTTTGTGTGCTTTTGCTTGAGCACGTTGGTTGATTTAATATTGGTATGGCAAGGGCCCATTACTCACTAACATCGTCATATACCCCTGCAAAATAACTGCTGATGAGCTTCAGGAATATATTCGGAAATGCCATTTTGTCCATATCTTCTGGACCAATCCAGCGATAGATCAGGCCATCGCCTCTACCACTCATTACATCATGCGCCGGGTCACTTGCGGCAATTGCTGACAACGGCTCCCCCTGCTCATCAAGTGAGCCTGAGATACTGGCTGCATCGATGATGCCTGACTCCGATACTTGGGCTGGAGCAGTGGTTTCCTTGGCAGCCGCCTGTGCATCGTAGGCCGCTCTGGCTTCCGCAACGATCAGCGGAAGCTCGTTACTCTGGTCCTGCTCAGTGCACTTGTACACCTGCAGGCTCCAGACAATGTGGCTGAACACATGCTCCGCATGGGTAGCCAGCCCTTCCGGGCGGGCAGCGAAGCCTTCCGCCCACAGACTGCCGGCAAGCAAAGCCATGGCCGGCTCATCTGCCAGCGGCCCCGCCTTCTTGCCGGCTGTGGCGGGCGCCGCCAGCACATGCGGCAGCTCCCACATGCGGGCCAATAGGCCCGTCGCTGGGCGCTGGCGCACAAGTACACGGCCGCGATGAGCACCGCGGCCCTCCACAATGGCGACCAGCCGCTGCTCAGGGCGCGGCGGCTTCGCCTTGGTCTTGACCGGCAGCGTGAGCTCCCGTCCGGCAATGCGGCCGGAACATTGCTCCATGACCGGGCAAGTAAGGCATTGCGGCGCTTTGGGCGTGCACACCAGCGCGCCAAGTTCCATCAGCGCCTGATTGAAATCACGCGCACGCCCTTCCGGAATTAGCTCTCCTGCGAGCTCTTCCATCAACACCCGGGTGCTGCCCTTCATTATGTCCTCATCAATGAGGAAGTATCGGGACAGAACCCGCATCACATTGCCATCCACCGCTGGCTGCGGCTGGTTGAAGGCAATGCTGAGAATGGCCCCGGCTGTATACGGGCCCACCCCTTTTAACGCAAAGACCGCTTGCTTGTCCTGAGGCATCTCCCCACCGTGCAGCTCCATAACTTGTCTGGCAGCCGCCTGAAGATTGCGGGCACGCGAATAATATCCGAGTCCCTCCCAATTTTTCAAGACCTCTTCTTCCGGTGCTTCAGCCAGAGCCTGTACGGTCGGAAAATTCCCGATAAAACGATTGAAATACGGAATCACCGTATCCACCCGAGTCTGTTGAAGCATAATTTCCGATACCCACGTAAAATAAGGATTGTTGTGGCGACGCCACGGCAAATCCCGTCTGTTGACCATATACCAATCCAGCAAATTTACGCTGAAATGTCGTTTCTGTTCCAATAAACCCATATTCCCGTCCTCTCCTGTTACCATGCTTACGTTCTTCACACGTTCTCCCACATTGTTACTATTCAGATCCGGGTACCGTCTTCCCCATCTGCTCTACTATAGCAAAGGCCGCAGCCAGCTCCGTCTGGTGCGTAATACTCAAATGAATATCATACTGTTTGCCGTACGGCAGCTGCAGTCGTTCCCATGCTTCAGCAGAAAGTGTGGCAACGGGACGCCCTTTCGCGTCAGGCAGCACTTCAATGTCGGTAAAACTCATCATGCTTCCAATGCCGCAGCCAAACGCCTTGGACACCGCTTCCTTTGCTGCGAATCGACCGGATACAAACTCTACCATCCGTTTGCCCCGATGATCCGCAATCTCTCGCTCTGCATGCGTTAAAATCCGCTTCATAAACGCTTCGGCGTGTTGACCTGACAACAGCCTGCGCATACGCCCAATCTCCAGCACGTCGTTTCCAATGCCATATATCATCAACGCTTCACCCGCTTAACCTTTTATGCTGTAAACGATCTCCATTCGGTCATCTGATCCGTAACTTATCCGAACACGTATTCTATTGTAGCAGGAGGCGCGCACGGATGCGAGCACCTTCGTCCACATTACCATTTATGTTAAAATATGAATCAGAAATAGATGAAACTTTAGGAGGAATAAGATATGTCCACAGCATTTGAACAGCCTGTTGGCGGAGATGCCGTCATTCGCGGAAATATATTCACCGCACGGCAACCCGCTCAAGGAATCATTATCCTGACTCACGGTTACAAAGGCTTCAAAGACTGGGGCATGTTCCCCTACACTGCATCCCAGCTAAGCGAGAACTATCACGTCCTGACCTTCAATTTCTCTCACAACGGAGTTGGAGAAGATCTGGAGCAATTTTCTGAACTTGAAAAGTTTGCAATCAATACGTACAGCCGAGAGCTTGCCGACTTGTCAACACTGCTTGATTATGTGTTCACACAGCCAGAATTTAGCGACCTGCCGGTATTTCTACTTGGACATAGCCGCGGTGCAGGCGTAAGCCTGGTGTACGCACTGGATCATCCCGAACAGATTGCAGGCGTACTCTCCTGGAACGGTGTAACCAACTTGGATCTCTTTACCCCTGAACAAAAAGAAGAAATGCGCACACAGGGCCGCAGCCATGTCACGAACGGGCGAACCGGCCAGCAGATGCCTCTGGACGTGTCCATTCTGGAAGATCTGGACAAGCATAAGGATCGTTACGCCATCATTGATCGTTTGGGTTCTTCCCCTCTGCGTGTGGCACTTATTCAGGGAACAGAGGACGGAACACGGCTGCGTAACGGCTCGGCCGCACTGGTTCAGGCTCGCCCGGATATCCCGTGGCACCAGATTCCCGGCGGAAATCATACTTTTAATACTGTGCATCCATTTAAGGAATCGACGCCGCAGCTTGAGCAGGCGATCGCCGAAACACTTCGTCAGATCGCAACTTGGATTAACTAATCTTGCATAACAAAAAGAGTCGCTGCCTTATGCAGTGACTCTTTGCTGTTCAGATGCTTGCATTGTCCATATCATGGCATGCTTGCAATCCATATTAGATGCCAGGAATGGCATTACGTTTGTGATGGGTACGTGTGTAGAATGCTTCCAGACGCTCTTGTGCAGCCGGATCAATCTGTTTACCTTCCAGATAGTCACTGTTCGCTTCATACGAAATGCCCAGTTCATCTTCATCGGTCTGGCCTTCCCAGAGTCCTGCTGATGGAGCCTTGTCCAAAATGGCCTGTGGCACGTTCAAATACGCAGCCAGCTGACGCACTTGACGTTTGTTCAGGGTGCTCAGTGGTGTAATATCCACGGCTCCGTCGCCCCATTTGGTGTAAAAGCCCGTGATGGCTTCAGAAGCATGGTCTGTTCCGACAACCAGCAGGTTTTCCTCAAAGGACAGAGCATATTGCATCACCATACGGGTTCTCGCTTTCACGTTCCCTTTGCCTTGGTGAGTCATATGACGCGGGCTGCCCATGGATTTGAAACCTTGCTCCACTTCCAGTGCGATTTCGTTAACTGCATCTTCGATGTTGGTTTCAACGACATGCTTCAGGTCATAAGCTTTGGCCACGGCATAGCTATGGTCAATGTCCGATTGCTCACCGTAAGGCTGGAATACACCCAGCGTTTTGTATTCCTTATTCTCTTCTGCTGTAAGCTCGTCCGTTGCTTTTTTGCAAAGCGCCGTTGCTACAGCACTGTCAATCCCGCCACTGATTGCAATTAACAATCCTTTGGAATTGGCATTTTTCACATAGGTTTTAAGAAAGTCAACGCGCTTGCGCACTTCCTCTTCTTCATTAATGCTTGGTTTAACCTTCAATTCAGCGATGATCTGTTGTTGCAAACTCATCGTTCACACACCCCGTTTCTAAATTAATGAAATTTGATGTCCATTTTGAAAGGTCCGAATGGTTCAATAACCCTATTTGCTCAAAATGAAACGCCCCGGCATCGGTCATCCGAAAGGCGGGGCGTTGCTTGAGCTAATTAACGGCAGTAACGGTCAAACACACTTGTGAGCTCAGCCGCAATTTCCTCCGCAGAACGGTCTTCCACTTGATGACGCTCAATAAAGTGAACGAGTTCTCCGTCTTTCATCAGAGCGATGGAAGGTGAAGATGGAGGATACGGTGCAAAGTATTCACGTGCTTTCGCTGTAGCTTCTTTGTCCTGACCAGCAAATACCGTGTACAGGTGGTCTGGTGTAATATCATGCTGAAGTGCTTGGGATACACCTGGGCGGCATTGACCTGCGGCACATCCGCAGACCGAGTTAATAACAACCAGAGCAGTACCTTTGGCATCCGGCAAACTTGCTTCAACTTCTTCTGGAGTACGCAACTCCTGAATTCCCAAACGAGTCAGATCATCCCGCATCGGTTGAACCATATCTTTCATGTATTGATCAAATGACATAGACATTCGGTTTCACTCCTTAAACATGTGAGTTCTATTATTTAAAAAATTAAATGCTTTTGTGCTATTCCTATTATACATCCCTAATCAATGAAAGCAAGGTTCAAACACCGCCTGCGGAAAGGCTTCTCCTTCAATATTATGTCTCATTCCTTGGCAAAACATGCTTGAAGTTCAGCGTTGAAATGCAACTTTGAAAGTTGTACCCTGCCCTTCCTCCGATTCAATGGTAATAGTTCCGTTATGCCGTTCGACAATGCTCAGACACATGGATAACCCCAGTCCGGTTCCTTTGGCCTTGGTCGTAAAAAAAGGTTCGAACAGCTTCTCCTGCTTCACTCTAGGAATACCCGGGCCAGTATCTCGCACACACAGCTCCACGGTGTCATCCACCAACCGGGTCTCAAGTGTAAGTACCCCTTTTTCATTCATGGCTTCCATCCCGTTACGAGCCAGATTAAGCACCACTTGTTTAATTTCCTTTGAATTCAGATGCAGTTTCGGCACATTGTGAGCCAGCATAAATTCAATACTCTGACCTCGCAGGTTTGCATCAGCCCATAACAAAGGACTTAGTTCATGGATGATATCATGCAGCTGGGATTCTTCCTTCTCGGCAATTCGATTCTGAGCCAATGACAGAAAATCATTAATAATGCTGTTCGCCCGATCAAGCTCCTCCAGAACGATCCGGTAATAGTGATCCAGGGACTCCGGACTCTTTTCCTGCATTAATTGAAGAAAACCACGCACAACCGCCATCGGATTCCGTACTTCATGGGTAATACTTGCGGCCATTTGCCCTACAAGACTAAGGCGATCCACATTATCGAGCTCGCTTCGCAGCATTTCAAGCTCAGTAATATCCTGAATGATCAACATCGCTCCGATAGCTTCTCTTGGCAGTTCTGCCGAGTACGCGTAGATGGGAACGGTCCGGGATTGAAATACGTTTGAACCGTAACGCACCGTAAGTCCACTCACTTCTCCATGAACAATGGCTTTACGAATACTGCTCTCCATCTTGTCTGCCTGGGCTTGTTCGACAAACTGACTCGCAGGTTGCCCAATCAAATCAGGTGTTGTCGTGCAAGGCAATTGATCCCGCGCCGTTTGCTCCATCGTATCGTTGACGAACTGCACGGTCCCCTCTTTATCTACGGTTGCGATAGATAAAGGAACAGCATTCAGAATTTGGTTAAGCTTTTCCGTTTCGGCTATGTATCTATGATGAACTTCGGACAAATGTTGCTCAAGACCCCGGTGATGTTGCATCTGTTCAATCCAGAGCATACTAAGACTTCCAGCAAGAACTGCACCGATTGTATATCCCAGCGCTAGTAATACCCACTGTACTATTGAGAATGTTGGTTGGCTTTCCATCAATGGAATATACAGAACATTGGACACAACCAGTTCTGCCGTTATTAAGGCGATAACTGTCCCCATTTTGCGTGAACGTGTATAATGCTTGAATCGTTTGGCTGACAACCATACAATAGGATAGAGAAGAATGCCCGTTTGAAGTAGAAATCCGTACAGATTATAGGGATGCGCAAAGAGAAAATAGAAGAGTATCTGGAGAAGAGACAGCGTTAGGCCTATGCGAGGCCTGCAATACAATATGACGAGCGTCAGGGGCACAATGCCCAAGGAGATAGGGACTGCTACCGGGTTGCCATAGTGGGCAAAAAGCAGACATAGCAACATGCTCACCACACTGGTCGCGGCAAAACTGGTCTGTACCATCCTATGATATCCTGCCTTGGCGACTGCTTGCCTGGAAAGCCCCAAGTGCAATAATGGAATCAGGAATACCGCAGCTCCTGCAAGCAGTATTTGTAAAAGAATGTCCTTTAACGCAACCACAATGCCATCTCCCTCCTCTGCCTGCACATTCCCTCATGTATTTCTGATTAAAACATAGGCGACAGTATATTACAATATATCCCTTAAGACAGCATAATAGAACTGCTAATACATTTGTATTGTTTCATAAACAGGCAGGAGTAGACAGGGTTTTCGGAAAACAGACAAAATCAATGAAAAAAGAGGGTAATAACGCATGTATGATGTCATTGTAATTGGCGGTGGATCTGCGGGCCTCATGGCCTGTGTCGCCGCTGCTGAGCATGGAGCCTCGGTGCTACTGCTGGATAAAGGAGATCAACTCGGCCGTAAACTCGGGATTTCTGGCGGCGGTCGCTGCAATGTGACCAATGCCAAGGAGACGGATGAACTGATCCGGCATATTCCGGGCAATGGACGTTTTTTATATAGTTCATTTCAGAATCTGGATAATCAGGGAATTATGCGTTTTTTTGAAAATCTCGGTATTGCCCTGAAAGAGGAGGATAACGGGAGAATGTTCCCGGTAACCGATAAAGCCAAAACAGTCGTTGATGCGTTGGTAGGCAAAATTGTTTCCCTTGGGGTAGAGATTCGCACCAAACAGCCGGTTAAGGAATTAATTCAGAACGGTCAACACGTGCAGGGTGTAAAGCTGGCTTCTGGCACAACGATACTTGCACGCTCTGTTATTATCGCTACCGGGGGTAAATCAGTCCCACAAACCGGATCAACCGGGGATGGATATCCTTGGGCTGAAGCAGCTGGACATACGATTACAGAGCTGTATCCGACGGAAGTGCCGATTGTATCTGGTGAGAGCTGGATTCAATCCAAAGAACTGCAAGGCTTGTCCCTGCGGGATGTCGGGTTATCTGTTCTAGATGCCAAAGGCAAATCGGTTATCTCCCATCGCGGAGATATGATCTTCACCCATTTCGGTGTATCAGGACCGATCGCGCTTCGTTGCAGCCAGTTTATTCGTAAGGTGCAAATGAAATCTGGGAATCCTCAGGTCATGATGAGTATTGATCTGTTCCCGGATCTGTCCCCCGGTGCTTTGGAAGCCCAGGTTCAGCAGGTGCTGGAGCAAGAATCTCGAAAGGCAGTCAAAAACATACTCAAAACATGGGTTCCTGAGCGCATGATTCCATTGATGATGAAGCGTGCAGAGATCAGCGAAGATCTTACTTTCCACCATTTCCCCAAAGGTATGTTAAATACATTAGTGGGGTTAATGAAGGATTTTACCTTCCGCGTAGACGGAACTCGTTCTCTCAAAGAAGCCTTTGTTACTGGCGGGGGAATCCACTTAAAGGAAATATACCCCAAAACAATGGAATCCAAGCTGCTGCCAGGACTATTCTTTTGCGGTGAAGTTTTGGATATTCATGGCTACACGGGAGGCTATAATATTACCGCTGCCTTCTCTACGGGGTACACAGCTGGCATGCATGCAGCAGTGTATAAAAACGCTCGCTCATGATTTGAACATAGGATCTTCTTGGACCGATTCCGGTTCCACATCACGTATGGTTATTAAGAGCATGAAAAAACCTCGACATCCCGCTATCGGCAGGGTATCGAGGTTTTTTTGAGATGTATGCAATCCAGAATCACTGTCACCAACAAGGCAAGCATCATCGTTGCCCCTGTTGCATTTACGCCTTCACACTGCCCGAGAAACCATCCACTGAATCATCGAATGTCGGATCTTCATCCCGGTTAGACATCTCCTGTTCGGGATTGCTCCCTTGGCCGCCGCTCGCATAACCTTCATTCCAATCTTCATTCACAAGATGAGCCGGAATGGATATATTCTGAAACTGATCCAATCCATCTGTTTCGGAGAGAAACACCGCACTTCCACCATGTGACTGTACGATTTCCACGGCAGATTGCGTATCCTGGCGATCTGTAGGAATGTACAATTCAAGCGGTCCTGACTGGTATGGCTTATACCCCAGTTCCTCCAGTGTTGCCTGCGCCGCCAGCAGCGCTGCATTGTCTGCGAAATGTACCTGAAGTTCACTATCATCCATCATAATTTTTTTCCTCCTTGCGAGAGCTGATCCCTTACCTTCAAAATCATAAGATCCGTCTCCTATAGCATGGTCAGTTACTTCATCTGATATGCTACTGTACAAGGAAGAATATCAACTAGGCGGATCGGATGTACCGAATCCAGCCTGTTATAGACAGGACGAACAGCCCGAATGCTACGACAGCCGCAGCCGTCACGATACCTTCCAACCAGCCTAGCCAAGCTGCCCCCAATGAGAACCCCATTAAAATCCCCAGCGGAACAAACAACATCCGTACCATGGTCACACCTGCACGATTTAACGCCTCCGAATCGTAGGATACGAGCTGAACATAGTCCGAGGTTGCAAATACCTCCCAGGAACGATAGAAGAGTACGCTCAACATGATGACCAACAAACCACAGACGATTACATTGACCGGGAAAGGCGGTAAAGCAACAGCAGCAATCGAAAGGCCGCCAAGCTGCAAGTACAATTTCATGGTCGAAGAGTTACGAAAAAATGCTTTGAACGCCGTCTCAGCTGTCCGATTAGAGATGGTTCGATGACGCAGCAACTTGCGCTGCTTGCGGAATATGATCGTCCGGGTGCGCGGCGCTTTCGGCTTGTTCACGGATCGACTCAGTAAAAGGGCTGTGAACTTTAGCCTTTCTCTTAAATCTTCACGCACATCGCCCTCAAAGGTTCCCTTCATCTCCAGCCTCATTCGGCCAACCATAATGAGAAGAAGGATTGCGGCCACAATGCCTGCAAGCAGTGTCCAGATGTGTCCATGCATCCAGGATGTTACCCCAATCGTGATAATGCCCATGGCAACTGCTAAAGGGATCATGCGAATCCAGCGTCTCCATCCGATATAACGTACTTTCGTCATATGGAGTACAATGACCTGGAATGAAGCTACTGCGCCAAACCAAATCGCTATTAGTGCGATATGGATAAATGACATGTCATACACACGGGACCATAGTGGTGAGGTCAACGCCGTAATTGCAATCATTTTACCCAAATGCTGCAAACTAGCCCGATAGATCCCCTGTCTCATCAATGTACGCATCCACAGCGACCTTGATTTCAGGAACAACACATCCGCTTCCTCTATAAATATAAGAATTCCACCTGTAAGCATAATGATGTCGATCAGCCCTGTCAGCGTAGGCAGCGTTAATCCGGTCGCCCAGGAGGGCAGTGGTTTGGACCATAAACTCACGTACCATCCGCTGAAATACAGCAGACCCGGAATAAGCAGGTATACCCATACCGTCCAGTCTACTACCAGTTTCAGGTTTTTTAACTGTTCATTGAAGTGCTCCTTGCGTCTGCGTCTATATAAACCAAGTGGCGTATATGCACGAGAGGTCTCCATCTTTCTCCCCCCTTCCCGGTTAGGATGTCAGTGTGTCAAAACAATCAAACAACGAGGCGTCCGGCAAATCTGCGGCTGCTCGGATTTCGTCCAGTGTTCCTTCGGCAGCTGAGCGCCCGGATTGAATGAGTATAAACCGATCACAGATTCGCTCAGCGGTATCCAGTACATGCGTTGACATAAGAACACCCGCACCACGGCGGCGCTCATCGTCCAACAACTTCAGAAAATCCTTGGTTGCGCGTGGGTCCAGTCCGATGAAAGGCTCGTCCACAATATATACATCTGGCGAGGACAGGAAGCCGATCATCAGCATCATTTTCTGCCGCATCCCCTTGGAGAAACTAGCCGGAAGATCATTGCGAACGTGGTCCATGCCGAAACGAACCAACATCTCCTCCGCCCTGGCAACAAAGACCTCTTCCTCCATCTTATAGGCAGCCGCTGCCAGATCGAGATGTTCCCACAGGGTCATGTATTCGTAAAAAACAGGTTGTTCCGGGATATAGGCATAACGTCCGTCTCCCCCAATGGTTACTTCATACTTTGCATGTTCAAGCAGACCAAGTAATGTTTTGATGGTCGTGCTTTTGCCAGCCCCATTCGGTCCGATAATACCCACCAGTTCCCCTGGCGCCACGTGTAATCGGATGTTCCTTATCGTGGATTGCCCCGCCTCATATCCTGCTTCCGTAATATGTACGTCCAGTATGGACTCCTGTGCGGCTGTATCTTCGTTTTCGATTTCCATATCATTCACTCCCTGTCCTGTCAGGTGCTTGTTCGGTTCTTTATTGATATTGTAATCGAGTTCGTGAGGAATTGTTTGATCATTTTGAGCTTTTGTATAATGATAAAATCACTGCTCTCATAATGGAAATAAACGGACAGCTTATCTCGTAACCAAATCGTTTTTGATGCTGAATGGTTACCATCTCCAAATGGAACGTCAATATGCAGTAGAGTTCATGGTCAATATTGCAGAGGGCAAGCACTCATTTGAAAGCATAGCAAATATATTAAAGTACCATTCAGTCGTGCGGTAACATAATTTTATAATAAACGAAAAAAGCAGGGGTTCCAGAACCCCTGCTACTTTGTATTACAGTGAAAATGTCATATTACCGATTTTACTCACCTGTAATCATGGAGTTTGCTGTAAGACTCCCGTCCATGTCGTTCTTTTTTTGCCTGCGAATCACTACATAAATCACGCCAAGGAGCGTAAGCAAAATGCCTGAACTGATAAAAGCCGGAATAACTCCGAATGAGGTCACCAAAAAGCCACCTACCATCGGACCCATGATGTTACTGGCTGTCATGATGCTGCCAACCGTTCCAAACACACGCCCCGTCATGGATTCAGGCGTTTGCTCCTGAAGTAAAATTTGGAACGGAACAATGGCAAACCCAACCCCTACACCCGCCAGAGCAAATAACGATATCAGCAGCAAATTGGCGCCAAGACCAGCATGTGGCCATACTCCTACGATCATTCCTACCCCACCAATGACAAGACCCATCAATGATGTTCCAAGACCCATTTTGATTACATGCCCTGCCTTTTTCCACTTCTGAACACTCATCGCTGCAATTAACGTTCCAACACCGCTAGCTGCGACGCACCATCCGAGCAGATCACTTGAAATACCGGGAAGCTGCCTGAACAGGACTACTGTCTGGGAATCCGCAAATTGCAGAAACAGAAGGGCTGAAGCAAGCAGGACCAGCGAGGTTCCCACATGAGGAAGAGATGCAAGCATGCGGATACCTTCCATTGTATCTTTCATAAACGTAGCTTTTTTACCTGCTTGAGCAACATCTGCTCTGTCTTCCCTTACTTGTTCTACGTTCTGATTCAAAGATTGGATCACTCGCGCTCCAGGAATCCATAGCAAAATAATGCCTGAGATCAGAAAGGAAGCGGAATCCAACACGAAGCACCAGGTAATTCCAAAAGCGGCCACCAACAGCCCGCCAAGGGCCGGACCGATGATTTTGGACATCTGTTCAATCACCGAGCTGATCGACACCGCCTGCCCCAATTGCTCCTGCGGCACAATCTCCTTAAGCTTGCCGTTCTTGGCTGGTGAGAACACCACATCAAACAAAGACTTGAGAATAAGCAATACATACACATGCCAGATTTGATCGGCAAAAATGAGCCCTCCCACGATCACAATTCGCGCACCGTCTGCACCGATCATCAGCCACTTGCGATTGACCCGGTCCGCCAGCGCCCCTGCAAATGGACCTGTAAGTAAGACAGGCAATGCTGCACAGAGCGTGGTAAACGTAATCTCCCACGGTGTAGCATTCCAGCGAATGCCGACCAGCGTAAGGATCGCCAGCAGGTGCAGCCAGTCTCCCAAATTGGAGATAGCCTGCGCAGCCATTAAAGTGATAAAAGATCGATTATACTTCAGGGGTCTTCGTAACTGCATCGTTACTCCACTTGTCATCATTCTTCTCCTCCGCCCTCAACCCATTCATGATATGAATTTATTATAGAGAGCAGGCTGAGCTCCCACCTCCTGCCAGAGACGGATAGGACGCGGCGCCTTCAGGATGATTTTTCCATAAATTATTTAAAAATGAAAAACTTATTATCTACTTTCTATGTACACTGACAATACGAAAAATGATTAAATTTTAATTGCTAAAAATGCAAATCTTGTGACATATCGCATGTTTTTCGTGCAAACAGATGCTTACAATAGAAATATGGCGAACCTCTGAATCGTCAAATGTAAATTCATCAACTCCAATAAATCTGAAAAGGCGGGATCAGTATGCTGGAATTACAGGAAATCGGAACCGAACGTTCTCTTCATCTGTACCGCACCTTGGCCCAGACATTTAAGAGCGTGAATGAACACGCTGTATCCGGAAGCAAAGTGCATGGCTTCAACCCCACTGCTTACGGGGTGCTCGAAGTGTTATATATGAAAGGAGCACAGCCCATTCAACAAGTCGGTGCACAGCTTCTGCTGCAGAGCGGGAATGTCACTTATGTCATTGACAAGCTGGAGCAAAAGGGGCTTTTACATCGGAAACACTGTCCGCAGGACAGACGCATCATTTTCGTAGAATTGACTGAGGAAGGCCAGCGTACGATGGATGAGATCTATCCAGGCTACGCACACAAAATAGATCGTGCTGTCAGCGGTCTGAGCGAAGATGATAAGACATTGCTCTCTGAGCTGTTGGAAAGGCTTGCACTCGGTGCGGATCGTTTATCCGCAAACGGCTAATGGCAGCGCCATATCACCTGATCCAAACTAAAAATAACCGGTTCGCCTTAATAGGCGGTACCGGTTATTCGAATTTGTTTATTAATCTAATCAAAGGTACAGAATCCACATCAACACCGTGAGGACAGCGACAACCAATCCACCTGCAATCAGCAAATCGACAATGTAGCTGGACAGACCTGAGCGGCTGTGACCCTCAATCTCCCTCTGAGTCTCTTCATACTTTCTTTTGGCTTCATCTTCCTTGGACGAATTCAGATTATTGGGAAACATCATCCTCACCCCTACTCCAAATGAGATAACTATATTATCCTGTGCTGGTCTGCTGCTTCTGCTTACGGAATTTATTCAAGATCCATCCCAGACCTGATTGCCACAGTAAAAAAACAAACGTTGTTGTTACTACGTATTGATAAGGGCCAGCATTCTGAAAGGCATGCATTCTGTACACAAAGATGGAGAACAACAGCGCACTACCTACACCAAGAAGAAAATAAGCTACGATTGCACTTATCACCTTGGATATAGGTCTGTTCATTTTCAGAGAAGCAAGCACTTGGTCCACTAATAAGGATAGAGGCAGGGTCAAAAATAGAAGAAGAGCCAAGTTGATAAGAATGCTTATGATCAATGTATACCAGAAGGGATAGTAATATGTATGTTCCGCTCGTTCTGCCAAGGGAACATATTTCATGAGTCCGACAACGATGGAAAGCGAAATGCAGGTCATAAGGACTGCCAGCAGCTTGATTGTAAAGGATATTAACCAGAACGATTGCAGTGATTGCTTGCTCATCTTCACTCGCCTCCCATTCCATTATTGTAAATTATAGATAATCCCATCCAGAAAATAATAACAAAAAAGCAGCTGAGAAACAGCTGCTTTAATCCAATGATTACTCTTTTCACTTCGTTTTAATTCCCTGAAGTTTGTGCTTGCGGCGGAGCATCTGCATCTTCGGGAACGATTAGCCGTTTGCGCAAGGCCAGTGTCGTCACCCATGAGATAATGGCAATAACAAACATGATGACAAACAAGGAATGCAGACTTCCTTCCAACACGTTACGCAGTAGAGCCCATTTGTCATCCGACAGAGCAGCTTCCGTATGCGGAGCAAGCAGTTGATTTAGGTCCCCATCCGAGATGCCCGCCTCTGCCAGATGCTGTTCGCTCGACAACGTTGATATCCGGTAGTTCAACCATGTGCCGAAGGCTGCTGCGCCAATGGTTTGTCCAAGCGTACGCATAAAGGTATGTAACGCCGTGGAAGATCCACGTTCTTTATACCCAACAGATGACTGTGAAATGATCGTGAAGATGGTAAAAGCAAATCCGAAGCCGAGTCCGTAAATAAAGGTCAAAATAAACAGTACGGCTTGGGGGGATGTTCCACCAACCAAGAAGAGTCCACCCGACCCGATGGCAATCCCGGTTAATCCAATCACCGCTGTTAAGCGTGATCCGATTTTCATTAACAGACGGCCAGCAAGTACACTACCAATCAGCCAGCCAACAGACATCGGTGCAAGCAGTAATCCCGATTCAGTCGCGTTACCGCCCCGAACCCCCTGCACCCATAGTGGCAAATAACTGGTTAGGCCAATCATCAGGGTACTTGTCAGTAGTCCGGCAATATTCGCCACCCGGATGTCCCGAATACGGAATAGATGAAGAGGTACCATCGGGGCCTGGGCTCTTTTTTCCACCACAAAAAATAAAATCATAAACAAAATAGCCACGATACTCAGTCCCACAATAATAGGAGAACTCCATGCATAATACTGTCCACCTGCGGACAATACAAAGAGCAACGCTGTGATACCAACGGTAAAAGTCAACGCACCCATATAGTCAATTTTCGCGGTACGCGGAGACATTTCTTCCTTCAAATAACGGAACACAAACCACATCGCCAGCAGTCCGAACGGCAAATTGAACCCAAAGATCCACTGCCAGCCCAGATTGTCTACGAAATACCCGCCAAGCAGCGGTCCGGCCAGAGATGAAATGCCCCACACGGAGCTGATCCATCCCTGTATTTTGCCCCGTTCTTCAAGGCGGTAGATGTCACCAATAATCGTAAACGTAACAGGCACAACCGCACCTGCGCCAATCCCTTGAATCGCACGAAAAATAATCAGTTGCTCCATGTTCTGCGAAAGGCAGCACAGAAGCGAGCCTAGTAAGAATAAGGCACAGCCAATCAGGAATACTGGCTTTCTTCCGTATAGATCACTGATTTTGCCGAAAATCGGCGTGCTCACAGCCATCGTTAACAGATAAGCAGTGAAAATCCAGCTCAACAGCTGCACACTTCCCAGCTCACTGACAATGGTTGGCCCTGCCGGACCAATGACTGTACCTTCAATTGCAGACAAAAAAGTCGCCAGCAGCAATCCCGCCAGGATGAAACTGCGGTTCAAACCTCCGGTTGTATTCACACAAACCCTTCTCTCTTCAATTCTCTATATAATTGGAACATTGATTTACACAGCCCACTACGAACCAGAACAACCTTTCGATCGCTGTTATCCCCAGATTTTTTCCATTCTCTCTCTATTTATCTCTCTTACGTAAAAACTCATCGTACAACAGGGAATACATCACCATATCCTTATATCCGGTAGACGTATGTTGAACTTGACGCAGCAGGCCTTCCCGCGTGAAACCGCGGTTCGTCAAAAACTCTCCCGAAGCGAGATTGCGCGGATCAACCAGCGCTTCAATCCGATTGAGACCCATCGTTTCATACCCAAACGGTAACATAACCGAAAATGCTTCCGTCATATAACCGTGACGCCAGTAGTCGCGCCCCAGTTCATAACCGATCTCACCACGGAATGCGCCTTCAAGTTGCCAAGTGTTATATCCACAACTTCCGATGAGCCTGCCCGTTTCCTTGAGTTCAATACCCCAGCGAATCGCCTCCTCTTCTCCTGCCATATGATTTAACAGCCCAATCATATCCGCAGCCTCACTTGTCCCGATCATGGGCGCCAAATTCATATAACGGGTCACTTCCCGGTCGGACCAGCAAGTGAACATCTGGGCCGCATCCCGGCGGCGCATTTTGCGCAGTCGCAGCCTCCCTGTCTCTAGTTCGGGAATTCTCCCTTTGCATTTATACATGAAAAGACACTCCGATCCGATCTATCCCACAGACCTCATATTCAATAGCCATCTAACCATAACCTGCACCGAATGGCAACTGTTCAGTCATCATGATCACGTCAAAAAACCGGGCCACTTCCGCTCCCGGTCTTGTTGTACATATGGATCAACTCAAGTTTGCATCCTATTTCGGGATACATACCTTATCCAAATTTAAGTTCAGGCTGTAGACGTCTTCTTGCCTGTCCCCAGCAATTCCTCACTAACCCGGCCGAACACGGCTATGATTTCCTTAAACTCCTCAATGCCAGTCCCGGTAAGGCTCCATTGATCTCCATGGGCGGTCAGGAAGTTTTCCTGTGTCAGATGCTCGAGCTCCTGCTTGATCTCCCGTTCTCCAACGCGATACCCCCGTTCTTCCAATAGAGGCAATGCGTCGCTAACAGTTAAATCCTGATTTTGAGCTAAATATAGAAGATGAATTCGTACAAAAAGATTCTGTACCTCTGCATGCATAAGCCAAGCTCCTTCCCGGGTTGTAGCCCGCCGTGGTTGCTAAGTATTTACCCCACCCAGGAAGATGAGAAACAGGAGGAATATTCATGCCTGACCTACCCTTTCCGAAATCCTCCGCTTGACTAACCGCAGGCTCTGCACTATCTTGAAAATAAGTACCATTTTTGCTCGGGAGGGTGATTCATCATGTTTCAAGCTGTTTCTTATGAAGGAACACGAAGCGAGCAGCAAACCGCCGTCCTGGGACAGTTAAGTGCTCTGATCCGCGATGAACCTAGCGCTATTGCCAATCTGGCAAACGCTGCGGCGTTGCTCAATGTATTTATGACCGACACCAATTGGGTCGGATTCTATCTGTATGATGGAAAAGAACTTGTACTCGGTCCATTCCAGGGACTGCCTGCCTGCATCCGTATTCCACTTGGACGCGGTGTATGCGGCACTTCTGCTGCGGAACGTCGTACGATGGTCGTTGAAGATGTTCATGCCTTTCCAGGCCATATCGCCTGTGATGCCGCATCGAACAGTGAGATCGTTGTACCCATTATCAAAAACGGCGAATTGTACGGGGTTCTCGACATTGATAGCCCGCTCAAAAACCGTTTTGACGATGAAGACCGCGTCTTCCTAGAAAAGGCGGTAAACCTGATTACAGAGCAGCTGGAATTATCCTAACTGCCTGAATGTCTTAAGCCGATACAGAATTCATCGGCCTTACGATGATATGCAATAACAAAGAGCGCACTCCTCCTAGAGGACCTGCGCTCTTTGTTATGATTATTTTTCTTCACACCCATGTTCTGCTCGCCCAAGATACTTTATGCATCTAGGATAAATCCTGTTCCGCTTTAATCATCATCCCGTCTCGCAAAAACTCGGCCAGCTTGGGGTGGTAGCCATCATACATCTGGCGAAAATTTTTGTGCTCGACGTACAGATTGCCCAGATCCCGGTAAATCTCTGCTGTTGGGGTGTAATAGTCCTTGATCCAATCGAGATGTCTGCCAATAATCTGCTGTACTTCCGTGCTGCCGGGTTCTAACCCTTCCTCAATAGCGCCCTGCAAGTCCAAGTGAATCCGGTCAATCTTCGCCTGTGAATCAAGAAAATCTTCCTTCGACTTCATCGCCTGACCATCAGGCATTGTGGATTGCTCCGGTGAATTGGCGTTGTACTTCTGACTGTCCTCTGTCTTCAACTGTTCAGAATAGTCATTCTTTGACGCATGGTCAGAAATCTGTTCATTCAGAAGCTGGTGACGCCCCTTACTAGAAAACCCGGCGTAAAGTTCATATTCATCCAGTTCCTGCTCACCACGTAAGTAGGAGATGGTTTTGTCCAGTGTCTGAATCATTCCATGCAAATGAAGTGCCTTCTCAAGCATCTCGATCCGATGCTGCTGCATAATACGAATCATATCCCGGGGAGTGTCCCTGAGCATGGGGCCGATCTCTTCCTCCTCCATGCCTACTTCTTTACAGAAGAGTATCTGCTGTAGTCTCAGCAGCTCTGGCTTCTCGTAGTAGATATCTTCATCTTGACCTACGAAGGCTGGATTCAACAGACCTGTCTCCGCGTACTGTCCCAATTCACTTAGACTTACACCGGACATCCCGGATAGATCAACCATGGAATATGCCATTTGAATACACCTCCTGTCTGGCCTGTAACTCCAAGGTTCAGGCTTGTTCACACTGCATTTTATTTAAATTTAAGTGAGATATTATAAGACTTCCAACAATTCTGTACCCAGTAATCCGTTCATTTCTCTGGATGGATACACAATGCTTCGGTGATATGAACGGCATCTAATTGGTAGATTTGCGGTATGATAAGTATTTATACCCTTCTCATCAGATGTGAACCCGAGGTTAATAAAGAAAGGCTATGTATTTTTTTACGGTAAGGGCTGAATGTAAAAAAGAAAAAAATCCCGCACCCCCTAAATCGGGCACAGGATCATCTTGTTCTATTTTATCTCGAATATCCGCTCGTCTTAGGAGTGAATAATTAGTTCTTATTAAACATGACAAACTTCAATTCCGTCATTTCCTCTACAGCATATTTAACACCTTCACGTCCCATCCCGCTCTGCTTCACACCACCATAAGGCATATGATCCACACGGAAAGTGGGAATATCGTTAATCATTACGCCGCCTGCTTCAATGTGGTCCGCTGCATGCAATGCAGTATGAATATCATTGGTGAACACACCCGCCTGAAGCCCATAGACGGAATCATTCACATGCTCAATGCCTTCTTCAACCGATTCTACCGTATTAATGACAACGATCGGGGCAAAGACCTCCTGACAAGACACCTTGGCATCATGCGGAACGTTAACAAGCACGGTTGGACGTAATACGCCTCCCTCTGCTTCGCCGCCTGTTGCCACCTCAGCGCCTGCCTGCTTCGCTTCATCGATCCAGTCCAGCGTACGCTGTACATCTTTGGATGTGATGAGCGCAGACACAACAGTTTCCGGATTCAACGGGTCTCCAACTACGACTTTTTGGGCTGCTTCTGCAAAACGACGAATGAACTCATCCGCAATCGCGCTATGCACATAGATTCGCTGCAGTGAAATACATACCTGACCTTGGTAAGTAAAAGCCCCGGTCACACATCTCGGTACCACCTTATCCAAATTGGCATCCGCATCTATAATGACGGCTGCATTGGACCCCAGCTCCAATGTTACGCGTTTCAGTCCGGCTTTGCTGCGTATGCTGGTACCTACAGCAGGGCTGCCTGTAAACGTAATATGGGCCACGTCAGGATGTTCTACAAGTACATCACCGATCGTTTTGCCGTCACCGCTCACCACATTCAATGCGCCATCCGGTAATCCCGCTTCCTGAAGCAAATTGGCAATATAATACGAAGACAACGGTGTCTGCTCCGCAGGTTTCAACACAATCGTATTACCTGCTGCCAGCGCCGGTCCTACTTTGTGAGCCACCAGGTTCATCGGAAAATTAAACGGCGTAATGGCTCCAATAACGCCCAAAGGCTGCCGCATCGTGTAGCCTACGCGTCCTTCGCCGCCTTTGGCTGCATCCATAGGAACTGTCTCTCCGGTAAGCCGCTTGGCTTCTTCTGCGGCGAAACGATACGTTTCCACCGTACGATCAACCTCGGCGAGCGCCGCAGTAATCGGCTTCGCTGCCTCCAGCGCAATGATCCGTGCTGCTTCTTCCTTCCGTTCTTCCAGCAGGGTGGACAGCTTGTAAAGGATGTCTGCACGCTGATGGGCAGGCATTCTGCGCATCTCTTTGCCTGCCTGAACTGCGGCCGCAATCGCGGCTTCCACTTCCTCCGCTGTCGCCGAGGATACGTCTGCCAGTGTTTCTTTCGAGTACGGTGCCTGAAGTGCTATATAGTCTACTGATTCGGTGGGCTTGCCCCCGATGAACAGATGTTGTTTTTTCATTGTTGTATCCTCCATTCATGTTTAACGCAGCGTTATCCCTTACCTATTTATACACCACTTTAGCATCATCAACACAAGAAAGTAATACCACTATTTTACAGTCATTACCGGACATCCTGCATGTTTCAAGACGCCGTGGCTGACACTGCCCACGACGATCTCAGCGAGCATGCTTTTCCCGGCCGTCCCCATCACAATGAGATCACAGTCTCTATCCTTTGCTACACGGCAGATCTCATTCACGGGATCACCAGCAATCAGCAAAGTTTCATAATGAACAGAACGAGCGGCTAACAATTCATTAACAGGTTGTATAATATGCTGTCCTTCTTCTGCGATCCGTGCTTCCAGATCCACACCCAGTGCGGGCTCATTTAGCGAGATCGAAGGATTAACATGTACGATAATCAAAGAAGCCGGTTGTTTCAGACTTTCTGCCAGAACAACAGCTTGCTCCAGACCTTTGTGTGCATGAACCGACCCATCGACAGCAACCAATATTCGTTTCAGCATATTCCATTCCTCCTGTTCATTAATGCGTAATGGCAGCATCGATATCGCGCAGATGTCTGCGGCGTACCAGAAGCACAACGACCCCGATCAGAACCATCAATGCGCCAAAATAAAACGGTGTCTCCGGCAGGAACCACTCGGACAATTTACCAGCAAGCCAAGGCGCCAGCGCACCTCCAAGGAACCGGACAAAGCTATATGCAGCCGATGCCACAGAACGTTCCACTGGAGCAGCTTCCATAACTGCAGTCGTAATTAATGTGTTGTTGATCCCGAGGAAAATCCCGGCAACGATAACGGCCACAATAACCGTTGTGGATGATCCCATTACCGTACCTACAGCCATTACCAGCAAATCAATGGCGAACAGGGTCAGCATAACGCTCATGGAAGGAACCGATCCGAATCGACGTTGCAATCTTGGTGCAACAAATACAGACGTAATTGCCAGCATCAAACCCCAACCAAAGAATACATAACCGAGTCCGTGCTCATCCAGATTCATGACATAAGGCGAATAAGCCATCAAGGTAAAGAATCCAAAGTTATACAGAAAGGCCGTAATCGCCAATGTTTTCAGTGAAGGATAACCCAGAGCCTTGAACGGATCGGACAAGGAACTACGCGTTTTCGGTTTGGCCATCTTAGGCAGCATAAACGTGATACTGATAAAAGCAATCGCCATCAGAACAGCTACACCATAGAACGGGCCGCGCCATGAGATGGAACCCAGTTCACCACCAAGCAATGGACCTACGGCAATCCCCAGACCAAGCGCTGCTTCGTATAAAATAATCGCTTTGGCTGTCCCTGAAGTGGATAGTCCTACAATAGCGGATAATGCAGTTGCGATGAACAGGGCATTCCCTAGCCCCCAACCACCACGGTAACCGACGAGCGCACCTACAGTGTCAGAGGTCCCGCCGAGGAAAGAGAAAACAATGATCAGCAAAATCCCGCTGAGCAGTGTCCACTTCACACCAATCCGGCTGGATACAACACCTGTAATCAGCATGGCTACCCCGGTAACCGCGTTATAACTTGTAAACAATAAAGATACCTGGCTTTTGGAAGCATGCAGCTGATCTGCAATCGCAGGCAAAATTGGATCAACCAAACCTAGTCCCATAAAGGAGATGATACAGGCGAAGGCTACTGCCCATACCGCTCTAGGCTGGGATAACAGACCTCCACGGGATGACGGCAATTCGTCAGGTAATGAGGGTTCTCTTTTCATACATAATTCCTCCTGGTTCATGATTTATGTTGTGAAATAAATTTTGAAAAACAATGAAATTATCATTTTATTTTCAGAAATATAGGAAAGAAAACGGCACAAATGACACCGGATCTCCCGGTGCTTATCGTGTAATGGTCATTTGCATTTTGCATAATTCGATGCATTCATCGATTATGTGTCATTCTCGTGCCCTTCTAATCGTCGAATGCCGTTCTGAACTCTGTCACGCAACTCCTCAAGTTCCTCCTGAACGGCGTGAATGCTCTGAAGTTTCTGCTCGATCAGCTGCAGCTGGTCATTCAATGTCGTTTCCATCTTGGTGAGTTTTTCGATCCGTTCTCTCACTTCAGTGGTCTGCTGGTAGTCAAAACGCTGTTCGTTCAGCGCATCCGCCGTTGCCACATAGGTATGTAGCTCCTGAAGCGAGAAACCAAGAACCTCCTTCGCCCGAACCACCTTTTTGAGATAATCGATATCTTCCCGAGTGTATAATCGTGTGCCACCGTCCGTCCGCTGAGGTGAAGGCATAACACCGATCTCTTCGTAATACCGAATGGTACGTTTGGTCAAACCACATTCCTTGGCTACGTCATCGATTTTATATAAACTCATTTCCTTCACCTCGCTTTCATATGTCTATAATGTTATGTACATAATTATATATATTATTAACGTTAACGTCAACGTTAGATTTTGGACTTGAATATGTAGTATGGCTCAAACAAGAATAAATTATTGCAGTTTTAATTTTTACAACACGTTGTTAAAAGCAGATCTCTGTTATCCTTCGCCTCTATAAGATGCAAAAAAGATCCGCTCTCGCGGATCTTCGTTCAGGTGCAATTTCACATTGTGCCCCTAAGCGCCTTGCTCCTTCTGCTCCTGTTGCTGGACACGCTGCATTTGCTTCAAACGGCCTTCGACTCTGGTAAACAGCCTGAATGTATAGAATCCTGTAGCCACAAGACTTAGAACCAAAGCTCGTACATCCGTAAGCCAAAAACCGATTATGCCGAATACCGTAATAATCACACCAAACTGCATCATCAGATTGGCGCTATAACGTTGCGCTTCTTCCCATAACTCGGGATGACTCATTGCTCGCGGAGTACGATAACCATATATGCCGTTAATCCTTTTCGGCGGCTTTTTGTACACCATTAATCCCAGAATGAAATAGCACACTCCGCATATAATCCCAACTACTGCTCCTGCCACAATGTTCTCCCCTAACTCCATTAAAAATACACCACAGATATTAAAACAAAAAAACGGCTCTACGTATATACGAAGAGCCGTCCGGATCGTTTCGTAAAACTTAGATGTCCTTCACCCGCAGTACACGCATGGCGTTCAGGACAGCCAGTACGGTCACCCCTACATCAGAGAATACCGCTTCCCACATGGTGGCAATTCCGAACACACCCAGCAGCAGGAAGATCGCTTTGACACCCAACGCAAAACCGATATTTTGCCAGACAATGGTTCGTGTCCGTTTTGCAATCCGGATTGCACTTGCCAGTCTGGATGGTTCATCCGTCATGATGACAACGTCTGCTGCCTCAATCGCAGCATCCGAACCGAGTCCCCCCATCGCTACACCTACATCGGCACGCGCGAGCACAGGTGTATCGTTAATGCCATCACCGACAAACACCATTTTCTCCTTCGGCGATTTGGCAGCTTCGAGACGCTCCAACTGTTCGACTTTATGCTGTGGCAGCAGCTCAGCGTATACTTCATCGACACCCAGCTCACGCCCTACAGCTTCACCAACAGCCTTGGCATCGCCGGTCAGCATCACTGTTTTGCGAATACCGAGCTTCTTGAGTGCCTGAATGGCTGCCGCTGCGTCATCCTTCACCTCATCGGCAATGATTAGGTGACCGACATACGAACCCGATTCGGCAACGTGCACCACTGTGCCTACGGTTTGTGGAGTCGTGTAGAAGATACCTGCCTGTTCCATTAATTTGGCGTTACCCGCAAGCACTTCACGTCCATCCACACTGACCTTGATGCCATGCCCCGCAACCTCATCGTAATCATCCACACCCTGAGTCCGGATATCCTTTGCCCAGGCTGCGCGAATGGATTCAGCAATCGGATGATTGGAATGGGCCTCGGCAATTGCGGCAAGCTCCATCAATTCATCTTCGTTACGCCCACCTTCAGGGCGAATAGCTGTTACTTTGAAAACACCTTTGGTTAGTGTACCCGTTTTATCAAAAACAACGACTTTAACATCGTTCAAGGCTTCAAGGTAGTTGCTTCCTTTGATGAGAATCCCGTTACGTGATGCAGCTCCGATGCCTCCGAAAAAACCAAGCGGAATGGACACGACCAGCGCACACGGACAAGAGATCACGAGGAAGACCAGTGCACGATAGATCCAATCAGCGAATGTCGCACCACTGAGCACCAGTGGCGGAACGAGCGCAATCAAAGCGGCAAGAATGACGACAACCGGCGTATAATAACGGGCAAATTTGCTAATAAAATGTTCCGTTTTGGCTTTGCGGCTACTCGCATTCTGCACTAGGTCTAGAATTTTGGAAACTGTGGATTCACC
Source organism: Paenibacillus sp. LK1 (assembly GCF_002750415.1). Taxonomy (NCBI): domain Bacteria; kingdom Bacillati; phylum Bacillota; class Bacilli; order Caryophanales; family Paenibacillaceae; genus Paenibacillus; species Paenibacillus sp. LK1. The sequence continues at coordinate 103,438 of NZ_PEII01000015.1, forward strand.
AAAAGTTTTTGTTACTTCGATAGTCAACATTCCGTTTTTGTTCACAAATCCACTCAGTACATCACTACCGGGTTCTAATTCACGCGGAACGGACTCACCTGTCAGAGCCGAAGTATCCACCATGGAACGACCTGCCTTAACGATTCCGTCCAGGGGTACTCGCTCACCCGCTTTAACCACGATCCGATCTCCAATACGTACCTCGTCCGGCGACACTCGCTTGGTCTCTTCTCCCGCGCCAATCAGCATGTTGGCATAGTCCGGGCGAATATCCATAAGCGACTGGATCGACTTCCTTGAGCGATTAACCGCCAGCCCCTGAAACAGCTCACCGAGCTGATAGAAGAGCATAACCGCAACACCTTCGGGATATTGGCCAATGGCAAAAGCACCGATAGTAGCGACAGACATCAGGAAGTATTCATCGAATACCTGACCTCGAATTATATTTTTGAACGCCTGGAGAACGATATCTCCCCCTGCGATCAGATAAGCGACAACATAAAGTGCAAGTTGTGCCCATCCTTCCAGCGGAGACCAGATCGCGGCTGCCACCAGAACAGATCCAGCCGCCAGACGTGCCAGCAGCACCTTCGTCTGCCCAGCGCCATGTTCATGTGAGTGTCCAGCATGCGCGTCATGATCGTGACCATCTGCATGACCGTGATCATGTCCGGCATGACTTCCATGATCATGCGTGTGATCTTGGACGCTGTGTTGATTGGCGTGGTCTTCTGCATGATCATGAGCATGCGGTCCAGATTGATGGCTATGGTTATGACCCGTATGTTCGTGTCCACTCGGAGTATGCCCATGCGTGTGAGCCCCGCTACCTGCATGGGCGTGCACATTATCATTAGTGTGGTTTATTGAATCAGCAGAACTGCGACTGCCTTGCGATGATTTACCTTTTTCCGAAATACGAATATGCGGCTCCAGCCGAAGCACTTTGCGTTTCGCTTCTTCCACCACCTGCTCATCCATATCGGATGTGGTGTGCATGGATAAGGTTTTGGTCACAAAATTGACCGAGCAATCGGAAATGCCTTTAATTTTTTTGACGCCATTCTCAATCTTCAATGCGCAGTTCGCGCAATCCAATCCATCCAGCAGCAGTTCCCTTTTCACCTGTTCCTGTCCGGTTCCCATGTGAACTCTCCCCCTTGCAGTACGTAAAACAAAGTTATCCGTAATTTTTTTGATTTCAAATCAATATATGAGCAACCATTCATATGTTTTGTTAACCCTATTATATGCACGCTTAAACATGAGTGTCAACAATTCGAGTTGATTTTTCATACAGAATATGCTAATAGTAATCATTTCGCTTTAGACGTTTTTTGGATATAATAGGCTTATCGAAGAACATTTGATCAAATCAAAGGTTGAGTTAATATAGGTGGTGATAGGAAATGGAACAACCGGTTAAAGCTCCAGCCGAATGCGACGCGGCCTGCTCTGGAACAGAGGCTGACGTGCAAACCATTCGTGCTTCTCTCATGGATCGCGAGACCTCTTCCGAGATGGCTGATTGGTTCAAGGCTTTCAGCGACCCGACACGGCTTCGTATTATTGATGCGCTGTTGCAGAAGGAATTATGTGTGCACGATCTGACAGTGCTGCTCGATATGGGACAGTCGGCCATTTCGCACCAGCTGCGATCACTCCGCAACATGCGGATTGTCAAGCGGCGCAAAGAAGGTAAGACCGTGTATTATTCTCTGGATGACGCACACATCGAGCAGATCTTCCTGCAGACGCTCCAGCATATTAAACATAGCTAGGCATTAGCCTGCCTGTTCACACAACAGAACCCCCGGCTCTCGGTTATTAACCGATGGACGGGGGTTCTGTTGTATAAGGGCACCGTTTTGAAAAAAGAGGTTAATTCAGGGATCTAGCTACTGTACGGATATGCTCGCTCCAGTTACAGTAGATTGTTATTCTTCGGATCATACAGGCCGGATCTTTCCTTGAACCAGTTGAAGATATGCGACACACACACTTTCAACACCGCGTATCCTGGAACGGCTAACAGAATGCCCACTACACCGAACAGATTACCTGAGGTCAGAATGACAAAGATAATCGTGATGGGGTGAATCTTGAGCGTTTTGCCCATAATCTGAGGTGAGATGAATTTACCCTCAATTAATTGCACGACCGTCCACACCGCTACCATCTTCAGCAGCATGAGCGGAGAAGTGACCAGAGCCACGATCAACGCAGGCGTGATCGCGATTGCAGGTCCCAGGTACGGTACAACACTCGTGAAGGATGCGATAATCGCAAGAATCAGCGCATAATCCAGACCAATAATCATATAACCGATGTAGAGCAGAATGCCGATGCAGAAGCTGACGATAATCTGTCCACGAATGAACGAACTGATCTGGTGATTGATATCTTCCAGCACATGCATTGCACCTGTACGGCTCTTGATTGGCAGGAAAGACAGAATTTTGGACGGAAGCTTCTTGCCGTCTTTCAACAGATAGAACAGAATAAAAGGAACCGTTACAATGGAAAGTACCGTCTCAGTGAACGCTCCGAGGAATCCGCCCAATTTGTTCCAGGTCGAGTTCAGAATTTCAGTGGCTTTCTGGGAAATCGTACCCCACCAGTCCTGAGAATTCAAATTCACTGTCTCTTGAAACTGACCGAACAGCTTGCTGCCCGTAAGCTGCTCAAACTGCTGTTTGACCGTCTCACTGTACGTTGGGAAATTTTCAATGAGCCCCACAATCTGGTTACGTACGACCGGAATGACCGCCAGCACGACGACTGTCAGAATACCCCCAATAGCGAGATATAAGATCAAAATGGACCAGCCGCGCTTGATCTTCCACTTTTCCATAACATCCACAATCGGATTCAGCAGGTAATAGAGAATACCCGACAGAATAATCGGAAGCACAATCGTCTTGATCAGCACCGCGAGCGGGTGCAAAACAAAGGATACTTTGGTAAGAACCATCACGTTCAGTCCTACCAGCAGCAGAATTAACAGAAAAAGGACAAACTTATTATTCAAAAAAAATCGTTTAAACCGATCCGGCCAAATGCGGGGTTGCTCAGGTTGCTCCATAGGCGTGTCTTCCTCTCTTATGTATCCTTTATCAAAAGCATAAGCTGTAAACCTGCATGTTTCTTGACTGCGCATAAAGTTGCTTGTACAAGCCAACATATGTATAACACACTGAGTTTATACGTATGGCGCTGTTTAACCGTTTCAAATTAGACCAGTAAGTTCATTTTACCCTAAAAAGAACCTTATGCCCCATACGCCTCCTTTGAAAAATATCCCTACCAAAAAACGGCTCGCCTCCGAAGAGACAAACCGTTAATATCTTAGCAACATTCGAGCCTTAAGTTCACGTCCGCTGCTGCATTTTTGCTTTTTTATTTATGCTTTTCCCGCAAGTTGAGCGATCAGCTCATACGAGTGTAAGCGTGCCTGATGATCATAGATCATCGACGTAATAATCAGCTCATCTGCCTGGGTCTGAGCAATAAATGATTCCAGTTGACCACGCACGGTCTCTGGAGAACCGTTCACAGCTGCTTTCAGCGTCTGCTCTACACCAGCTTTCTCACGATCTGTCCACTTGCCCTCCATATCCGCTGGTGGCTGCACCAATCCGGTTGTCCCACGAATAATGTTCAGGAACTGCTGCTGCATCGTTGTACCAAGCCATGCTGCTTCTTCGTCGGTATCCGCCACGACAGCATTTACACCCACAATAACATGGGGTTCTTTCAAGTGATCGGATGGCTGGAAGCTGCTCCGATACGTTTCAAGTGCAATCCGGGTGTAATCCGGTGAGAAATGGCTAGCAAAAGCAAACGGCAATCCCAGCTGTCCGGCGAGACGAGCACTGAAATCACTGGAGCCGAGCAGGTAAATCGGGATGTTCAATCCTTCACCCGGTACAGCACGAACAGGTGCATGGTACGATGTAGCAGAAGCATCGAAGAATGCTCTAAGCTCAGCCAGCAATTCAGGGAAATCTTCACCACTGTTCAGATCCTTACGCAAAGCAAGAGACGTACGCCGGTCACTTCCCGGTGCACGGCCCAGCCCAAGGTCAATACGGCCTGGATATAGGGATTCCAGTGTACCAAACTGCTCGGCTATAACAAGCGGCGCATGGTTAGGCAGCATGATTCCGCCTGAACCGAGACGAATGGTCTTCGTTCCACCTGCAAGGTAACCAATGACAACCGAGGTCGCGGAAGATGCGATGCCCGGCATATTGTGATGCTCCGCTACCCAATAACGGTGATATCCCCAACGCTCTGCGTGCTGAGCAAGATCTAGACTGTTGCGAAGCGCATCCGCAGGCGTTGCACCTACTACGACAGGAGCCAAATCCAGAATGGACAATTTAACGTCGTTAATATGTTTTTTATGGGATGAAGCTGTGTTGTCGGTAGACATAATAGAAAGTTCTCCTCTGTGATTATATTTTTATTTTTGTATATCCAGATATATAGATGTAAAAGCACAAAAAATGATGTGGCAGAGCTACTCTTCAAGCCGTTTACATCCGGACGGAATACCCGCCTGCACCTGCATTCTTGCTTCCGTCTCGGCGTCCGGCTTATAGCTCGTGCTGTACGTACTCGGCAAATTGACGAATGGTTTCTTCGTTGCGGCGATAATACGTCCACTGTCCCCTACGCTCGGAGATCAGCAACCCGGCTTTGAGCATGGTCAGCAGATAGCTGGATATGACGGATTGAGCCAGTCCGGCCTTCACCTGAATCGTTCCAACACATATGCCGCTCTTTCCAGCATCCGGATGCTGGGATAACTCCAGCGGTGGAAAGTGTTGCTCTGGGTTTTTGAGCCACAACAGAATCTGTCGACGTGTCTCGTTGGATAATGCTTTGAATATGAGTATAGGTTCCATGGGTAAGATTATACCCCCTTTCTTTCATTTTGCAAACCAAACAGACCGATTCGACGAACGAACTGGCCTGCCAATAAATACATGTGAATACGTTTAGAACTTGGTGCTGACCGTTTCTTTTACTTGTTCGAGCATGGACTGATAAGCTTAATCAATCCACTGCGTGATTTTATCCAAAGGCTGACGGGATTTCTCACGTGGAGGATCTTCCGCCCTATAACCAAAGGCTGCCATGACGGATACATCCCATAGTCCATCCTCTAACAGGCCTTCCTCTTCCAGAATACGATGTACGTCTTCATATCTAAACCCTTCAATTGGGCAGGAATCGATACCAATCAGCGCTGCCGCAGTCATCATATTACCGAGAGCGATATAAGTCTGTTTCGACGCCCAGTCAAATAAAGTACGCGGGTTCTCAAGCATTCGTTGGTTCTTCTGAAATTTGCCATAAGCTTCACGAGTCAACTCAAATACGTCATTTGGCATGCCCTTAATTTCTTTCAGCATATATTCCGCGTAAGGCGAGTTATAACTCGCATCAGACCGCGCCAAAATAACAATAAAATGGCTGGCCTTCGCCAATTGTTTCTGAGCCCCGGAAGAAACTTCGGACAGACGCTTGCGCAAGTCCGTGTTCTGCACAATCAGAAATTTCCAAGGTTCCAAACCAATTGAGCTTGGCGACAACCGTCCCGTTTCTAGAATAAACTCAAAATCTTCTGGCGAAATGATACGTGAAGCATCAAACTGTTTGGTTGCATGCCGGAAATAGTAAGCGTTCAAAATATTTTCTTTCGTAATGGCTTTTGCCGAGGATTCCATATGATCTGCACATCCTTTTCTTGTTTATGTTCAAATTTATGGTCTAAACCTGAATACCTGAGTATTATTTTAGATTTTATAATCAAAATATAAAAGTACGCACAATAATGTTTCTTAGTTCATAAAAGTAACTTTTGTTATCTAACAAGGTTTTCAGTGATTAATGATGCCCTATTATAACAAAAAACAAGTCGCCATGGACCTGCTGCTCTCCAAGGCGACTTACCTGTGATTCATGTCAGAGATAATTAAAATTACAACAATTTAGAGCTGTTCCATGAACTCATTTTCCGAGATAACCGTAAATCCCTCTTGCCGCAGCAAAGCAGACGTAACCCCTTCGCCCACGACTTTGTGGTTAGCAAAATTCCCATCGTAGATCATCTGTGTACCGCAGGAAGGACTGAATTCTTTGAGCACTACACAGGTGACATCCAGTTTTTGCGCCCATTCAAGTGTCTGATAGGCCCCTTTAATGTACAGATCCGTGACGTCCTTGCCACTCTTCTCAATCACCTTGGCTGTACCTGACAGCACATCCTTGCCCGTACCGCCGATAATTTCAGCTGGCTCCCGCGGGGTGGAAAATCCTCCAAGCAGCTCCGGACAGACCATCTTTGCCTGTTCCTGCTCCACAAGCTCCTGAATCTTTGCATCCAGACTCGCTGTTCCGTTGTAACGGCAGGCTACGCCAGCTAGACATGAACTCACCAAATATTTCATCGTTATGCTCCTTATGCTCCAATCATCTATTAAATTGATTGTACCATATGGAATCAAGTCTTAGAGGTTGGCATCCCTTGTGATCATCGTAATACGAGCATCCTCATTATATCGAACTTGAAAAACATCCCCTGTCGATTCCAGTTCAAATGTAACGATTCCCGGGGTTTCGGTATTTCGATGGAGTTTATATGCTTGAAGATCAACTTTAAATATTTTCTTGATTATTGGTGCTGCCTTTTCCCTAAGGATAGATTCTTTCATTTCAAAGAGTTCCTTATGATAAGCCTCCATTTCTTCCAAATTATTTATTTCTTTTCCATAATACTTCGCATCTATAACGGAATAACTTAAGCCAGACTTGCCTTCAGTTGTTTGTACAAAATAATAATCTCCAAAATTAAAAGTAATTGTATCCTCACCATTCTCATCATCTTTTGTCCGGTGTATGCTCCTCAGATCGAGAGCAGTTTTGCCAGATAACGCCTCAATGGAATCCTCTGCATACGCCAAAGCAGTTTGAGAAACTTGTTTAAGATCGAGATCACCGGAAACAGAGATCGCTTCATCCTGCAACCAAATAATCTCTCCATAGCTTTTTTCATTCTCTAACATTAGAGTAGTATACGATTTCGGTTCCAATTCACCCTGCTTCATTCCCACATATCGCTTGGCTGATACTGGTTTGAGCGCAGGGTCCCCACCAATATTCTGAAGCAGTGACGGTACTTGACGCAAATAACGATGCTCCAGCTCATTAGCTGCCATCTCCCGTCTCATCTGTACCTCACGTAGATTGCCTGTTGCCTCATCAAGCCAGATCAACGCATATTCTTCGTCACCTTCTTTTCCAGCCTCGACATATACTCTTCCAGAAACAGGAAGGTCCTGCACTTTGGTTATACGTAATTGTTTGCCAAGATAGTCTCGCATCGTGACAGCTACATTCTTTTTCATCTTGTCTGTGAGCAGGCTCATGCCGGCATCATCCGTATATTGCAGCGCTGCTGTGGGATACACTGTTTCAATCACAGGCTCCACAATTTGTCCGTTCCAGAGAATGACCGCCGCTGCCACGGCTGCAATCGTCGTGCACGCCATAACGGCTCTGCGGGAGCGAAAACGACGTCTGTGTGGATTGGGCAGTTTTTTTTGCTCGACGGACTTATCCCCAACATCGCTCATTTCCTGTGCAGATTCCGATTTAAGCCAGGCTACCTGGCGAAGTACGTTCTGCTTATGCTCCTCGGTAAAAGGAGACGCCGCAAACGGCTCCTGTCTGACTACTTTTTCCCATTCGTCATCCTTATGTTTCATTCGCTCCGCTCCTCCCACTGTTTCCGTACTTTGGCTCTCGCCCGGGACAGTCGCGATTTGGCCGTTCCCGCGCTGATGCACAGCATTTCCGCAATTTCACTCGTCGTAAGTTCGTACTTCATATGCAGCAAAAGCAATTCCCGGAATTTATCAGGCAAAGCCATGATGATATCCCAGATTTCATGAACGTGCTCCCTGCTGATTGCCTCGGCTTCGGCAGAGGGGTGAACCCATTTTTCAGGCTTCATCTCACCCATGCTCGCATTCATCTGTTCCGTGTGGATTGGCAGTGTCTCTCCCCATAAGCTGCTGCGAAAAAATCTGGACTTCCGGTATGTAAATGTCGTGTTCCTAGTAATGGTCAGCAGCCATGTCTTCAATGAGCATTCTCCTCGAAAATGGGCGATACCGGAATAAGCCCGGATAAACACCTCTTGTGATAATTCATCTGCCTGCTCGGTACTTTTGGTCAGAAAGTACGCGTAGTTCCATACGTCGTTCCCGTACTCATCCATCATGCTGCTAAGTGTGTAATTGTCGATCGTCTGAGCGTGTGCCAGATATTGATAGTCCAACTGATGTTCACCTCACTTAATAAGACTGCATCCCATCGGGTTTGGTTCCCAATCGGTTTATTTCTTACCCTTCTCCTGCAAAATAAAATAAACCAGCAAGGTCCAGATGTACTGAACGCGCTGGTCTATCGAGTATAAAACCTATAAACTTTCATTTAATGCCGAAGCTGCTGCTCAAGCCTTAACCGCGGCAATCATCAGAAACATCGGTCGACGATTCTCGTCTCGCATACCTGGAACCTGCTCCATCATCTCAGGGGATGGTTTGGACTCGGCTACCTGTTGAACGACAAACCCAGCTTGAATCAATTCATTCAGATGAGTCGCCATCGTCCGATGATATTTCACCACGTCCTGGTTCAGAAAGTTCGCTACCCGCTGCCCTTCCTCTTGATAATGATCCACAGGCCAATGCAGTATTTCACCCTGAGGTCCATAATGCCAGTCCTGCTCCGCCCGTGCCGTGAAAATGGGATGTTCTGCAGACAAGACAAACGTACCTCCTTGGACGAGACATGCATTGATTTTGGCGTATACCTGATCCAGACGCTCGATATAGTGCAAAGCCAGTGAGCTGATCACCACATCAAATTGTCCGGGTGCAAAATCAATATCCTCAATCGCCATACGCTGGTACTCGATATGAGGATCATCCGTCATCTCGCGTGCCCGTTGCAACATATTTTCAGACAAATCCACGCCAACCACAGAACTCGCCTGTTGCTCACGTGCATATCGACAGTGCCAACCAAAGCCGCACCCCAGATCCAGTACGTTTTTACCCTTTAATTCAGGCAGCATCGTTTGCAGTTCATGCCACTCGCCAGCAGCATCCAGCCCTTGGGTTGATCGGGCCATCTGACTGTAATTGCCGAAAAACTCGGCTTCATCGTATTTGTTTTGCTTCATAAAGAGATTCCCTCCCGTATCAAAAAAGATGCTCTATTAACTCTACCATATAAACGGTCATCTTTTGGAAAAGTTGCCAACCAAATTCTCGGCATGTTATTATACAGAACGAACGTTCAGTATAACAATATATAGAACGAACATTCAGTATACTAACGGAGGTCATCATGAACACAAATTGGACGCATCCATTAGAAAGGCAATCTGTAGGTAAGGCATTTGTAAGCTACCTCGTGCCTTCCATATTAGGGATGCTCGTTATCGCTTTCAACTTTATTATCGATGGCATTATGGTTGGACACAAACTAGGTTCTACAGCGCTAGCCGGAATCGGAATTGCTTCTCCTGTCTATACGCTTTTTGTAGCCATGTCGCTATGGATTGGAATGGGCGGGGCAACCTTGTATTCCACTTATATGGGTAAGAAGGATCTCACGACAGCGAGACAACTCTTCACCAAATCCATTACGATCATTTTGCTGATTACAATGGTTATTGGATATACGGCATATACTTTCAGAGATAAGCTTGTCTTTGCCCTTGGTGCCAATCCTGAAACATTCCCGTTTGCTGCGGACTATATGAACATTATGCTGTTGTTCGGTTTTGTCTTCACCATTGAGAATGCACTCACGATTTTTGTTCGTAACGACGGAAATCCCAATACATCCATGTATGCTCAGATTACGTTTGCAGTAGCCAATATTGTGCTCAACTATATAACGTTATACGTGCTCGAATGGGGCGTACGTGGCGTTGCGATGGGTACAATTGTATCGGCATCTCTGGCGCTTCTTGTGTTGCTAACTCACTTTTTCAGAAAAAATAATAATCTTAAATTTACCCGTTTCAACTGGAATTCCAAACTGCTGGCTTCCATTGTACTCATTGGTTTCCCCAGCTTCCTGGCTGAACTGGGCATGTCCGTCTTCTCCATCTCTCACAACATTTCACTGGATCGGATTGCGGGCACGGATGGCGTAGCATCCTTTACAGTCTTGAACTATATTCATGGTGTTGTTCTCCTGGCATTCCTCGGTCTGGCCTCCGCTGCCCAACCTTTGGTCAGTTATTATCACGGAGCCAAACAGATAGATCGGGAAAAACAGACCATTCGTTTAGCCTCCAGAACGGCTCTGGCATGTGGGGTCCTGCTGTTACTCGTTGTACAACTAGGCGCACCTTATTTTGTGCAAATCTTCGGGAACTTCAGTGCCAGCGTGACGGATAACGCCGTGTACGGTCTGCGAATATTTACTTTTGCATACTTGTTCATGGGTATTAACTTTGTCATGAGTACGTACTTCCAATCTGTCGGAAATGCCAAAATGGCCATTTGGATTACAGCTGCACGCGAGATGATTATTATGGTTGCTCTGATTGCGATCCTCCCTTCATTCTTAGGTGTTACTGGCGTATGGCTTGCCGTTCCGCTATCTGAGATGGTAGTTCTGGTGACTATCGGCATGTATTATAAAAAAAGAGCCATCTCTGAACGGATAAACAGTTTAACGCTTGAATAAAGCATGTACATGTAAAAACCAAAAGCCCTGCTTGATCTATAGAGATCAGGCAGGGCTTTTGGGTTAAGCTAATCAGCTATAACTTATCGATTAGCTCGTTGGTTTAATATATAGTTTTATATTAAGTTCTGTATTCCCTCTTATACTCGTATATCAAAACGACCGTTGCTGTCCGTCGTTGCATTTGCAATTTCTTGCGGGGACGCTGCTTGTATGCCATTGGTTGGCGGTTTGGCTGGCGGTGCTTCTTTGGTGGCGGTTGCCCCGCTGCTCTGGGAGCTTTGCTGCGAGATTTGAGCTTCGATTTGCTTGATTTGCTGCTGCAGCTGCTTCGTTTTGGTCTCCTTGGTTTTATCATCGTCCTTAGTGGATTGCACTTTCTCCAATTCGGCCTCTAGCTTCGTCTTTTGTTTCTCCAACTCGCTTGTGCTGTTTGAACTCGATGAAGATGTGGATATGTAGGATGTCGTAGAACTTGATGCTGAAGAAATATTCATTGTTGATCTCCTCCTCTTTCTTGGTTCCACTATACCCAATCCAGACGAAAGGAACGTTAAAATCAACTGAAAGGTTGCTGAATGATTGGCTGCAGGCCATTTCTAGTTTTTCGAACAAAGCCACCAAGTCCTTTCGTGAAAATTTCTTCCAAGAAATTTTTGAATTTCGGATGGCTGGAATATCCACCCAAACCTATCTATATCAGCCTTTTGCGAGGCGTTTTGACAAAACTTACGAAGCTTCAACGAAGGTAGCGCTTACAAACATCCAAAAAAAGGGTTGATAATTGAGAAACCATCCACTATGATAATCTCATCAGTCCGGATAATAAAGTTAAAGCACTTTAACTTTCAACTACATAACATCATATGAAACCTTTTTATTACGGGGGAACTTAACTCTGAAAGTTAAAGCGTTATAACTTTATATCATTTAGAAAGGTTGGTGTTTATGTGACCCATCGCGAAAGCCGGCGGCAGACATTTTACATGTACCTCTTCATCTCTCCATGGCTTATCGGTTTCTTCGTGTTTGCCTTGTATCCGATTCTGTCATCCCTTTATTACAGCTTCACGGACTATGACATTATCCACCCGCCGAAATATGTCGGACTCGCGAATTACAAAGAAATGTTTCAAAATGACCTGTTTTGGAAATCTGTTGTCGTAACGGTGCGCTATACCTTTATCAGTGTACCGATCCAGCTGCTGCTGGCACTTGGATTTGCTCTCCTGCTCAATGCGAAAATACCGTTCCGCGGATTTTTCCGCACGGCCATGTATTTTCCGAGCATGGTATCCGGCGTTGCCATGTCCTTGCTGTGGTACTGGATTTTCAACCCATCGATCGGTCTGTTCAATTACGTGCTGTCCTGGTTCGGCATTAGCGGCCCAGCCTGGCTCATGAGCCCCGATTATGCGCTTTACGCTCTGATGATTATGTCCTTCTGGACGGTGGGCTCAGGCATGATTCTGTTCCTTGCGGGACTTCAGGGCGTTCCTTCAAGCCTCGTGGAAGCCGCCAGGCTTGACGGTGCGGGACGCTTCCGCATTTTCCTGAACGTGACGCTTCCCATGATTTCACCGGTACTTTTGTTCCAGCTGATTATGGGCGTCATTGATTCCTTCCAGGTATTTACACAGGCTTATGTAATGACCCAAGGGGGTCCAAACTACTCGACCTGGTTCTATGTTTACAACCTGTACACCAGCGCCTTCAAGGAATACAGGGCAGGCTACTCCTCGGCACTCGCTTGGGTGCTGTTGATCGTCGTCATGGCGTTTACGGCGCTCATTATTAAACTCTCGAACCGTTATGTTCACTATGAAGGAGGCGGACGCAAATGAGTACGATTCCGACTGCCGGACCAGGGGCTTCACCTTCTGTGAATAAACGCCGGCGCAAAATCGACCCGGTTAGCATTGCCAGCTTCATTGCCCTGGTGGTCACCACCTTTCTCATGCTCCTCCCTTTGTTTTTCATGGTCTCGACCTCACTGAAATCGAAGAAGGAACTGCTGACGTTTCCTCCGACCTTTCTGCCGGAGTCCTGGCAGTGGAGTAACTACAGAGAAATTTTCGACACGCTTAACTTCGGTCAAATGTATATGAACAGTCTCATTATCGGCATTTTGACCGTTGTGGGCACCCTGTTTTCGTCGGCTCTTGCAGGCTATGGTTTCGCCAGATATCGGGGCAAAGGCAGCAACCTCTGGTTCATGCTCATGCTCAGCACCATGATGCTTCCATATCCAGCGATTATGATCCCACAGTTCATTCTCTTTTCCAAGCTGAACTGGATCGATACTTTCCTGCCGCTGATTGTCCCTGCGTTTTTCGGTTCGGCATACAACATCTTTTTGCTGCGACAGTTCTTCTCCACGCTGCCGGATGAGCTGTTTGACGCCGGACGCATCGATGGCTGCAGCGAGTTCCGGATGTGGCGACAGATCGCTTTGCCTCTATCCGGTCCGGCACTTGCAACCGTTGCGATCTTTGCCTTCATCTACAGCTGGAACGATCTTTTGACACCTGTACTCTATTTAAGCTCATCGGATAAGTTTACGCTTCCGGTCGGTATGTCTTCCTTCACATCTTCGCGTTTCCGAATTCCGCCGTGGCATCTGCTCATGGTTGCCTCCGTGCTCGCCATGCTGCCGATCGTGACTCTGTTTGCGATAGCCCAGAAGCGGTTTGTAGAAGGAATTGTACTTACAGGCATCAAGTAAAGACTCCGTCGCAGGGGCGGCAAAAAAACTTGAATATATGGGGGACTGTAGCTCATGAAAACGATAAGGATCAAAAAGTCTTTTACACTTTTGCTTGCGACCAGCATGCTCGTCGTATTGGCATTGTCCGGCTGTAGTGGCGGTAAATCAGCAGGAGATGTCGTACCTGGTAACGATGGCGATAGCGCTAACTCAGGTGGGCAAGTAACCATAACGCACTACACCATCGATTCCGAGGATCGCACCTTTATCGAAAAGCTCGTTCCGGATTTTGAAGCCCAACATCCAAATATTAAGGTAAAAGTCGAGAAAGCTCCTTACGAGCAATTCGACAGTAAACTCCAAACACTGATTGCCGGGGGCAAATCGCCTGACGTCACAAGCCATTATGGATACGGCGGTTTTGCAGAGTATTACAACAAAGACATGCTGCTCGACATGAACGACATTATTAAGGAAGACGGATTTAAAGCGTCCGACTACAACATCCCGGATGATCTTATGAAAATCTACACCGTCAAAGACCAAGTCTACGGTATTCCGGTCAACATGTACGTCTCTCTGATGCTCTACAACAAAGACATGTTCGACGCTGCCAATGTTCCTTACCCTCCAAGCGATTACGAGGACAAGAGCTGGACGTTTGACAAAATGGTCGAAGACGCGAAGAAAATGACGCATGTATCCAATGATATTGCCAAAACTCAATATGGCGTTGACTTCACATGGTCCGAGCGCGATATGCGCCCGCTCTATTTCGGAGCCGAACCCTACTCCCAGGATACCTGGACCAACGGCGGCGTACCATCTGAGACTCATTTCGATTCGCCTGAAGTCATCGCAGCCTATAACAAGCTGTTCAACCTGATCTTAAAAGATAAAGTGTCTCCGACAACGGAATGGAGCAAAAGCGTAGCGGGCCAAAACGGCGATGCGTTCGTAACCGGCAAGGTCGGTATGACCGTCAGCGGCTCATGGAGCCTTGCGGGCTCCAATGACTTCCCTTTCAAGGTTGGCGTAGCCGCAGTGCCTGCCGGCGGCAATGACAAGGTCCGCAGCGTGCTTTTCGTCGATCCACTCTTGATTCTAAAGGGCTCCAAACATCCGAAGGAAGCTTTTGAATGGATCAAGTATCTCGTCAGCGACGAAATTCAGGAAAAATCCATCGACCTGAGCGGTGGTAACCCTCCTGTAAATACGAAGGCAGCCGAAACCTATTACAAGCATTTTGATGGTATCGATGCGGCAGATGTGAAGAAGGTTTACGAAGGCGCTGTGGAATACGGATTTGAATCCTACAACCACCTGATCACCCACTATTCTCAAATCAACGACATGTTCATCAACGAGATGCAGCCGATCGATACCGGACACAGTACCGTTGAAGAAGTAATGCCGACGATTCAGAAAAAGGTCATGGAAATTATCAAACGTTAACGCTAAACATTGTGCCGTCCCGCAAGGGGCGGTGCATCTATCAAATTAGCTTCGCGGCTAAGCCTCCGTACATGTATACTAATGTTAAGTCAATATAAAGTACGGAAAATCTGCCGCAAGGAGAATAAACAATGAAGGTTAGTATATTTGATGTTGCAAAGAAATCAGGGCTCTCCGTCGTAACGGTCTCTCGCGTCTTAAACGGTGCCGAATCCGTACGAGAGAAAAATAGGCAAAAGGTTCTGGAGGCTATCAAGGAGCTCGATTACCATCCCAACGCTGCTGCGCGGAGTTTAGCCCGCGGTAAGACAGGAATCGTCGGCTTGATCATGACCACTCTTCAGGATTCCTTCTTTGATACCGTCGTTAAAGAGCTGAACGAAGTGCTTGCACTTCACGGCTATTTTCTTGCCGTTTCGGTCTCTACCGGCATCGGCTCCGATGAAACCCATTACCTGATCCAGGAGGACCGGGTAGACGGACTTATTCTGCTCTCGCCGATGGAAGAGGATAACTACATCGTGGAACTGAAGCGGCGCAATATTCCTTATGTCCTCATCGACAATCAAAAGCCGGAGAATGATACTTTTTCGGTAACGATCGACAACTACAAAGGTGGCTATGCTGCTACGAAGCATCTGCTTGATCTCGGCCATACCTCCATCGCGCACTTAAGCGGACAAAACATGTTCCGCAGTACGAGAGAGCGTCGCAGCGGTTTCCTGCAGGCACTAAAGGAAAAAAATCTGGCTCCGTTTGAAATGACTACGGGCGATTTCGAAATCGATTTTGGTTATGACATCTGCCGCAAATGGCTGCGCGAGGGACGCCTTCCTTCCGCGGTGTTCGCGGGCGATGACCATATCGCGCTTGGGGTCGTGAACGCCCTCATGGAAGAAGGCATCAAGGTGCCTGAACAGGTAGCTATCGTCGGCTATGACGATCAGTATATTTCATCCAAATTGCACCCCCATCTGACAACGGTCCGGCAGCCTGCCGACCGCATTGGGGTTGCCGCTGCCGATATGCTGCTGAAACGCATGGACGGTACGATGAAACGCGGGGCTAATGTAAGGATCGATCCTGAACTCATCGTGCGAGAATCTACTGGATCACCAACAAAAGGTACGACCGGATAAAAAATATAACCTTATATATAGGAGTGACGACCATTGGCTTACTACTTGGGAATCGATGGGGGAGGAACAAAAACATACGCCCTGCTGACCGATGACTTCGGCAATGTGCTTGGCAAAGGCGTGGGCGGCAACGGCAATCACCAGATTGACCACGCCTTGGCCGCACAAAGCATACGGGAAGCTGCAGAAGGAGCTCTGAACGAGGCAGGACTGCGGATTCATGAAATCTCGCATACCTATTTCGGACTTGCAGGAGCAGATCGGGAAGTAGACTACCGAATCCTGCACCCTCTAGTTCAGGGAATCGGATTCACCCAGAATTACTCGATTAACTGTGACACCATGATCAGCCTGCGCGCAGGCACGAAACGACCTTACGGGGTCGCACTGATCTGCGGCACAGGCACCAACTCTGCAGGCCGTAATCCGGCAGGAGAACATGTGCAGGTCGGTGGTTTTGATTATATGTATGGCGATTTCGGCGGTGGCGGTTCCCTCAATATTGAGGTGTTCCGCTCTGTCATCCGTTCTTGGGACGGCCGTGAGCGGCCAACGCTCCTGACTCCCCTGCTGTTGAACTTTCTTGGGTATAACAGTGTCAGCGACATGTTCGATGACTTTCAGGATCATGGCAAGCATGTGCCTGTCCATGCAGCGAAGCTGCTGTTTGAAGCCGCCGCAGAGGACGATGCTGTAGCTCTGGAAATCCTGAACCGTCAAGGCGTAGAGCTTGGCAAATCAGCGGCTGCGGTGATTCATAAACTTGGAATGGAAAAGGACGCCTTTGACGTTATACTAGCAGGAAGTCTGCTAACAAGGGGAGATCGCGGATGGATTCACAGCAAAATTGAACAGACTGTTGCAACCGTCGCTCCGAATGCGACCATTGTAACTTTGGCAACCGAGCCTGTTGTCGGTGCCTTATGGTCTGCTATGGATGCGGCCGGACATGCGGTAAGCCAGGATGTATATGACAAAATGAGGGCCTTCCGTGACTTCGAACATATCAAGCAAACAACAAGATAAACGTCTATAAACACTGTCATCATAAAAAATTCTTAAAAGACTGGAGTGTGCAAAATGGCATATGAACAAGGGCTAAAAATAGCGGTAATCGGTGGTGGATCTTCCTATACTCCGGAGCTTGTTGAGGGGTTCATCCTCCATCATGCCGAGCTTCCTGTACGAGAGCTGTGGTTGGTAGATATTGAGCCTGGAGAACGCAAACTAAATATTGTCGGCAACTTGGCCAAACGTATGGTGGAGAAATCGGGTCTGCCGATTGAAGTACATTTGACGTTCGACCGCCGCGAAGCCATCAAGGGTGCGGACTTCGTCAGCACTCAAATGCGTGTCGGCATGCTTGACGCCCGTGGCCGCGATGAATCCATCCCCCTGAAATACGGTGTGATCGGTCAGGAAACCACCGGACCCGGAGGCATGATGAAGGCGCTGCGGACGATTCCGGTCCTGCTTGATATCTGTCGTGATATTGAAGAACTCGCTCCTAATGCCTGGCTTCTGAACTTTACGAATCCGGCGGGTATGGTCACGGAAGCCATTCTGAAGTATTCCAACGTTAAAAGCATTGGTCTCTGTAATGCACCAATCGGCCTAATCAAGCAGACCTCGGCCAAATACGGCGTAGAAGCGGACCGCATCTATGCCGAGTTTGTTGGCCTGAACCATCTCCACTGGATTACGCGTATTGATGTGAACGGAGAAGACAAACTGGACGACATGCTGGCTGATACAGCCGGTTACAGCGCGAAGAACGTACCTGCACGGGAGTGGAATCCGGAATTCTTGCAATCCCTGCATGCCCTACCTTCCTACTATTTAAAATACTTCTATATGACTGATGCCATGCTCGAAGAGCAGTTGGAATCTTTACAAACAGGCGGCAACCGTGCGGAAGTGGTTAAACGCGTCGAAGAAGAACTGTTCGAGCTTTACAATGACCCGGACCTGAAAGATAAACCGAAACAGTTGGAACAGCGGGGTGGCGCCTTCTATTCCGAAGCAGCCGTAAACCTGATGCGCTCACTGTACAACGGAACGAATGACATTCAGACGTTGAACGTAGCCAACCAAGGTATCATTGATTTCCTGCCAGACGATGCCAGTATTGAAGTCAACTGCGTGGTCACCAAAACCGGCCCCCTGCCCCTGCCGCTAACCAAGGTTCCTCCAATGGCAGTTGGACTGATCCATGCGGTTAAAACCTATGAGCGCCTCGCCATCGATGCTGCAGTGACCGGCGATCGTGGATTGGCCATACAGGCATTGGCCCATCATCCTTTGGTCCCTTCGGTCGAAGTGGCGATTCAGATGCTGGATGAAATGCTCGAAGCCAACAAGGAATATTTACCGCAGTTCTTTACTGAATCTGCAGCTAATGCATAATTCGGCTATCATCCATTCGTCCTGATACCATTAGAAAAACGCCTATCGACGTAATTTCACATTAAACGAAACCGCCATATCCCAGGATTTCCTGAGGTATGGCGGTTTGTCGTTTCTAGGCATTTGCCCATCTACAACGCTTGCTCAAATCAATCATTAAATCATTCTCCTAGCTAGCTCCATCCATATTAAAAAGCAGGCAGGGAGCTAATTTCCCTGCCTGCTTGCATATGAGCAACCAACGGATGATGAGTTGCTTAGTATGTCCACCAGTTGCCGGACATCACGATCATGGAGAACAGCTTAATGCTGTCTTCATAATAGCCTTCATTCGAGCTGCTGGCCGTTTTGGTCCAGACGGAATTCAGCCAGTTTTGATTCACGGACGAGGTCATAGCGCTGACACCAAACGGTGCATAGAACGCCCCGCTGCCGCCAGAACCTGTAACCGTGCCGTTGAGTTTATAACCATCCTTTACGTTGCTAGGGTTACCGCTTACTTTGGCTGAGATCCAGCTATTCATTTGATTGAGCTGATTGAGTGCCCGGCTGTCACCAGTCATCAGGTAATCCGTTGCAATCCGCCAAGGCGTACGACATGAGTTGTAATCGTAGCTGCCATCGTTCGCCCCTTCTAGAAAATTGGCTGAAGCAGGCTTGTATGTCGAGCCAGACAGAACGACGAAGTCTGGAAGCAATCCGGTTGATGAGCTGTACCCGTTGTATAAGGAGTTGATAATGGTATAGGTTTTGTCGATCACGTTCGCCCATTTGGCATCACCCGTTGCTGTCTGGAACGCCTTCAAGTGATTCAGCATAAAGTCCGATGGACGGGTAGCATTTTTGAAGGTGTTGTCCGTTGCCCAATCGCCAAGACGCAGCGTCCATTGGGACTGATTCACGTCACTTTGCATGATGGCATTGATGATGTCCTTGCCGGCCTGAAGATAGTTGATACTGCCGCTGCTACCCCACTGCTTGTCCGCAAGCAGGAGCGAATAAGCAATGTCCATGTCTCCATCCGTGGCCGAGTCAGCACCTTCAATGTTCTGGAAGCTGCTGTTTTGTTTCCAAGCCATCAGTTTCGAATTGTTGGCGCTCGGATGAGCTTTATAATATTGATAAAGTCCGTCGAAATAGGCCTGTGCATTGCCGTCATAACCGGCCATTAGAACCGTTGCCAGCATTCCGTACCCATGTGCCTCAGATACAGTATCCCCGTTGGACTGATATTTCACATAATATTTGCCCGTGCCCGCCGTTTTCAGATAAGCTGATTTCCAGCTGTCCCATTTCGCTTTAACGGAGCTGTCCATCGCACTTTGCGTAACATGATTAGGCTTGATCGAGCCGCTGGTATATGTCGTGTGCTGCGGGAACGGCTTGTTTGGAGCTGCGAAAGCAAAGCCCGCTGGAATCAGAAGAAAAGCGAGACAACACATCATAACAGCCTTGCTGCTAACCGAAAATCCCCTGTTTTTTCTCATAAATTTACGCTCCTTTTAGATCCAAATGGGTCTTGATCCATGACATAACCTTTAAGCCGAAAATTCAGTTTAGCATCTTGATGGAGAAACCACGATTCATTATTGGCCTTGCGAGACACAATCACCTCCACCTAAAAGTTAAAGCGCTTTAACTTTTAAAACGCTTACATTTATTTTAATTGCTCTTCTAATATTTGTAAATAGATATCTCTGAGATTGAATCTAAAGTCCTGATTCNAAACGCTTACATTTATTTTAATTGCTCTTCTAATATTTGTAAATAGATATCTCTGAGATTGAATCTAAAGTCCTGATTCGACATTTGCCAGTAAAAAAAACGGAAATCAATGCACGGGGGTTTCTTACCCTAATTAATATCAAGCCTTCATTCACTCACGTATGGATGACTACTTGCTTCTTCGCAGGCATACAAAAATCCCCTCAAGCTTCCAGTGCTTGAGGGGATTTAATCTCTTTTCTCACTATTGTCTACCATGTGAGAAGAATACCAGGCTCTCATAAAAGGGCTTTGATTCTTTTATTTTCGTATCACTGTATATCCTTTATCTTTCAGCAACTTCACGATCCCATGATCGCCCAAGTAGTGCGCTGCACCTACCACGATGAAGTACTCTTCACCCTTGCCGTTTTTCAGGTAACCATCGATCTTATCAGCCATTCCCACATTACGGTCGATCAGCATTGCTTTGTTGTATTCTTCATCATCAGAGAAGCTGTTCGTCAGCTCCAGTAGTTGCTCGTCATTCCCTGTCTTCCACATTTCGGCCATTTGATTCACGCTGTCATCCAACACATCGAAATTGTCCAAAGTCGCTTTCAATGTTTTCTCTTGCAGCTCCTTAGAGAAGTCATTGAACATTCCCAATTGAGATTCATAAGATTCCAACTCGATCACCGGAAGTTTGCGCTCAATTGCCTTCTGTATGAAGTACAGATCAACCCCCGCAGAAGCTTCATAGCCCGCTTTCATAGACTTGAGACTGGCTAATGTGCTCTCTACTACCCAAGGCTTAAAGGTATCCAGTGCATTCGGCTCCAATCCACTTTGCTTCAAAATATTGCCCAGTTGAGTATACGTCTCGCTGGAAATGTGATCTTTCAGTGTTGTGCCATCCTGATACGAGCCCAGATCCAGAACAATCTTCTGCTGCGCTTCTTCAGCCGCTTTGCTGATATCGATCTCTACGCCTAGGTAATCCGCCTCGGCAAAGGCTTCTTCAAACTCCTTACGCAATGGATAAAAGCTTTCATCCGCAATATGCATAGAACCTACCAGGTACACGGTGTTGCCGTTGCTTTCGACTTCCCACATGAAGCCACGTCCACCGGTTTGAACAGTTTCTGTTTCGCCACCTTTGGAAACTAGCAGCACTGTGCGTGTAGCAGCATCCCAGCGAACTTCATAACCTGCGGCATCCCCGACAATGCGAATCGGCGCATATGTTACGCCATTAATACGCGTAAGCTTGCTCTTCAAAGTAATCGTTTTGCCGTTAACGACAGCTGTAATTGTATCATCGGTTGCTGTCGTCAGCTTCACGTCCATTGCGTCCAGCGTGGAGCGAAGCGGCACAAGTGTTGTTCCTTTATTGTTAATCGGTGCACCCACCGTGTATTCAACCGTTTGTTCATTCAACTTTACCGATGTCTCTTGCGGAGAGGCCATAGCCGGTACTGCGGATGCGAGCAAACCTACCGAGATCGTCAGAGACAAGAGCATGCGTTTCCAGTTTTTCATATTATGTATTCTCCTTAAGAATGAAATAATGAAAAGATATGTTCACTAGAAGAGAAGTTAGAGATGGGTGCCACACCGACTTTCTTGAGTGCAGCACCTGCTCCTATTCAATTGGATCAGATCTTATAAGCCTTCATCGCTTTGAACAATTCCTTAAACGTTGGGCGTTTACCATACATCAGCACACCTGTACGATAGATTTTCGCTGCCAGCCAGCCGAAGATCATAATCGATACAACGAGAATGGCCAGGGACGTCCAGATCTGCCAGGTTGGTGCAACGCCTGCCCCAATCCGTACCAGAATTGCCGTTGGCGATGTGAACGGAATGAAGCTTGCTACTTTCAACAACAAGATGTTCGGTGTAGCAATACTGAAGATTGCGATATAGAAGGAAACCAGGGACAACATCGTAATCGGCAGCACGGCCTGACCCAGTTCTTCTGTCCGACTCACCATAGAACCAATGGCCGCAAACATCACCGCATACAGGAAGTAACCCAGAATGTAGAAGATAAGTCCATATACAATGACTGCGATGTTCACATCACTCAGATTCATATTGAAATCGCTCAATACATCACGGTTATGCGGTAACAGCATATTGCCGGCAACTACTGCACCGAAAATACCGATTTGCAGCAAACCTACCATGAAAATACCGATGATTTTACCAAACATCTGACTGAGCGGGGATACACTCGTAATCAAAATCTCCATGATACGAGAGCTCTTCTCGGCCGTAATCTCGGAAGCAATCATATTACCTGTCATCATCGTTGATGTGAACAACAGGATAATCAGCAGGTATACCACAATGTAGTTGATGCCACTCATGGTACCTTCCGACTCCGCAGCAGCTCCGCTTTGGCCAGAATCCAGGCTTTGCTCTGTCAGTTTTACTGGCGTACTGATGAGCTGTTTTTGTTCCGCCGTGAGTGTATCCTTCACCACGACATCCAGCTTCACAATTTGCAGCGCAGCTTCAATGGGTGCTATAACCTGCGGGGAGATATCATCGCTTGAATATAAGACCGGCTGTGGGAAATCTTGCCCCGCAACAGGTTCAAACTTCAGGTATCCATCCAAAACCTCCGACTCCACATCGGCTTTGAGGGCTGCTTCATCTTTATTTGCATCGTTAACAAAACGATACGTCTGGTTACCTTGTGCGGAGGAGTATGTCTCCAGCTTCTCAGCTACCTCCGTTTGTCCCGTGCTCAGCAGACCGATATTCACCGGATTCGTGCTCGAGCCTCCACCGATGGGACCACCATTAAATAAGGTAATGAAATATGGAATATTGAGTCCAATCGTAATTAAAAGTGCAAGTACAATAGTCGTTACCATGAAAGACTTCGTTTTTACTTTGTTTTTGAACGTAAATCCGATAATTGTCCCCATTTTATTCATTCGACTCACCTACCTCACGAATAAAGATTTGGTTAAGCGTTGGTTCCTTGATTTCAAAATGTTCAACGGTCGTCTGAGCCATGGCTACTCTCAGAATTTCCTGAGCTGCTTCCATCTGACCAATATGGATCAGGTATCCACGCTCATTTTGCTCTACCTTTTTCACACCCGGCAGCTGTTCCAGACCACCCACATTACCTGTGGTGCTCAGAAATACATGCTCACGTGGATAACGGCTCTTGATCTCTTTAATCTCTCCTTGCACAACGGTATTGGAGCGATGCAGAATTGTGATCTGACGACATAATTCTTCAACGTGCTCCATGCGGTGTGTCGAGAACAAAATGGCTGTGCCTTCGTCACGCAACTCCTTCACCGTGGATTTCAGTAATTCCACGTTGACCGGATCGAGTCCGCTAAAGGCTTCATCCAGAATGAGAATTTGTGGTCTGTGCACCACTGCGGCAATAAAGCCCATCTTTTGCTGATTCCCTTTGGATAGTTCCTCAATCTTTTTGTCGTAATACTCCGGCACTTCGAATCGATCCAACCAATACTTCAGGCTCTGATCCGCATCCTTTCCATTCATGCCGCGCAGACGGGCCAGATAGTTGATCTGTTCACTGACCTTTACCTTTGGGTACAAACCGCGCTCTTCTGGTAGATATCCCATAATCTGCTGCAATTCTGTGCTATAGGGTTTGCCGTTGTACTGGATATTTCCGCCATCCGGGTGGATCAACCCAAGCACCATACGCATCGTTGTTGTTTTACCAGCACCGTTGGCTCCGAGCAGACCGTAAATCTCCCCTTCTTTCACATTAAGGGTCACACCATTAACTGCCGTTTTGTCTGCGTATTGCTTAACTACCTGCTTCAATTCCAATCGGTTCATCATTTATCGTCTCCCTTCGGTTATTTCCACTGTACGGGTGCATACCCGGCAATCCAGAATGCCAAGACTTCATCCAATTCCAAGTTACGGATCTTCAATACCCGGTTATTTGCCAGCTCCAGCCTTTCCTGCGCTTCGCTGACCCGGGTTGTTATGACGCGAACCAGTCCTCTCTCTTCAGAAGAAGATTCCACAACCCCAGGGATACTCTCTGGTCGTAAATCTCCTTCATACCAGACTTCTTTCCACTGATCGAGCACCATATCTTTCTCGGCCATCCCCAGGGACTGACCACGGTGCATCAATACGATGTAATCTGCGAGCCTTTTGACTTCATCCGCAATATGTGTGGCAATCAGAATCGTGGTGTCGCCCTCAGCCATGAAAGTACGGAACTGCTCGACCATCACTTTCCAGGCAAAGGGGTCCAGTCCTGATGAAGGCTCATCCAAAAGCAATAGTTTTGGGCGAGCTGCGATTGCAGCAGCGATCTCAAATTTCCGTCGTTCTCCCTTGGACATCTTGTTCAGCTTCACATCAACAGGTACTTCCATATCGTGAATCAGTTGGTTGAACAACTTCATATCCCAACGCGGGTACCAGTAGGCCCGAAAATCAGCTGCTTCCTGTGCAGTAATCCGGTTCTCTTCGAGCCCAGCGTTGTCAGCCACAAAACCGATCTGTTGTCTCAGTTCAATTGGAAGAGGCCCCTCATGTTCCTTCCCAAACCATATAATCTGCCCTGCATCAGGCAGTACCACTTGTTGTAACATGTTAAGAAGTGTGCTTTTACCTGAACCGTTATGACCGAGAATAGCAACTACATACCCTTCCGGGATGGTCAGATCGATCGGGCCAATAACTCTGCGTTTTCGCATTTTGGATACGCCGTTCAACTGAACTGCGATAGGTTCCATGTATGAATCACTCCCTCAATTCGAGTAAACAGCCCTCAGGACTTCCCGGAACAGACTCTCCAGTTCTTCTTCCGTACATCCTACCGATTTTCCGGACTGCACCGCTGCCTGCATTGCTTCCTGCGCGGCCTTCAATCGATAATGTTCTCTGTCGCCAGCTTCTACCTGGGCCACAAATGTACCTGTCCCCTGCTTCGTACGAAGCAGACCTTCATTCTCCAGATCCTGATAGACCCGTCTAACCGTTATAACACTGCAATTCAGTGATCCGGCGAATTCGCGAATGGACGGTAAATGTGTCCCCTCCCCCAACTGACCCGTAACAATTAACGATCTTAACTGATTTTCAATTTGGTGGTATAAAGGTTCAGCGCTATTTTCATTAATTTGAATGGGTATTTTCACATCTTGCACCTCGCCCTCCGGTACACTCCAGTCTGTTACCTGTTCGTGCCGGTTTCATCCTATATTCATTTTTGCGTTCATCCCTCATACCGTTAACTCAAATCCCGAGTGGAAAGTTTCTTCAGCGTCAACCGACTGAAAAGCCATAATCCTGCTATGCCAGCCACCAAAGCCACCCACATAATCGGGGAGAGCAACCCCCATGATTTACTCATATCAATTACAATCGAAAAACCGTAACGGCCCGACGTTCGAATCAGCAAGGATATGATGATTGTAAGCGGCAAGAACAGCGAACTGAGAAGCAAATATTTTTTACCACTGTGCAAAAACTCTCCGTAAATATATAAACCTGTCATGAGAAGTCCGTAACCTGTACAAGTTATACCAAAGGCCAGGTACTGATCCCACCGGAACCCTTCCTCTTGCAGCCCGACAACGTACAGTGATCCATAGAAAAAGATACCATTATACGTAAACGCCATCAGAGACTGCTGAAGTCTCGACCACATCACTGTCTCGTTTGGAATAGGAAGTCTGCGATAGTAGGCCAACATCTGTGTATAGGAATCCTCCTGTATGTAACGGAAAGATCGTCTGCTGAACACGAATCCCTGAAATGGCACCATGATCAAAAAGAAAGTATCTACAACAGGATTAATGAAATCGGTCTTCTGTTGTCCTAATAACATCACACCACTCATGCCACCCGTGTATATCATAAAAATTGCAGTCCACAGCCACTGGAGCTTATCCTTTTTCATCTCACTGCGGGTCAACCACCACGCCTGCTTCCATGCGCTCATATCATTGCCTGCCTTTCCATCTGTCATTGGAACTCCTTGCTCACTGTATCTACTGTATATATCATTATACACAGTATATAGACCACTTCCTATTCCCGTCAACCCCTTATTTTCCTGAATCAGGAAGAATGGATGGGATTCAGGTCAGTGTTACGATAAAATAAAACTTGATTCTGAACATACAATGATTCATTGTAAAATCATTCGTTCAACTTATAGAGATACTGCAGAGATAGATAGAAAGGATTGATTCACCTATGGATTGGCTAGTTGAGATCGGGGTTGTGCTCCTCTTCCTTATCGTGGTCATCTGGCTCATTGTTCGCGACGAACCCAAACGACATTCTGCCAAAAAAGGCAGACATCGTGTGCGGCGTAACAACGGTTACACCGACTCATCTCCGGCGTACCCGGTCATTACCACCAATGATGACTCCAATACTCAACATTCCAAACACACACACGATCATAAGCATCATGATGGTGATTCTTTTTCGGAATCTAATCATCATCACAGCAATGATAGCGGAAGCAGCAACGACAGTGGTGGAGATAGTGGTGGTGGCGACAGCGGCGGCGGTGGAGATTAAGATGACTCCTCAAATCAAAAAAAGAGCTGTATCCGATATTGTGCGAACACAATTCGAAACAGCTCTTTCTTTTTTCCGGCACCTGAATACTGAAGAGGTTTAATCCTTAAACGAGGTTGTAGCCACTTGGCAGGCTGCGATTACTGCGAATCGCACGAATTTCGGCCAAAGTAAGCCGTTGATTGGTGGAAATCAAAGATTCCACATCATTGCCACGAATCAGATCATCCAAATCTCTCAAGTTGGTGTTCCCGCGAAAGACGCGGAATCCGCCTTGAAAGTTAGGTCTCGTAAACACAACCAGCGTTGCATTCGAGCTTGTCGAGAAGAAACGCAGGCTCTCTACCCCACCCAGAATGTTATCCAGATTACGGAGACCCGTGTTACCACGATATACTCTGCTTCTTTCGCGATAATCTTCTTCTGAATACACCGTGAGACGTGGATACGTTTGACTGACATGGACTGTTTTTTTCATTTGTTTTCCCCCTCTCGATCTCATTCTATGAATGAATGCGAGAGGAAGCTTGGACGAATCCACGGGTGGATACATCCATTTTCATATTTTCAAAGAATTCAATTCATCACATTAAACACCCAGGATGACTTCCCATACCGGGCGTGTGTGCCCACCAGGATACAGCAGGTACAACAGAACGTATACAATAACGCCTGTGATAGCACTGCTAAACCAGATCATGGACGTAAATCTTCCCCAGCGGCGATGTGTCTTGAATTTCTTTTTGAACCCAAGCACCAAAGTGGAAATGCCGAAGACCGCTGCCACCGTGGCAAGGATAATATGAAAGATCAGAAATATTCGATAGAAAATCTCCATCTCCGGGTCCCCACCCCAAGCCGTATTCCCGACAAAGATGGTACGAGACATATAAATGACAAAGAACAGAAGGGCAGCAATGGCCCCTGCAATCATCGCGGTTTGGTGCGCCTCCCGTTTGCCACGGATAATTAGCACCCAGCCAATTCCAACCAGCACCGCGCTAATCACAATGAAAGAAGTACTGATCGTGGGTAGCAGAAAATACATATCCATCGTGTGTTTCCCCCTCTTGTCCAAACAAAACTTGTGTTATTTCGCTGCAGGATTAAGCGGTCCTCCCGTTTTCTCTACAGGGTAAGGATCATCATCATCTTCCCGTTTTTCCTTGCGATACCATTGAAAAAAGACATACGCCAGCATGGAAACAAAGATACCTTCCTGTATGAATTTCATCAAAATACCGCCCACCTGCTGATCCTCCTTGGCAGAGGACAGGAAGTTGAAGAACGCGGGTCCACCGAACGAACGCAACAATGCCGTGGAATCGCCAGATACACAATACCGCATTGCCTCAGCCCATACGGCAGGATTGCTGTAGGTCGCATACAACGGTTCGGAGGCAAAAATAATCAGTCCACAAGCTGGTGTCAGAAGCACCATGTTCAGAAAAATAAATCCAATCTTGGACAGCCCCGATGCTTGTCTTCCTTCCGGCAACGGATTGAGCAGCGTCCACCACATCAGCATGGAAGTAATGAAAAGTACAATGTAATACAAACGGTGAATCGTAAAATTTAACATTACGTAATCATGTACCACGGGTAGATGATATAACGAGAACAATCCGTTAAACAGCACAGCCGCCACGATTGGATGCGCCAAAAAAGATAACTGCCGTGTCGGCAGCCACCGGATGATCCCACGCCATACCCAAAGGGGCAATCCCTTCATCAGTAACGGTGGCGCTACCAGATAGGACAGAGCCATACTCACCATATGGAAGCTGAACATCACATGCCCCAGCAGATTGAATGGCCCCGCTTGTGCAAGATACAACACCGTAAGCCCTGTGATAAACATCATTTTCTGTGCAGCCGTGGCCTGATCTGCCTCCTTGATCCGCTCACTGAAAGGACCAACGAGCACCAGATAAGCTGCGGCAATGAGCAGAAACAACGCCAGAATAAGTGGACTCCATAAATCGTTGAAACTAAAATATTGCAACCCGAGCATACGGGAGACCTCCCCGTGACCTGATTTGGTTGTTGCCTAAATCCATTGACGGATTGGTTCGCCTAAAAGGGGAAAAGACGGCGACACTGCGCCGCCGCCATCTCTTTTACCACCAAACCCAATAGAGTGCCATAATGATGCACGTAAAAGCTACGAAAAATCCGAAGCACATGAACAGAATCGGCATCAAATGCCCTTTATCCTTCAAGTGCATCCAGTAACCGAGCTGTACAAACACCTGCAGGATCGCCATAACCACCAATATAATAATGGTAAAGGTCGTATTAACTCCTCCCGCGGCAGCAGCCGCGAACGCAATTAGCGTCAGGACGATCGAGAAGATAAAAACAACGACGTGTTTCTGTGGACCTTCCGCCCGGTGACGATGCTTCACAGGCTGCTGATCACTCTTATCCTGTACCGACATGTGTTACCCCACCTTTCCGAGCAGGTACACGACCGTAAAGATAAACACCCAGACCACGTCAATAAAGTGCCAGTACATTGCGGAGACGTATACTTTAGGTGCAGTTACGACCGTTAATCCTTTTCTGAACAGTTGCCCAATAATGATCCCGATCCACATAATACCAAATGCAACGTGCGCTCCGTGGAACCCAACCAGTGTATAGAACGCTGAGCTGAATGCACTTGTGGTCATCCCGAATTCTTTATGCACCACATATTCATAGAACTCATAAATTTCAATACAGAGAAATCCGAGACCCAGCAGAACGGTTATTCCCAACCATAATGCAAGAGCGTTACGTTTCCCACGGTGCATAGCCTGAATAGCGAATACACTTGTCAAACTGCTGACCAAGAGAATAAAGGTTGCGGCAGCCACGAGTGGCAGATGAAACAATTCATTCGCCGTCGGTCCGTCATTCGTTTGGCCGCGGAGGGCCAAAAAGGTTGCGAAGAGGGTTCCGAACAATACGGTCTCGCCGCCAAGGAACAACCAGAAGCCAATAAGCTTGTTGCGTCCTTCCAACGTTGCTTTCTCCGGCTCATGCGGCAATTTGCCGTTTGCCGGTTCGGCATGTGAAGTTGTCATGTTCTAACCCCCTTCTCATCCTGATCCTCCGGTTCAATATGCCAGCCATGGTCATCGTAGAGTGACCGCAGTGCCATCGCACCAAATGTAATCAGAAGGCCAATAATGACCACAATATAATTGTTGAACAATCCGTTCATAAACGCATTGCCAAAATCATCTTTGCTGAACATGAGACCAAGTCCTGCAATGAATATACCGACAGACATAACAAACGGTAGCGGCGTCGCTGACGGCATATGGATCGAACCTACAGGTTCAGCCGGTGTCATCTCCGTATGTCCTGCCATCTTTTCCTTCCAATATGCATCGATTCCACGTACCAGAGGCGTCTGCTTAAAGTTGTATTCCGGCGGCGGAGAAGGAATCGACCATTCCAACGTACGGCCATCTTCCCACGGATCATTCGGTGCGTCTGCTGGTTTTCTCGTTGTGATCACGATGTTCACGAGGAACATGATAACCCCAACACCCATCAGGAATGCACCAACGGAGCTGACCAGGTTGAGCAGGTCGAAATCCTGATTCGGCAAATATGTAACGATCCGGCGCTGCATCCCCATCAAACCAAGGAAATGCTGTACAAAGAACGTTAGTTGGAAACCGATCATGAACGTCCAGAACGTCCATTTTCCGAGCGTTTCGCTCAGGACACGACCGAACATCTTCGGCCACCAGTAATGTAGCCCCGAGAACAAACCTAGCACCAATCCACCAACGATAACGTAATGGAAGTGAGCTACAACAAAGTACGTATCATGGAACTGGAAATCCGCAGGCGCAGAGGCCAGCATGACACCCGTTACCCCGCCCATAACGAAGGTTGGAACGAATCCGACAGCAAACAGGTTTGCTGCCGTAAAACGGATCTGTCCGCCCCACATCGTAAAGAGCCAGTTAAATATTTTGATCCCTGTTGGTACAGCAATCAGCATGGTTGAGATCGAGAACAATGCATTGGCGACTGTCCCCAGACCTGTCGTAAACATGTGATGCGCCCATACCATGAATCCCAGAAAGGCAATCAGGATGGTTGCAAATACCATGGAGCTGTAACCGAACAATCTTTTACGTGCAAAGGTTGGAATAACCTCTGAGATAATACCAAATGCCGGCAAAATGAGAATGTATACTTCAGGGTGCCCGAAGATCCAGAAGATATGCTGCCAGAGTACCGGGTTACCGCCACCTGCAACATCGAAGAAATTCGCCCCCAGTATACGGTCAAACGTTAACAGTACAAGTCCTACCGTAATGGCAGGGAATGCAAAAAGAATGATGGCTGATGTAATAAATGTGGTCCAGGTAAACATCGGCATCCGCATATAGGACATTCCCGGCGCACGCATCGTAATGATGGTGGCGAGAAAGTTAATGCCCCCGATGAGTGTCCCTAGACCGGCGATCTGGAGACCTATCGTGTAGAAGTCCACACCGTGCGTGCCACTGTACTCGCTGCCAGATAGTGGCGTATACGAAGTCCAGCCGGCATCCGGTGCCCCTCCCATCAACCAGCTCAGGTTCAAGAGCAGTCCGCCAAACAGGAACGTCCAGAAACCAAGCGCGTTAACAAAAGGGAAAGCAACGTCCCGTGCCCCAATCTGCAAAGGCACAACGGCATTCATAACGGCAAAAATAATAGGCATGACACCAAGGAATATCATTGTTGTTCCGTGCATCGTAATCAATTCGTTGAAGACCTGCGCCGACACAAAATCATTCATCGGTTTCATGAGCTGAATCCGAATCAAAATGGCTTCAATGCCGCCGATTCCAAAGAAAAATCCACCTGCAATTAAGTAGAGCACGGCGATTTTTTTGTGATCGACGGTGGTAATCCAATCCATCAAGCCCCTGTACCGCTTGACGCTATGAGCATGAGCCAAGGTTGTGTACCCCCTTCATCGTCCTTGCTGTTCTATTCATAGTCCAATTTGTAGTTGGCCAAATATTCGGCAATTCCGTCGATTTCTTCATCTGTGAGTCCAAGGTCTTTCGGATTAGGCATCGTATTGCCTGGCTTCACGGATTGTGGATCATGGAGCCATTCTTTCATGTTGTCCAGCACCGGATTACCGTCTTCCTGGCCTTCGCCCTGGTTCAGCAGAATACCTGCCACGGATTGCTTGCCACCGATACCTGTAAGGTTAGGCGCAACTGGCCCGCCTTGATCCCCAACTGCATGGCAAGAAAGGCAGTTCGTTTTGAACTTCTCAGCCAATTGGGTATCTTCCGGAAGTACCGCCGGAGCTTTCATTTCATTGACCCATTTGTCAAAGGATTCCTGGCTGACCGCTTTTACC
Organism: Paenibacillus sp. LK1; assembly: GCF_002750415.1. NCBI lineage: Bacteria > Bacillati > Bacillota > Bacilli > Caryophanales > Paenibacillaceae > Paenibacillus > Paenibacillus sp. LK1. Next base: position 135,578 of record NZ_PEII01000015.1, read on the forward strand.
TTGAATTCCATGAAGGCATGTGACCTGCCGCATAATTCAGCACATTTCCCTCGGTAAACGCCTTCATTTGGCGCCGAGAAGCTGAACTTGTTAAGCGTTCCATCCGGGTTTGTGTCCATTTTACCCGCAAGTGACGGCACCCAGAAGGAGTGAAGCACGTCAGCGGTTTTCAATTCGAATGCGATTTTCTTTCCGGTCGGGATGATGAGATCTTGAGCGGTGGTTACGTCATATTGAGGATAAGTGAATTCCCACCAGTACTGATGCGAGGTGACTTTGACCTGAATTGCATTTTTGTCGTTGGACAGATCTTCGCCTTGGGCAAAAATCGTTTTTACCGTCGGTACTGCCAGAACGATAACAAGCAACAACGGAATGGCTGTCCATATTACTTCCAGCTTGAAATTACCTTCAACCTGTTCGGGCACTTCATTCTGCCCGGCTCGTCTGCGAAACCGGATCAACACATACGCAGCAATAGCAAATACAATGATGAGCACCACGATCATAATCGTAATGGACAGCTTCATCAGATCATATTGGCCTTGCGCCACAGGACCCTGAGGTTTCATTACCGACAAGTCTTCCCGCCCGCATGCGGATAGCAGCAAAGAGAACACCGCCAGCAAGGGGAGAATTCGCTTTGCAACCTGCCACTGTTTCATCATTGATCTACCCCACTTTTTTAACATTTTCGTAGATTGCCGTTGTCGCCCGAAAAAAACTCAAATCAGTTCATTTCAGCACGATACACGTAATCCTGTCCGACATACAGAATGCTTACAAAAATAACGCTTCCACCACTCCCGTCATTTCCTGCTAAGGGCATGTCTGCGCATTCTTCCAATTCATTCTATATGGTTCAATCACTTATTAAATATAAGTTGAGGGTATGATTTTGTCAATCTTTGGACACATGTTCACAAATTGTTCACTATATGTAAAAAACCGCACCACAACTTGATTTGTAACCGATTTCAGTTAAAAATATTACTCTCTACTTTTGAAAATTTTTGCCAAATTTCGGTGATGAAATTGATTTTTTTGCCGATATTTCTCACATTGAAAACATGCAGTATTATGCAAAAAAGAAAAGCATGCAGTAGGTTGTCTCTTTTACAACTACTGGAAGCCGTAGTAAAGCCCCATACCGCTCCCTTTTAGAACCAAACGGCATGGAGCCTGACCTATTGAACATCCCGGCCACCATTAACCAACTTTCTTACCAGCTTTCCATAGATACAGCGTCTAAGTACCGTCAGTTAGTATAAGAGGACCATCACTTGTGATTGCAATCGTATGCTCATACTGGACGCCCCAGCTTCCATCCACTGTTCTCACCGTCCAGCCATCCTCATCCCATACAACCGCCCCTGAACTGCCTTTTGTAAATATGGGTTCAATGGTGATGACCATGCCTTCTGTCAGCATCATGCCCGTCCTGCGTTTCCCGTAAGGGAGGACGTTCGGGGGTTCATGGATGTATTGACCGATCCCATGGCCAATCAGAGGCTTCACAATCCCGTAGCGATACAGCCTTGCTGTCCGTTCAATCGCGTTACCGATATCCCCCAGCGTATTTCCTGGCACAGCCTGTGCTATCGCCTTATGAAGCGCCCTTTCGGTTCGATTCATTAGTTTGCGTATGGACCTGCGTTGTTCACCGATCCCATACGTCCATGCAGAATCGGCAAGCCAGCCGTCTTTGTTTACCACCATATCAATAGTCACCACATCCCCTTCGGCCAGTTTCCGGTCATTAGGGAAGCCGTGGCAAACCACCTCATTAACTGAAGCGCATGTAGCGTAAGGATAACCTTTGTACCCTTTTTGCTCAGGTGTAGCTCCTCTTTCAGCTAGAAGAGCCTCCACTCGTTCATCAATATCTCCTGTTGTTACACCGGGGGCCAGCCACTTTTCAATATGCTCGTGACAGCTTCGCAGGATTCGCCCCGCTTCCCGCATGTAGCCAATCTCTTCTTTTGTTTTTAAAATAGGGTCCACCTGCATTCATCCTTCCTGCCATATCTGTACTTCCATGTATATGCAGTAGGATCGAAACAAAGCCCCCAAAAGTAGAGGGAAAGCTTAACAGCTTATTGAGTTTATTTTTTGGACGAGCTGGTTCATCTTTGGAAAAATATATATATACAATTTTCTAAACAAAAAAAACCGTCTGCCGGAGCTTAACGCCCGGGAGACGGTTCTATTCATATCGGAACAGTATAATCAGAGTTGTGTGTGTTTCAGGACACGGAAGAATCCATCTTGACAAGCTCATGCTCAACCACAGAAGTCAATTCTTCCTCGTATCCACCCGTAATCCGGTATTTTCTCACGTACTCCTTCACGAATTTTTTTGGATCTTTAGGACGGAAAATCCGAGTCATTTCCCTCAAACTTTCTTTGACCTCATTGTGACCTTTCGTTGCCATTGTAATTCCCTCCCAAAACGTTGAAAGTGAATGCTCCGTTTAGAGAATGCCGAATAAGTCTTAAATGCCATCCATGAAGTTGTGTGCGCGGCTCAAAGCAAGCTTTAGGTCGGGAACCCTTGCTTAAGCAAGTACCTGACACTATAAATACCCGATATGATTCGGAATGAATCATAATCTTATTGTAGCATATTCGGAAGTATCTTACGACTTGACGATTTTACCTAATATTTATAACGGTTTTTATGCCCAAAAAGTTTAATTCCGAATCATATGTTATAAATACGTTGCTTCTATACGGAATTAATATATCCAGCATAACACTGTACTATTCGGGGGATATTATCACGGACAACCCATACAGTTAAATTACTGGGATCTAAGGAGGCGTTGTTTCATGGCTGAGAAAGATAAAGAAATGCTGCCCCTTTCACATGAAAAGGTGGAAGTGGACGGAATATACACCAATGAGGCTGGACAAGAAGAACATCTGCATCGGGGACAACACTTCCCGGCCGATCCCGTTCTGGGCAAGACAGAATGGGAACTGACAGAATTCGCTTTTGACAACCATCACGAAGGTCGTACTGACGAGCGCTTGGTTCCTAAAGAGAATGACACCGATAAAATCGGCAAGATCACCCACCCACGAAGACACTTTCAGCGTGGCGATCGTTAAGTTCTATAATGAGGCAAGGAAAGGGGCATGTTCCAAGGCAGTATTAGGAACATGTCCCTTTTAAGCTAGCAAAGATACATTTCGTCCCACCCGGTTCAGTTCTGTCCACCTCCTTCATAACCTAGTTAAAAAGGACAAAGGAGGCTGGACCGAATGTCCCCCATGAAATCATCAAGCGGTCTGGATGAAAATATTGCCGGCATGCTCTGTTATCTGTTCACTTTTGTAGGTGGAATCATCTTTCTGGCTGTAGAAAAACGCAGCCGATTCGTTCTGTTTCATGCCCTTCAATCCGTTACGGTATTTGGCCTCATTATGGTCGGTCATGTGTTGTGTGCATTTCTCCCACTGTTTGGGCCATTGCTGGCATCACTGTTGTCCCTGCTTGGTGTGGTGGTCTGGCTTCTCATGGTGGTGACCAGTCTGCAAGGCAAATGGCTTAAGCTGCCGTGGGTCGGAGACTTTGCAGAGAAACAGATGCGGCATCTGTAGTATGTAACGTGTCTATCGGCTTCCTCCCAAAGTAATTCACCCCGTGAGTCTACATAATAATCCATCTTGTTTTCGGCAAAAAAAAAGAAAAAACACCGGAGACCTTGCTCTCTAACGAGCAAGGTCTCCGGTGTTTCATTTATTATGCCTTCAATAACGATTCACAGGATAGATGATTCATCCCCTGAATAGTTCAGGCCGTTTAACTTTTTTATTCACAACATTTATTATTCATTCCATAAGGAATTTAAAGTTAACATAATATACATGTTGAAGGCGTCGGGTAATAACAACGACGATTTAAGATCTTTACTTTTTACGCCGACTTGCCGTTATCTCCAAGGATCACATCCGCTTGATGTTCAGCCATTTTGGCAGCCGTTGCTTCAGTACCCAGACCATTAAACAGCAAATTCATGAAAATGGCCGTAAAGCTACCGGCAATAATTCCGTTACCGAGCATAATCTGTGCCCAGTCCGGCGCACCTGCGAACAATTGAGGCACAACCGTTACACCCAGCCCCATGCCTACAGAGCAGGCGATGATGAACAGGTTCTCATGACGGTTCAGATCAACCTGGCTGCCCAGAATACGAATACCAGACGATACCACCATACCGAACAATGCAACCATGGCTCCACCAAGAACAGAACCTGGAACTAGCTGTGCCAATGCAGCAATCTTCGGCACAAATCCGATGACCACAAGCAGTCCACCCGCTACAACGATAACATCGCGCGTTTTGACACGAGTCATCTGTACGAGCCCTACGTTTTGTGAATAGGTCGTGTAAGGGAATGAGTTGAAGATACCACCCAGCACAATCGCCAAACCTTCTGCACGATAGCCACGGGCCAGATCTTTGGAAGACAGGTCTTTATCCAAAATTTTTCCAAGAGCCATGAATACACCAGTAGATTCAGCTACGCTGACAATCGCCACTAGAATCATGGTCAGAATCGGCACAATCTCAAACGTCGGTGTACCAAAGTAAAATGGCTGCACGACATGAAACCAGCTCGCTTCGCGAATTGGCGCAAAGTTAACTTCACCCATAAGCCCTGCTGCCACTGTGCCCACGAGAAGGCCGATCAGCACCGAGATAGAACGAACGAATCCTGTCGTGAACCGTGTCATCAGAATGATGAACACCAATACGCCGAATCCGAGCAGAAGATGAACACCACTGCCAAAATCTTCTGCTCCCTGACTGCCGCCGAGATCGTTGAACGCAACCGGAATCAGAGTTAGACCAATAATGGTTACTACTGATCCGGTAACGACTGGCGGAAAGAGCCGAATCAATTTGCCAAAAATGCCCGAGAACAATACAACGAATATCCCTGACGCAATGATCGCACCATAGATGGCAGACACGCCGCTCTTCATCCCAATTAAAATCATCGGTGATACAGCCTGGAATGCACAACCAAGCATGACGGGCAGCCCCACTCCGAAGAAACGATTGCCCCATACCTGAAGCAGTGTTGCCACACCACAGGCGAGCAGGTCAATCGCAATCAGATAGGTCAACTGCTCCGTAGTAAAACCAAGGGCCTTGCTGACAATAATCGGTACAACGACAGCTCCTGCATACATCGCCAGAACGTGCTGGAGACCCAGAGAAAAGGTTTTGATCGGATGACGATGCCGCTGAAAAATACGTTCGCGTGCCATATTAGATCGTGACCTCCTCGTCCGCAAACGTAACTTGTCCGTCTGATAACGCCCCGATGCGAACCAGCGATTCCACACGGTATCCTGCTTCTTTCAGCAAGCGGCCTCCTGGTTGGAACGCCTTTTCAATCACGATGCCAATACCAACTACTTCAGCACCTACTTGCTCCACAATGCGGGCCAGACCAAATGCTGCCTCGCCATTGGCCAGAAAATCATCAATGATCAGTACACGGTCACCAGGCTGCATGAACTTCTTCGCAACTGTAATTTCATTGGTCTCCTGCTTCGTAAAGGAGTACACTTTCTCAACCAGAATGTCTTCCGTAAGTGTAAGTGACTTCTGCTTCCGTGCAAAAATAAGCGGCACGTTGAGTTCCAGCGCAGTCATGATGCCTGGTGCGATCCCTGAGGATTCAATCGTCAGTACACGTGTAATGTTCTCCCCTTCAAAACGGCGGATGAACTCCTTACCGACTTCCTTCATCAGAACCGGGTCCATCTGGTGGTTCAGGAATGAATCCACTTTGAGTACCTGCTCGGACAGGACAATGCCTTCCTGTATTACCTTTTCTTTTAACAATTGCATCGTAATTCTTCCCCCTGTGTGCCTTCCCGTACAGAAGCCTGCATGACCTCGATCCCCGCTGTAAAAAAACAAAAAGCCCGCCTTTTTACACGCTGCGGAAGAACCGGAGACGGGAAAAGACGGACTTGTACATATGTGGACAAGCCGTATGGATACTGCAAGTATAATGAAGTGGAAGAGCATGATAACAGGATAACTAGAGCAAACCTCAAACTCCCTATTCAAGAAGGGATATGAAGCTACCTGAACATCCTTTTTCAGACACACTGCCCGAGAATCATCTCTCTCCATACCTTAACAACGTTGCAGGATCTTTCCCGTAGTCCGATCATTCCGGTGATCGGGTAGAAACATGCAGGCCTATTCCTGCACATATACGAGTCGGCATATTAAATTTTTAGAGCTCCATGATTCGTTACAATGTATGATCGCGAACCTGAATGTAAAAGTATGAGCGAACTGATAATGTTAGAAGTATACCGAATCGGCGGCGTGAAATAAAGAAGTATTTTCATGGAAGTTGCGGAAACTTGTCTTAATTTGCATTAAAGGGATGATTGCTGCGGTTTTTTTATGTACAATATGAGAACGGAAGCGCGTGTCCGAACGGAGAATCGATGGAAACGCCGCCTGTATTATGAATTTATTGGGTAAAGGAGATTTGCAGACATGAAAGGCGTATTAAAGGAATTTAAAGAATTTGCTGTACGTGGCAACGTCATCGATTTGGCAGTCGGTGTCATTATCGGGGCTGCTTTTGGTAAAATTGTCACGTCCCTCGTGAATGACATTATCATGCCACCTGTAGGTAAACTGCTTGGAGGCATTGATTTCAGTCAAAAAATCATTAATCTGGATCGGGATATGCGTACTGCCAGCGGGCAGGAGATCACAACACTCGCTCAAGCCAATGAGGCTGGCGCTACGGTGATTGCATATGGGCAGTTCATCAACGTGATGATTGATTTTCTCATCGTTGCTTTCTGTATTTTCATGTTGGTGAAGGGTATCAATTACATTAAAAGCAAGGAACACAAAAAGCCCGAGCCGCAAAAAACGACCAAGGCTTGCAAATACTGTCTGTCCGAAATTCCGGCTGCGGCTACTCGCTGTTCGCACTGTACTTCAGAGCTGGAAGCAGAAGGTAACGGCGCAACAGCTTAATCGATTCCATGTTTCAAGTTCATCAGAATTTAAAGTGTACCCAAACTCTATATAGAGGTCAGTAGAGGTACATTTTTATTAAAACTTTATGTAAAAAAAACTCCTGCTTGATCTGTCAGCAATACTTCTTCATCCGTGTTGTTGCAATCCCGCACGGGGGCGGGTGGAATCAAATCGACTCCCACATGAAAGGTCTCACCGTAAAGGTGGGGCCTTTCTTTATCTCACAAGCAGGTATGTTGCTCTACTGTCATTATTATCTTACGCTCACTATGCTTACAAACTAGAATCGACGCGGCAACAAGTGCTCCAAAATCGACTTTAAATCCCGATCTTCCTTATAAACCTCTTCCCCGGTATCGAGCTCTGTTACCCGGATATAATCAAAATTCATCGAAGCATCCACAGGTTTAAACAACAATTGGCTCTCGTCTTCCAGACGTACGTTGAATCCCATATCCTTAAACATCGTTGTTAGCTGGCTATTCGCCGGTTCCTGACCCTGTCCAACAAATATAAGACCTCTAAGACTTTTACGTTCCTGAGGTTGCGGATAAATGACCTGAAAGTGTACAATGCATTCCATAAGATGGTTCCCCTTTCGTTTAAAACACACTTTGTGAAATTTTGAACTTTAAAACTTGCTATATAAGGAGATACGTATCATGACCCCAGAACGTTTCGACATTTACGACGATCAGCAAAATTGGATAGGTACAGAGCTGCGCAGCGTGGTCCATGCCGAGGGATTCTGGCACCGTTCATTCCACTGCTGGATCGTGCGGGACGAAGGTTCACAGCGGTTGGTTCTATTTCAGCGAAGACGGGATATCAAGGATACCTTCCCCGGATGTTACGACATTACCGCAGCAGGGCATCTCACAGCCGGAGAACAGCTGCATGAAGCCAGTCGTGAGCTTGAGGAAGAACTGGGCGTTCAAGCGCCTTTTGAAACGCTGACCTACCTGTTGACGGCAAGACAGCAACTTGAAGGGCAGGTTCACGGTGTACCTTTTATCGATCGGGAATTCAGCTCTGTCTTTGGACTGTGCTTGAACCAGTCTCTCGAAGCCTATACCTTGCAGGCAAGCGAAGTCGACAGCCTATACGAAGTACCCTTGGATGACCTGATTGCCTTGTTCCGTGGCGAAACCCATGTGATTCAAGCCGCAGGAGTTCAAGCCGTGCAGTCAGCGTCCGATCAGGTGGATCAGGCAAATCGAAACTCTGTTCCTCTTCCCGTTCAAACACGTCATTTGCGTGAGATTAGAGCAGCCGAGTTCGTGCCACACGGTACGGAATATTATATCGATGTACTTGAAGCGTTAGTTCACTTGCCCAAAAACTAACCAATTTTGCCTATGATAAAGTTACGTTCATAGCTTCATTTTCTCAAAAATAGCATGAATTCATACCCTATTACATTAGCTCAACAGGGAACATTTGCTGTGATGAACATCACTGCTTCTGTTAACTAGCATGAAGAGGCGTCTGCCTCATGGCAACGCCTGCTTCCTTTAAGCATGTATTTTGGAGTTCATACTCACTCTGAAGGTACGGACCAATAACGTGCCGAGAGGTTTTGGTATCGAGGCCCGTATCGAGACTCCAGTTCCTCTCCCATGTCCTGCTCCAGTTCATACAACACCAATTCCTGAGCAAAATGATTCAGCAGCAGTCCGGTCATAACCGGATGTTCTGTTACCATCGCTTGAGTGGCACAAGACTCCCCGCGCATCCCTAACATACACCAACGACGATCTACCACTAAAGAGAACTTTCGGCCATTACCTGCCCCGTATGAAGGCAAACCAGGCCAAGGAGCGGGCTGATCCATAATACCCTCTCCACCATCACATGACCATAACAGGCGCACGCCTCGGTCTTCGGCACGCTGCAAGTCGGCACGCAACAACTCCGCTTCCTCACGCCACACGTCCACCACAATCTCATGTTTGGCCTCAGCCAGTTCACGGCTTAGATTCTCAAATACATTTTTGTCGCCTTCAATGTTGTAAAAGACCGGCTTCTCCGGCTCATGCTGCGGCATACTGCTCTGCACATATTCAAGAGATGCACGCATCTGACCGGAGATCATGCTTGTCATTTCCTCAGGCTTCAAGACACTGTATTTCGCAGGCTCGCCTGCGCTGCAACGCAGGAATCCCCGCTGTTCCAACCGTTGCAGGGTGGCATATACATTGGAACGGGACACACCCAGCCTTTTCGCAACCTCATATCCCGAGGCCGAGCCTTGACGAGCGAGTTCCACCATTATTTTAGATTCCATCTCGGTAAACCCCAGATGACGCAAATGATGCAGCAGTTGGTCCATATTCCCGTCCCCCCATGCTGTAAGCAACCAGCGCTGCCACACAATGATTCGGCAGCGCGTCTACTGCATCAGATCTGTTCTGCTCCGCAGCGTGGGCACCATTTCGAACCTTTAGGCAGCTCTGCTGCACAAATCTGACAATTCACCATTTCGCGTGGCACTTCGGTCTGTACGTCCACCGTGTTCACGATCGGATTATTTTCTTTCCAGTATCGAATGCGCTCATCCAGCTCCTGCTGGCGCTCGCGCTCTCGTTGCATTTCTTCATCCCGACGGCGTTCCCACTCGGCATCGAAGGCTTCCTTTTCCTCTTGGGTAAATTCCGTACTGTTATACTCGGATTCGGTCTCCAGGTCCGCAATGGACGGAATTACCGTGTGATACGGCTCAGCTTCCTCCAGTTCCTCTTCAACTGGTGCATCATAGATTGGTCGCTCCGGGCTTTGGGCCACGGCTGCTTCCTGTCTCGCAGGGTTTGTCGCCCCTACAGATGCTGCTGCGGGTTTGAATTCACCCAACTTGCGTCCGCATTTCGGACAGAAGTTGGCATCCAGTGAAGCGACATGTCCACACTCGCATAAGCGCTCATTTTTGAGTTGTGCAATCTTGTTGCGCAGTCCATCGATCTCATCCTGCAATTCATCGCACAGCCCTGATAGATCCACCATCTCTTTTTCGGCACGCGTCATGTCCTGTGCGCGATAACCTTCATAGAAGATACGACCCATATCTGTAAAATGGACTTCCTGTTCCTGCTGCAAGCCCACAATCTGATTATTTATTTTTCCGATTTCAACGGCGTGCTGGGCACGCTCTGTTGCTTTGTTTGCTCCGTTCTTAATCCGCTGAAGCAGTTTCATGACATCTCCTCCTCTGTCCCGTCAGAAGTTGAACCTTTTGATTCAACACCCATTTGTTCCAAAACTCATTTTCATTTGATTTTTTTTATAGTATATAACTTATACGATATCATGCCAAAAAGTTGCGAAATCTCGCGTGAATGCCCGTTTTCTGCCGATGCTGGATGAATTCGGGGGCTTTCGTCAGGACCATACGTTCGGGTATAATGAAGCTTTGGCCCTACTGATCCGCCTACTTGGGCGGTTATCCCTATCATACCAATTTACAATGCGATTGTGAAAAGGGCAAATGAATTACTTTTAAGCCGGGATAGTCCTATCCCTGAATGCATATAGAGGTGGATGAATGATGTTAAGTCCGAACTCAACGTTTTACCCCCGTCCGCTTGGGGTTACCCCGGCAGCATCCCTGCCCCAATCCCCTTCAGCTCCGCTGGAGACCAGTAGGCAGCTCGTTGCCAGCGATGAACGGGATGCTCCTTATTTCCGCTCTCTGGAAGAGGTGGGCATCCGTCTGAACGGACCCCAGATCTCAGCGGTACGCCACGGCAAAGGCCCCCTGTTGACTCTCGCAGGAGCTGGCTGCGGCAAAACAACTGTACTGGCTGCACGAGCCGGCTACCTGATGGAGGTTAGTGGTGCTCACGCGGGAAGCATACTGCTGGTGACGTTCACGAACAAAGCTGCCACTGAGATGAAAGACCGCATCGCATCGCTGCCTGGCATTCGTCCCGCAGCCGCACGAGCGGTGCAGGCCCGTACATTCCACTCGTTCGCGTTGACGCTGCTGCGTCATTACGGCGTGCAGGAGGAGATTTTTGGTGAGTCCCGTGCGCAGCATACCGTGCTCAAGATGCTCCTGCGTCAGAATGGCATGAGTGAGGCTTTTCAGCCTGAGAGTCTGTTGGCTATGTTGTCCGCTTGGAAAATGCAAGGCTCAGAGACGAGCGATCTTCCCGAAAAATCACAGGAGGAACGAGATGCCAAACGTGTTCTCCTTGGTTATGAAGCCTGGAAGCGGGATCGCAACAAAATGGATTTTGATGATATTTTGCTGCGAGCTGCCGCTCTGCTTCGTGATCCTGCTGTACTGGGTCCGCTTCAGCAGCGTTTTCAGTACATCATGGTCGATGAGTTCCAGGATACGAACAGTCTGCAATATGAAATTGTACAAAAACTGGCTGCCGCCCACCGCAACCTGATGGTTGTGGGAGACGATGACCAGACGATCTATACGTTTAATGGGGCACGGCAGGAATCCATTTTGGAATTCGATAAAGTTTACCCCGGTGCACGCATCGTGACGCTGGATATCAACTACCGCAGCGATGCGCGTATCCTGGGACTGGGCAGTGAATTGGTCGCCCGGAACAAACGAAGACGTGACAAGCGGCTGCGCGCAGCCGGACATCGTGGAGATGCGCCCCGGTTCGCAACCCCCTCCAATGCCGAGGAAGAAGCAGCTTGGGTTGTTAATCAGTTGTGTCAGCAAGTCGAGGAAGGTCTTCATACGTATCGGGATATTGCGATCCTGCATCGGACAGCCAGTAGCAGTCGGGCTATATTTGAGCAGCTTGTGTTGAAAGATGTGCCGTTTGTACAACATGGTGCTTCCCCGGTCTTCTATGACCAGTCATTGATTCGACCTTTAATGGATCATATGCGGTTGTCCCTAAATCCACGTGCTGTAGATGCTCTGCCGAGTGCGCTTGGGCCTCTCTATGTTTCCCGCGATGCCGGACTGGAGTGGATTCAACGCAGTGAAGAGCAGCAAGCGAAGAAATATCCGCTCATTCATCTGGCCAAATGGGACAAGCTAAAGCCTTTTCAACAGGAGCAGGTCAAGGAACGCATCAAGCTGATCAAATCACTGACGAAGCTGAAACCGGTGATCGCGATCCAGGAGATGCGCCGCCAGTTTTACGACAAATATATGGAAAGCGGTGATCCAAGCATCTTTACCCATTATAAGGAAACGATGCTGGAGACACTGGACGAATTCGAAGCTGCCGCCAAAAAATTCGAAACCGTTGAAGAGTTCATCCAATTTGCCGATGAACTCTCCCGCAGACACCGCGAGATGGAATCACTGCGCCGTTCACAGGACAGCGATGCAGTCCAACTGATGACGATTCACCGGGCCAAGGGACTTGAATTCCCATGTGTATACTGGATCGGCGCCAGCGAAGGAATCGTACCTCACAGCACGGCACTGCGGCAGGATATCCCTGAAGACCAGAAGGCTGCTCTTACGGTGCAGCAGACGGATGCCGAACTGGACATGGCTTTGGAAGAAGAGCGACGACTCGCCTATGTCGCAATCACACGAGCCAAACAGTACTTATACGTCACTTCTCCCGCCAGTCATCACGGTAAGCCAGCAGACGTCTCCCGCTTTCTACTGGAGGCCTTCGGCATGGAGGTACCAGATAAACGCAAAAAACGCGAGGATGGACCGACTGGTAATCACGCGTCATATGGCAGCGGTAGCAGCAACTGGAAGAGTAACGGGAACACGAATGGTAAAGCTAACGGCAATGAGAGTAGAAATGGAAATGCATCATACGCCCGTTCAGGTTCACGGCCGCAGGGACGGGATGCAGTGAGTCCAGTTCAGCGTGGTGCAGATCAGCGCAGCGCAATCCGTCAAAGTGATCAGCGTGATTTTGAAGTACTCGATGAACGCGACGAGGATCGTCTCAGTGAACGGCGCGGCAGCGGGGTAATTCGCAATCACACGGCGTTCAGCACCACGGGTATAAGTCAGACCGCTTCGTCCTCCAGCAGCTCGGGGTTGCACTCTTCAGGTGCAGAACGTACAGAGACCGTAGCAATCTGGAAGTGCAGTTCTTCCACCTGCAAAGCGTGGCTGCGCCAGAAACCGGATGGTGCTTCTGCCAAGTCATCTAAAAAGGCGACCTCTGGTCCTCCGCCCTGTCCGCTTTGTTCAGGCACCATGGAGGCCAGCACCCGGAAGGTTCCCGTAACTGGGCGGTTCGGAAGGTAACAAGCAAGTATACCAATGCACATTATATGACGTTCAGAGGAAGAGCTGTCCCGTAAGTCATGAGTGTAGGCAGGTTGGCAGCTCTTGTTTTTTGCCTAACAAAACTAGCACACGCTATTTGCTTCCATTTGCTTAGAGCTGAGGTGTAACGAATCACTGAGACCTTATTTCATCTATTTTGGCCAGTTCTAGTTCCTAAAGCCTTTTGATGCATAAATAAGGTCACTGGAGTTCGTTAAAATATGTAATCTTTGAGAATTAGCCTTTTAGTATGCGGTAGGTTCGTTAACGCTTGGAGCGAGAGGAGCATCCCTTTCGAGATAGCTCCTTTGCTCAAATTAGAAGAGGTGAGTTATGGAACTGGAAGCTGTAATTAAAGAGCGGATACAAGAAAGATTCGACATATTAGAAGAACTGTATACGATATGGTTTACTGAAAATCCAGCTTGTATCGTCCCCAAAAAAAGATTCTATCCGGATGCACACATAGAGAGACAGAGAACGATCACATATTTATTGAACAAAGGATTTATTGTTGTAGATCCCGTAGAAAATGAACCGGAAATGGTTGCAGTGAGTATCACAGTTAATGGAATTGATTTTTTTGAGCAAGGTCGTTTAGATGGAAGAGGCAATGGATGGTCGGTTGTAACCGAGCACCTTGATGAGTAAGACGAAGATGAACGATTGCCATTCGTTTCAGGACGCTTCCTGCTGTTTATTAACAGTAGAAGCGTCTTTTTTCCATTTTAGAATGGAGGTTGGATTATGCAGGACGGCAAAAAGCATTACTATGTATCGGTAACCCATAATCTCATTGAACAGACCAAGAACGAATCAACACCCTTTGAAGTCATGGTGGACGAAGAACAGCTAAATCGGCTAAAAGACCTGATGAAAGTGCTGGAGGATGAAGATGCCTATACATTGCAACGGGCCCCGGTACCCTACAAATCGGCGGATCATGACGAAGCAACAGAACAATTCTCCGATGGCATGACATTGCTGTACACGTTTCTTTACGACCATGGCACTTCGGATACCCGGCAGGCGATTGAGAGCATGAATGTACTTTCACGGCTGCAAGATACGGATTATGATGATCCGGGGTATGAGAACTCACCGCTGAATAAATGAACCCTTATCATAAAGACTTCCTCTCCGATGAATCCAGGCCAATGACCTGTTTCAGGAGTAACGGGAGTCTTTATTTTTTTACAATTCGGTCCCATTAGTATCATTATTGATACTATAAACCAAAAATGATACTACTGTTTATTTTTAATATTATACTATATATTTTATATATAACTTATTTCTGCGAGGAGGATAACTATAGCGATGGGAAATCCAATCATGATGAAAGCGTTCGGATATTACGAGCCTGGGCTAGAGACCGACATACCACCATTTCAGGAGGTAGAAGTTGAGAAACCCCAACCTACAGGAAATGATTTACTCGTTGCGGTGAAGGCGGTATCTGTTAATCCGACGGATTGGAGATCTCATCTTTCCAAACATCCGGACGATTTATCCCTGACCGTGCCTGGTCGTGATGTAGCGGGAATAGTAGTGGACATCGGCTCCGATTGCAATTTGTTCAACGTTGGTGACGAAGTGTATTATGCGGGGAGCAATATGCGCCCAGGCGGACACAGTGAGTTTCATTTAGTGGATGAACGAATGGTCGGCAGAAAGCCGAAAAATCTGGATTTCGCCCAGGCGGCAGCTTTACCTCTGACAAGCCTTACGGCAGGAGAAGCTTTTTATGAACGCTTGGGCATTTCCAGAAATACATCGGATAATGAGGGTAAAAGCATGCTTATTATCGGGGCAGCGGGAGGCGTCGGATCGATTGCTACTCAATTAGCCAAGCTCGCTGGACTTAAAGTCATAGCAACTGCCTCTCGTCCCGAATCTGTCTCTTGGGTAAAATCAAACGGAGCAGAACATGTGATCAACCATCGTCAACCATTTGGACCACAACTTAAAGATCTCGGACTCGCTGGTGTACATTATATTTTCGTGCTAAATCATATAGATGAGCATATGGATGAGATGGCAGAAGTTATTTTGCCGCAGGGGAAAATTTGCTCCATTTTGCCCTTCGAAAAACCACCCGAACTTCAAAAGTTATTCTCAAAAAGCGTAACGCTCGTTTGGGAAATGATGTTCACCCGCCCAATGTTCCAGACAGATGATATGATTGAACAACATCTTCTACTTAATGAAATCGCAGATCTGGTGGATGCGGGCAAGATTCATACAACGATAGCAGAGCGGATTGAACCAATTAATGCAGCTAACTTGCTGGAAGCCTACCGAAAGAGCAAATCGGGCACTGCAATTGGTAAAATCGTGTTGGAAGGGTTTGAAAAGTAAACATACATCCGTTTTGTCTGATCATGATCAATAAATTAACCAAAAGGTGTTGTCTCTCCAATGATAAGACGGAGAAACAACACCCTTTAATACCAAGTTAAATTCAATTTCTATATCAGTCCAGACGAATCTCCTGACCCTTTTCGGCTGACTCGTAAATTCCGCTCAGCATCCGAGTCGAAGCCACACCATCCGCAATGGGACTGATGGGCTCTGTACCATTTATACAACAATCTACAAAGTGATCAATCTGATTTTGGAAGGCACCGTGAATATCGAGGCCTTTATAGTCTGTCTGAGGTTCAATGTTCAAGATCGTATTGTGTTTCTCAGTGACGATTAGTGTTTCCGGCTCCAGCTCAATTCCACCACGCTCACCGTACAATCTGACTGAAGATTCTTCCCCACGTGCATGCAGGGTAAAGCTCACATCTACCGCCAAAGAAGCCCCATTCTCGAAGCGGATCAGCGCATTCGCCATATCCTCCACATTGTTGACAGCAGAACTGTAATCTGCGGCTTTGTAAAAAGAAAGATGCTCGATATGGGCACGATTGCCCAGTTTACGATACGTATTTCCACTCACCGAAACAGGTTTCGGTTTGCCCATCAGATACCAGCATTGGTCGATAATATGTACGCCAAGATCAATGAGCGGACCACCGCCAGAACGGTTTTTGTCCGCAAACCAGCCTCCCGGATTTCCCAAGCGACGCAGGATAGAAGCTTTGGCATAATACAATTCACCAAACTCACCCGCATCAATGAAACTGCGCATCATCTGCATATTGTTGTCATACCGACGCACAAAGCCCACGACAAAAGTACATCCGCTTTTCTTCACAGCATCTTCAATCCGCAGCGCATCTTCCACATTGGTTGCTACCGGTTTTTCCAGCAGCACATGTTTACCTGCCTCAAGGGCAGCGATAGCAAACTCGGCATGCGTATTATTCCACGTACAGATACTAACGGCATCCACATGCGGATCCTTCAGCATCTCGCGATAATCGGTGTACACGGATTGTGCATCATACTTCTCTGCAGCCGCGGCTGCACGCTGTTCGTTCAAGTCACAGATGGCGTAAATAACGGCATTCTCGTTCTTGGCATAACACCTCATATGAAGATCCGAAATGGAGCCTGTGCCAATCATGCCGATATGTAGCATTTTGCTTGTGGTCATCTTCTTCCTCCCTTCCTTTTCCAGAACATGAATATCGTCTAGTCTGCCCGGAGCATGCCTTTGTAAATCCCTGGTGTTGAATTTTCGATCTTCACGGCCCCCAGGGTCTGAGCATAGAAATCCACAGGTCCCGCCGATCCAATAATCGCGTAAGCGTAACCATCTGTCTTCATGGCATGCATACAGGCCAACAACAGCGCTGTGCCGACACCTTTGCCCCGTGCCTCCTGACTAACACCCGTTGGACCAAAGAAATTACGACACGTTGCTTCATAACAAGCGAAACCAATCATTTTCCCATGCTCAAGCGCAATATAACAAGTCACAGGTTGACGTGCAAAAGCTACATCACACTCATCCACCCAGGGCTGGCTAAAATGGGATCTCACCCAATCCAGCACAACCTGCTTCTCTGGTGCGATTGCTCTTCGGATAACAATGGAGGACTCTTCTAACTTTTTCAGTCCACTCTCTTGCTCTGGCAAATGGTAAAGCGCAACCAACATATCACTCATATGATTGCCCCCCTCCTCATATTTTGACGTACCACACCCCCATGTAATCCAGGGTTAATTCAAAGTCTGAATCACACGTTCTCCACTCATTGATCCTTAACCGCATCCTGCTTCTTATAACCGGCAATGTGGTCTGTTTTTCAAATAATAGACTAACATGCAGCTCACATTATTTACCTCAAAGTGCAACACTGGACGAAGTTGTCCCGTCTATAAGTTTGGAACGTGGCCTTAATAGGAGTTTACCGCGTCATAACCAAGATGAGAAGGGATGAAATCAACGATGAACAACAACATGAAAAAAGTTAGCGCCCTGATGGTCCTGTCCTTGGCCCTGGGCGGGGGAGCCGCATACGCAGCAAACCTGGACAGCATTCAGCCCGTCAATTCAACTTCCGTATCAGCCGATAGCAAAGGAACTGAAGCCGTAAAAGTATCTGTGAACGGTGCACCGATGACTGACGGTTATTGGAACAAGGATGGTCAAGAACCCATGATCGCACTGCGTGATCTCACAGAAGCTCTTGGCATTGAACTGAAATGGAACAAGGAAAACAAATCTGCTGAGCTGACAAAGGGTACCCTCTGGACAATTGTTACCACAGGCAAAGACCAGTATTCAGTTAATAAAATGCTGCTTAAGCTGGGAACAGCGCCTGAGATCACAAATGGCACACTGTTTGTACCCGCTTCTTTTGCAGATAAAGTACTGCACGCACAAGTGAATACAACAGGTAACCAAGTAACCATCTCCAGTGAAGAGGAAGTGAAAACCGTTACTGAGCGTGGGGTCATTACGGGAATTAACAGTGAAGGCAAGTATCAATCCATCCATATCGGCGGTGCAGGTACAGATGGTATCGTTCTTAATGTTGGTGAAGATACCGTGTTCAAATCCGCGGATGGCAAAGATATCAAGCTTACTGATCTGACCATTGGCATGAACGTGGAAGCTGAGCACTCAGAGATTGCAACCCTCAGTTTACCGCCTCAAACACCGACTTATAAAGTCACTGTACTGGATACTGCTGCTTCGGAATCCGAAGCACAACCTAAAGAAGTTTTGGGTACAGCAGGCACGATTGAAAATGTAAAAACAACAGAAAATAATGGTACTCAGATCGAGATCTCCGGCTCCCGCCTGACAGAGACAGCACCTGACCATGTTATCCTTAACATTAGCAAAGATACAGAACTGGTGAATCATCAAGGGGAAACGATCAAACCAGAGGAACTGACCAAAGGGGCCAAAGTGATTGGTTTCTATAGCCCGGTCCTGACTCGCAGCTTGCCTCCAATCGGAACGGCTTGGAAAGTAGTAATTGAAACACCAGCCGATCAACCTGAAGCAAAATAAGCTGCCAGAAAATAAGGCTAGCCTTATTTATGCGTAGAGGTCAGTAGAGCTAGATCTCACTATATCAATGCAGAATTAACCTTATCCCACGCTCCCTCCTTCATGGAGGTCGGGGTAAGGTTATTTCTCTATACTGCATTTTGTCTATATGTATATAACAGTTCTATTCCGTTATTTCGGCATCAACCTCAGCTTGTGCTTCAACAATTGCTTCTGCCTCAATCTCCACCATCAGCAAAGGATCAATGAGTGCACTAACCTCTACCATCGTGGCGACAGGCTGGATCTGACCAAAAAATTCACCATGAGCCTTTCCCACTTCTTCCCACCGGGAAATGTCGGTAACAAACATGCGGGTTCTCACGATATGAGACATGTCTGCTCCTAATTCTTTCAGTGCATTTTCGATGGTCTGCAAAATAAATCTCGTCTGTGCATATGGATCACCTGCTCCAACCACAACACCGTCCTGCATGGCCGTAGTACCCGCAACCTCAATTCGGTTGCCAACACGAATGGCACGGCAATATCCTACAAGCGGCTCCCATGGAGAACCGGTAAACACCTGCTGTCTGTTCATTCTGCTTTCCCTCGCTTTAAATGTGATTTGAACTCCTGATTAAACATGAATTATATCAGCCTGCCGACCTGCTGAACAAGCAAACAAAATAGGATATAACTGAATTTAGCTCAAACCAAAAAGCCCCTGAAGTGATCTCCCGTGCCTTGGACACGGGTGAATCATTCAGGGGCTCTATGAAATTGAGATCCTAGTCCTCAATCAAAAGATGAAGAACCAGGCTTAAAGCTTGATATTAGCCTCATCAAAGTATTCTTCAAGTGTCAGTCCACTTTTCACAACATCAGGAGCCAGATCAGTGCCGACATAACGAATATGCCATGGCTCGTACACATAGCCGGTTATCGCTTCCTCACCTTGTGGATAACGGATGATGAACCCATATTCCGCTGCATGCTCAGCCAACCACTGGCCTTCTTTCGATGTGCCAAATACCTCTTCTATGGCATTGCCTACACTTGGACTGGAAACGTCAATCGCTAGTCCGGTCTGATGTTCACTGTGGCCTGGCACAGAGCTTACACGATCCGTGTATTCTTTACCTTTGGTTTTGACATTGTTGTTATAGATCGAAACCTGACGCTGATAAGAACGATATCCAGATACCGCACGAAGCTCAATGTCGTCTGCTTTGGCACCGGCAAAAAGCTTCTCCAACGCCTCGGCAGCTTCCTTGCGCATATGGCGCTTTTCATGCGGCCCGTCGAAGGAAAACGGTACGTTAGGCTCCACCAGATCATCCGGCTCGTATCCTTCTGGCAAGCTGCGCTGTTTGTTAACGATCACGGTCATCGCTTCTGAATTGGTCACTACCGCTTGTGCATCAATCGTCGTTTGCAGCGCGCTAATGCTGCGTTTCTCCATCAGGGGATCCTCTGCTGTGGCTCCATTGCCTGCGTCAGTAGAACCCTCTCCCCCAGTTGAAGCATTGCCGGAACCACTGTCCGTACCTTCATTGTTATTGTCAGAAGATGAGCTGTCATCCCCACCTGTGTTGTTGCCATCCTTGCCAGTATCCTCAGTCAAATGAACCGTGGTACCGTCCGACTCTTGTTGTGCGCTTCCTGCTGCGTTCAGATTCTGGTTCTCCTCTGAGCCCGAACCGTCCTGGCAAGCGGATAACAAAGCTCCGCATATCATAAGTGAGGACAGCATAACCGCAACTTGGCGCTGTCGTCCTGTACGTAATTTCATGTAAAAACTCCTATCGCATATTGTAATAATGATTGTAGTATTCGTGCATCAGGGCTTGTCTTCCCCTGCGACAGTATACCTTAAATTGCAGCGAAGCTCCACCGGTAAAGACCTCCTTGAGAGGAGGTCACTCTAAAGATATGCCGGGTGTACAGCTTGTACGGTCGTTTTTTGGACTTTTAGAGCCCTATTCCAGGTTCAACGCCTTAGAAGCGAATTAGAAATGTATATATCCATGTTGGATAAAAGAAATTCGCCGATGCACATCACAAACAAGCGGGGATGATCTGAGATCTCCCCCGCTCCGAATGGTGCATCATTTGGTCGCCGGGCTGTCCTTCTTCTTCTTTTGGACAGCCTCCCACATCCGCGCAGCTACGCGCTCGCGGATCAATGCCAGCCCTGCGGTGGCAGGCACGCCTGGCAGCAGCGCCGCCAGTTCCGGCGTTGCCGGGGGTTTCCCCGGCTGCGCCAGCCGCACCTTCACGGCGCCAAAACCAGGCCCCGGCTGGTGCATGGCGCCGTCCGCGGCTGCCTCGGCGATCCACTCGCCGACGGCTGCGCCGCCTTCGCCGCCCCGCGCCTGCGGGCGGCCGGTCGTTTCGGCTGCGCGGCCGGGGCCGCTGGGATCATGGGCGAGTTCCTCCGCCCATGATCCCAGCACGCCGGCGAGCAGCGCTTCGCGCGGCAGGCCGGCGTGCGCCAGCTGCAGTAGCGGCTCGGCCGCGAAGCGCGCGGCAACGGCGCGCTCAGCGGCCGAGGCATGCGCGCAGCCCGGGCGGCCGCAGGTGCACGTCGCTGCGCCGCCCGCGCTCAGCGAGCTGCCAACGGCTTTGCCCGGCACGGCCTCGCTTGGCGCATGCTGCGGCAGCAGCCCGTCGAGCTCCGCCGGGGCAGGGCCGCCGCGCAGCAGCGCGTACAGCGCCAGCGGACGCTTGCGCAGCTGTGCCAGCACAGCCTCGCGTTCAGCTTCACTGAGCTGATGCAGCGTGCCTGTTACCGTGAACAAGCCTTCGGCTTCGGCTGATTCGGTCTTGCCTGCGGCAGCTAATACCTCTTTGTCTGCATCAGCAGCCGCACTTACTTCTGCTGTCCATCCACCGGGGGACATATGCAGCTCTACATTCCATTTTTCGCTCACAACACTCCCCCTTCCTGTCACTATATTTTGCATGTACTATTTATCTCGCAACCTACAGCCATGTCTCGCCCTGAAGCGAGATCAGACCGCGCAGCTCATCATCCGACATCTCGGTCAACCAGTTCTCACCGGAACCGACCACCTGCTCAGAAAGCGCCTTTTTACTCTCAATCAGCTCATCAATCCGTTCCTCCAGGGTACCCTGACAGATCAGCTTATGCACCTGTACGTTTCGATTCTGCCCAATTCGGAATACCCGGTCTGTTGCCTGATTCTCCACCGCAGGATTCCACCACCGATCGTAGTGAACGACATGACTGGCACGCGTCAGATTCAGGCCTACACCCCCGGCACGAAGAGACAGGACGAACAAGGATGGGCCCTCCCCTTTTTGGAAGGTTTCCACCATATCATCCCTTTGTGACTTCGAAACACCACCATGCAGGAAATACGGTTCTTCCTCATACCGCTGTGTAAGCCTGGATACGAGCAGTTCCCCCATCGCCACATACTGAGTGAAAATCAGCGCAGACTCCCCATTGTCACGGATCGCATCCACCAATTCCAGAAGACGTTCCATTTTGCCGGATGCCTCAGCTTTACCATGTTCCTTCCGGCTGCTGTCCGCCAGCACCGGATGATCACAGATTTGCTTCAGCTTGGTCAGTGATGACAACACAATCCCCTTACGGGCGATACCGTTTCGTCCATCCAATCCGCCCATCAGATCATCCACCACCCGCTGATACAGAACGGTCTGCTCTGGTGTCAGGGAACAATAGGATTTCAGTTCCAGCTTCTCCGGCAGATCCTTGCGGATATCCGGATCACTTTTCAGCCTGCGCAGCATAAAGGGCGATACAAGCCGATGAAGCTCGCGCAAAGAAGCTGCATTTTCTTCGGATGGGCCCAGTCCGGTATAGCGCTGGCGGAATGAAGAAGCCGTACCCAGATACCCCGGATTAAGGAATTGGAAAATGGACCACAGCTCGCTTAGTCGATTCTCCACTGGCGTACCCGTCATCGCAATGCGATGCGGCGTAGACAGACGCATGACGCTTTGCGCTTGCTTTGTGCGGTAATTTTTAATATATTGCGCCTCATCCAGCACAACGGTAGACCAGTGCAACGAAGCCAGATCCGGGCCATCCCGGCCAGCCAGATGATAGGTCGTCAGCACAATATCATGAGACTGTGCTTCTGACTGGAAGGCATTGCCGTGCAACCGTTGTCCGCCATGATGAATATATAACGACAGATTCGGGGCAAACCGCTTCAGCTCACGCTGCCAGTTCCCAAGCAGCGAGGTAGGGCACACAATAAGTGCAGGCAGATGCGCATCATGCACGTGCGGCTGTTCACCGTTCGCAGACTCTTCTTCCATCCTCATAAACGCTTCGTGCTCACGTGCTTCCTCCGCGGCAGCTTGCTGTTCCTCATGTTTCAAGTCCAGCAGGCAGGTAATAACCTGTATCGTTTTCCCCAGCCCCATATCATCGGCAAGACATACTCCGAAACCAAGCTCACGCATGGCGGATAACCATTGGTACCCCCGCTCTTGATAGGGTCTCAACTCGCCATGCAGCTCTGCCGGAACCTGCCGAGGCTCAATACTGCGGAGCACCTGTCCGTCGAGCAAAAAGGACAGCAGCCCCTCGGATTCCGCACCAAAGACGGAAAGCCCCTTCCAAGCGGTATCTTCGCCTTCTTCAGCTGCCAGATGCAGCCATTCGGAGAGTGGCATATATTGTTCTTCTTCTTTTTTCATATAACGCAGTACCTGACGAATCTCTTTTGTATCCACTTCAATCCATTCGCCGCGGAACATCACATAAGGTACCGTTGCTTCTGCAAGCGCAGCCAGCTCCTCCGCCGTAACCGGTTTGCCGTCCAGCATCGGTTCTGCCTTAAAGGCAACCAGCTGCTCCATACCCAGTGAAGAAGGGGCCCCAACCGGTCTTTCTATTCCCCGATTGAGCATCTGCAGACGTAGTCCAGCGCGGCGTTTCCCTGCACGGCTCCAGCGGGAAGGCATTAACACGGTTACGCCCGCCTTCTGCAGACGAGGCACAGCGTAGGTCAAAAATTCAAAAAAGGCTTGCTGTTCCAGTTTCATTCCTTCCGGTCGTGCATGAAGAAGCGCCGTTTCCAGCTCCGGTGCCAGTTCTGATGCATGCCCCAGCGCCATCAGGAGCTGTTCTGCAGCTGAAATATAACGTACTTTGCCTCGGTCCAGATCTCGTTCCGGATGAGCCCAGATCGTGCGTGCAGGCAATCTCAGGCCAGATTCCTGCACACTGTCTGCCCAGAATGTAATCCCCCACAATGATTCATGATCACCAAGGGGCGGTTCCAGCCGCAGTACCAGTTTCAACTCACCTTCCGTGGGAGCCGTTTCTTCACTGCCTACCACGGGTTTCGCAGTACCGCCAGCTTCTTGCAGTGTTCCAATGAGTTCTGCCATTTCCTCTGTAGGTCCCTGCACCGTCACCGGGCGAAACATCGAGATCAGACTGTTCCACCACAGCTCTGCTACCGGAGAAGACCCACGCCGAAATGGCGTGCGGTAACGAGACAGCTCACTGTCCATGCTTTCCATCTCACCCGTAACAACCGCATGGATCATTCCGCTCATAAATGAAAATAATACGGCCGCTCCCGCTTCCTCCCGTGATTCCGGTTCAGAAGATGCGTATGCTCCGGGAGCAGACAATCCGATCGGCGGCATAGATTCCGCCAACTCCCGGAATCGTTCTACATCTGCTTCCTGCAACAGACGTGGACGCCATACGCCTGTCAACGTTTCCTGTCCGGTGCGACGACGCGCCCCCGTCTTGGCCGCAAACTCAGCGGACGGAGCAAATTCTCCGCGCAGCAGCAGTTCCTGTGTAAACTGTGCTGCTTTTACCCAGTATCGAATCTCTTCTCCGGCCTGAATTCCTGCCGCATTCAATATACTGTCGTCCCAATGGAGCAGCAGCTTGAATGTATCTTTGGGCGAGATTGCGAGCCCTTCCAACGTCCGTCCGAGCAATTGACGTCGCTTCGTACCCTTCGCTTCCGCGGCATTACGCATCGGATTGGGCCAACGAAGCTCCGCAAGACGCAGAGCGGCAGGCTGAAACAGACGACCCCCGTCGCCAAAATTCAGCTTCCGTACCACGTGGCTCCACGCATCCACACGTGGTTCCGATGTTTCACCGGAAAAACAAAAAAATACGTCACCAAGCCATACTCCATACAGCGATTGCATCATTACAGTCTCCCGTCATCCCTTCGCATTGTTACTCTCCATCATATACGAAAATGCTCGGATTTAAAAACTTTTACGGATAAAAAGTGCTACATTACTTCGAAAAACCATCTTCAAACCACTTCATACTATATTATGTATGCCTGTTAAAAGGTGAAACACACCGCTTCATTGCATTCAAGGATAGGGTGATCACAATAAAAAATGCCCCTAACCCCCACAAAGGGGTAAGGAGCATTATCATAAGAAAGCGGATATGTGCTTTGTATATAACATTTCAGCGTGCGTTTACTGCGATTTGGTTAAATTACCGAGCAATACATCCAAATTAAGAATGCCAGCTTCATGATCGTCATTGTGTGCGATTTCCTTGAATATTCCCGTTGTGTAACGACGATATTCTTCCGTAGGCTCTTCAAACCGATCATACATCACCACGGAATCCACGGAATCGACGACGAGCGGTACATAATCGTCGTGATAAGGCACAACAATGATACGCGTGGAAGGTGTAGTCTCCTCGTCAGGCAAGCCGAGCAGGACGCGTACACTCACAACAGAGACCACTTTGCCGTACAAGGGCGTGAAACCCTTAATCTCAGGACTGCCAAAAGGAACGGTGGTTACCGGGAGCATTTTAATAATTTCATGAACTTCATCAATACGAAGCGCACAAATCTGATTTCCGACCGAGAAATTAATGTATTGAATTTGAACTTCCTCATCCATAGATGTTTTCATACCCTTCTTGTTTTCAATTTCAATAGAAGCTTTTTATAGTCATCTTGATCATGAATAATTACATTTCATGTTGCATTCTCTGTGTTTATATCGGTCGACGGGAGAAAAATTTTTACCCATTTCTTAATATAGAGATACTATTGTCAGAAATAATGGCAGAAGAGAAGATAAAAAAAGAAAAACGCAAACAGAACCCCAGTAAACTGGAGGTTTGTTTGCATTTTCTAAACGTATTTTTCAGCTCAAATGATCACTTCTAATACAAATGGCATGCCACCTGGCGTCCTGGTGAAATCTCCCGCAGCTCCGGGATAACAGAGCGGCATTCGTCCTTCACATACGGACAACGAGTATGAAACGTGCAGCCGGACGGTGGATTTTCCGGATTGGGCACATCGCCGCCCAGGACGATTCGTTCCTTTTGTACATTCGGATCAGGAACCGGAACAGCGGATATCAATGCTTTGGTATATGGATGCAGTGCTTCGGTAAACAGTTCGGAAGTGGGCGCAAGCTCGACCACTTTGCCCAGATACATGACAGCCACACGATCACTGATGAACTTAACGACAGACAGGTCATGAGAGATGAACATATATGTCAGTCCGAATTGTTCCTGCAGATCCTGCATCAAGTTCAGCACCTGAGCCTGAATGGACACATCCAGCGCTGATACGGGCTCGTCACACACAATGAATTTGGGATTCAAAGCGAGAGCACGGGCAATCCCGATCCGTTGCCGTTGTCCACCCGAGAACTCGTGCGGAAAGCGATGTGCCTGATAGGGGGATAATCCGACCACTTCCATCAGCTCTTCGATTCGGCTTTTCAACTCATTTTTTTTCAGATTATGGTGGGTGAGCAGCGGCTCCTCCAGTGTGCGCTGTACCGTCCAGCGCGGATCCAGTGAGGCGTATGGGTCCTGGAACACCATCTGCATATCCGTACGGAAACGGCGCAGCTCTTCTGGCGGAAGCTTCCGTACATCCTTTCCTTCGAAGAACACCTCGCCATCCGTCGGCTCAATCAGACGCAGGATGGCACGCCCCGTGGTGGATTTTCCGCAACCGGACTCTCCAACCACAGCGAGTGTTTCCCCGCGCTCCACAGACAGCGTTACACCATCGACGGCTTTGACGGCACCGACCTGTTTGGAAAACAGGCCCTTGCGGATAGGATAATGCTTCTTGAGGTCTCTGACTTCCAAGATCGCACTCATATAATCCCCTCCTGTTGCAGCAGACAGCGACAGCTATGACTTGGTGCTGTCTCCAATAATTCGGGTTGTGTCGTCTCGCACCGTGCTTCCTTCACCGGGCAACGAGGAGCAAAGCGACAGCCGGACGGCATATGGGCGGGATTCGGTACCTGACCTGGAATGGATTGAAGACGTTCCTGATCCCCCGCAAGCTGTGGCAGCGAAGCCAAAAGACCGCGAGTATATGGATGCTTGGGATCGGCAAAAAGGGTTTTGACATCCGTCTCTTCCACCACTTGCCCGGCATACATCACCATGACGCGATCACACATCTCAGCTACAACGCCAAGATCATGAGTGATCATCATGATTGCCATATTCTCCGTCCGCTGGAGGTCACGCATCAAGTCCAGAATCTGTGCCTGGATGGTCACATCCAGGGCTGTTGTTGGTTCATCTGCAATGAGCAGCTGCGGACTGCATACCATCGCCATGGCGATCATCACCCGCTGGCGCATGCCACCTGAGAGCTGGTGCGGGTATTGTTCTGCAATTTTGTCAGGACGGGGAATGCCGACTTTGCGAAGCATATCAACCGACCGTGTCCAAGCCTCTTTTTTGCCCAGCTTCAGATGGTATCGTGCCGCTTCCGAGATTTGTTTGCCGATTTTGAATACCGGATTGAGTGAGGTCATCGGCTCCTGAAAAATCATGGCCATTCGGTTACCCCGAATTCGGCGAATTTCACGCCCGGACAACTTAAGCATGTCTTTCCCCTGGAAACGGACTTCCCCTGACGCCACACGGCCGATCTTTTTGGGGAGCAACTGCATGATTGATAACGATGTAATACTTTTCCCGCATCCCGATTCTCCGACAATACCCAGCGTTTCACCCTGCCGTATGGAAAGGCTGATCCCGTCCACGGCGCGTATCACACCTGCATCCGTAATGAACTCTGTCCGCAAATCCGAAACTTCGAGCAGTTCAGTCATGTTGTTCCCCTCCCATGCCTTTACGTTCTGAACCTTTAGCTTTGCTCCTTCTATAAAAAATTAACGCTTGGACGTCGTGGCTTCTTCGGAAGCCGCACCATTCGAATTCTTTAATGACGTCTCATCTTCCATACCTTCCACGCCCAAATATTTAAGCGCGCTCAACGCGTACACTTTGGCACACTGGATAATCTGCCATACGGGTGCTTTTTCGTTAAAATTGTGAATCGTGGACAGCTCTGCCGGACCATATTGCAATACCGGAATCTGATGATTACGGAAGTGGCGGGCATCGCTGGATGCCCATTGCAGCACACCGTACGCCTCTTCACCACTGACTTCGCTGATACTCTCCACCAATTGGCTCACGATTGGTTCATGCGCTGGAGTCCAGTTGGCATTGCCCTGGAAGCCAAACGGCTTCAGCTCTGATTCTATTCCTGCTTCAAGCAGAAGCGAGCGAGCACGGTCCAATACATCCCGGTAATCCACACCAAATGGAACGCGGGAGTCCACCTGAACAGTGCAGCGATCCGCTACCACATTCACCTTGGTTCCACCCTGAATTGAACCGATATTCACTGTTACATGGTCGAACACCTGATAGGCTAGACCCGCCTTCTCCCGATCACGCGCATATTCCTGCGAGATGCGGATAATATCCTTCACCTCTTCCGGGATGTCCGGCTTGATGTCCCATAGACGCTGCAATGCTTCAATGCCTTTGGCTGCCTTCACAATCGCATTATCGCCTACAATGGGTTGAAGACTGCCATGACCCGGTGTACCTTCCACCGTAAACTCAAACCAGCAGCTCCCCTTTTGTCCAATGGTTGGATGCTGCGGGCTGGATGGCTCTGCAATTACCGCGGCAGTTCCGGTTGCAAGTCCACGCTCCAGAACCCATGGTACCCCCAGGTCACCACCTGTTTCTTCATCCGGAACAATCATCAGCGACAGATCTCCACGCAAAGGCACATTCAACTTTGCCAGAATAACCGTCGCAAAGATCAGGCCCGCAAGCCCACCTTTCATGTCAGATGCCCCGCGTCCAAGCATATATCCGTCCTTGATTTCACCGCAGAACGGATCAAAATCCCAACGGGAAAGATCACCGGCTGGCACAACGTCGGTATGACCACAGAAAATCAGATGTTTGTCTGACTTGTCCGTCCCTTCTCCATTCAACGTGGAGATCAGGTTAAACATCGTTTCCGTTGCCGCATGTACTTTGGTGTCGATTCCGGCCTGATGCAGATATTCGATAATAAAAGCACTAATCTCACGCGAATCCCCTGGAGGGTTCTCCGTCGGAAAACGAATCAGTTGTGAACAGAGCTCCAGTAATTCATTCTGGCCTTCCTCGATTGCATCAAGTACCTTCCTTTTCCAATCCATCCTGTTCAGGCTCCTCTCAATATGGGCTGTATTGTGGTCAGTACGAATTGTCAGAAGACAGGCATGACTGCCTGTCCCCCAAATCGTCCGTTTTTACTGCTCCTTGCTAAGTGGGTAGAAACGCAGAACTTCATCCGGGTAATACACGTATCCGCTGACCTTGTTATTCATGCCGACAACTCGGTTGTATTCGTATAGATACGCCCATGGCGCTTCTGTCGTAATAATTTCCTGTGCCTTCATGTATAGCTCGTTGCGTTTCGCCTGATCCGGTTCGGCGCCTGCTTCTTCCCACAGTTTGTTAACTTCCGCATTGTTGTAATGAATGTAGTTGGAAGAGCCTTCACCGTAGAGCAGGAAGCCCAGATGGTATCCAGGATCGTTAACAAAAGAAGTCCATTTGGAAATGTAAGAGACTAAATTCCCGTCTTTTTGCTGTTCCAGGAACTGCGCACGCGCAACTTTGTTAATGTTCATTTTGACACCGATCTTGGCCAGTTCTGCTTGAATCAGAACCGCATCATATTCCCAATCGTCAAAGCCCGAACCGAGGGTAAAGTCAAAGCTGAACCCTTCCGCATACCCTGCTTCTTTCAACAATTCCTTGGCTTTGTCCAGATTGTACTCGTACACATAGCCTGCATCCGTAAAACCTGGTGTGTTGCTCGCTACAGCACTCTTCATCTCTTTGGCCTGACCATACATGACATCGTTGATCAATTGGTCATAAGGAATCGCATAGTTGATGGCCTGACGCACTTTTTCATTATCAAACGGTTTGACATTGTTGTTCATCGCGAAGAACAAAATGCGATTACTCGCATTCGACTTGATGGTCAAATTACTATTCTCCTGCAAAGCTGCAACATCTTTTGGAGGAATCTCGATCGCCATGTCCACGTCACTCTTGTTCAGCAGCAGCACACGGTTGGAGGCTTCCTTCGTGAATTTCAGCGTGACTTTGCTAAGTTTCGGTGCTCCCTGCCAGTAGTCGTTGTTGGCCTGGAAGACCGCTTCACTGGCCGGGTCCCATTTTTCAAGTGTAAACGGGCCTGATCCCGCAGCATTTGTTTTCAGATAATCGTCACCTTTTTCCTCGACGAGCTTCTGGTCCACAATGGAGAAGGTATACATGGCAATGATCTGGGTGAACATGTGGTTTGCTTTATTCAGTACGATCTCAACGGTGGAGTCGTCCTTGGCGGTCACGCTCTTGATGTCGGCCATTCCGTATAGAAAGCTGCCGGAGCTGGACTTCGCCACACGGTCAAAAGAGTACACAACCGCATCCGCATTGACCGGATTTCCACTTTGGAATTTCAGACCGCTTTTGATTTTGAATGTATACGTTGTATTGTCAGCAGACACTTCCCAGCTCTCGGCGAGCATCGGCTGAATATCCTCCGTGTTGGCTACATCAGCACCATCTACCGTTTTGACACCATAGGTTACCAACTGGTCATAGGTTGCCAGTACCAATGTATCCGAGGTCAGGTCATTCGCCTCCGCCGGGTCCATCGTAGTTCCACCCTCAGAGTAAGCAACCGTCAGTGTTGGCGCAGGTTTTGTTTCCCCTCCTGAGCCGGATGCCGCAGGCTGCTGATTGGCATTGCTGGCACAGCCACCGAGAACAACGGTAAGAGCAATCATTGCAGAAAACCATTTGAGCTTTTTCATTATTAGTTTCCTCCCCTTTTTGAACCAGTCTTATGATGCGATACTGTAAAACGTTGCAGCTTTTATTAGACAAAGTGAATGTGTGGGCCAATACCCCGGAATGTAACTAACTCATATTCCTGATACCAACCGCAGCAGCTTTCAATCTGCCTACTGACGGTGATGGAACCTTGCATGCCATTATTCCAAGGCATTCCCCGCAAATCGGTTCCCCCAGCCAGCTATCTATGAATCGGTTCTGTAGAGGCAGATGGTAACCCACCCCTATTTTCCCGAACGCAACCTTGGGTCCAGTACATCACGGAAACCATCTCCGAGCAGGTTAAAGCCAAGAATGGATGTGGCTATAGCCAGTCCAGGGAATGTCACGAGCCACCATTGTCCGGAAATGATATACTCCCGACCTTCAGAGATCATGGCTCCCCACTCGGCTGTAGGCGGTTTGACGCCAAGACCGAGAAAGCTCAAACTGGATGCCGTCAGGATGGCAAAGCCCATACCAAGCGTGGCTTGTACCAACAGCGGTGCCAAAGCATTCGGCAAGATGTGGCGAAACAGAATCACTCTGTCCCTCACTCCAATGGCTCTGCTGGCCTCCACGTACTCCTTTTCGCGCAGGGATACGGTCTGCCCATACATTAATCTGGCAAATTCGGGAATACCCACAATCCCTACAGCAATCATGGCACTTGTCAGTCCGTTGCCGATGGAAGCTGCAATTGCCATGGAGAGTACCAGCGAGGGAAATGCAAGCAATACATCCATCACCCGCATGATGATATTGCCAGTACGTCCGCCGTAGTAAGCAGCGATTCCGCCCAGCGGAACCCCGATGACAAACGAGATACTGACGGCAATCAAGCCTGTCCAGATGCTGATTCTGGCTCCATACAGAACACGACTCAGAATGTCACGACCATAGTTATCGGTACCGAACCAGTGACCACCTGATGGGGATTCCAGCTTCACAGCCGTATTCGTCACGTACGGATCATAAGGGGCAATCCAGGGGGCAATAGCTGCGATGATAGTCCACATCACGATAAAGGCTAGACCAATTGCAGCGAGCCGATTGCGGAGCAACAGTCTCAGAAAGGTTTTGGGTTTGGGAACAACCGCTGGTGCAGGTTTGGTTCCCATGGAAGTCGGTGCGGCAGTACTCACAGCGGTACTCCTCCTTTCGCGGCGACCCTATTCATAACGGATTCGTGGATCAATCAATCCATAGACCAGATCCACCGCCAGATTTATAAAGCTGAACAGAATGGCACTTACCAGTGTAAATGCCTGAATTGGTGCATAATCGGCAGCCAGAATCGAATCTGTTACATAACCGCCGACGCCGGGCCAGGAAAAGATAGTTTCCGTGATTACCGCACCACCGAGTAATCCGCCAAACTGCAGGCCAAGAACGGTCAACGTGGGAATCAGAGCATTGATCAGGGAGTGTTTGCCGACGACCGCGGTTTCGCTCAAGCCCTTGGCTCGTGCGGTACGTACATAATCCTGTCCGATGACTTCCAGCATGCTGGACCTGGTCATACGCGCTACAATCGCCATTGTCCCTGTGCTCAGGCAGATGGCCGGAAGCAGTAAATGAGCAAGACTGCTTTTGAGTGCAACCATATCTCCGGTCATAAGACTGTCTACCACGTACAATCCGGTAATATGAGTCGGTGGATTGAGGTCTCCGCTGATGCGTCCCATTGGAGCTGGTGCCCAGCCAAGGATGGAATAGAAGATGTAAATAAATAGCAGTCCCAACCAGAAAATCGGTACACATGCTCCAATCAGTGAGAACACCCTGGAGATGTGGTCGATAAAGGACTCTTTTCGAGTTGCAGCGATAATGCCTACCGGAATTGCAACACAGATGGCTATAATCACACTGGCCAATGTCAGCTCGATGGTTGCCGGAAAGCGGGTAGCGAAGTCACTTAGCACCGTATGACCGGTATGGTAGGCAAATCCCAGATTCCCTTGGAGCAACTGTCCCACGTAACTAAAAAACTGTACAAATAATGGCTTGTCCAATCCCATGTCCATTCGGATTTTGGCAATGACATCATCCGTGGCCTGTTCGCCAGCCATAACAATGGCGGGATCTCCCGGAAGAACGCGGGACAGGATGAAGGTAATCACCACAATGCCGATCAGCGCCGGAATCATCTGCAGCAGCCTTCGGAGCGTGTAAGCAAACAATCGATCAACCCCTTTAACTCTGATGTCTCACTTGCTGTTTTACGGTTCTCTGTGGACGGCTCAGTCTTGAAAACTTGTCTGTTTATCCGTCTCTTCTTTGTAATTGTGCTTATTTTAACTAGAATCCGAGCGTCGAACTACGTCCCTTTTAGCTAAAAAAAAGCACAACCGTTTGTCGATTGTGCACTAATGTCTCCTATTTATGTCATGTTAAATTACACCCTAAGACATAGTTCGCTATTTTTCGACCTATATCTACCATAAAGTTCATCGTTGGTATTGCTGAAAAAACAATTGTCCGATTGGCAGGTCCTACACCTCTTGTTTATCCTGCTTCATGTAGTAATACACAAGACACAGATGACAGACAAATTGTTCACGCGGATGATTCAGGTCGAAGCCCGTAATGTCCCGTATTCGCTCCAGTCGGTATTTCACAGAATTCCGGTGAATATAGAGGCGGTTTGCTGTCTCGATCAGGCTGCCACGGCTCTCCAGATAATAAAAAAACGTACGCAGCAGATCCCCACTGTGTTCATCATCATAAGCACGCAATTTCCCCAGTTTCCGCTCAAACAATGCCGCAAAACCCGGATCATCCGCCGTTTCGCTAAGCAAATGATATACCTCCACATCCTCAAACCGGGTTGTACGCCCACCCGACAAGCGTGAGGATACCAGCAGGGCATTTCTGGCCTCACCATAGCTTTGATGCATATTCCAAAGTGGAACCTGAGTGCCCACGCCTGTCCTGAATTGTCCAAGCTTGTTGGCCGGATCTTCGAGCCATAGTCCAATGGTATCAGACCAGGATTGAACGTCATCCATCCATGCCGCATCCCGAGACTCCGGGGTTGGCAAGAAGAGCACCGCCCTGTTTGTCCGAAACTCAATATGAGGTGCTACCCTCCGTTTTCTGGCCTCCTGACCAAGCAATTCAGTCAATAGATCTTCATCAGGAGCAGTCTCCCCTTCCATCACAGCTACTTCCCATAAATGCTCTGGATTCATGCCAAGCTTGCGGCCTCTCGATTCGGCTTCATGTGGCAACAGCAGAGGCGGTGTCAGCAGTTCGTCAATGAAATTGCCCCGAAGTCGCAATTCGGTATCTTCCGCCACCTTGTTTCTCATCAATTCCAGGGATAATACTAATCTGGCTTGCTCAATGCCGACTTGTTCCATTTCATCCAGGGAGTCCTTGTCCACCAGCAATCGGGCAACCTTCCGCCGATCCAGATTTATCTCCCATACGAGTGGGTCCACAGCTTCTTTCCAGTCATAATCCGGCGGTGAGGACACAATCATCTGACCAGCATTGTCGATAACACCCACAGGTGCCTGAAGCAGCTCGGCCACATTGTCCCCCACCGCCTGAATTCCACTGTTTTCAAGTACCATGGTCATCAGTGTCCGATATACTTCCTCTGACCTGCGGAGAAGTGCGGCCTGTCGATCCAGCACCAGTTCCATAACAGGTTGCGTAATATCCATGTAGGGTATTTCCGGAGGAATTTCAATGATGGGCAGACCGCAGTTATTACTGGCTGCAACGGCTTCCTTCGGGATTTCTTTGAGAAAACGCGCAGGCTTGATAGCCAGAGCAGCCGCCCCCGCTTCATTAAGGGTATAGATTAGTTCTCCGAGCAAGCCAGGATTATCACGAATCGAATAGGCTGTCGTCAGCATAAGCATGCCTTCTCGCAACCATCCTTGCAGATCCGGCACCTCCATAATATCCACGAACCGTACAACCCGATCCAATCCTTGGTGCCCACTAATGACTTTGGCCTTGCTGAGTATAGGAATATTCAACAGTTCTTTCAATGTTATACCTGTCGTTTTCAAGCCTATCGACCACCCTGAGCCAGATTTGCAAATCATTTTTGCATACTGTATCTAATTTTTTTGGATAGTTTACCAGACTATCTGATCAAAAAAAACGGGAATTTCTGTGATATCCGTATGTTATATTTTAATTTCATAAAATAAAGTAATAATAATACGTTGTTAGTAGCAATTATTACTACAAAAAATATATTTATTACTTTATCGCTTCACATTAGAAAACAAGAAAAGTTATCCCCACACTCCTTGCAGATCAACCCCATTTATTCCAAGAGCCCGATAACCTTATCCAACGCAAATAACGCCGATACAGTTATACACACTGCATCGGCGTCAAAATCAAATTAACCCAAATATAAAATCATCCAATACCCACATCCGGCATTCCGTAGATCAGACATTCAACGCAGACACAGCTGCCCCTAATGAATATATCGGGTCAAGCGCCCGGATATGCAGTTCTTTTTCCACTTCCACGGCGAAACCCATCGTTGCAAAACCGGTACACGCAAGAACGATGGACTCGGCGCCCTCCGCCTTCAGTCTTCTGGCGGCTTCCATAGCCGCGATTCGCCCCTGTGGTGTGTTGAGATCCAGCGTAGTTACCACACCTTCTGGACGCTCCATCCCAATATAGGCATCACCTAGTATTCCTCGAATCAGATGAGGCACCTCCTCTAGGATGGTCAATACACCTACACGCGCCGCTGATGTGAGTGCAAGATGAGCAGCACATGATCCTGCTCCATAGACTGGGATGTGAACTGCGGCACGCATTTCTGCAAGAGCCGGATCGGCTGCACAACTGATACCGATTGAGGTACAGCCTTCCTGTTCGAGTTTTCGTGCCAGATCTACAATTTTGGGAATCGATTCAAGCTCTGTGGCCTGATCATATACCCCCAGCGGTTGATCGGGAATGCAGCGACTCCGAACCTGAATGCCATAACGTCCTTCAATCAGTGCCCCGTGTCTGTGGATATCTTCTTCATGATGAAGCGTAATCACTCTGATAAGACCCAACATCAGCATTCCTCCCCAGGCTGTGGATATCTTGTGCATATGTTACCCACAAACTGTTGATAGTTACCCCCAGTTATGTGGATATCTCTTTATATATTGTGAATATGTTGTGTATTTGTCCCTAAAACTACCGCGTAATTTACGCATTGGTCCCCACTGTGGATATGTTGTGCATACGCTCTCATTCACTTTTTTTTGATCCACAAGGTTATCCCTGAATCTCCTGCTCATTATTGATCGAGCAATTCTCCCTGACGCATAATCAACACATCATCAATGTACACATCCGGCTTCTGCACAACGGCATCAATATGAACACCTGCTGCAACTGTGCCACCAAAGGTATTATTACTTCCAAAAGCAACATGAATGGTACCGTAGACTTTCTCGTCCTCCAGAACAACACCTGTAATTCGAGCCTTGTCATTGGTACCAATGCCGAACTCGCCAAGAATTCGACCATCACCTTCGCCCAGCATGGATAACAGCTTGTCTCCTTCAGCGCCAGTTGCCGTAACAAGGCGGCCCTCTCTAACCGTCAATAGAACAGGTTCACCGATCGCACCTATTCCTGCAATTGAGCCATCCACCAGGATTTCACCTTCTCCAATACCTTCAACGGGGGCGATGTAAGCTTCACCGGAAGGCAAATTGCCGGACTCACCTGGATTGAGGTACATACCTGTGCTCGGCACGCCGTTACGTCCCTGAATCGAGAATGACAGCTGGTGTCCATCTTTCACGATACGGACATTTCTCCCTGCACTCAGCATGGCTGTAACCTTATCTGTCAAAGCCTTCACTTTGGGATATTCTGCGGTAATCGCACCATTCATGAACATATCATCCGTCATGCCAGGCATCGTGGCTACCCTGGTTCCAGCAGCTGCAGCTTGTTTACGAGCCTGCGTATGGGTTAGTGAATAACGCGTTACGCATACCGCGACATCTGCACACTTCATCGCTTCGGCAATCGGTGCAGGCGGCTCCTCACCGGATTTGCTTCGTTCCTTCATTATCATTAGTACCGCATCTGCTCCCAATGCCTTGCCTGCCTCATATATGGATTCGGCCAGTTCTCTCTTGGCATCATCCGCTACGACAGCCAGTGTCTCACCACTGCGAAGTCCAAGGCATTCCACCAAAACATTTTTACTGACGTCAATTCGTTGCTGATTCATTTGCTCGTCTCCTCCTGTGTCAGACCATTTCCGCTACTAGTTTACCCATTAGAGCATTCGACAAAATGACCGGGATTCCTGCGCTGGCATTGGCAACCCATTGACGGTGGCGCTCATCATACCCCATGCAATCCAGTAAAATGAGTTCAACACGCCCCTTTAATGATTCCGTCGCCTGCCGGAACTCAGACTCGCGGGATGTATAAGGAGAAGCAGCGGCAAACGCAGGTTGGACCAGGGAGGAAAACTTCAAATCAAGCTGTCCCGCTTGCTCTGGCAATGGTCCGATAAGCCCCAGACGGCGGCCATCGGCCATCGCCTGTACGGCTGGCGGAATAATGCGATCAGGCTCAATAAGGTGCACCTTGGCTGAACGCAGACCCGGAAAAGAACCTGTGCACAGCAGCAGAATATTGGGAACACCCCTGGCTTCGAATTCACGAATCTTTTGATTCAGCAGCGGTCTGATTTTTTCACGGGATACGATAGCGGCACTGCCATCCTGCAGACGGGAAGTCAACACATATTCACCCGGTTCCGGGGCCAGCGCAGCGATCTGAGTTGCCGACAGTCCGTCCAACACCCCGACCTGAAGGAGTTCCGCTCGTCCCTCTAGATACTTCTCTATGACAGGCGCAACATCGGTTCGCGGAGCTTGTCCAATCGTAATCATGCCAAGCTGCTTGGTCATCTTATTGCCTCCTACATATCAGATCGGCTGTAGAAGCCACGTATGTGCACAGTAGTGTTTCCATCTTCCGCTTCAACCGTGACCTTCTCGACTAAACTATGCAGACGGAGCTGCCTGGATCCCTGGGGTTTGAAGCACTTTCATTGATCCATACAGACGAGTAATCAGGTTATATTCCTCCACATTGTAGAAAGAACAGGTGCCATTCGTGAATTCCTTGGCTGTCTCCACGACCAAACGAACTGCGCTTGCAATATCAACCTCATGGCTCGCTCCTGTGCCGCATCCCGGAACTGCGGATTGAGCAGTTACTGCTACGCCTACAACAGGTGCATGTGTAGCCACAGCTGGCTGTAAAATAGAATTGATATGGTATAAGTCATTGCCGTATGGCGTAATATCTTGCGTTGTAATTGGGAAGGTCACGGGCAGCTGCCCTGTGGTCATCTCCATAATTCGGAGCAAATCATCGCTCACCCGTAAAATATATCCCTCTTTCACCGTTGGCGAAATGGCGATGCCTTTATGGTTAATCACCCGGTTTCCTTTGGTTGTATCGATGGACAAAATAGCTTCCATCTCAGGCAGAACCTCATGTTCGTTCATCTGTAAAATGTCGACCGGAGAGTCCATAAAATCAACCGGTTCATGCGGAAGAGTCGGGGCATCTGGACAGATATGCGTAGTCACAATGACATCACCTTTGAGCGAATCACCCTTGGTCTGCATATCGGCGAGTTTCAGTCCTGCTGCAACAGCAGCGACGGCGCCATCGGCATCCGAAACGAGTCCGATGCGTGTTGGACGGGCGCCAATTCCACCCAGTCGTCCGACAATCCCCATGGTCGGAGCCTGCCCTCCTGACAACTTGCCGTTTGTACCAGGGATGATGATTTTAACAAAATCCGTGCTTCCCTTTTCCCCTTGTACGGTCAGTACTTCAACGGAAACCTGTGGATATTGATCAAATAGTTGCTTTACACTTTCACCATTTACATAAGCGCTGTCCAGCGCGTCCAGTGCCAATAACGTTTTTTGAAGTGGCATCGTACACATCCTCCTCTTAGCTGTTGATCTTGAGATCAAGTCTATCGCAGTTCAGAAGAGGGTCACAATGTACTGCCTTGCCAAAATGAGCATCGTTTTATTGTGCGACAAGTATAAATGGGAGTGAAAATAACGCTTTCATTCCGTTTATCTAACTGTATGTGTAATATAATTTAACATTTTATTATCGAGTACACTGAATATTGTTTATTCTTTGGAACGCATACTTTGTTTTTTCACTTACCTTCTCTTCATTTGCCATTCCACAAGCAGCGAAGCTGTTTCTTCTACATGAAATAGTGGGAATTGGTGTCCATAGGGAATTTCAGCACGTTGAACGGATGAATGGATATTTTCGGGGCGCGAGTATCCCTTATCGTTCGTCCCCCACACCATGAGTGTGCGCTGCGCATCTGCACTTGTCTGTGACACTTTATCATTTGGATGGGACTGTATCCAGTGGAGCAAATCAGCATTCGCTCCTGCGATGCGGGGAGACTTCAAACCAGAAGAAGCTCTCCTCGCGTAACCTTCCAGCAGGGTTGGATTGATCTCCGCAGCCTCTGCTCTTTTTAACAGCCCAGCCACTTGCTGTGGAGTCATCCAAGATAACAGTCCTTGCAGCATTCTTCTCGGGAGCCTTGATATCAGTCGCTGCATTCCGGCCTTCGGAGCCCCCCATACAGGTTGCAGCATGGCAAGCTGGATATCTTCACGTCCACTCCCCTGCATGACACCAGCGACTATCGCTGCCCCAATGGAATGTCCTATCAATTTGACTGGCCCTTGTATCTCATCCAGCACACTTCGCACCGCTTCGACCTGCCCTTTGAAGGCCGCCCCTTTTGCCTTGTTCCGATGAACCGGAGAACGCCCAAATCCGGCTAGATCCACAAGCCATATCGGGTTTCCCGTCATACTCCATAACGCTTCTCCCAGCGGGATCATATCGTCAGCACTGCTCATCAAACCATGAACTATCACCCAGGGCTCCCCTTGACCCTCATGGACCAGCACCGCAAGACTGCCCTTACGTGTCCGAGTCCAGCTCTTAGGCAGATCCTCCTGTGAAGGATAGCTGAAACGATAATCCAAATCGGCTGTCACGTAAGGTAATAACTCGCTAACTTCAGGCAACTTTTGGTCCATTCGCTGAAACAATCGTTCCGTTTGCTGAACTTCAAACTCCTGTTTGGTAATAAACGCGATTGATTCAGGCGGTATCCCGCTGATCTTTGTGCCACCAGCCTTCATCGCTGCATGAATCATGGGCAGGGGCACTGACCATCGAGGTGCAGATACATCCAACTCAGCCGCCAGTAAACGAATCAGTTCCTTCATATCCGGACTGTCCGCTTTTCTGGACAACAAGGGATATGTGCCGCCAGACGGATTGCTGTCCCGAGTCAGAAAAACAAGGGTCTGTGCAACCACATCATTGGATACAAGGGGTAGCCAGTGCTGTAGACCACCAGGAATCACCGGCATTCTACGTTTTCTCATCGCCTGTATCATCATGCCAATTCCGCCCGTTTGTTCGGTTGCCCCTGTAGGATATGGACCCACGATTGTACTTGGGTTAACAACAGATAAGACATACGAATGCTGCTCAGCATGCTGTCGAATATAGCGGTCCGCTTCGAATTTCATATGTTCATATGCACTTTCCGAATGGAACACTTTACTAATCAATGAATTCTTCCCGCTCGACTTATCCCCAACACCTTCATTGGGTGATGATATGGACGGAGAATCCTTCCTCCCATACGGACTCATAAAACCAACCACGTGGATAAAATGTCTTAATCCGTGTGTGCGCTGGATATCTTCCGCCAGTTCGGCCATGCCTCTTGCTCCATTCATAAAAATCTGTTCTGCCACCTTCGGTTGCAATGTGACATCCATCGTCCCACCTGCATGAATTATGATATTGGCCTGAAGAGCACGTTCACGATCAGCTTTGGTTAGACCGAGGCCTGGAGCTGACAAATCCCCCTGAATATACGTTATTCGGCTGAAATCCGTTACTCCATATGCATTCAGAACCATCCTCGCTTTGGATTCCGAGCGTACAAGCAGTAATAACTGCGCTTCACTGTTCCCAAGTTGTTTTATTGCCTCTTTGCCTATAAATCCGGTACTGCCCGTCATCAAAATAGTGGTTGATTCAGTCGCCATGTTGTTCTTAGCTGGATTGGGGTCAGTCTCACGTTCTGCGTTTAATGATGATGATGAATTATGTATATTCATTTCTATCTCTCTCCCTTTTTAATATTATTTATTTTAGTACTATATAGTACTAATTTTGATCAAAAAAAGAGCTTCGTTTATCGAAGCATCTGACAAAAGGTACGTGCTGATTGTTCAATAATCCCTATATCACGTGCAGTCTCCGCGAGTACAAGTGAACCCTCGAATGCAGCGATAAATAATGCAGCCGCGGGTCCCGGCTCAATCCCTTTACGGAATTCGCCACGATCCACCCCTTGCTGCAACAGCTTTTCCATCATCGGCTGCAGCTCACGAAAGAAACGGGCTATGCTTTCTTTCACTTCAGGTGCGCTGGCAGGTGTCTGCATATACAATGTAATAAACGGACAACTTCCTTTATAATCGCGCCCTTCCATGCCTGCGGACAGTAACGCCATGAACGAATAGATCCGTTCTGTGACCTCTCGTTCACGCTGACTGAGCAGCAAGTAGAGCTCCGA
Source organism: Paenibacillus sp. LK1 (assembly GCF_002750415.1). Lineage (NCBI taxonomy): Bacteria > Bacillati > Bacillota > Bacilli > Caryophanales > Paenibacillaceae > Paenibacillus > Paenibacillus sp. LK1. The sequence goes on from NZ_PEII01000015.1 coordinate 177,134, forward strand.
TTCATACTGTGCAATCCAGTATTGCACCACGGCTTGGAGCAATTCCTCCTTGTTTTTGAAATGGTAATAGATATTCGATTTGGATACCCCGCTTGCCCGCACGACCTCATCCATGCTGACATAGCTGTATCCCTGACGCAAAAATAACTGAGCAGCCACTTCGACTGCCTTGGTCCGATTAACCGGATTGGAACTTTTGGATTTCACAGAACCTGAGATCGATTTTTGATTTGTCATAAATAGAACTATACAGTACTAATTAAACAAACACAAGTTATGTGGCTAACAAAAGATGATCTTTGCCCCAATTTTCTCGGACTTGTCCACATTTAGAACACTGTACTCACAGGATATCCACATATAGTATTAACTCTGTGTTAAATAACTTATAGGGCCACTACATATGATGGGGTTATCCACATTTCAGGAGCAGTATCTCATGTTATTCTTTCGATCTGCGCTAGCGGAGTCCCAAAATTAAAAAAATAGGTCAACCAGAATGGTATTCTGGTTGACCTATTTGAGTTGACTACTTATCCAAATCATGTGCGAATGGCTCCATTAGCCTGTGGATACTAGTATGTGGATAACCATTCAAGGATGAGACAGCACTATTTTACTTATACGGATAGCTATTCCGAGTAATTATTTTTTCAGACTATCCCAGTTTTGCTGCAATGCATCAAGCAAAGCTTTTTTGTCCGACTTGCCTGCCACATATGCCTGAATCGTGCTACCAAATTCTTGTGGAACACCTTCAGGAAAACGGTTGAAGTTCCAGCTTAACGCTTTGTTTTCTTGGCTGTACTTCATGATATCGGTTGCGAGGTCACCCAGATCCTCTTCAGATGCCTGAATGGAACTAAACGCCGGGATAAACTTGAATTCTTTGGTCATATACTGTTTTCCGGTATCGGATGTCACGAGCCATTCCAAGAACTCTTTCGCTTCCGGTTTCACTTGCGAATTCTTGTTCACTACCCAGTAGTTCGGTACGCCAACAAACAATTTGTCGTTCGGTTCATTCGTGATTGGCATCGGCAGAATGCCCAGATTCAGATTAGGATCGATTCCATCAATTTGTACTTGTGTCCAGTTCCCTTGCTGCATCATCGCTGCTTCCCCACTTGCAAACAGGGTTACCTGAGTGTTGTAGTCGGTTGTGAGCGGGTTTTTGTTGCTGTATTTCAGCGTCAAGTCGAGCAGGTTCATCCAGTCCGTAAACACCTGATTGCCAGGGATTTTCTCCGTACCTTCGTTAAGACCTTGAATAAATTTCACCGGATCTGCCTGATTCGCAAATGCTACGTTTACGTTATGATTGCCGAGCACCCACCATTCCTGATATCCATTGGAGAACGGGGTAATGCCTGCGGCTTGAAGTTTCTGTGCAGCCTGATCCAATTGTTCCAGTGTCGTCGGAATTTCGGTGATGCCTGCTTTTTGGAAAAGATCTTTGTTATAAATGAAACCATAGCCTTCCAGTGCCAGCGGCTGTCCATACAGTTTGCCGTCTTTGGTCATCGGCTCTTTGGCAACATCAAGCACATCTTTTGCCCACGCTTCACCTGACAGATCTTCCAGGTATTCGAGCCATGTGTCCAGCTCACGATAACCACCAACGTTGAAAATGTCCGGTTGCTCGCCAGCAGCGAACTTGGCTTTCAATGCAGCGCCGTAGTCACTGCCGCCGCCCACGGTCTGAATGTCCAGCTTAATTCCTGGATGGGAGGACTCATATTCCGCTTTGAGACGGTTAAACGCTTCCGCAATTTCGACTTTGTACTGGAATATTTTAATCGTTTTGTCGCCTGCAGCAGCCTCTCCGCCACCTTGGGTGTCTGTGTTGACAGGACTTCCACTCTTATCTCCGTTGCCACAACCCGCAAGCATTACAGAAAAAGCAATCAGCATAAGCAACGTCAACTTGGTCATTCTTTTCATACATACACTCTCCCTATAGTAGTTTCAGTATAACAGCTTCGTTGCATTTTTTATTCGGGCCACCAAGGAGCAGCAGCGACCGAAAGCGCACATGATTCCGGAGCGGCTCCTACCCCGCACTTACCCTTTAACAGATCCCGCGGTAATTCCCTGAATGATGTATTTCTGCATCAGCAGGAAGAAGATGATAATTGGCATGATGCCAAGCACCAGTGCAGGCAGGGCAAGATCCCATTGCTTCGTATATTGTCCGAAGAGCGCAAAGGTCGCAATCGGAATTGTACGCAAATTGGAGCTTTGCAGAATCAGGGATGGCAGCAGATAGTCATTCCAGATCCAGAGTGTATTCAGGATGATGACGGTAACATACATCGGCTTCATGAGTGGGAATACAATCCGGAAGAACACGCCGTAAGCGGAGCTTCCATCCACCCGAGCTGCCTCTTCAATTTCGAGCGGAACCGATTTGACGAATCCGTGGAACAGGAAGATGGACATCGGTGCGCCAAAACCGAGATAACAGATGATGAGTCCGAAGAGACTGTCGATCAGTCCAAGATTACTGGTTACGGTAACGAGTGGAATCATGATAGACTGAAACGGAATCACCATGGCGGCAATGAACACGCCGAACAAAATCCGGTTGAAGAGCGTATCGCTGCGTACCATTCGGTAGGCGGCCATGGAGCTGATCAACACGAGCAGCAGGTTGCTGACTACGGTGACGATAAGCGAGTTCATCAGCGCTGAAGGGAATTTGATTTTCTCCCAGGCGTTTGCATAGTTGCCCCATTGGAACACCTCCGGCCATGCGGCCGAATTGGTAAGCAGGTCACCGAATGTTTTGACCGAATTGACAAACAGGAAGTAAAACGGAACCAGGAACAATAATCCAATGAGCACCATAACAATCTCAGTTACAATGGTACTGAAGCGGTAATTTTTTGACGTTTCCATCTATGCCTCCACCTCCTTGCTCTTCGTCACACGTACCTGAATCATGGTGATAATGGCAACGATTACGAAGAACACAAGTGCTTTGGCTGTACCGATGCCGTACCGATTATTCACAAAAGCCTCATTGTAAATATTCAGTGCTACCGATTCTGTTGATCCAAACGGTCCGCCTTTAGTCAGCGACAGATTGAGATCAAACATTTTGAATGACCAGGAGATTGCAAGGAACAGACAGATTGTGACTCCCGGCATAATGAGCGGGAAAATAATGCTGCGCAGTACCTGCCAGCGGCTGGCACCATCAATTTCGGCAGCTTCCAGCAGATCAGGTGATACGTTGGTCAAGGACGAGATGTAGATGACCATCAGATACCCTGCGGTCTGCCAAACAAATACAATGACGATACCCCAGAAGGCCGTTGGCTCGTCTCCCAACCAAGGGAGGTTGAAGAAGGACCAACCTGTTACGTCGCCTACTGCTGAAAACCCTTTCACAAATATGAACTGCCAGATAAAGCCGAGCAACAATCCACCGATCACGTTAGGCATAAAAAAGATCGTGCGCAGAAAGTTTCTCGTCTTGAGCGGCTTGGTCAGGAAATACGCCAGAAAAAAACCGATAACATTGGTCAAAATTACACCAACCACGGTGAAGCGCACCGTAAACCAAAACGCAGATAGAAACTTGGGATCATTCGAAAAAATTTGCTTGAAATTGTCGAATCCTACCCAATGAATGTTCGCCGACACCCCGTTCCAGTCGGTAAAGGAATATACCATGCCAAGCAGGAAAGGGACCACGATAATGAGAATAAAAAAGACGATGGAGGGACCCACGAACACAAGCTGCTGTAACAGCTGTGAAGATTTGCGATGCTTCATATCGTTCTCCCCTTCTATAGATGGATGAAATTGGTCTCTTGTTCTATTAAACCCCATTCTCGCACAGGGAAACACCGACCCTGGTGAACAGTTGGGTGTAAAATATTGTCCTTTCTTAACCTGCAACCAGAAGGGGTGTCACGATGTCAAAATACTACAGCATTCGTACCAAACTAATCGCTTTTATGCTCATTGCCACAACGATCCCGCTGCTGGCATCCATCAGCATGACGTTTATCCAGACCAAGACCGCCCTGCGTGAGCAGGCCGTGGCGGAGAACAAACGTCTGATCTTTCAGGCGTCTACCAATCTGAACAATTACGTGGATAACGTGGCAAGGGCTTCGCTTGCTGTGTACAATGATCCGAATTTCCTGCGAAATCTGGCGAAAATCCCTGGCGACTATCGTGCAGTTGCCGAGGTATACACCACTCTGCAGACGATACGTTCGGCTGTACCCGATGTATTCCAGCTGTATCTGCACTCTTTTGCTGCCAATCAATCGACATTAATTGCGAATCCTTTCCCGAAGCGGGAAGAACGCAAACAGGCCTACTCTGACTCACTTCATGGAAAATCGGACGAAAAAAGCCCGGATATCTGGGTCGAATCGGCGCACCTTAGTCATTCCTACGGCTTCAAGGCAGCGTCAGCGGATGATCCTCCAAGAACGGTGATTACCCTTCACCGTGTGATCAAGGATGTGCCATCGACAGAACGATTGGGCGTGCTCGCCATTGATTTGAATATGGATACCATTGCCGAGATCTGCAGCAGACTGTATGATCCAGCAAAGGAACAGATCTATGTCATCGACAATAAGAACCAGATCATTTTCGAAGGAAAGTCGGAAGTAACCGGAACGGATGCATTACGGCAGGAAGCAGCGACTGAGCTGAATTCAGCACGTTCCGGTGAAGGGACAGTACAGACCGCTGCAGGGCATTTTGAACAAGATCATTCAATGTATGTGTATCAACAGTTAGGAAGCCAATTTGCAGACTGGACCATTGTAAAACAGATTCCAAATGAAACGCTGTACGCGAGTGCCACCACTTTAACTTGGAATAATGCCATGATCGCTATTGCTGCGCTGTTATTAGTCATTGTGGCAACCCTGTTCATCTCGATCCGAATCACCGGACCGCTCAAGCAATTAATGCGTTATATGAACCAGATTCAGGCAGGACGCCTGCATGTGGATATCCGTTTAACGAGTCGGGACGAGATCGGTGTGCTGGCCCGTCATTTCCGGGATATGATGGATACGGTGAACAACTTGATTTTACGGGAATATCGCCTTGAAATTGCGAATAAAACGAATCAGCTCAAAGCGTTGCAAGCCCAGATTCATCCCCATTTTCTGTATAATACGTTGCAATCCATCGGTACACTGGCGCTTCAACAGCAAGGACAACGGGTATATGTGCTGCTCTCTTCCCTATCCAAAATGCTGCGCTATAGCATGCGTGACCAGACAAGGGTCACTTTGAACGAAGAAGCCGAGCATGCACGGCTCTATCTGGAACTACAAAAAGAGCGGTTCGGTGACCGCCTGGAGGTTGAACTGGATTTTGCCGAAGATACCCTGCGCGCCGAAATGCCGAGGATGACCTTGCAGCCTTTGATTGAGAATTACTTCAAGCATGGAGCGGATGTCCGGCCTGGCAAAGGCAGGATACGAATATCCAGTCAGCGAACGTCTGACGATTGGATTCAGATTCGGCTGGAAAATAACGGACCGTGCATTCCGGAAGACAAGTTGTCCGAAATACAGCGTTGGTTGCATCCGGCATCTATATCTTCCGAGTCCTCACAGGAACCGGACGAAACCGAGTCGATTGGACTGCGTAATGTGATGCGCCGACTCCAACTGAACTCCCCTCCGGGATACAATGCAACGCTTACGATTGGCAATCTTGAACCGAATGGCGTGCAGATCATAGTCAAAATATACGCGGGAGAGTGAACAACATGAAAGCCTTGATTGTCGATGATGAAAAACACGTCCGCGATGCGATTAAGCTGCTTGGTCAATGGGAAGCCGCAGGAATTGATACCTTGTATGAAGCGGCAGATGGTCACGAAGCGGTCGCTGCTATTACGGCTCATCAACCGCAAATTGTACTCAGCGATATGCGAATGCCTGGCAAGGATGGTATGGCTCTGCTTGAATGGATATCTGTTCATGCCCCGCACAGCAAGGTACTGGTCATCAGCGGGTATGATGATTTTGAACTGGTCAGACATGCGATTCGATATGGAGGTACGGACTATCTGCTCAAACCAGTCGAAGCAGACGAACTGAATTCTTCCTTATTTAGAGCAGTCGAAGCCTGGAAAGAAGACGATGCTGTTCGTGTGCAGTCCACAAGACAATCCATGGTGGTCAATCAGATGCGTCCGCATTATCATGACAGACTGCTCACAGAGCTTGTCGTTGGACGCGGAAGCAACAATACCCAATTCCAGCGGCTGCGGGATGAATTAAATCTGCCCAAGCAGATCCACAGTTGCAGTGTGGCAGTCACCAGCCTTTCCCATCTCGATGCTCAATGCTTGGCAAAGTATCGCAGCCAGCCTGATTTGCTCGTATTCTCTGTGCTAAATATTTGTGCGGAGATGTTATCCCCACCTGCCGAAGGTGTCGTATTCCGCCAGCTTGATCAACCGGATGAAGTCGTTCTCCTGTACTGGGGTAAGTGCTCATCTCTTCAAACCATTCTTGAAAAAGTGAACGATGGTCTGGAGCAGACCATCCAACGCCGTCTTCATTTTGGTATCTCCAGCTGTGAGTTTTATCCTACCGGAACCTCAGGAGCTTATCAGGAAGCTAGTTTGCGGTTGTGGCGACGCAATGCCTTGCAAACGAAGCAGTGTATTCACGATGCAATGGAGTCCTCCAACGGAAACAAGGGACTGCGGTTATCTACCTTCGAGGAATCCCTACGACTGGCATCTATGAGCGGGCGCGCTTCCAGCGTGTCGAATGCGGTTGCAGAATGGATTGATCCCATTACCCGGCTCGATGTCGTAACAGCGGAGCAGATACAGCAATGGGTGGATGAAATGGAATGGATGATTGGCCGTTGGCTCGACGATGCCGCAGGCGCCCCACCAAAGGAGGAAGATGAAGCGATAGAGGAACAAGCCATACCATTCGCCGAGTTGCCTTTGGACCGTGACGGACTGTTATCGCTGCCCTTGCTCCGCTCCCTGCTGGAGCAGCGGCTGCTCGCAGCCGGAAAGGCCCTCACTGCACATCATCATGCCACACCGGACCCGATGAGTGAGATCGCACGTTATATGGATGCCCATTATCAAGAAGACCTGTCTTTACAGCAGATTGCTGCACGGTTCTATCTGAGTCGCGAGTATATATCTCGCAAATTCAAACAGCAGTTCGGATTGAACTGGTCCGAGTATTTGGGCAAACTGCGAATCAATAACGCCAAGCTGCTGTTACAGAACCCTTCCCTACGAATTGCCAAAATCTCGGAGATGGTCGGCTATCAGGACGAGAAGTATTTTAGTAAAGTGTTCAAAAAAATGGAGGGCATCACACCGGGGGAATACCGTAAAACATTATCTGACGGAAATGCTTAATTGAGCCGCTGGATCTGTGGAAATTCGTCTAATAGAACGTGCTCGATTCGTTAAACGATAAAAGGGGCATCCCATCATGTTCATGACTCCGGGAACAGCCCCTTTTCTTTTTACATATATGGATGAATCTTAATGGATACACCCTGACTTCTTTTCTAAAGGAATCAGCGATCCCGTAGTACGACGGAAGGAATAATACGAATATAGATTAATTCTCCCGCCAGCTCAACGATCGTCTGGGTTACAATCACTGCGGCAGCAAATGTGGCCCACTCTTGCGGCAATGCAAGTGCCAATGGCAGAACAACAAGCGAATTTCGGGTTCCTGCACTGAAAATAACGGCCCTGCCTGCGCCTGTGTCCAATCGGAATAGAGCCACTATGATTCGTGAGATGAGGGGCATAGCAATCAGAAAAATAATATAGATGGGCAGAACATCCACAATTACAGCAAAATCATTGTAGACCTTCCCGATTTGCGACGCGACGACCACTATCAAGGCCAAAGCCATCATGGGTACAGGCAGCCAGGCGGTTGCGTTCATCACCCGTTCTCCTCCGGTCTTGCCTTTGGTCACAACTTGCGTAAGAATAGCCAACAGCAACGGAATAACGATCAGGAACAGAAAAGCCTCCACGAAAGGCCCCACTTGCATGACCTGTGCCGCTTCCTTCCCTATGAACAGCCACAAATATACTGGCAATAAAACCATTTGTATAACAAACAGAATTGGCGTTGCAGCCAGCATCAGTTTCTCATTGCCCCGACCCAACTGTGTAAAAACAATGACGTAATCAATGCAGGGCGTTAGCAGTACCAGATAAACGCCAATGAGCACGGCAGGAGGTTGCGGAAACGCCAGTGTTAACAACCACACGACCACAGGCACTACGATAAAATTAGCCACTAGCAAAGCTCCAATAAATCGCAGGTTAGATAAGGATTCTTTGAGCTGTAAAAAAGGAATCTGTGCAAACATGCTATATAGCAAAATGGCAAGCACAGGTGAAACCGTATAATGCAGCGCTGCCCCCCATTCAGGAGTGCCCAGCCCGATCGCTGCTCCCACGAATAGGGCAACGACATATAACCATGTTTGTTGTTTCTCCATCGTTTCTCTCGTAAACAACCTTCTTCCTCCTTCAAAGTGAACATATTTCTGCTTCAACCAGCGTACATTGTGACGTAGCACAGCGAATAAGAGCATGGAAAAGCGCAGGGTATCCAGACAACGATCCTGTGAATTTTTTGCGGCTTCTTATTAGAATGCGAAAGAACTGGGTATATTCATTGTAGACTGACCCGTGGTTCATTCATTTTTGTAAAACCAAGGAGGAAACACAATGTCACGTAACAATCCGTACAAGTGGTTAAACGCGATTGGATTCATCGCTGTTATCGTAGTAAACTACCTTTCCAACGCGCTGCCTATTGGGGGCAGAACCAACAAGGAAGTATCGGATATGTACCCTGTATTGCTCACCCCTTCGGGCTATGCTTTCTCCATATGGGGACTGATCTATCTGCTGCTCGCTGGCTTTGTCATCTATCAGTTCGTTCCCTCTTCTTGGAAAAGGGACTCTATTACCCGCCTCGGTTACTGGTTTCTAGCAAGCTGTGCCTTTAATGTAGCGTGGATCTTTGCTTTTCAAAATCTCAAAATCGGTCTCGCCTTAGTCGTCATCGTTCTGCTTCTGTTGTCCCTGATCATGTTATATGTAAAAACGCGTGCAATCACCCTTCCCACAACTGCCGAAATCTGGCTCGTGAAGCTGCCGTTCAGCATATATCTTGGATGGGTTAGTGTGGCAACCATTATCAATGCGGCTGTTTTATTATATAAAATCGGCTGGGATGGCTTTGGACTAAGTGAACCTACCTGGACCATCATCATGTTAATTGTTGGCCTGGTGCTGGCTGTACTGGTAAGCTTCCCTTACCGGGATAGTGTATACCCACTTGTCTTTACATGGGCATACATTGCCATCGCACTCAAACAAAAAGACGTTACCTCCGTATATTATACGGCAATTATCATTGCAATCGTGCTAGCCATTTATGCGGTATGGCTGTTCTTCGCCCGTAATCAGGATCGGGATTGACCCGGCTCTGTTCATATAAAAAAAAGCCGATTTCGGTCATCTGACCAGAAATCGGCTTTTTATGTAACTTTCCTTGCTTAGCAAGTATCAGTCTTCCCTATTTGAGGGCAATAACCTCGATCTCCACAAGTGCATCCTTCGGCAGACGAGCGACTTCAACCGCGCTGCGTGCTGGATAAGGCTGTTCGAAGAACGTGCTGTACACTTCATTCACCGGAACAAAATCATTCATGTCTTTCAGGAAAACAGTCGTTTTCACGATTTTGTCCATACTCGTGCCTGCTGCTTCAAGAATGGCCTTTACATTGCTCAGGGACAAACGAGTCTGCTCCTGTACATCAGCTCCGAACTCTCCTGTTTGCGGGTTTAGGCCAAGCTGACCGGAAGTATAGATGAAATCACCTGCTTCAACGGCTTGGCTGTATGGACCAATGGCGCCTGGCGCCTGATCGGTAGAGATTGGTTTTTTCATGGATGAGTTCTCCTTCATGTTCGCTGTCCTGCCGCCGCGAGGAGACAAGCCTCGAACTCATTTTTGAAGCTTATTATACCACGATCCGGCCCAGGCAAGAAACGGCTATCCTTAGCTCTCATTCCGATAGGGGCAAACCATGAATATCTCAGGACTCATCCAATCCCAACACGTGAATAACGTCATTGGAATACACATGATTTCCTCTGGTTTGAACAAGTGCAATGTTCATCATGGCCCGAGCAATGGTTGAAGCCTGGATTGCCCGGTATTTATCCACTCTGCCTTTCATCCAGCGATCCAGAAACTTCATGGTATGAGCTGCCAATTGCTCACCCAACCGTTTTTCTTTGCGATCTCCAAGGATTAACGACGGACGGAATATATGCAGTGAACCGAAACCGATAGCCGATAATGCCTCTTCCATCTCTCCCTTGGTCCGACTATAAAATATACGTGACCCGGCATCGGCTCCCATGGAAGAAATGACGAGCATCTGGGATACCCCATGCTCCTTGGCAAGTATGGCGGCTTTTACGGGGTAGTGAAAATCCACTTGGCGGAAGTTTTCCTGACTGCCAGCTTTTTTAATCGTTGTACCCAAGCAACAGTATAAGTCATCAACATCGCGAAATAGATCTTTTTGCTCTTCAAGTTGTTCCCAGTCCACGACATGCTGCTCCAGCTTTGCATGTTCCAATTCGAGCGGTCGTCTAACCAATACACGAATCCGGCCATAAGCCGGATTCTGAAGCAAGCTCCTTACTAGCAGTCCACCAACAAGCCCAGTAGCTCCAATCACAAGGGCTTGCCGTTCGTGATTCTCCAAGTACATCCCTCCACATATCTCTATTTCAGAAGTACACGACGTCCAAGCGTAAACGTAAGAACCAGCATCGCTGCACCAACACCCACTTGGAAGCCATAGGCGGAAACCCAATTCATCGCTTCCGGCCAGGTTTCCATTCTCTCATACAACCAACCACCGATCAGCGGTCCAAGAAACGAGGTCACTCCGGTCATAGCCGAATACACGGCGACAAACATCGGTCTTTCGCTTTTTGGTGTATCTCCGATTGTGAAGTTGAAAGCAAGCTGGTTGAATCCACCCACACCAATACCGAGAAAAATATGGGATAAAAAAAGCGCTATCAAAACAGGCATAAACGACATCAATCCCCATGACAGACAGGAGAGTGCGATGATCGGTAATGTCCAAAATAATAAGGTTTTGTTGCTGAATCTCGCGTTCAGATTGCCCCAGATATAGAATCCGGCCATCATAACGAGTGTCTGCACCACGGTAATTATGGATACTGTCTGATAATTAATGTTAAGCAGGTCAAGCATCACGTAGGAAAATAGCGGAACGATCAACGTCTGGATCAGTAACCAGGCCGCGAGGAACAGTGCAGCCCTCAGAAAGGAAGGATCCTGAAACGGCTTCTTGAACATCCCCCAAAAAACCTTTTCAGTTGAACGTTCAAAAGGTACATCCGGGTAAAAGCAATAAATAATCGTATTAGCTATGGCGCAGATCCACACAGGTATGAACAGGATTAAGAAACCCATCTCCCCAGGAAAACGGTCCAAAACGATGCCTCCCGCAAATAAGCATACGCTTCCAAGTGCGTTCAGAATCGTATTTCGAATCCCGAAATAACGTCCTCTCACCTTGGCAGGAACGATATCTCCAATCAACGAGGTCCAGATCATACCACCAATGGTATTGGCTATGAATGCAACCGTATACACACCAATATAAATGCCTACCCACCACTCCTTGGGGAACAGGAACGGTATCAGTCCCGTCGAACTCCACAGGATGCGATGTATCCCCACAAACAATACAAGCATGCGTTTGCGGCTGCGAATGCGCTGCATCCAGTAAGCCGCTCCAATCTGAGCGATATTGACAAACGTCGTAATGGCGAGCACAAAGCCAATATGTCTTGACCCGGCCCCAAGGTACAGCAGAAATCCGGTTAAAAATGGGCCTCCCAGCAACGTCTGCAAAATAATTGCCGGTACACCCTCCCATGTTGCAATGGATAAATTCGTGCGTTGTGTCGAACCCTTGCGCCGTGGTTTGCCTGCAAACGGAGGAGGGTTAACGTTGACCGTCTTCTGTATGGGGATACACTCCTTAGACCGGGTTTCAAGTGCCGGTCGATGCTAGTTGTCACCCCAAATTCTACTCACAGAGTGATGGTTGTCAACTCATTTTTTCACGGTTCAACGGGAGATAGAGGTAGAAGGTACTGCCCTTGCCCTCAGCGCTTTCAAGTTCAATCGATCCGTCTAGCAATCTGGCCAAATCCCGACTGATAGACAGGCCGAGTCCTGTTCCCCCAAATTTGCGGCTAATGGACCCGTCCGCCTGTTGAAATGCTTCAAAAATGGATTGATGTTTGTCTTCAGCAATGCCAATTCCCGTATCTTGCACCGAGAAAACAATCCATTGGCTCAGAATACCTGATTTCTTCATTTGCTTGGTGCTTACGGTCAGTGTGACCTTCCCCTGATGTGTAAACTTGATGGCATTGGACATGAGATTACGCAAGATCTGTTGGACTCGTTGGGGATCAGACCATAGGGTCTCTGGTAGCCCTGGCTTCTTGTCCAACTTCAGCTCTACTCCCTTTTTCTCGGCAACCAACTGGAAATGAGCCATGGCATCTTCCGTGAGTTGTGCAACACTGATATCCTCCAAGACGATATCCAGTCTGCCCGCTTCCACTTTGGACAGATCGAGAATGTCATTGATTAACGTTAGCAACTCCTGACCAGAATGCTCAATCATTGTGGCAAAATGTACGATATCCTCCTGTTCCATCGTATCTCCGTTCTCGCTGATCATCTGAGCAAAGTTAATGACACTATTCAGCGGTGTCCGCAGTTCATGCGACATATTCGCCAGAAATTCCGATTTGTACTGTGAAGCAATCATCAACTGCTTGGCACGATCCTCCAGCACAATCTGAGCCTTCTGCAATTCTTCTTTTTGCACAGACAATAAACGATTGGTACTCTGGATGAGCAAAATCCGATTTTGTTCATTCTGGAAGTCTCGTAAAATAAATGCAAAAATAAGACTAAGCAAAATACCAACAGGAAGGGTATACGGCATAATATGAGAGAAAAAATATGTAGCCGGGATAACGCCGACAATAGCTATGTTCACACTATTGACCACATTTACAATCAATATGACGATAACACCTTTAATAATTAACCTATAGTCACTGCGTCTCATCCATATATTCAACCCTGCACACACCACGCCCAAAATGGACATATTAATCAGTGCAGCCACCGTAGCATCATTGATACCAAAAGTTAGCCGGGTCAGTCCAATCCCAACACCCACGATAATAACGCTATAGGGTTGTCTATACGTCAAAACGGCAACAATTAAAGGAACAAAACGAAGATCAAAGACAACTTCATCATTAAGCTGAAATCCAAATACCGTGCTGATCCAGCCTGCAAAAATAAGTACAAACAACGAACATATCTGTTTTACTCGTGATGAAGCTCGTATTACGATGTATTTATAGAACACACTAGCAAGGTAAGCGATGGTTATGAGCATCCCCATATTTAATACGAACATTTTTGAAAATTGCATTCACTCACTCCTGTTGTCGTGTATTCATTGACAGAAAACCTATAGTCCGTATACATCTCTATCATATCATGCCCATTCAACCTTCGACATTCCTTCGTCGTCAAAAAAATGCACAAAAATACACAAATCAGGATTCAATTTGTGCGCTGAACGTAGTAGAATATATTGTTGTTCGATTTTATTTGCTGTGATCCAGTTCCTTGCGAACCTGGATGAAAGGAGAAACGGTGTTGTGCACGTATTAAAAAGCAAATCCTACTGGCTGTCGTTAAGCTTGATGCTTTCCTTGGCTGTCATGGGGATGTTCTATGATATTTTGAATAGTCCGGAGCGCGGGTTCTATGTTCTTAATTCCCCGTTGGACCGGATCATCCCTTATGTACCTTCCATGTCCATACCCTATCTGGGTTGGTATCCGTTTGTCTTCGGCGTCTTGGCTTATTTATGTGCCAAAGATCGGCTCACTTATTATCGCGTCCTGTTATCCATGAACATCTGTGTCTGGATCTGTTACCTGATCTATTTTAATTTTCAGACCATGGTGCCGCGTCCCGAATTAACAGGTACAGGTCTCGGCGCATCTCTCCTTGGATGGCTCTACGGCCAGGACCGTCCATATAATTGTTTTCCAAGTATTCATGCCCTTCATTCTTATCTGGTTATGCGGGCTGTTCTCTCCGTTCAGAGTATTCGCAAACATGTTAAGGTGTTAGTTGCTGCTGGTGCAGCACTGATTATATTGTCCACCTTAATGATTAAACAACATGTAATCTATGACGCCCTGGGTGCGGTCGTACTCGGCGAATGCGTTTTCACAATTATCACCGGGCTCTCGCTGCACCGTCGTCGCAGAAAGGAATCGAAGTGGACAGAGGGGATCAGCTGACCCCTCGCTCCGATGTTTTCTGGAGATGCTGTTGCCGTCTCCACTCATCAATAAACAAACTTGCAAAATAGGGATCCCACTGGGTCCCTTTTCCTTCTTCCAAAATAGATAGCGCTTTCTCATGACTCATCCCATTCCGATATGGACGATCAGACGTCATGGCATCAAAGGCATCAGCCACGGCAATGATACGACCAAACAGCGGAATCTCTTGGCCTGCTATGCCATCAGGATATCCTTTGCCATCATATCTTTCATGATGAGACCTTACACCCGGCAGGAAGTCTGCCATCGCATCAATCGGTTCAATCTGTAACAAAATACTCTCCCCAAGAACAGGATGTGTGCGAATGATGGCGAATTCCTCATCGGTGAGTTTCCCATCTTTCAACAACACCTCATCAGGTATGCCGATTTTTCCAATATCATGCAGCAGTGCTGACTTGTATAACAGATCGGCTTGTTCTTCATTCATGCCACTCAGCTTACCAATCATTATGGAATACTCCGCGACTCGCATGGAATGACCGGCCGTGTATTTGTCCCGTGCGTCCAAAGCAGCCGCCAGGGTGGAAAAATAACTTTGCAGCAACTGCCGATTACGTTCCTGCCTCATCTCAAGCCGATTAATCATCATATTGAATCCAGAGATGAGCGCAGAAAATTCGTCCGCGTACAAATCAGGCGTTCTTCTGCCCAGATCTCCCTCTTGAATTCGGTTCATCTCCTCAGTCAGCTCCGCAACCGGTCCGCGAACATCCCGAATCAGCAGCCAGCTTCCCACAAGGGCGAAGCCCCCGCCTAACACAACGATAAGAACTGCCCACAGAATATACTCTTTCGCAAACTCACTATCCATATACTGAAGACGGATCGATGTAGCCAGAAAGAACAGAAATAATGGAAATAAACCGATTAGCGCTGTACTCAGCTGAAATTTACGCTGAATGGACACCAGGACACGTCCTCCAAGCGATGGCTCCATGCCATGCTGTTCTTTGCCTCTGCGACGAACTTCCAGCAGCAACGGTCGAACGGTCCGAACGGTCAGAAAATATTCAATCAGGGCATGCATCACAGCGATCAATAAGGCGCACGCAGCTGCAACTGCGACGTATCCATATGGGAATTCCAGCCATCCTGTAGAGATCATCCATATCGTCAATCCGGCAGCAGGTAAGGAAAACCCAAGCATATGCGGACCGAGAATGCGATAGATCGTTTTTCCCGGAAATCGGTGAATGCTTTCATACATCTTTGTCAATTCGGCCTTCTCATGATGCTCGGCGGCAAAAAACTGCCGGATGGGGCCAAGTTGAGCCCATAGCGTCATCAGTTCAGCAACAAGCATAAACAATAGTGAAATCAACACAATGATAATGAGTCGTACAAATTGAATGTTTGGTATTTGTAAGGTAGACACCATAACGACTGTACCTACCACAAAAACAGCTCCCAATGAACCGATAAGATAATTTCGCATCAGACGAAAGATAAATGAACGGTATACTTCCACCCTAACCCCTCACTCTCTAGCTGCAAACCAGTTCTCCCCATTGATGATGACAGAGGGAGATTAAGGGTACAGCCTCCTATTTGTTATCGGTTACTCGGACTGAAAAAATTAATTCATTTCACGGATGGGAAACCTCCATCCTAGAATGAACTATGAATCGCTCATTCAACTTATATGTACGCGTACAACCATACAAAAAAGACTGCTCCCCGTAGGAAACAGCCTGATATGGCAAGACATTTGTTATCCTTTAATCTTGGCAGCCAGAATCATTGTACCACGCGGCTCATCACCCATCGCATCCGGTTCAAGTGTGATGGCGACCGTGTCGTAATCGTTGGCAGAGTCTAACGTATAGTATACCGCTCCCGTTCCATTATGACTTAGGAAGGTCCCCGCATTCTGAGGTGTATCGCCCTTGATCAGCCAAACCTGGAACGCCTCATTCCCTTCCAAAGTAGGCAAGTTCTCCGCCTGTACGACCAGGTGAGTGCCTTTGCTGTCAATAACGATGGTAGCCAGACCTTGGGCCACAATGTCCTGTGTTGCAGGACTAAGCTTAACGGCTTCGCCTGTCTGCATTCCCTGTGCAGGCTGCAGGGATGAAGCAAGCTGCTCTTGCAGCTGAGCATTCTGTGCCTGCGCCTGAGCAAGCTGCTCTTGCACCGTCGATGAGCCCGCAGCTTGCTGCTTCAGCGAATCGACCTGGCCTTGCAGCTGCCCGGCGTAGATGCCGAGCACGAGCGCCGCTGCCGCTAGGGCTGCGCTCGCTATGCGCCAGGCGCGGCTGCTGCGCGCACGCGCGCGCCCTTGAGGCTGCCACGGCTGTGCCTGTGCAGCCTCTTCTGCCCGGGCTGCAGGCACCGCCGTCTCCGGCGGCAAGCCTTGCCCGCGCTGCGCCGCTCCATGCTGCGGCGCAAGGTCCCCCTGAAGCACCGCGGGTGCTTCAGGCTGCGCAGGAGCAGCCGCCGGCTTCGTTCCGGCGCTCTCCTGCGCATGTCCGAGCACGTTGCCCAGCACACGTGCTCGCATGCCAGGCGGCGGTTCAACAGGTTCCGCCGCGAGTGGCAGGAAGCCTGTTACTTCCTGCAATTCCCTCACCTCCTGGCGACAAGACTCGCAATTGGCCAAATGCGCTTCGAATGCTGCCACTTCCTCCGCTTCGAGTCCTCCCAGCACATACACCGGTGCCAGATCAGACCATTCCTCATGTCGTTCTATCATGGATGTATGCCCTCCCTTCCCGCGTCCGGATGCATTTCAGCATCGGCGAGCAGCTTCTGAAGCTGTCGCATCGCAAGCCTGACACGGCTCTTTACCGTACCCAGCGGAATCCCGAATCTGCTGGATACCTCCTGTTGCGTTAAGCCTGCATAATAGATCGATTCAATGACCTGTTGCTGGTCACCATTCAACTGGGACAAGGCCTCTTTAATTCGGACACCTTCCCATTTACGCTCTATTTCTTCTTCTGTATTTGTATGTTCATCGGCATATGCCGCCAGTGCTTCGTTTTCCATTGAGGTCGTAGCTACGCTTTTGGATTTTCGCCTCAGCATGTCCACTGCAATGTTGCGCGTAATGGCGAACATCCACGTGGTCAGCTTCCCCTGTGAGGCCTCATATCGTTCAGCATTGTTCCAGACCCGCAGGAATAATTCCTGGACAGTCTCTTCTGCTGTCATTGGATCACCAACGATCCGATAAGCAAAAGAATACACCGCCCGCTCGTAGCGGTCATATAAAAGCTCCAGTGCGGAAGCATCTCGCTCTGCAATCTGCCGCATTAACCTGCTGTCCTCTATTGGTTCAGTCATGCGAGGGCCCCTTTCCGTGTCATCCCTCTTATTATAACCTACGCAGAATCATTTGAAGAGGATTACCTTATTGAAGAAAAAATCTGAAATGTTTCCGCAATTGTTTTCAAAAAAAGCTTCAACCTTCCTTTTTATTGCAAAAAATTACAGCCTGTGGTATACTCTAAGAGTTGGTATTTAAACAACCTCATATGATTTTCTGTCTTCTTTAAACCCCGGAATATTTTCTTCATGCTGCGACCGCAGCGAACATGCACATTAACCTATGAAGATTGAAGAACCTGAATCACAATAACCCGGTAGTACAGAGTTTCACAAGATGTTCCCATTCACACTGGCGCGGTCATCGGAGCCGCAAGGACAAAAGAGAGGTAGGGCTTTTGTTGTTTTGGATGTCACTTATTCTTGAGAAGATTGAAAACATACACAAAGCACCCGGAATTGGGTTCCGGGTGTTTTTCCATGTCCACTTTTAATAAAAAGATGGACAGACAGCCAAAAGGCGCCGATACAATCTCGGCGCCTTTCATCGGAGTTGTATGGATCAACTCCCTGATACAGTTGCTATTGTAAGATCTAGATAAACATCGTTTTGGAGATGATGACCAACAGGATGAACAGTACAAGAATCGTACCCATGGATCCCCAGCTTCCTCCGCTATGTCCATAGGAAGTTCCACAACCATGGTGATACCCGTGCAGCACTGGAGCATGATTGGGATGATGAGCGTAGCCGTAGCCATACCCCGTTGGCATTGTACAACCATATCCGTACCCATGCATTTCATGACCTGTGTATTGGTATCCTTGCATATGCTCATACCCTCCCATATGTCCGTATACGTGTCCCTGTCCGTTCGGTGAATTCGGTTTTACTTCGCTCATTGTTCATTCCTCCTTAACATTTGCCTACACCCCTAAGCTATGTATTTTGCCTACCTCTGGACCGGGCTATGGCCCTACTTTGACAAAATAGGCGTTTTCACTATTCCTGTAGGCTTGTCCCCAAACCAAAAAAACCCCACCGGTTACCCGGCGGAGTTCAAACATATTATACCCAGAAAGATTTAGTGATGATAACGAGAAGAATGAACAGAACCAAGATGGCACCAGTTGATGTCCAGCCGCCGTATCCTGTGCCTCCAAGTACTTCGCTCATGGAGATTCCTCCTTTACCAATGGTTTAGGTGTTAAGGGTCTATTAGATGAGGAATGCTTTGGAAATGATAACCAACAAAATGAAGAGAACCAAAATGGCACCAGTCGATGTCCATGCGCCGCCGTATCCACCTACAACTCCACTCATGCAAAACCCTCCTTTTATTTGAGGTACAGTTCACTATATGCAAAAGTCACTCGCGAGACCGGGCTCTTGTTAAAAATGGGCCAGGGTACAATTGAGGTATGACTATGAACCGAAATACACATCCAGTTTCCCTGTTGGCTGTGTTGTCGCCATCCAAACGGCGGCCAAGCTATCAGGTGACTGTGTATAGGCTGTGATGTAGTCACCAATGAGCACTGTTGGTACGGGTGAATTCCCATTCGGATTGAAGGATGTCGTTGTGAGTCTTCTGTTCGTAAATGTCGCTCCCCCATTAGAGGACTCAGCTACATATACATCTAGCAAAAATCCATTTATCTGGTTGGAATAATAGATGACTCGGATTACTCCCGTAAATGGTGATACGGAAATCGAAGGAAAGAAATTCTGTGATCCTACAGGTGCTCCCGTTATACTTACCGGTTCGCTCCAAAGCAAACCATCTGGCGATTGACACATGAGTACATCCGTATATCCATTTCGGGCGTCATTCCAGACTGCATAGACTGTCCCACTGTAGATACTGTTGGAAATATCTGCACCCAGACTCAGATTCGTTTGAACACGGAACGCATAATTGGGTACAGGTAAGGGAGAAGGTGCAGGTACCACCGAAGAAATTAGGGTCGACTGATTATTTACTGGAGGCTGAAATGTCGCACCTCCGTCGTAAGATATCCTTAACAAGGCATACGGGCTCGTCGGACCCGTGGTTATATACCCGGCATAGACTTCACCCGTAAATCCAATTGCGATTGCCGCCCGATCATGGAAGCCTCTCGGACTGGAAATCCGGCTTGGCGATTGCCAGGTCGCAGCCTGATCCAGAGACCTTTGCAAAAAGATTGATGATGCCGCTGTTGCCAGCGGCGTGTATCCAACATAAGCATTACCACGATACGGGCTACCAGGTGTTCGATCACACGCTATATACGGTTCATCATTGTGAACGATGAGACCATATCCTCTGTTTACAAACACCGGGGGAGCCCATGTGAGACCGTCATCCATTGAAGTATAACTAATAATGGTCCCGTCATTATCCCCATTAAAAACATGAACGGTTACAATAAACGTACTGGGGAATGTGTAATCAATCGTGGGGGCTTCAGCTCCGGCGTAACCCGCAGGTTGAGGCAAGGTAGTCGTTGACCAGGTCTGCCCTCCGTCAATGGAGCGATATAATCCAGTAAGTGTTGGCCCAGTACTTGTATCGACTGCCACAACACACATTATATTGGGTAACAATTCATTTACTGCAATCGACGGTTCAAACTGGTTCCCACCCAATGCTCCTGTAATATTTACAACCGGCATTTCATTCACCTCCGTTATATTTGGGTTATGGAATATTTGTGAATCGGTCTACCCATACCATCTCCGATTGCAACACACGCTGCAGGATATTTCCGGTGGAGTCCAAACTGAACACCTGAATAACCGTGCTTGTTGCACTGAAATAATCGCTCTGAACCTCAAAATAATCTGCTGTGTTTAGCGTATATAACAACGTTCTAGATGCCTGGGGAGTCAATTGGAACAGATCATGACCAATAGGGATTCGGGTTGTCTGGGAAGTATCCCAGCGAAAGACCTGAAGCTCGATATTGGCTGGAATATTGAGAGAATCATTCAAACAGGTGACAATTAATTGAGTAGCTCGATCACTCCCATTAGGAGAGTTAAAGAGGAGACCTGTAGTGTAAGGCATTGTAATCCCTCCATTCCTCTATACATCTGCCGACAAAGGTTGTCAGTTTAATGTAAAATATGTAACCCCCAGATAAATGCCACGGCAAAACTCACGTATGTCCTACAAAAATCCGCCCTTGTTGAGCCAATGAAATGCGAAAAACTGCAAGTCCCAGATACAGGACTTACAGTAATATATAAAACTATTTTCTATTCTCTATTCTCTGCTGACTTCCATTAATTGGGCCGTGTCTGACGGGATACCAGTTTCTCCTGAACAGATTGCAA
>NZ_PEII01000016.1:0-180515 GCF_002750415.1 Paenibacillus sp. LK1
AGTACCGAGGGAAATTATTACTCAATAATTTTTGGAAACCGAAATCTACTTAGTATTACTTATTACCTGTACATCGTAACACTGAGTAGCGACGAGTGTCAACTACTTTAAAAATTATTTTTGCCCCCCCGCACCATTCACCTTTTCAAATACAGAGTTACCTTAGTTAATTATAATCATCCCCTGTTCTTCCGTACTAATTATGAAAAGATATAAGAAAGGCAATATACCTAACTATAAAGGACTGTGAAGAAGGTGGAATACTCATAGAAATCGATCTTACTCATGACGATCCTCGTAAACCACGGATTTGGCGTTACCGTGTCGAGGACATGAAGCGAATCCTAGATAATTTAGACCATATTGAATCTGCCGTACCAGGTCTCAGTGGACGCACTGACCGAAGCCGAATAGCAGCAGCTGGACATTCCTTCGGTGGCCAAACGGCGGGCAATCTCTTGGGATTGCGAGTCCTCGACCCAGAAACTAAGAAGGACGTGGACCTGTCTGACTCAAAGCGGGCGTGCTGTTCGCCACCGCTGGACAAGGTGGCGACAGCCTGACGACGTTCGCGGCCGAGAATATGCCGCACTTGAACGTGAGCTTCACGCACATGACCACGCCCACGCTTGTGATCGTCGGGGATCAGGACTACACCCTGCAAAAGTATCAGTTGACCGTCCGCGGCCCAGAATGGATGTCCGACCCCTACTTCTTAAGCCCAGGGGCCGAGAGCCTGCTCACCCTATTCGGTGCAAAACACTCACTTGGCGGAATCCCAGGTTATGAAGTTACGGAAACAACAGATGAAAATCCTGAACATGTCGCCTTAATTCAGCTGGTCTCATGGGCTTATCTTTGTCATGCGCTCGATATTGAACATGACAGTTGGTCGGCAGTTCAAAAGACTTTGTCAGAAGATCCAGATCCAATTGGTCGAATTGAATCCAAGTAAACTTTAACAAGAGCTAGATACACTCCTTTAGCCACCTCTTACTGGTGATGGAGCGTATCTACTTTACGTCTATAACCTAAAGGATAATATACAGCGAAAGAGGGATGAAATCATTTCGATCTGTGTCCCTAGATGTGGGCAAAAATTGCTCTATATATGATCGAGTTGGCGTCGCATAAGCGTTATATTGATTGCCTCCAACACTGTGGAAATAAAGTTTTAGAGTGGGTCCAAAATAAAGCAGCGGCAGAACAAGACTTGATAAATAAAGTCTTAGACTGCCGCTGTTGTTGTTCAATTATGGTTTCCCGTTAGTTTAGTCAAGAACTACCGATTTGATATCATTTTGACTTAAAAATTTCAATAAATCATTACTTAGCTGCACAATCTCATTGTTAGCATTATTCGCATAATCCGGCAACATCATATCCTTAACCATTTTAGTTCGTAGCCATGTCATAAAGAAAAGATCCAAAAATAAGTTTGGAAATTTAAGCACCATTCTCAGCATTGGTGGATCAATTGAAACGCCAGCTTTTTGTATAGCCCTTAGATGCGCTTTTAAAGTGACTGTTATTTGGCGTGCCGTCTTTCTGATTTTGGCTGTTTTTTTGTCAATGATCTTATTCTCAGAATGCAAAAAGCTTAACATGGCAATGTCTGATACGGAATGTGTGATTAGATACGCTTGCATATCCTTTTTAATAACGTAAGGAAGCTTTGCTGTTTTAAATAATTTAGCGAGGTTTTCTATGCGTTCTGTCACTACACCATTAATTTCTCCAAATGCAGTTGCCGCTATAAATTTTGGTAGAAATCGAGCATACAATACTCCATCTTTAATCTGTCCGCCGAAGCCTGGAAAAGCGGGTAAAAGTCTATCCCCTACGATATCCAGCCACGAAGAAAATCCAATTGAATTACTAGTCATCGTAACTATATTTTTGCTTTGATTATCTTTTAGCGATAACAACGCTGATTCGGACCGATCATAACGAACGGTAACGAAAATAAAATCGTATATATCGTCATTTGCGAGCGTATCAATGACATTCACTTGTACCGATCTAACTGTACCTTTTTCTTTATATTGCAGGCCATTTTCTCTTAATGATTTAAATCTATTCGAATGTGCAAACAGGGTAACGTCAAACCCTGCTTCAATAAACTTAATTGCGTACATACTCCCGATGACACCTGCACCAAAAATTAATATTCTATCTTGTTTTGCTGACATTTAAGCCACCCCTACTTTTTAACATTTACTTTTTGATTATCCGACAACATGTTGTATGATGTGATTGTAAATCTTTATTATTCCTTGATCAACCATCAGATTTTTATGATTTGTCGGATGATATTCTTATTCGCTAGTAGGAGGAAAACATGAAAAAGCAACCCCAAATAACGGAGAAAACAAGACAACAGTTTGTAGAAGTTTTTTGTGAGTTATATAGCCAAAAGCCGATTGAGAAAATTTCGGTTCAGGAAATTGCGAATAAGTCAGGATATAACCGCAGCACCTTTTATCAATACTTTACTGACATTTACGAATTGTTAGACTCTGTTGAAAATGACTTATTCAATGAAATGAAGAAAGAAATGGCGAATAAAGAACTATCAGTGCATACAGTTCAAGATACGCTCCATTGTCTGGATAACAGGGAACACATCCTGGTTCTCAATGCCCTTTTGGGTGATTATGGAAGTGCCCGCTTTTTAAAACGCTTAAAACAAGAAATTACTTTGAATCAATTAGAATTAAACGTCCCGCAAAACCATTCCTTAACGCCATACTTCATTGAGTTTTACCTGACAACTTCTCTTTCTTTATTTCGTCTTTGGATCCAGCGTCAAAAGGATTTATCGTCAGAAGAATTTTTCAAGTTAATGGAGAACCTATATTCAAGAGGAATTACGCCCTATTCTAAAGAATGAGTCTGTCATTCAAACCAAATCCATATGTTGTATAACAATAAAAAAGTGTGCATAAGTTGTTTACACAATATACTCCATAAAGACACCAGGGTCGCCGGCCTTTTCGCGACACTCGCGATCGCAGGAGGGCTAGTTACAAGTGCGGGAGTCCTACTGCTCTGGACGCTGAAAAGCAATCCATCACGCCCTTTCGACCTCGCATCCATAGCGACGTCGCCGACAATCCCGCCAGAGCTCGGCGCCGTGGTCGGAGCTGGCTTCGCTCTTATAGCGGCTATCGTGCTCCTTCAGTTACCCGGCTCAATCGCCCACGCCGCGCGACGTCAGGCGGACATCCAGCTTCTCCGCTTGCAGGGTTCCTCATTCGCAGGGACATTGACTGCCGTAAACTTCACAAACCGATGGATCTTCAATTTCCCGATGTTCACGGTCGAGGTAAGCTATATCGTCAACGATGCTCCTATTATCATCTCAGCGCACATGCGCACCAGCGCCGACCGCGTTCCCGTCGTTGGCTCGCGCATACTCGTGCTGACCGATGTTCGCGGCACCACCCATGTGGAGCTGGACTTGTCCAATGGAGTGGTATTCGAGCCAGACGTAACGAAGTACGCCGCACCGGACTATTGATTTTGCTCTTCTGATGCACCCTTAGTCCGCGTGGCCCACATTAAAACTCCAATTTTTTGGCCTCACTTGTGGTACGGCTCAGCTTAAGTTCTTGATACAATTTCTTGTCCGTAGCTTGGGACATGAAATTGGTTACTTAAAACAAAAAAAGCCGGTATAATAGCGACTATAAATGGAACAAAGTGCTTGTACCGCGACACCATTCATTCTTTACTTTTTTCTACTACTCTTCTTTTTTCTGAAGAAATCGAACTTGATCACATAATCAAAAAGAGACGTAATTACAACAACTCCAAGTGGAAACAATGAATAAACCCAAAACGGATTATTTGGAGCTTCACCAGGGGGGGCATCAGTTAAAAAAACATAAAGGACAACACAATAAATTATGGCCACTACAATACCTGTTACGTTTCTATTTTTCATACCTGTTCTCCACCTCTTGTTCACAGAAAATTTAAAGTATTGTATGAATATTAAAACCCATATCTGGAATAATTACCTGTATTTAATATTCTATAATATGGATTGTATAAATACTAGTTTCTGTGAACCCAGGCCTTCGTATCCATTTCGTACCACATTAACCTTTAACCACTGATCAAACAGCATCAAGGTTAAATTAAACATAAACTAATATTTATACATTAACTCATTATAATATGGGTCCCATTCTCCCGTTACAAACCTATCATTGACTGCTTTTTCCAGACTAACAGGTGTCTTACCATTTTTATCATCTTTCTATGCTTGAAGCCCAATTTTCAAAGTAAATTAGTATCTCTTCTAGATTCATTGCTCCTCCTGCACCATGAAATACTCCATCCCTCACAATACAGTAAAACCAATCTTGATCATTTCTCTCTTCTTCAATTGACTCAAATGGTACATTTTCTAAATAAGTATCTGTCAAGTTGATTTCAACAGACCAACCGGGATTATCTACTGTATCAATTTTCACACCATATGAATGTTCCCAATCCCCATTACAGTTTTCATAATACCAGTTCTGAACCCATGTTAATGTATTCATCATCTATACCTCTTCTTTGAAATTTCATAGCTGGCCTAACTCCCCCATGTTAAGATTCACTATTAACATGGGGTATTGGCAGATTCTATTTTGTTATTTATTAATGGGACCTTTTTCTTTTCCATCAAGACGTTGTACCTTATCAAATCTATTGTATTTCTTTTTTATAGAAAGAAGAGTTATACCATATGATTGGAACACTTACCAAATAAAAAATTTTCCAAATATCTCATTCCTAGAATACTTATTGATTTCCAGGTGAAAAATCCAATTTCAATGGAGATTACATTGCTTGAAGATTTTTGCTATGCTCAATTCAAACATTTAGATATGGGAGACGGAGCATTGATGCCTAAGATACTGATCGTGGACGATGAAGCAGATCTTCGAAAGTTGCTGACTGATTACTTTGAAATAAATGGATATTCCGTCATGACGGCCAAGGACAGCCGGGAGGCGCTGCGGAAAGTGGAACAACAACCCGATCTCGTTTTGCTAGATATCAACATGCCTGAGCAGAACGGTCTTCAATTGTGCGAGAAAATTCGTGGCTTCGTCTCTTGCCCGATCTTATTTTTAACGGCTCGAATCGAAGATGCAGATAAAATAGCCGGATTTCGGGCCGGAGGCGATGACTATATCCTGAAACCTTTCAGTATTCACGAACTGGGGGCCAGGGTCGAAGCGCATATGCGCAGAGAACAGCGAATCCAAAGCAAATCCTCGATAAGGTTTAACGAAGACTTGGTCATTGACTATACAGCCCGGGAACTCTACTACCGGGAGAAGCGAATTCCTCTTGCCAAAAAAGAGTTCGACATTATCGAATTGCTGTCCACGCATCCCGGCATGGTGTTCGAAAAAGAACGCATGTACGAAACGATTTGGGGCATGGACAATCAAGGCGACAGCAGCGTGATCGCGGAGCATATCCGGCGTATTCGCTCCAAATTAAAGGAATACAGTTGCGATAACCGAATCGAAACAGTTTGGGGAGTCGGATACAAATGGCCAAGCTCATGAATAGGCTACCGCTAAAGCGATTTAGCTTATTGCAATCTTTTATCCTGTTGTGTGTCGTCACGCTCATTGCTGTGCTGGTCGTCATAACCATGGAGTTCTCCTGGGCAGAGAACCTGCGGCTGCGTTTTGGAAAAACGGATTGGGTGCTGCCCTCTCTAGTCGCGGCTGTGCTGCTAACCGTGGCAACAGGGATTGTCACCATGGCAGTTCTATTTTACAGATGGAAACTAAAACGTCCGCTGGAGCTATTAAAGCAAGCATCCGAAAGCATTTCGGCCAACGATCTAAGCTTCAAAATCTCCTATGACAGCCGGGACGAGATGGGCGAATTGATCGCGGCATTTGAAAACATGCGCTCACAGTTAGAGAAAAACGTAAAGACGCTCTGGCGTTCGGTTGAGGAGCGGAAGCAGCTCAATGCGATTTTTGCCCATGATCTGAGAACCCCCCTGTCGGTGTTAAAAGGAAACGCTGAGTTTCTCGCCACTTATCTGCCCGAGAAGAAGTTATCGGAAGAAAAGGTGTTGGACCTGATCCATACCATGAACCTTCACATCTTGCGTCTGGAGAGCTATGCCGAGGCCATGAACTCGATTCAGAGACTGGAGGATGTCCTGTTGAACTTCAAGTCGATGGATACGATCTCATTGACGACTTTACTGGACAGCAGCGGCGAACAAATAGCAAGACAGTTCGGTATACGCTTCGTCTCTTCTTTGAAATATGATAATGCCTCAATACATGTGGATCCCTATCTTGTCATGCAGATTTTCGAAAATGTGGTCGCAAATGGGGTGAGATACGCATCCAGTCAAGTGAACGTTCGTTATGACCTTCAGGAAGACACAATGAAAATTACCGTTTCAGACGACGGTCCTGGTTTCTCGGACGAAGCCCTGGTTAAGGCTGTACTCCCTTTTTACCGTGGCGAAGTGTGGGATTCGTCCGAACATCGCGGGTTGGGTCTTTACATTTGCAAGGTGTTTTGCGAAAAACACGAAGGAAGTCTCCAGGTCGCAAACGGACCTCACGGCGGCGGAAGCGTAACGGTAAGTATTGGGAATCAAGTTGATAAATAGTTGAAAATTATTTGATAGCATTTCCTTATCTTGAATTCAAGGAGTGTTATCATGTTAAAACTGAGAAAAAGAATGTATATTACCATCAGCTGTTTATTGTTGTTATTTACCATGTGGGGAACCCCCGTATCCGCCAATGCAGCCAGAGACAGGACAGAAGTCTTGCAGGAGATCGACGATTATATGAATCGGACCATGAAAGCCAATCACATTAAAGCTGCTTCACTGGCGATTGCCAATAACGATGAGGTCTTCTACGCAAAAGGCTACGGGACATTCGCGGATGGTCAAAGCGTTACGGGAGACACCTCTTTTCCTATTGCTTCGTTAAGTAAGTCCTTTACCGCATTGGCCGTTCTGCAGCTGGCGGAAAAAGGCATGATTGATCTGGATGCGACTTACGCTTCCTATTTTCCAGAGCTTTCTCCTCAGGATCCCCGTGTTCTTGACATCACGATCCGTCATTTATTGAATCAGACCAGTGGTCTCAATGACATAGTAAATCCTGATATGACGAGAAATCCGCAATTCCAATCGCTGAATGAGACGAATCGTTTATTAAACAAGGTTCAACTTGCCCATAACCCAGGAACAGCCTACAGCTACCATAATCCCAATTACGTATTGCTGGCGAACCTCGTGGAGAGCGTCAGCGGTGAGTTCTTTTCGGATTACCTGAAAAAACATATTTTTGAACCGTTAGGAATGAACCATACCTTTAGCGTCGCCACGACGCAGCAAATACATGATAATAAAACTATTCCGCTAGGACATTACTTGAGTTTGGGACGTTCCTTAGGTCAATCGGAACCGCTTTGGTTCATTGATGGCCCCGCCGGCATTGTTTCAACTGCGGAGGACATGTCCCTATGGATGCTTGCCCAATATCACGGCAGCTTGCTTTCCCCTGCGTTGATGAAACAGTATCATAAACCCGGAGACATCGGTCCGTACGGCATGGGCTGGCTTGCTGACCAGGACGAGTCCGTCGGCCGAACGATCTCCCATAGCGGCATTTTCTGGACGTACAAGTCGGAAGAAATAGTTTATTTGGACGATCAGATGGGTATCGCGGTGATGTTTAATTCCGGATTAAGCGCTTTTGTGAATTACTCGGCTTTTATCGATGGAATCGCGAATATAATGAGGGGTGAGAAGCCCACATTCTCTTTTCTGAACGGCAGAAATATGGAAACAATCATGATTGCGCTGATCCTGGCTACCCTTATATGGGGCGTGCATGCCTATTTTCGCATCCGTAGAAGGAACAAACGCCTAACCTTCAGCAAATTGATTCTAATTACTGTCGGAAGGTTGATCCCGGTACTAGTTCTCTTGTCCTTATCCCCTCTCGTGACGTTTATCGGCGGAGGACGTGTGCTGCCTTGGTTCGGCATCTGGACTACCCTGTCGTCTCCAATCATATGGCTTGTTGTATGGTCATTAGTCAATTTCTTGCATTTGGCTTGCTATTATTACATCTATGTTGAGAACAAAAAGAACGGCTATGCATAGCCGATTCAATTTCTCAAAATAAACAAAAGTGCTACTCCTCAAAATGATGAGGAATAGCACTTTTTATATACTTACCTTACTTTGTTTCTAATCACTTAATGTTAATGGAATGCCTCAAACATTTCAGCTTACTCTCGTACCGTCACATTTAATTTGGATGATCTGGTTTCCCCTGAAGAATTACGAAGTATAGCTTCATACTCATAGATTCCAGGTACCCTTCCAGAGATTGCGGTAACCGCAGACTGTGCACTAGGTGTACGGGATTGTAGTGATTGTGTGTCGATCAAAACACCATTTTCGTAAAGTTCGTATTCGGTTGCGTTCGTTCCCCACCACAGATTCATGGTGACATTATAGTTACCGTCTCCATCCCAGTTGTCATTCGACAGAACAGATTGCCCCGGGGAAGCATCCGTGACGATGACTGTCAGCGGAACACTCGTGGTCGTACCCAGTGCATTGATCAATTCACCGGTATAAATATAGGTACCATTTTTCTTTCCAATTATATCAACTTTAACGGACTGGGCGGATGGGGATTGATCGACCAGAGAAATTTCCTTGATCAACTCACCATTCTCATACAATTTGAACTGATTGCCGTTATTGCCCCACCATAAATTCATCGTTACAGTATAGTCTCCGTCTTTGAGCCCTGTGTCGTAACCGTTATTGTCAGATAACACCGGAGTGCCAGGGGCCCCGTTTGCTAGTGGGGTTGCCTGCTTGAGCCATTCTTCCCACTTAAGCAGCACATTTGCCTGCTCATCCGTAAATACGGTTCCTCTAGCTGCTTGAACGTCATTACCGTAGGCTGCAAGCAGTTGACGCGCCTTTGCTCCTTCATGATCGTTTGCTGCCTGGTTTGCTTGCTGTAAGGTGTTCGCAAGCTGATCAGCAAGAATACCGGCATTAGGATCTATCGATTCATCCGCAAAGGAATTGGTCAGATTGATCAGACTGTCGAACGTAGCAATAACCCCGAAACTATATTCTATCGTCTGTTCCCAGCCAGCCAAATCGGAGACGGTTGCCGTAACCTGGTTCAGGCCGGGTTCCAGTGTATACGCCGGAGTGTCCAGGAGCACACCCGTCGGTTCTGCCACACCGGATACCGTATCGGAGGCTGTATAGCCAATTTCCACGTGCTGATCAATGGTGTACTCGGATTGACCATGAATTTCAATGGTTGGAGGTACGAGATCAATGGATATGGACAAAGACTGTTCACTCTCTTTGTTACCGTCAACATCGACGCTCCAGTAGGTGATGGTATGTGTTCCTTCTTCAGTTAGGGTCAACTGCGTACCACTCACCGTTTCGCCACCATTGATTTGATAATAGGTCCCTTCGATTTCGGAATCTTCATCGGTTGCTGTGAAGGTTATTTGTACTGGAGTCGTATACCAGTCGTTCTGGGATTCTCCTTCCACATTTGCCGTAGTATGCGGAGCTTCCTGATCAGGTGACTCCCCTTCCAGCGTGACAAAATCAGATAACGGTATATTCAAATCTTTCACAAGACGTGCCACGAGTTCGGCTACCTTGATTGCACCGTTCATCTGCAAATGCGTATTGTCCTCTGTTGTACCTACCCACATGAATATCGATTTGGTTCCTTCTGTGCCAAGCTCCTGGAAATGTTCCCAACTGGCCTGGTTCAGATCAATGATGAGTGTTTCCGTTTCCTGCGCCGTTTCTTTCATTGCCTGTACGTATTCCGGGAAGCTCTTGTTCAGTACCTCTCCGGTAAAATCACGACGGTTCACTGGCGTGACCAGAACCGGAATTGCACCTCTCTGCACAGCACCGTTAATGTATTCTTTCAAATATACTTTAAACTGCTCGGGTGTAAGATAACGCTCCGGACGTGACGGCGTGGAATCGTTATGAGACCACTGCATGAACAGATAATCGCCTTCATGAATGTCGAGCAAAATATCATTAAGATATCCGCCGACCAGGAAGGTTTTGCTGCTCAATCCTCCAACTGCCCGGTTATCAATGCTTACCTCATTCTGATCAAAATATCTTCCCAACGTTTCGCCCCAACCCGCTTGCGGACGATAATTCTCCGCGTAATTGGCCACGGTGGAATCACTAGCCAAATAAATTACAGGTTCATCGCTTGCGCTGTTATCTGGCAGGCGCTCCAGCTTCAGTGCATTGATCTTCGGTGCATTTCCGGTGAAGTCGAAATTAAAGACGCCATCGATCAGAGCAATGTCATACGTAATTTCTTTGAATTCGCCCTTGGCAATGGTTGTGAGCGGAAGCTTCGTCATCTGCTCTACAACGACATTCGCGCTGGTCGATTCTTGGGCATCCCCGATGGTCATCGTTACCCGGTAATTGGCCGGCTCCATTTCCACCAGGAAGGCGGTGCCGTTTACCCGTGTGAAATCCTCCTTGAGCGCATCCCCGGTTTCCCGGTTCTCATCTTTGGTTAGCGTAGTATCGGCAAAGCCATACCCATTACCTTCAATATACGCTCTTTTGGCATCTACCTTGGTGTATCCTTCGGCAGTGCCGCCGGAACCAAAATCAAATTTGTATTCGCTAATCTTTTCGCCCGGTTCACTTGTCAATGAATCTTTCGCCACAGTTAACATGTTAAACGCATGGTCAACTTGAGCTTGGGTGGCTTCCGTATTGAATATCGCTTCTGCAGCTGCCAAAGCCCGGTTCACCACTGCCTTCGATGCTTCTGTATATTCCGACAGATCAAGTGCTTTGATCCCATCGTACAGAGCGATTAAGGCAGCTTGATCGCCGCCCTCCGAAGGAAGCTCCGTGCCTTCAATTCGCACGTTGTCGATCTGCGTAGTCCAGTTCAACGTGCCTCCACCGCCTTTTCTCGTCCCTAGGAACCGAATGGCTCTGACGTTGTCCGCATATACACCGGAACTCAGCGGGATATCTTTGATCGTTTGTGTAACTGTCGGATCCGCCAGATTCGTCAATGTCAGATCCAGTGTTTTCTTGGCAAAATTAACGGTTGCATCCACATCGACCCACTGGTTCTTGGAAATCTCTGTAGCCGTTCCCCCTTCGGGTATGGCCGTATCGCCCGTACCGTAGTCCGGATTATATGCACCGACAAAATAATGAATTTTGGTGCTTCCGGTTTTCGTATACAGCGTGAAAAGGGCATTCTCGTTAGAATCCTGTACTGTGAGATGACCTTCTGACGGATAGGCACTCACATTACCGGATTGCCAGTCAAAGTTCACTTTCACCTGATCGCCGTTTACCGCATCGAACAGACGGAATACCTTGGCCCGATTGCCCGATCCTGACCCCGTGACGGACAGTATCTTATTTCCAGGCTGTTCAACGACCGTTCCGGTCATGGTTCCTGCAATACCAGTGGCATTAACCATTGCATACTGGTAGTCGGCAGCGTCGCCTTCAAAATCCTCCTCATATAGCTGGATTTCCGGCTCTGGTTCGGGTTCGGAAATATCCGGGTCGATGACCAGCGAAGAAATGCTCAGCTCCATGTCTTTGACCGCACCAGCAACGAGTCCGGCAATTTTCTTCGCACCATAGCTGCTGAAATGGGTATTATCGTTGATCCCATTCGGATATTTTGGATATTCACCCGGATTAGCATAAAGGAACACTTTCTCCGTAGCTGTATTACCAATTTTGTCGTAGTACGCAATACTTAACTTACTAAGATCAACTAGCGGCACGTCAAGCTCCTCTGCCACTTCTTTGGCAGCCTGCACGTATGCCGGGAAGCTGACGTTGAATTCCTGAGTCACCGTATTGAAATCTCTGCGTCCAACCGGAGTGAGTAATACCGGTGTAGCGCCGCGCTGTTTGGCACCGTTTACATAACGAGCCAAGTAAATCTTATAGTCCTCCGGTGATGCATACCGATCCGGTATCCCAACACTCGCGTCGTTATGACCAAAGGAAATGAAGAAGAAGTCCCCCGGTTTGATTCGCTGCAGGATCGTGTCCAGTCGGCCGTCTACCATAAACGATTTGCTGCTTCGGCCACCGATTGCATCATTCACGATAACTGCCCCATTCGAGAAATAACGTCCGAACTGCTGGCCCCACCCTTCTTGAGGAGCCTGCATTTCACTGTAAGATTGCATGGTTGAATCACCGGCCATATAGATCGTTGTTGCCGAACCGGCGACTTTCTCTGGATATTTCTCAATGAGGATATCCTGGATGTCTATGGCTGTACCGGTGAAGAGGAAATCGAGCTGCCCATCCACCAATGCAACATCATAGGAATACTCCAGCGGTGCTCCGGCTGCCACATTCGTTACGGCGAGCTTTTGCACAAATTCGGATTTGACCCCGACGTTTGAGTCATGCGTATCGTTGCCCAAACGTAGTGTAACCTTATAGTTGGCA
Organism: Paenibacillus sp. LK1; assembly: GCF_002750415.1. Lineage (NCBI taxonomy): Bacteria > Bacillati > Bacillota > Bacilli > Caryophanales > Paenibacillaceae > Paenibacillus > Paenibacillus sp. LK1. Next base: position 12,557 of record NZ_PEII01000016.1, read on the forward strand.
TTTGGCAGGTCAACAGCAAATGTCGTACCTGCCGCAACCGAAACCTCATTTGCTCCTACGGTAACACCGGTTGTATCCACGAACCCATATCCTGAATTTTGCGCGTAGAGCGTATCCTGTATGTTCGTACTTCCCGATGCAGTCTCTGTTCCGAAATTAAAGCGATAGACCGGCTCTGGCATTTCTGCATCGCGAGTCAGCGTCAGATCGGCTTTAGGGAATGAGGTAGCTTCCGCTCCAAGATAAAAGCCGGTATGAGGCGGCTGGTTGTAGGCTACATTTTGCCAGGCTACGCCAAGTCGATACACAGGGTCCTGCATCAGCGTAGGAATGCGATAGTCTGTAGGAATGGTCGTTGTATAGAGACGATACTCCGAACTTTCTTCGCTTCGCAGCAGCATTTCCTCACGCCAGTCGCCCAGAATGTCCGCCTGAAGCGCCGGATTCCCTTTGGTATGGTTGTTCGTTAACGTACCGGTCGCTCGGAAGATTTCATTTAGCTTTTTGTTTTCGTAATCCCATTTATAAATGAGCGGGATACCTTTGGCTGTACTGTTATCCCACTCATGGTCAAACAGCTCACGCTGAAGATCTCCGTCCCACCAGATGGCGAAATTGGCGGTTTCGGGCCCTTCGTCCACCGTGTAGATAGCCTCTCCGGCAGCCGAATAGGTATTGGTTACGGGAACGCTCTGCCCGTTGGTAATGGTTGTGGCCCATGATTCGTATCCCGGATAGTTCGGATCAATATCCGCCGACATCCCGCGACCGGTGTCAAAACCTGTTTTCTCCCCCCAGAGAATTTCACCTGTTGCCGCATCGCGCATCTCCAGTCCGTATGCAGCATCTGAATGCTCATGCACGCTTACCATCTGATAGCCCTCTCGGTTTGGATCGAGCTGACCAGCGTGCATGGCATCGCCGTGGCCGAGTCCGGTGCTGTACAGCAAGCTGCCGTCATCGTCTATGGCTAGAGCGCCAAACATGATTTCGTCCTTGCCGTCATTGTCGACATCCAGCACACTTAGATTATGATTGCCCTGTCCTTCATATTGTTTTCCTGCTTCGTTTGTGTCGAACGTCCAGCGCTTGACGAGTTCCCCACCAACATAATCATAAGCAACAAGCACAGTGCGGGTATAATAACCCCGGCTCATCACAACACTTGGCTTCGTGCCATCCAGATAAGCGATGGCACCAAGGAACCGATCTACACGGTTGCCATAGCCGTCACCCCAATCACTGACGTTGCCTCTTGGCGGATCATAATTGACGGTGGATACGGCCGCGCCAGTCTCACCGTCAAACAGTGTGAGATACTCAGGCCCTGACAGTATGTATCCGCTCTCGTTACGGTAATCTTTCGTGCCGTGGCCAATGACCGTGCCTTGGCCGTCCTTCGTGCCGTCCGCCGTCTTGACCACAACTTCGGCCTTTCCGTTGCCATCAAGGTCATACACCATTAATTGCGTGTAGTGCGCTCCGGCACGGATGTTAACTCCCAGGTCAATCCTCCACAACTTCGTACCGTCCATTTTGATGGCATCGATATACACATTGCCGGTATAACCTGCCTGCGAATTGTCCTTGGAATTGCTCGGACTCCACAGAAAGACGATTTCATATTCGCCGTCGCCGTCCAAGTCAGCTACAGATGCGTCACCTGCATAATACGTATAGGTTCCACCATCTTTGGTCCGACCGTCAGCCGGTTTATCCAGCGGAATAGGCAAATAATCATTATGCCAGACCGATACAACCTCCGGCAGCATTTGCTCCTTTCCCGCAACGATAGTGGATATTTGGTACTGCGAGCTGTCGAAACCAGTGGTGTCCACATAGTTCGTCACGTCGCTTATGGGCGACGCGTTCACTTTGGTTCCGTTTTTATATATATTGAAAGAGATATCATCAGGATCATTATTTAAATACCTCCAGCTTAAAAAAACACCATTGTCTACAAGAACCGCAACCAGACCCCGGTTAAGATATTCTCCTTGGCGACCCGGTAGGCTACTGCTACTTGGTGACTCTGCACGCACCGGCGCCGGGGGTATGACCAGTGAGATAACCATAAGGAGCGCTAATAAAGATACAAATATCGATTTCTGGATGGAAACAGTTCTTCGGTTCATCGGATTAAGTCCTCCTTATCGAAAAAATCATTTTAGAATCACAAGTTCGATCTGCTCTTCTGGTTGTCAAATGAACGCAAACTACAGTCACCCCCTTTTTTATGTTACCGCTTACATTTATCTTACAGCTCTAAAAAAAGACAGACAATCTAAAAAATGTGACGTATTATATAATATAATTGACTTTTTTAGGCAGGGGATGAAAGTATGGTTCATACGGTCTCTTATGCTTTTCGTAATGACGATACATCAATCATGACACTTGACTCTATTGGATGGCAGATCGTCTCAAGCGAGGAATATCGTTGTCCAAGTGACAATAGACCGGACCCGGGGCATGTTGTTTTTCAATACACGCTTAATGGTCAGGGTTATCTGGATATTGAAAATCAAACGATTCCTTTACCGAAGGGACATGCACTACTTGTTAAAATCTCCGGAGAACATTGCTATTACTATAAACAAGAGAATAACGAACCATGGGAATTTATATGGATAAACATTCGAGGGGATGAAGCCAACCGAATTTGGGATATGATCCACGAAAATGAGGGACATGTCATTCGACGAAACGCGGACTCCCCTTTGATTCAAGAGTTATGGCAAATTATCCATTTGATTCATCAAGAGAAAGTTACGGACAAGTATCGCTTGTCCGAGCAAATCTATCGGTGGTTGCTTATCCTAGTGCAGACAAGTCGGGATGCGGAGAAGGATATCGGTGCCCTTTCAATAACAACGATCGAGAAATGTAAAAAATTCATCCGAGAGAATTATGCAGCTCCTTTGACGCTGGATCTGCTGGCCAGTCACTGCGATATCAATAAACACTATTTGTGCAGATTATTCCAGAAATCCGAGAAAACATCACCGCTAGCCTATCTCAAGGACAGACGCATTGAGGTTGCAATCCGACTACTCCGTACAACGGAACTCCCGATTTCCCAAATTGGCCAACAATGCGGTTTTGAGAGTCCCAGCTATTTCGGCAAAGTTTTTCGGCAATATATGTCCATGTCGCCTAAAGAGTATCGCATGAATAAGTTAGAGTTTCCTTACGAGGCCATTTATTATGAATAGCCAAATCCGCTATTTGCGAGGAATCTTTCAAGCTCTTCACGTTTAATCTTCGGCCTCAAATTGCCAACATGTTCTTATCATTGGATTTAGACATGCGGTTTTCAGTTGTACCGATAATGTAAAAAAAGCCGCTAAAATAGCGACTTTCAATGGAACAATGTTTTTGTACCTCGACATTAAAGATTCAATTTTAAACAATTTTAAAACCGACTTTTACAGCTTTATTTTCTCTTCATCTGGGCTGATCATAACGAACATTTCGATTTTCTGAGATTAAGAGAATTCACGGATTAAATTGCTTCTTTATTACGTTCATCATGAATCGCAATTCCATTGAGATACCGACTGGTTCTCCACTCTGCCTGTAACGGTAAGTTTAAGGTCGTGTTCGTATCACACGAATTCAATTAACTTCCTATCTATTTCTGCGATATCACCAATCTCTGATGTACCGTCCCAAAGGATAATTGAAGAAGCTTCATCATTTTCAACAAAATCATCAAGTTGGTACAGTTCACCCACAAACAGAGCTCCATACTCTGTCCGTTCAGGTCCATGAAAACTGGGCTGAAGTCTAAATTTCATTAAACCTTTGAATTCAACCGTATCAATATTTTGATTGGTTTCCTCAAATAATTCTCTAATTACACATTGTTGAGCATTCTCTCCAGCTTCAATAATACCTCCCGGCAGCTCCCAATTCTTTCTCCACTTATTATGCATGAAGAGATACTTTCCTTGGAACTTCGCCACGATTAGAGCATGTGTTAGTGAAGCATCCAGTGTAATTGTTGTGACCTTATCATACTCAATATTAATAAATTCCAAAAAAATATTACCTCTTGAATCTGTCATGATTGCCATTTTTACTCCTCCATTTCTTTTGTACCAAAAATAAAAAACGCGCTAGACCTAAGTCCTGCGCGTTACATATCACAGGATGGTAAGCGCGAATAGCGTTAACCCATCCCCAATTTTTAAAAGGATGGATTAACGCTTTCCATGATGGTGAGATTGTTTTAATTCTAAAGTTAACATCGTCTATTCTCCTAATCATCAATGTATGGAAATAATACCCACTATAATGCACTAGAGTCAAGTATATATTTTGCTTCATTCACTATAACGTACCCGCCTGATAGCTTATTGAGGATTATCTCCCGTTAGCGTAACAGGCATTAACTTTTAATATCTTTATTAGGCTTTATGTTTTGTCTGTATCGAATTATGGCTAGAGGTAGATTAACTATTCCACAGATAAAAGAAGAGACTATAGATATCCATTGAGGTATTGTAGGATAATTCGGTTTCCCGTCTCCGACAGGTCCTATTTTGGGTTGGTGGCTATCCCACAAACCATATAAGAGACCAACAGCAGGTGTCAATATACAAATTACACTTGCAACGATATGTAACACATACTTGTTCAATCTAGCCCCTCCATTGAATGTATTCATGTCTAGAATCCTGTTTAAATTATACGTTATCTAAAAGTTGAAAGTTACACTAACCTGCCTTTAATTGAATGAAAGCAGCCAATCATCGTTAGCTCGGGACACGAACTTGTACCGATAAAATAAAAAAAAGCCGCTAAAATAGCGACTTTCAATGGGACAATGTTCTTGTAATCATTTCAATCAGAGAGCTGTAATTAAAGCAACTTAATCAGCTCTTCAAGCTCATCAACCAAAACTTTGGCAAGTTCAAAATTAGTATCTTTTAAAGCCAATTCGATTTTCATCTCAACAGACTTTTTCTTTTGCTCATTTTCTAGATAGTCTTCATCAAAATGACTCGCATAAATCATCTCTCTAAATTCTTGTATACTCATTTTGCTAATCGTCTTGTCCTCAATAATTAAAACATAATCCATACCATTTACAACAGAATAGAAATCATGAGAAATCATGAGAATCGCACCTTTGTAGTCTTCAATGGCTTTCTCCAATGCGATTTGTGTATATATGTCCAAATGGCTTGTCGGTTCATCTAGAAGCAATACGCTGGCTTGACTGGCAGAAACTTTAGCCAATTGAAGCATGTTTTTTTCTCCGCCAGATAACGATTCAATCTTTTGATCAAGGATTTCTCCTTCAAAGCCATAGTTTCGAAGATACGATCTAATCTCATCATACGTTTGAAACCCAGCATCTATGAATTCATTTAGTATGGTATTCGAATCTTTTAGCATTTCGCCTTGAACCTGAGATAAATAAGCCACGTTAACATCAGCATTGATTTCAATGGAATCCTGATTGTTTTTAAAGATTTCTCGGAGTAAAGTCGTTTTCCCGGTTCCATTTGGACCAATCAGGGCTACTTTATCTGTCGATTTGATCTCAAAGTTCACATTTTCCAAAAGCAGCTCATCAAAGGAAACGCTATAATTATTGACTTTAACCACAACAGCTTCTTCCATTTCCTTATCGATACCAAAACTGATATTTGGCTGTTTGATATCGACAAAGGGCTCTTTTATTCGACGTGCTTCCAATCTCTCTTGAAACTTGACTCTGGCTTTTAACGCTCTGCCTCTGGAGGCTTCCGAATTATACGTGGCGATCTCTCTAAGATTGTCGATGATGTGATCGTATCTCTCAATTTCTTCAGCTTCAGCAACCGCGATTTCTTGCAGCTCGATCTTAGTCTGAAGCAGCGAGAAGTTATAATCGATAAATCGCCCGTCAAACTCCTGAATCTCTGTGTTTTCAAGGTGTATGATTTTGTTGAAACAATGATTCAACAGATACCGGTTGTGCGTAACGACCAGCAGCATTCCCTTGTGGGAGTTAATCAATTTTTTAAGTGCGTTCAGATTTTCAAAGTCTAAAAACACATCGGGTTCGTCCATAATCATGAAGTCTGGACGATTCAGCATTTCCTTCATCACTTGAATAAGTTTGAATTCCCCGCCGCTTATGGCGGATATACTAAGATCTTTGAGCTTCATGAGGTTGGCAAGGTTTAACTGTTTATTGATGTTTTTTTCGAAATTATCCCCATCCATCGCCTCGAAGGCATCCAAAGCCAATTGAACCTTTTCCATCAGGGAATCCATATCCGATGTGGTGGCCATCTCCGCATAAATCGCTGTAATTTCATCTTGTATCTTGATGAATTCTTCTGCGATATATTCAAAAACGGTCATTTCTTTCGTTTTGTCTACTTGTAAAAACTGACTCACATACCCGATTCTGCAATCGGGGTCTATCTCTAACTTGCCCTCGAACAAATATCGTTCCGGATCCATCAGGATATCGATCAGTGTACTTTTCCCACTGCCGCTTGTTCCGATAAAAGCACAATGTTGTGCCTCTTCAAACGTAAATGAAATGTTTTTATATAGTTCCTTTTGTGGAAATGAGAAGGATAAGTTTTCAACTTTTATCATAGTGTTACCTTTCTTTATAACTAAATTGGTGGCTAGTATTGAATATATTGTCGAACACAGACTTTTAGAGTAACACTGTTTACCACCAAGTACAATCGATTTTTAGCCCTTACCCTCACTTCGAAGTTCTAATACTTTCTATAGAATGATGACTTGTTGGACGATTTTCAGAATCAACCAGTACAAGTTCTTATCCCTCGCCACTAATTCCCAAGTAAAAAAGCCCTAATTTAGGGCTTTTCATTGAGTCACACTTTTCAACATATCTCCTACATTTCTATAATACAGGGGATGTACCACCATCTATGTTCACGGCAGTTCCTGTTACATAGGAGGCTGCACCCGATACAAGAAAAGCAATCACTTTTGCCGCCTCTTCTGTTTGACCTATTCTCTTGAGTGGGATACCGTGAATGGGATTGGAAGCGAACTCCTCCCAACTCTGTTCAGGTGCTACAGCCTTCCACTTCCGCTCAATCTGATCGCTACGAATTAGACCAATGCACACGGCGTTAACACGAATATTGTCCTTGGCGAGGTCTTTGCTCATGGCCTTCGTTAGTGCGAGTCCAGCCGCCCGACTGACTGATGTTGGCAAAGAAGATGCAGATGGTGCCTTCCCTACAATCGCCGTCACATTAAGGATGGAACCGCCACCTCTTTGACGCATATGAGGAACTGCTGCCTTAGAACTATGGACTGCTCCTAACACTTTCAAATCCAGATCTGAATACCAGCTTTCGCTGCCAACCTCTTCAAACGGATTAGCCGCAGACGTTCCAGCATTGTTAATCAAAATATCCAATCCACCGAAATGCTGTACAGTCTGCTCCACCACACCTCGTACCTCTGCCTCTACTGAAATATCTGCAGAAATGACTAGTGCATCTGTTCCTGTAGTTTGCTTAATACGTTTCGCCGCAGCTTGAAGCGCCTCTTCGTTGCGTGCGACGATTGCCACCTTTGCACCTTCCGATGCTAGAACAATTGCTGTCTCTAGCCCGATCCCTTTGCTGCCACCTGTAATTAGTGCTATTTTATCCTTTAATCCTAAATCCATTTGTGTTTCCTCCCTTTATGTGTCCACTAATTGAATTAGACGGTTTATATTCAGCTAACGTTCCCGTTAGTTAAATGACTATCCTACATTTAGTCGTTCAAAACTCATCGATCAACGAGATACCTTTAGTAATCCTCATCCTACTATCTTGCAAGAAATCACGGGTCCAGTCATCTGGTTTGCTTAAATCCCAGCTCCGATGCATACCGACAACCACAATGATTTCGCGAAGTCTAAGGAAAAGCTTCAACAAATCCTTCCAGTTGTCTGGCATTCGTCGGCCATCCTCTATATAGCCTAGCTCGAAGTGCTTTATGAAAAGTTCATACTGGTCCTTTCGTTCAAACTTCGAATCTTCTCCGAATACATATAGCAAGTAATACAGCTGGATAGCAATATCCTCCACATACCAACTGTACTGGCACTCGTCGAAGTCAAAGAGAGTTAATCCCCCAGCTTGATTGATCGTGAAGTTTCCCACATTAATATCTCCGTGGATCAAACCAAAATTCTCCGCATTAACAGGCAGACTCGACAATTGTACTTTAAGTTCATCAAGGGCATTAAGGATTGGTTGAAGTTCTGACGGCAAATAATCCTCGGCTCGTAAGAGGTATTCATTAAACTCCCAAGTATGCCTTTTGGCAATCGTAGGGTTGTAAAGCTTGGCTAATTCATGAAGTCGGCCCGTTATACGTCCACACTCTTCATAAAGTATAGAATTGCCCAGACATTCTGGATATCCGATTTTACGGCCTGGTGCATGTGTAAAGGAGGTTACGTAAAAATCCATTTTATTGCCTTGAACTAGTTCGCAATACTCTCCATTAATTGAAGAAATCGGTTCTGACACTGCTATACCACTCTCTGAAAGATAATGAATCCAATCCATTTCTGCTACAAGTCCTTCCGACGTGCGAAGAGTGCTCGGAGTGAAACGGAGAATATATTTCAATTCATCGCGATTATAGGAATATATAAAGTTTTGAAAACCTCCAATGAAAGTGAGTTCCTCTTGGCTGACCCCATAACGCGCGGCGCCTTCTGCAGCATGTTCGTCCAAGAACAATAATTTTATTTTTGGGTCCATTAGTTCTCCTTAGTAATAAAGATTAAATTATGCCCTAACTCTCTGTTGCCTAAATTTAATAAAATGAATGCCTGGTGACATGCGAAAGCCCCAATTTCAAGATTTTTCTATTCCATAGCAATCATACTAATCCAACTTTTTACAGTCAACAAAAATGGTTGATCTATTCCACTAACCTGCCCATTAGCTTAATGAAACAGATATCTTTACAATTAGATGGACTTATCTAACCTAACGAAGGGATATTCCAGAATTGCCAATTTCAAAGTTGAACCTTTTCTTGTTGCTCAACTGCATAATACCTTTCATAATCTTTAGTCAGCGTGTAGCGCTCGACACCTTTGGAGGCATTCATCGCTTCCGTGGCGTGCTGGATAGCCAATTCGCGATGACCCGATTGGCGTTCTATTTCAGCAAGAAGCGCAGATCGCATCCATTGTCTTCTAATCAATTTCAGATGCTCCCTTGCTTGCTCACTCTTCTCTTCCTCCAAAAGCAAAAACGTCTCATAATATGTACGGAAATCTGATCTGCGCATCTGGAGTACCGCTTGCTGAACGACAGTCAAGTCCTTGCGATAAGCACCGTAAGCAGCCTGATATATCGCTTGCCTCGATTTTTTCGTCGTCTGTTTTCTAAGTTTCTCCATCGTGATATCGACTTCATCATCAAGTCTGTTGGCAGTCACATAATAAATATAAATATAGGGCGTATGATGATTTTTGCGTAAAAAAACTTCCACACGGTCCATCCGGGTTTCCCAAGCCATTGGGTACAAAATGTGAATCGTAAACGCAATAAGTGTGGCGACCATCACCGTTCCCACTATAAGGAAAACAGATTGTTCTTTCCACAACATCACCAGCACAAATACAAATACAACGGAATAAAACGCAACATTCCACCCACTCATTCTCATCTATCATTCCCTTCTGCATCTAAATCATGAAGTATCTATTATATCAGAATTACAACTATCACTTGTATAAATTTAGGAAGTAAATATTGATATCACCAATAAAATATAATTTCAACAGATATGGTTAAAACGATACTTCTCTAATAGAAAGTGAAAAAATAGCTTAAACATTCATAGTAGCTCGTAATTTCTACTTCACTATATTCATCTGGGCAGATGTAGTCGATTGCCTGAATGATGTGATCATAATTATAATCCTCGGCTTTTAATTCAAATATGACCCTATCTTCATGTGAAAACTCACGAAACATGGTTATCTCCTACCCAATCATCATTTTTTGGTGAACGTTGCTACCTTGATGTAACTAAATAATTATCGTAAACGACTGTCTCAAACACCTCGCCGTCCAGACCACCGCCACCATAGAAATCGCCGAAATCATAACAATGAATATATCTTACATATTTTATCATCTTATGATAAAATTTCATTGTTTTTCATTCCACATAATTAGAGGCGTGTTATATCATGCAGCAAAACAATTCAGTAAGGGTACAACATTTAGGGAAAGAGGAATGCCCATCAGCCCATATGTAAATATAAATCTAGCATTAGTCTTCATTTCCCTCTTCGATTTTACGATAAATAGTATGGGTTATACGAAAATCCTATTGCTTTACTACTTCCAAGGGGGAACAGAACGTGAGACAGACTCGTAAGAAAAAGATGGATTTAAGGTTCAAACTGTATTTGATCATTCTGGTTCCGCTACTGGCCATGGGCGGTCTAATTATGTGGACCACCATCGACTCTAGTGAAAATGCATCATTAATGACCATGCAGCACAACAATCAGCAGCTGGCAGTGAATACTGCCTCTCAACTAGGCCAGGAATCGGAATTAATCAAGACATTATCCTCTACTGCTTCGGAGGAGAGCAACGAATACAAAAGTCTTAGAGACGAACTCGTTAAAGTTAGGCTTCAATCGGGAGCCTTATACGTTTATATGTATAACAAGACTTCAAACGGGTGGATCTACACCGTGGATGGAGCGGATTGGGAAGATAAGGAATACAGTCCTTACGGGACTGCAATGGAATTCAACCCCCAGATTCAGGAACGCTTGTTAAGTGGTGAAGTCGTCACAACGGGCATTGTAGATGATCCAACCTGGGGGCAGCTATTGTCCTCCTTTACACCAATTAAGGATTCGCAAGGTACTGTTATTGGCTATCTGGGCATTGATATTTCTGCTGCAACAGTGAACCAAGTCTCCGAGACATCCTTGAATAATGCTTATCGGACCATTATCCCGATTTTTGTGGTTGTACTAATTCTATCTTTGGTTATGATGCTATTCGTAGTAAGAGGCATACTCGGACAAGTACGCGATATTAAGTCAAGCCTCGAACAGGTTGCTGATGGGAATCTCAAAGTCGTATCCAAACATATGACAAACGATCAACTCGGTGACATCAGTGATTTGATTAATGTCATGGTTGCCCAATTGACGAACATTCTGATGGGAATACAGCAAGGATCCAATACCTTGCAGCAGTCCTCGAAAAATATTGCGGAAACGGCTCAAACGAACCTGCGTCAGACCGAAGAACTTTCCAGAGCAATCGAAGAAATTGCCATAGGATCTACGAAACAGGCCGAAGAGACAGAACAATCTGTCCAGCACTCAGAGAGTCTCGGCAAAATAATGGATGAAGTAGGTTCATATGTGCAACAGTTTACCCATACTTCAGAGCAGTTATCTGCCGTGCAAATACAAGTTACACGTGAACATGAGGTTCTGCTTGAAAAGAGCCGAGAGAATGCAAAGCGCGTCGAGCATCAGCAGGAAATTTCCAGTTCACTGACGACTCAATCGGAACTCGCTTCCTCCATTAGCGGACAAATACACAACATTTTAAAACAAACTCAAATTCTATCGCTGAATGCTTCAATCGAGGCAGCCCGCGCTGGCGAAGCGGGAAGAGGCTTTGCGGTCGTTGCTGGTGAAATGGGACAGCTCGCTCAGCAATCCGAACGTTCGATCCAGGAGATTGATGAGATCCTGAGTTCATTTGTTCAAGAGATACATCGTATGGGCAGTCATTTTGATGCCAATATGGTGGCGGTCAAGGAACAGGAAGAACAGATCGCTGATTGCCTCCAGACGTTCAGACAGGTTAGCCGCTTATCGAACGAAGTGCATGAGCTGGCTCAACGTTTGGAAATCCGTACAGTGGATATGCACTCTATTCGTCAGGAAGTAGAACAGCACTTGAGCTATATTGCTTCCGCAACCGAGGAAACTTCAGCCATGGCTGAAGAAGTCACGGCAAGTGCTGAGGAGCAGCAGCGGTCGGCGAACGAATTGTCGAACATCTCCGGACAGCTCTCCAGCCTTGCAGGGAACCTCAAATCATATTCTGATCAATTTCAGATCGAACTCCATAAATCAGATTCATAATAATGAAGCTCCCCGCTCCTGTTGACTCAGACGGCGGGGTTTTGCTTTATCTAATTACCTTGAGGAATCCTCAAACGCTCATATGGTTAAGATCAATCCCAAAATTCTGGTGAATCCGGAATGAGTACCGTTTTATTAAGAAGGTCTCTTCAAAAGCCAAATAGTCGCGTTATGGGAACAGGTATCGCAAAACATTTGGTCTTAGAAGAAGAGCTAGTTGTACGTAATAGCATATATTAAAATCGATAGTCTGTTCCGTTATTTATAATAGCGAGGTTGCGAACTTCACCTCCGGAAAGCGGCTATCCGGTCCTTTTATTAAGTCTCCTCCTTGATTTTTCAGATACATATCGAAGAAATCCAGCATATAAGCATTGATAACGGAGTTCGCTCTTTCTGGCGCAATCTTTCCTGTAATGCCCAGCATATTGAAAACCGGAGAAATGAACTGTACGTCGGTAAAATTCAAATGCTCTGTATTTTCGATATAGAGGATTTGTCCTCCTGCGTCGGCCGTTTCGCGCATACGTTCAAGCTCCAACTTTTTATCTTCCGTTACTTGATCCATCCACTCTCTTGTTGATCCCATCCGGTCAAGCTCTGCATCTGTGTAGACCCGATTATTGATCACCCTGTTTAATTCTTCGAAATAGCTTTCAGAGTTGATGAACAAAAACGGCTTTCTCAGATCCTCGCTTTCACGCAGTCGATACAGTCCTCCATCCAAGTCTATTCCGACCGTGATTCGTGGATCGTAAGAAGCGTCGTAGGCCGTCGCTCCGCCGATAGAATGACCGAACACCCCGACATGTCCGAGATCAATCCTCCCTTTTAAAGGACTTGAAATCTGTCCCGATTGGATGAGCTCGAATTGGTCCAGCGTAAACGCCACATCGCTGGTTAACACTTTTCCCAACTTGTCGCGATTTTCTCTTCCCGTTCGGTAATCATCGTCGGGAGAGAATAAGTCGTTGGTTCTGCTGGTCGTGATTCGACCGTCCGGAAACTCGGTTGCAAATGTATTGTAGGTATGATCGATCACTGCCACGATATATCCGTGACTCGCGAGATTTTCAGCTTGCGTCGTATGGAGGAACCTGGACGAGCCGAAGCCGGGATTCGCAAGGATCAGCGGATATGAAGTCTGTGCCGAGGAGACTTCGGCTCCCGAATAAGCATGACTGGACACATACTTCAAGTGCTGAAGAGTAAACTCAGGAAGGCCATAGTTCGCGGCCATGTAACGTAAAATTGGAGTATCGGGAATAAAGGGTGCGTACTTGCCGGTGCCAACTTTAACCGGATACCATACCTGAACCATCAACTCTCTCTTACCTTCTCTGGCTTTTTCGAAAATCTCTTCCCTATTTGTATCCACGAGATGAAAAGTTTGCGTTCCTACCTTAAATTCGCCTGTCGGTTCAGGTAGATTAAATACTGGAAAAGCATACATAAGACCCGCTGTTACGACCAACATTATCGCTATAGCGCTATAAGCTGAACCCAACAAGAATCGCGGAATTTTTTTGGGGCCGTTTTTTCTAAAATAGCTATAAGCTGAAATGGCTATAAAAATGATTGTTATGCAATATGGAAAAAATAGCTGAACTCTGTATCCTTCCACCGTCCATTGAATGATCAGTAAAAGTGTGGCGATCCCGATTGCAACGAATAGCGGAGTTCTGTTCCGTCTTTTTTTTAATAAGAATGTTAATGCAAACAAGCCGATGTTTGACAAAAAAAACAACAGTTCAAACAGCCTCATCTCGATTCTCCTTTTAAAAAATTTCTATTTTTGTTTGTTCCAATATTATCCTGGCAGGTTGGCCTGAGCTATCGATTCTACTTACATCTACCTTACAATTTTGTAATTCTACCTTGTAACTGTGCTCATCTTGGATAGTAACTTAGTTACTTAAATCAAAAAAGCCGCTAAAATAGCGACTTTGAATGTAATAATGTTCTTGTACTGCGTCAAGCATACACAGGATAGTGCATGCCTTTTTTCTTCGTGTACTTATACACAATTTAGAAATTATCCAACAAACAATCTATCCCATTAAAATGTATGAATTATTGCTACATAATCGCTTTTACGAGCCTTAATAGTAGAGGAGAAATATCAAAATCTATCCGACATATTGAAGAATTAACTGGTATATTGCTACGGAAAGCCCTAAAATACTGGCTTTCATTTTAGATGGATGATATCTTGTGCTGCGAAACAAGTACAGAAAGATCACTATAAATCCTAAGGGAATCCAAAGCTGAAAGACACCTTCTGTTGTATAACGAGAAAAAATTGGAATAATGGAAGTACTGATCAAAAAGTAAAAGAAAACTGTAAAACGTCTTGTTTCTAATTGCTTGCTCCACCTTACTAAAAAGAAAAAAATAATGATTCCGATAATTGTAATGTATAAAGGGGGGAGAAGAATAGAAACGTCCCCAAATTTGAATTCCATTTTACATTGCCCTCCTCTTTTTAATCATCACTACTGGAACCTTCAATGTCCTAGAAGATAAAAAAACTCTTTTGTAATCGATGACGCACTTTTTCACCAAGCCAATGTTCGTTTTCACGATGCAAATACATTCTTTATCCAAGAACGCAACTTATCAGCATAGAAAGTGCGTTCATCTGGATCGGAGGGAGAACCCTTTGACAGATAAAGTTGATCATTCACATATCTAGGGTAAACATGGAGATGATAATGCCACACGTCTTGATTGCCGGCGGCCTCATTATGTTGCCGCGTAGAAATCCCTTCACATCCATATGTACTTTTCATTGCAAATGCTGTAAGCTGAGCCGCGCGGTGAATTTCACCAGCGTAATCCGCTGGGAGATCAAAGATGTTCTCGAAATGTTGATTCGGAACAACAAGAACATGTCCTTTATTGTTTGGCCACCATTTGCTCGCTATAAATGCCGTTACCTTTTCATTCTGATAGATGATATCCCTTTCTTTTGTTCCTTGATTAGGTCGCTCGATACCCCAAACACAACAAAATGGACATTCGTACCCTTCGGGCTTATGTGAAATTGATGCTGTCATCTTTCTCATTCCACTCCTTTCATATTTTTCCAACTAGCTATTAGACGCAGGCAACCTTTGTTCGTTGCGTTATCCTCAACATGGATAATCAATCTGAGCTCGTTTTTATTCCGGTATGCCCGGCTCTCTTGATCACCACTCCTGAATATATCCACCTTATCAAGTCTTGCCAGTAAGTTGGCAAGGCTTTTTGTCTTGAACATACCGTAGTAACGCTTTGCTTATGTAATCTTTAGATTTTCTTCAGAATTATGCTTATTAATTCCTTAGTTTTTTTCATTATGATTTCTATATCGACAAGAGTGGAGGCAAAACAATGATCAGTAATACGATCTTAGAGCTACTTCATCAGTATGGATATCCGATTTTTTATTTTGCCTTTTCGTTAGGCCCTTTCGGGATTCCAATTCCAAATGAGATCACGATCATCAGTGGTGCCATTTTAAGTCACACAGGTGTTATCAATTCATGTATCACATACTTCTGCATTCTAACAGGACTATTAACCGCCATTACCTTTGCTTATTTTGCAGGGAAGTTATTTGGACCCAAGATAAAACACAAATTTCAACATAATAAACACTTCGTTAAGGCTGAACTGATTCTGAATAAGAGTGGCAATTGGGCGATGTGCATCGGTTTATTTATTCCAATCGTGCGATATGTTCTCCCTCTGGTCATTGGACTGAGCGGCGTTCAGTATCAAAAATTTGCTCTCATTTCATATTCCAGTGCTTTGCTTTGGACCATAACGTATTTTACAGTGGGAATTTACTTCGGTACTCCCATTCTATCAATACTTCATTTATTACAATTCTAATCGATTTTGATAACATACCATCACATATACGGAGGAACCACAAACATGAATTCCAATGAACCTATTTTATTTCTGAAAAGCTTTCTTCAAAGCCCCAAACATGTTGGCAGCATCATACCCAGTTCCCGGTTTCTCGCTAACAAAATGGTGAACCAAGCGCCTTGGCTAGACGTAAAAGCAGTCGCCGAACTCGGATCGGGCACAGGTGCCATCACTCGTTATATTCATCAACAGGCACAAGATTCAACCCACGTGTTATTGTTTGAGATGAACGAGACGATGAGGAATAATCTGAAGACTGAATACCCTGCTTTCCCCTGTTATCCAGACGCCTCTCGATTAGTGGAATCCATGAAGCAAGAGGGCGTTGAGCAACTGGACTGTGTATTTAGCGGGTTGCCTTTCTTCAACTTTGAGTCTGAATTAAGGAATACATTGGTAGACCAGATCCATAAGGCACTCAAACCAGAGGGGTTATTCATCGCTTTTCAATATTCACTTCAAATGAAAAAGACACTATCCGAAAAGTTTATCATTGAAAAGATAGAATTAGTGCCCTTGAATGTCCCTCCTGCCTTCGTTTATGTCTGCCGCAAAAAGGAAACAATTTAAACAACTCAAGCTATGGTTTACACTGATACTATTCTCTTTATAAGGATTTAAAATCTTATTTAAAACAGTCATAAAAGGAGTGTTGGATTGTGAGTACCGTTCTCATTGTAGATGATGAACCCGACATCCGTGATGTCATTCATGTCTATTTACGTAACGAAGGATATCAGGTTATTGAAGCAGCCAATGGTGAAGAAGCACTAAATATTATCAAAACTACTTCGGTCCAGCTCGTTATACTGGATGTCATGATGCCCATTATGGACGGGATCAAAGCCTGCTTCAAAATAAGAGAAGTATCAACCTCCCCCATTATTATGCTATCCGCCAAGGAAGAGGACATTGATAAAATTACAGGTCTGACTACCGGTGCTGACGATTACATGGTCAAACCGTTTAATCCGTTAGAATTACTAGCTCGCGTTAAGGCTCAGCTACGACGTCAAACACTGATTGGCAAAGCAGAATTCAATTCACTTATCCTGATCAAGGACCTTGTCATTGACACAAGTAAACATTCCGTGAAGTTAAAGGAGAATGACATTCCACTAACTCCACTGGAGTTTTCCATTCTGGTGCTGCTTGCCAGCCATCCTGGACAAGTATTTAGCTCCGAGAAGATTTACGAAACTGTATGGAAAGAACCTTACGGATATTCGGATAATACGGTTATGGTCCATATTCGCAATCTGCGAGAGAAACTGGAAGTGAATCCACGAGAACCTCAGTATATTAAAACGGTATGGGGAGTGGGTTATAAACTTGATTAGACGATTGCCACAGTTTAAAAAAAAGATACAGATTAACATCCTATATCGAATGTTGATCAGTTTATTGATTTCGTTTGTTGGCTCTGTAGGTGTAAATAATATGTTGATCATAGGTGCCGCAAAAATTAGTGAAAGATTTGGATGGCCCTCGCTTCTCTACATTTTTCCTTATGTCCTAACACCAATCTTCATCGTAATTTTCACGTTAATTTTTTTGTTTTCTACACGAAAAATTGTGCGAGATCTCATTAC
Source organism: Paenibacillus sp. LK1 (assembly GCF_002750415.1). NCBI lineage: Bacteria > Bacillati > Bacillota > Bacilli > Caryophanales > Paenibacillaceae > Paenibacillus > Paenibacillus sp. LK1. The sequence goes on from NZ_PEII01000016.1 coordinate 30,212, forward strand.
CTTGGAGCAAGGATTGCAATTCATTTCAGAAGGAAATCTGGACTACCGGGTGCCCGTTAATCGACAAGATGAACTTGGGAGAGTCGCTTCCAACATCAATCACATGACTGAACAGTTGCAGCTGCTGATCGTTAAGGAGCGTGAGCTGGAGAAATCCAAGATGGACATGATCACAGGCATTTCACATGACCTGCGTACACCGCTTACCAGCATCATCGGCTATATTGAGCTTCTAAGAACAGAATCATTTCAAGACAAAGCAGAGTATGACCGCTTCATTCAGAACACCCATAACAAAGCAACACATTTAAAGAAGCTGCTCGATGACTTATTTGAATACACACGTCTAACCTCAGTGGATACCCAATTGGATTTGAAAAAGGTTGACCTATACCAGCTATTGGATCAGTTGCTGTTTGAATTTGAACCTTTAGCTCAGGAGAATGGTATTCATATCGAGAAAGAGATTGGCGATGCCCCATTTATGGCCTGCGTGGATAGTGATAAGATTGCTCGAGCCATCGATAATCTTCTTATGAACGCCCTGAAGTATTCTGTGAAACCTAGTACGATTTACATTCGAATGAGTATACGCCATGAGCACATTACCATTAAAGTCGAAAATAAAGGTGCGCCGCTCACAATAGAGCAAAAAGATAAGCTGTTTGATCGCTTTTATAAGGTAGATTATTCAAGAAGCAGCGAAGGTATTCAAACAGGGTCTGGTTTGGGTCTTTCAATTGCAAGAAATATTGCGGAGTTACATCAGGGTACCCTAACGCTTCAACATACGCATAACGTATTTACGTTCCAGTTAAGCTTGCCTGCCAACATCAAGTGATACATCATTGAATTCAAAAATGGAGGATACCGCATTGAAAACATCCGAACCGTTTCTTTTCCTGCAAGGATTCTTAAAGAACCCCAAACGAGTAGGAAGTGTCCTTCCCAGTTCCAAATTTCTAGCCCATAAAATTGTCCAGTCTGTACAATGGGATGAAGTTAAAACGATTGCAGAGCTGGGGCCAGGAACAGGTGTCATCACACGTCTTATGAGAGCAGAATTACCGAAATCTGCAACTGTGTTTTTATTTGAGAGAGACCCTAAAATGAGGAGTAATCTAAAGAAAATATATCCTGAATTCATGTTCCATTCGAATGCATCCTATCTTTTGAAAAAGATCAATCAAGAACATGTACATCAGTTGGATAGTATCATTTGCGGACTTCCATTTTTTAATTTTTCCAGAGAAATGAAACAAAACATCCTTTCACAGATGCATACAGCGCTTCGACCTGGAGGAATGTTAGTGTTATACCAGTACTCACTTCATATGAAGAAACGATTGGCTGACTTATTCGATATTGAGAAAATTAAATTTGTGCCCCTCAGCTTCCCTCCTGTTTTTGTGTATACTTGTCGCAAAAAGAAAGATGAAGGACACAGTGAAACGAGAGAAGCAGTATACTAACCATACGAAGTGTTAAAGAAAAAAACCATCTATAAAAAGATGGTTTTTAAAGGAAGTAAGATTACCGTGCCTTCTCAACACGATCAATAAGTTCTTGAATCACCTCGTCAGGCGACCGATCAATCATCCAATTTTGCCCAAACATCTGGAACAATTTCACTACAGGAAAGTCCTCCCAGAATCCAACAAATTCTTCGTTTAGATACACCTTGTCCGTGACGTGCTCGTTCATTTCATCCAGGCACTCTTCTAACACTTTTTTTGCCGTGGAATCGCTCAACCATTCGCTGAGCAGGCTGAACTTATGGAACGTGACTTCTTCCTTTCCGAAGTTGCAATGCAAACGTTCGGTGATCCGGATGTCTCTGGATGAGCTACCCAGTGCGATTTGGAAAAATCCACTCTCTGCAACCCAACGATTGTACTTGGTGTTATAGTATGAGAAGTCTCTCTCTTCAAGCTCGAAGACGATTCTGCGTTTTTCGCCCGGCTCAAGCTCGATTTTGGCAAAAGCTTTTAATTCCTTCTCCGGACGGGTCCAATTGCATACCTCATCATGCACGTATAATTGAACAACTTCCTTCCCTTTTCGCTTGCCCGTGTTTTTCAGTTGAAAGGACACCGTAACCCCTTTCTCCACTTGAGCTACTTCGAGGTCCGTATAGGAAAACGAAGTGTAGGACAAACCATGACCGAACGGGAATTGTGGTGCAAGTTCTTTACGGTCGTAATATCGATAGCCTACAAACAGACCTTCGCGATAATACAGTTTGCCGTTTTCTCCCCGAATCCGCATATGGGACAGGTTATCCGACAACTTCACTGGGAAGGTCTCGGATAATTTGCCTGACGGGTTCTCCTGTCCAAACAATACTTCTGCGATCGCTCTACCCATCCCTTGGCCAGACAACCAAGAATGAACAACACCAGGCACAAGCTGCACCCATGGGCGCATGACAAGAGCAGAGCCACTGCTTGTCACCACGATGCACTTAGGCTGAACTGCTGCAACCGCCTGAATCAACTTCACTTGATGCTCCGGAAGATCGATGCTCTTCAGATCGCGCATCTCCGATTCGGCATATTCCGGTTGACCAACGAACAGGACTGCCACATCGGAGTTCATGGCCAAAGATACACTTTCCTTAATCAAGTCTTCCTGAATGGCGTCATCCTCCGGGTAACCTTCAGCGTAACCCAATGTTACCGTAGCCCCGGCCAGCTCTTTTATTTCATCCCAAGGAATGTCGACTCTAGTAGGGGTTACCTTTGCACTGCCCGCCCCCTGAATTCTGGGTTTCTTAGCAAACCGTCCAATCACGGCAATCGACGAGATCAAATCCGGCTGCAGCGGAAGAATCGCGTTTTCGTTTTTCAGAAGGACAATACTTTCGGCTGCCGCTTTACGTGCAAGGGCATGATAGTTTTGATCTCCGTAAGAGTCTGTGGCTTGGTTGCTCGTCACCCGCTCGACCAGCTTCAAAACGCGGGCAACACTCCGATTCAGCTGTTCTTCGGAAAGAGCCCCGTTCTGAATGGCTTCCACGATCGCTTTCGTATTGTAATGAGCAGGACCCGGCATTTCAAGATCAAGTCCAGCCTTCAGGCCGCGAATCCGATTATTAACGGCAGTCCAGTCGGACAGGACAACACCTTCGTAACCCCATTCTTCTCTCAAAATGTCATTCAGCAGATGTTTTGAGGTGCCCTCATGAAAATCAGTGAAGTTTCCAAAGCAACTGGAGTAGCTGTTTCAACAATCAGGTTTTATGAGAAACAAGATCTGCTTCCTGAGAAATATATAGACAGAGACGATAACACTTATAGAAATTATTCATCCGATGTAATTGAGCATCTGTTAATGATCAAAACAGTTCATTCTGTAGGCTTCTCCCTGAAGGAAATCACCGAGATTCAATCCAGTAATGGTGATGATATTTCGATCGATAAGAAAATTAAGCTGCTATATAGTAAACTAGCCGAAATCGAAAAACAAAAAGAAGATTTATATCAGTCAGAGATGATATTAAGAAAAATGCTAACCAACAAAATAAACTTAAACATCAGCCATCAAGAAATTCATGATTAATTTCCACTAAACTGATTTCCATTCTTTTAACAGATTTGAATGACTCGATAGCCGTTAAATTCTCAGTACCTTTCTTTATATGATTAAGAAAGGCTTACTTGCCAAGTTTAAAATCAAAAAAAGCTGCCGAATTGGCAGCTTTTTTGGAGAAGTAAAAAGGTGACTGAAGCTTCATCTTGATGAGAGTGCCGTAGCTTCCCCGCTTGTTGGGACGCAAACGTACTACTAAATAGCAATCTCATGATGAAACAATTTAATTGAGCTTATGAAGTGTACCGTTCTTATGTTCATTGAGCAGCTCTGAGAAAAGCTTGCTAGAGTAATCAATCCTACGCTCTGGAAACTCGCCTGTAAGTATAATCTTCAACATATGAAGCAGACGTTTACCCGTTAGTTCAGTAGGCCCGAGAGACCATTGTCTAATACTGGGATATAAGTATATCAACCCAGAGTAACGAAATGCTGCCCTCAATCTTTCATAAAAATCATCATAGCTGAGTGATATACCGTTCGCAATTAATTCCTTGTAATAAATTTTGGCATCCTCAAGGTTAAAATAACTAGCCAGATCAATATAAAAGGGCGCATAATAACACCATCCGAAATCAATAAAATAGGGTTTTCCTTTGTAATAATGGATGTGGGAACCGTCTACGGATTGCAAATCTCCATGCGTAAGAGTCAGGCTTTCCTTCTCATCATACAAAGCCACCATATCACGTGCAAAAGCATTGGCTTTTTCACGTAGTAATGGCAGATACGCGCCAAATTCCTTGTAAAATTCGGGGTTCTGCTCTATAAGCGTTTGAAAATGGTCCACAGACACTTGTGTAACTAAATAATTTTCCCAATAATGACGGTCAGCATGGGGGAGCCACAGCATCTCCGATCCTCTATGCATATTAAGGGCATGGATTCTAGCTAATGCCTCCGCAACTCTTGGCGACCAGTCTACGCCAGGCGGAGGAAATTTAACACTACCCAGATCTTCTATCGCCATCCATCTAGGCTCATCTGTTTCTAGATCTAGTGAAAAAGTGGCGGGCGTGTTCTGATGGCCCTGGTCAGTTAACGTTTTCATTGCCATGCGTTCTTTTAGGGCAGCCTCTTTATATATTACGCTCTCCTTTTGACCATTTTCATAAGTAACCTCTATACGACGTACATCCGCACCAGACCACCCACGTTCAGCATCCGTCATATACCCTTGCTCTAGATGACGTATTTTTCCACGTTGTAGTTCTTCAGCTAAACCTTGAGCAATTATGATCATATTATGTTCCAAATTAATCTACCTACCAATCTAGTTAATATAAGTTACTCAATAGAGCAATTTTTTGAACTCCTAAGAAATCTCAAGCAAATAGGTGTCCAACGTGCCTTCGAGTTCACTTCCTTCCTCATTATTTTTCAAAACAAAAAAAAGGGCAGAAAATGAACAAATTGTTCATCTTCTGCCCCTGTAGAGAATTGACTAACGGATAACATAATGTCCAATTCAACCGAATGTCAAACAAATGACACTTGTCAAAATAGGCTTAATGTAAAAAAAACCATGCATGAGAGCACGGTTCCGCAGTCAACTAGAAGTAGTTGATGTCCCATGTTCTTAACTAATGCAGGGGTTATTCCATTTTATTACACGAAAAAATAAACCACTTAAATAAGCGGATTTCTGCAATTTAAATGAAATAAACCTAATGCAATTAACTAGCTAAGAACAACAGCAGACACTTGATACTTCCCCCTTATATTGAAACTAGCTATAGTATAGATTGAAAACAGGAACTAGTCAAAATTCTAAATGCTTTTTGAGGAGCAGCGTTAAACAAAAGGATTACCTCCGAGCCGTTGATACATGCCCTAGGTAATCCTTTTCTATTTATTTAGTGTATGGAATCATGGGAGACATGCTGCTCCTTCAGCTGATTCCCGTCGCGTGCACGACACTCTTGCTCCTCATTCGTCCTGCGGCCCATGAAAGGCCACCAGTTCGCTGGCCCGAACGAACGGACCATAACGGGAATGAATAGCGACAGCATGAGCAAAGCGTATATTAAACAGTCCACAAAGCACAATTGTTGCAATCTGCAGGAGTGACATTACGCCAGAAGGGAGCATTTACCGCAAACGTACCGCCCAGAATAACCGCTGCAGACATAATGACTGTTCCCAAGTTTTTCATCGCTTCAAGAATAGCTTGCGGCGAGATGTAAACGAATTGCTTCGGAATTCCAGAGTCATGTTGCTAATTTGGAGATAAAAGTTGATATACATAAAAAGGAGAAGCAAAAGAATGCATAGGAATATCACGGAAAACCTTATTTATATGATCGAACATTGAGGAAAAAGCCGCTTACAAAGAAACACAATGTAGCTGAATCAACTGCTCCTATGTAAAGGGAATTAAAGAGACGGAGGAATCAAAATACTGAGACACTTTATTCGTGGTGTTGTGTTGAATTCATGTTGAGTACGATAATGAAGATACATAGTTTTGTTGAATTCGAAGAATACTTTGCATCATGCATAATACCTTATCGCCAGAAGCTCAACTCAAGCAAAATTCTTTTAGGATTTAGTGCGGGTGGATTTTAGGTTATCTCTATTGCAACAGGTCTCGTTTGGTGTTTAAACACAAAATGGCGCAGGCAGTAGCTATATCCACAGGACGCATTTCGATAGCTACGATTATAAGTGTACCTGCAGGATCCTTGATCGATTCAATGTTTTATTGTCTCAGCTGTTCTTGGTTTACTGGTTATCAGGCAAATCGCGGTTGCGAGTGACAGAGCCGGAATCATGATTGTATTCACTCGGGCAATTTCCAGATACCCCGTCATGATTATGATCCATTCTTTTCCGGTAATATCCGCGTCAGTTGCTATGACCTTGATCATCTAACCCTGTTTACTGTCGTAAATTTTTTTGAGCAGGTCCGCAAACTGCTGTTTATCGCTTTCGGACAAACAATTCGTCATCTGAAGGCTGAACTCATCCAAAATCCGTTTCAGCACAGGTTCGAAATCTTTCGCTTTTTGCGTTGGATAAAGCAGGTAAGAACGACGATCGCGAGAGTCCACCGAACGGTAAACGTATCCCGCCTCCTCTAGCTGCTTGACGCAACGGGTCGTAGTCGCTTTATCGAACTTCACTTCATTTGTGAGCTGGTCCTGGTTGAGCCCGGGATTCGACAAGATGGCTTTAAGATAATTGTGGTGCCCGCCACCGCCGATATCAAATGGTTTTAATATGCTAGCCAATTCTTTTTGGTTAATACGATGAATGTAGGACAACATTTTGCCAATCGAAGGTTTCTTCAATCCAGTACCTCCTTAAGATCTTTTGTATCCAAAAATTTTACCTCATGCAAGTTGCGTACGCAACTAACTTAAAGTATAATCAAAACCAAATTAGTTGCTAATGCAACTAATTGATTTTGACGATAGTAAGGGGTGATTATTTAGTGAAACTGGAAGACGAGAATCGTTTCATTACTTATCAAGATGACCCAGTAATCCAGAAAAGACGTTGGATCATCCTGATAGTCCTGAATTTATTTACATTTATGTCGACGCTCGACGGCAGTATCGTCAATATTGCTCTGCCTGTTATCGCGAAGCGGATGGATCTGACAGTAGCTGAAGCGGAGTGGATAGTCACCGCTTACCTGATGACCATTTGTGCAGCGATCCTCTTTTTCGGCAAGCTCGGAGACATCGTTGGTAAAATAAAAGTGTTCAAATGGGGTATGATTATTTTCACGGTTGGTTCCCTTCTATGTGGGCTCAGCTTCAGCCTGCCGTTTCTCCTGGGTTCACGACTACTCCAAGCCTTGGGCGCAGCGATGACGATGGCCAACAGCCAGGGCATCATTACAGACATCTTCCCAACAACAGAACGGGGAAAAGCGTTGGGGCTGATCGGTACATTTGTCTCGCTTGGCAGCATTGCTGGACCGAGCCTCGGCGGTATTATCGTATCCGGACTGGGTTGGGAGTACATATTTTTGGTAAATATCCCGGTTGGACTGATCGCGATTGCGATTGGGTGGAAGGTACTTCCTGCTGATCGTACCAAACTGAAGGTGCGTATCGATAAGGCCGGGGGGTTGCTATTCCCTTTATTTATCATAGCTTTATTTTCAGGTCTACTGCTCGGGCAGCAGGTCGGTTATGGGGATATGCGGATCGTCGCTGCGTTAATCATCTCCGCCATTGTTTTTGTTATTTTCCTTTTCGTTGAGATTCGTAATCCAGAACCAATGCTAAAGCTCGACCTGTTTAAAAATCCGCTGTTCAGCTTAAGCATTTTATGCGGCTTTCTGGTATTTGTGGCCAACTTTTGTTTTAACATCATCGCACCGTTCTATACTCAAAGTATTTTGAATCTTACACCCTCCCACGCTGGGCTCTTGCTTATGCTGTTTCCTATTGTCATGGTAATCGTAGCTCCACTCAGTGGCGCATTATCGGACAAAATTGGTTCCGAACTGCTCACTTTCGCAGGACTCGTTGTGATGGTCATCGCTCAAGTCGGACTTGCTCGACTCCATAGCGGCAGTTCTATTATTCTGGTTGGGAGTTGGATCGGTATGCTCGGTCTCGGCAGCGGTTTGTTTCAATCTCCGAACAACTCGTTGGTAATGTCAAAAGTCCCCAAAACCCAACTCGGAATTGCAGGCAGTATTAACTCGCTCGTCCGCAATATGGGCATGGTCGTGGGAATTACGGTTGCTACTACCACTCTGTTTGGTGTTATGAGCAACTTGGCTGGTCGTAGGGTTACAGGACTTGTGCCGGACCGCCCCGATCTTTTTCTATCAGGCATGCACGTGGTCTTCATGACCTCCGCTTCAATATGCTTAGTAGCCGCAGTACTTACGGGTTGGAGGCTATGGTCGGCAAAACGGACTTTACGCAGTGAACATTTACGGTCTCGATAATAATATACATCGAAAAGTAATGGTATGATTTTCAAATGTTAGGTTTTTGACCTCGTAGCAATCCGGATAAAAGTAAACATTTCAGAAAAAAGGAAGCCCTCAATTACTTGGGCTTCCTTTTTTCATTCATTTCAAATATATCAATGTTAGTTTGCCACAGTGTTAATTGTTACGGTATTTGTAGTGCTATCAATCACCAAATCCAAGTTCAATAGGTTAGCTGCTTCACTTAGCTTCACATAGTTATTACCCTGAACCATGTATGCTGTCAATTGAACTTGTTGGCCATCCAAGTAAATCGTGGATGCTTTTGACGTGACTTGTTCAGAAGCCAAAGAGGTTGTTCCGGCAAGTTCCCCGCCATTTGGCGTATAAGATTTGCCTGAAACCAGGTTTACCGTTTTTTTGGTCGGCTCCCAAGTGATTTCAAACTGCTTGTCTGACCCAGTAACAGCCATCGCCAAGTCTCTTAGCTTCAGATAAACACTTCCATCATGCTCATAAGTTGAAGCAGCTACATCCTCATTGTTGACTTTAACGGTGATATTGTCAGATGTCTTTGATTGATCATCATCAGACTCACTCGAGGACTTTGCAACAATCTGGTCAGCCCATGCAAACAGCTCCTCCAAGTCATAATCACCGCTATGCGTGACATCCCAAGGCATCGCGAAGTCCACATTGTATCCTTTGTTTTGCAGTGTCGTTGCGAGAATTGTCGAAACCGCAAGAGAAGTATCGCTATCTTTGGTACCGAAACGAATCCGCCAGTATGTTGAAGTATCCGCTCCTTCGGTATCGATATAATTAAGGGGATTCATTATTTTGATAAGTTCTGAATCCGCCATTGTACCCCCTGCTGTATCATTCTCCATGCCGTATTCTGTGAAGTGCTGATTATCAATGGTATCCGTTCCAAATAACTGATTTTCTCCATTACCCAAATCTAATCCATCAAAGGCAGATGGTGACTTCATTCTTGTTAGATAGATAATATACTGGTCGAAATCGATATCCGATACTGTGCCATTTTTAATGGTAATCCAAGTTTTGTCGGACAGATCAATACCCTCATCCAATGCTTTTTGAGCCGATGCAATGACATAGGATTTAACATATTCCTTAAAAGTACCATTGCCATCGGATCCTAGCGTCAATGCCGTTCCATCCGGTGCTGTCAGACCCAGGCTGTTTAAATATGACGGGAACATGGCGCTCAGATCGTCAGAAACTTTAATCTCATCTTCGGTCAATTTAGTGGGGGTGCTGTTTCCTCCCATTCCTCCAGGCATCCCACCTTCAGGTAATCCACCCTCTGGGAGTTCAGGCGAGTCACCTTCCGAAAGTTCAGGCAGTCCGTCTTCTGATGTTTTGGGTCCACCCTGTCCTGCAGCAAGTCCAAATGTTCTTGGTGTAACTGTATTAATTCCGTTAAACTGCCACTCATAAGCCATATCTGCGTGCTCCAAGTCAGTAATTGGCGTGTATACGGCTGATGCATAAATATCATCACGCTCATCGGCCGCACCTAATTCTTCTAGATAAGGCTCATAATCCGCGTCATTGCCTGTTGCACCGAGCAATGCAGACATTGCACCTCCAGCACTGGTACCATCGGAAATAATCTTCTCGGCGTCTCCAGGCATAACTTCGTCGTTATAACGCAGATAGCGAACCGCAGCTTTTAGATCGACAATAGCGGCAGGCGCTTTTCCTGTATATGTGCCATCTTCATCTTGTGTTGTACGACCTCGTGCTCCGGGTTCGGCCACGACATAACCTTTGGAGAGTGCAACGATTGCATTTTCTCCCCCTCCCATTCCTTGTCCCGGGCTTCCAGGTGTACCAGGAAGGTAACCCGCAACAGTATTAGGGAAGTAAATAGGGGCCGTGTCCGCTGTGTAGTTGTTAATCGTTCCTCCTTCAAAGTATTCTTCTGGGACATAAATATTCATAATTTCATATTGGGTGTCAACCGGACGCTGCACGTATACTATCTTCTCATATGCACGGTATTTAATCGTTTGACCGTTATAAGTTAGGCTCTTCTCCGTGTAATTCGTTGTGTCAAAATCCAAGCTGTACAATTTGTTCTCTGTACTTGTTGCCGCACTGGCTACGCTAACTAGCGGCATACTCATCAGAGCAAGAGCAAGCAATGAAGCAACCCATTTTTTAGTTTTCATATACATTCTCCTTTTGAATTTGAGATGGTAGGTAACTTTCCTTTTCCTAATTTAGCAAAACAATGTGGCGAAAAAGTGGCGTGAGGGTGGCTAAATATCGAAGCTAGGAGTCAACTGAAATTTCATTGCAAAAAAATAGGGCGACTTTCCCCAGTCCATTTCTGGGGAAGGCCGACCTAAACAAGCATTTACTTCATGTATTTGTTCAAAAGCTCAAACACCTATTCAACTTTTGATACTCCTATGCAAAGTGAAAATAAAGCGAGTACCTGTCCCTGTAGCCTCGACCGAAATGGATTCATTCAATTGGGTTAGAATTTCCTTAGCCAGAGATAATCCTAATCCTGTTCCTGGTCCTGCATGGGATTTATCTGACTTATAGAAACGTTCGAAGACGTAAGGAAGATCCTCCATATCGATTCCCATCCCTGTATCTGTCACAGAGAGATAGATACAAGTATCATTCCAGTTTGCATCGATAGTGACCTTGCCTTCAGGCTCAGTGAACTTAAAAGCATTATCCAAAAGAATCGTGAATACCTGCTCGATTCGATCTTCATGTCCGAAAAAATCTGGCATATGATAAGCGTTTTCCGTTATCGTGAAGCGAATATCTATGTCTTCAGCCAAAACGGTAAATCGGGTACTTAATCGTTCCATAAGTTGGGCTGGACTAGTGTTCACTTTTTGGATGGCCGAAGATCCTGACTGCAACCTGGACAGTTCGAGCATATCATTGATAAGACGTTGAAGACTTAATGATTCATGAAGGATAGAGTGATAGAATCGCTGCTTGCCCTCTTCGTCAACCAACATATTATCGCATAACGTTTCACTCATCGCCCGAATAGAAGCGAGCGGCGTTCGTAACTCATGCGTCACATTCGCCACATAATCACGGCGTACCTGTTCCAGTTTAAGGGAAGCCTGATGATTCTGCTCTAATTGGGAGGTAAGGATATTCAAAGATCGGGCGAGGTCTCCCAGTTCACCATAACCTGTTTCCTGAACCCGGACGCCATACTCTCCTCTAGCCATAGCTTCGGAGGATGAGGTCATATCTAGAATCGGATTAATCATGGAACGGATAACTCGATAAATAATATAGAGCGTCAGGATTAGTGCCAAACTAGCTGTGAGTATAATCGTAAAATAAAATCCGGTTTGTGCACTCGAATAGTCCGAGACCAATTTGATTAGAAAGAGTCCGCCAATCAAATGGCCTTCACTACGGATGGGTTGACCGATGAGAATCGAGTCACCTCCAAAGACTTCAAGGTTTGTGATAATTGCGACTTGACCACCTGAAAGAATTTTACTGACATACGGTTTGATTGCCTGCTGTATATCCTCCTCAGTGAAAGGGAGAATTAGTTTCCTTTCTTTTCTGGACAAGGAGGACTGATCAGTAAAAGCATCCATTTCTTTTGAATGCAAATCATAAGCCTTAATAATAAAACCTAATTCAGACAAACGAGTAGATGAATAGCCATTAGTTCCGATATCATCTGCAATTATTTCCATCTGTGGCTGAAGTTCCGATAGCTTGTTTTCGATAAAATAGGATTCCAAGAATGCCCTTCCAATGAGTAATGCAATCAAGAATACGGATATAAGAATGAAAGCGATTGAAACAAACATTCTTTTTAGTAAAGAAGGCTTCATGAGTGCACCTCAAATTTATATCCGATTCCATAAATTGATTTCAGAGTCCACCCGTTATTGTTTTCAGGAAGCTTTTTTCTAAGGCGTTTGACATGTGTATCGACAGCGCGAGTATCTCCAAGATAGTCGTATCCCCACACTTTGGATAAGATATGTTCCCTACTTAGTACCTTTCCAGCATTTGTAGCAAGTAAATACAAAATTTCAATTTCTTTTGGTGTTGCTGGTATTAGCTGACCATCGACAGACAATTCGTATCCGTTCAGATCAATTCGGAGCTGTTCATATTCAAAAATGTTGTTTTGTTTAGAGAGTACGGTTAACTCAGGTAATACTCTCCGTAAAACCGTTTTTATTCGAACTACAACCTCTCTTGGTGAGAAAGGCTTCACAATATAATCATCTGCACCAATTTCAAGTCCAATAATCCGATCCAACTCATCTCCTCTTGCAGAAAGCATAATAATTGGCACAGAACTTTCCTTTCTAATTTCTTTACATACATCGGTTCCGAATATCTCAGGCATCATAATATCCAATAAGATTAGATCCGGCTGATTGTTCCGAGCGTATATCAGTGCCTCTTTTCCATTATAGGCTGAGGTGAATGACATTCCTTCTGAAGTCAAATAACTGCCAATCGTTTCGTGTACTGTTGAATTGTCATCACAAATAAGTATGTGAATAGGCTTTCTCATTCTGTTTCCTCCATTATGGGACTAACATCTCAAATGCATAACTCTACTTATCATGTTAGTTTGATATCTGCAAAGTCAAGTGATACATTTCGAATTAGAAAATGAACGGGAGAACTTGCATTATGTAATTATGTGTAAATCCAACTTTTTTAAAGACAATTCATTGATACGTGCAAAGTCTGGGTAATTCACCTCTTCTACTGGTGGATAATGTTCCTTCCAAAAGAAAAGGCATACTTCGTGATTAATGAACCATGCACCTCTGTTCCGATTCAGAACCGTATCTTAGTAAAGGATATATATCCAATTTATACTACTGGATGCGGTATATAAAGTTCTTCTAAATTGTAATTTCTTCAGGCGTTATTTAACCGATAACGTTGAAACCGCATCTTGGAAATGGCTAATTTTGTTCGAACCGATTATTGGTGCTGTGACCTCATCCTTTTGAACCAACCATGCAAGAGCAATTTGTGAACGCGTAATTTTTCTGTTAGCAGCAACTTATGCTACTCTTTCAGGAAGGTTTGTTGAAGATTATTCATCTGATATCCGGTAGCACAACCCATCTGTGATTTCATCCCGTGTCAACGCAACCCACCAACGGAAATCAGTAATTTTAGCAGAAGTGCTCGGAAATTTATCAAAGAGCACCTCTGCAGATCAAACCTATACATTAAAAACGTTCAATAATAAAAACCGACCTTTTCTCGTGAAAACAGATGCGAAGGGAGAATTGTGGATCATCCTTGGATTAGTCGGGAATATGCACGTATGTATGGACAACCACCAATGCTGGATGTTCAAAACTTAGCGTGTCAAGCTTGTCTTACTGAAAAGAAAGAACCTCTTTAAGAAAGATTATGCTGTAGCTTATGACAGGTTAGTCTAACTACAAATTAAATCTGAATAGATACTGTTATTGGGAAACATAAGAGGGATAGAAATCATCTGATTTCTATCCCTCTTATGTTTATTAAACGAATTTAAAGTCAAATTCATGCTTTCTGTTGCAATATCAATACATTGATAATTAAGGATATTTATGAACATCTTGACATCTTCATAAGTTAAAGCTGACTTAGGGTTAAGTCATATTCTTGTTCATTAATATTCTTTACATTACTTACTTCCTTTACCTCTCATGGAAGAACTGCGGCAAATATTTGCGGTTCTGCTCCAGCATTTCATTCAGCATCGCTTCTGAGATACACACTGAATCGGTCAGCGGATGTGAACTAAGAGCGAGCAGTGCTTTCTCCCTACTTCCCGAAACCGCCGCTTCAATGGCCAGACTCTCATAGGTCTTCACCGCTTGAATCAGGCCGACTGCGGCATCCGGTATTCGTGTAATCGGTACCGGAACAGCGCCTTTCTTCGTCACAACGCAGTTTACTTCGATACTGGAATCCTCTGGCAAAAAGTCCAGAGTGTCGCCGTTCATGACGTTCAGCGTTAGAACCTCTCCGCTATCCGTATGAATCGCCTTCATCAGATTAACAGCCGCCTCGGAATAATAGGCACCTCCACGTTGCTCCAGTTGCTTCGGTTTCTCCACTAGCTCTGGACGCTTGTAAATCTCAAATAGTTCATCCTCAAGGCGCTTGACCATCTCAGCCCTCGTCTCCCCTATGGCTGCGGCAGCCTGCTGCTCCGCCAACATCTCACGGTGAAGGTAATAATATTTCAGATAATAGGACGGAATAGCGCCAATCGCCCGAATCAGCATAGCGTTCCAAGCAAGCTGCGGCACGTTACTGGCCGAGTAGCTCCCCCCTGCGTCCAATAACTCCTCCAGCTTGGACTCTCCATCAATCTCGATCCGACTGATCCAGTGCAGATGATTTAACCCGACAAACTCGCAAAAAATGCGTTCCTCAGGCACCTGATAAAGTGCAGACAGCCACTTGTAGGCGGCGATTGGGGAATTGCATAAACCGATAGAACGTATGCTGGAATGCTTCATGATGGCTTCCGTTACCATTCCGGACGGATTCGTGAAATTAAGTAGCCAGGCGTCAGGACATAACATCTCCATATCCTTGCATATTTCCAAGAGTACAGGTATGGTACGCAGAGCCTTCATCATTCCCCCGGCTCCGGTCGTCTCCTGCCCGAGCATTCCATATTTCAATGGGATCGTTTCGTCCCATGCTCTAGCCTCCAGCAACCCTACCCGCATCTGTGTAGATACATAATGGGCATCCCTAAGTCCTTCCTTGCGGTCCAAAGTTAAAGTAATACTAATCGGCAGTCCGCTTCGTTCAACCATTCGCTTCGCCAGCCCGCCAACAACGGTGAGTTTGTGAAGACCTTCCGGAATATCCACCAGTACGATATCCTTAACCGGAAAACTATCATAATGACGGATGAAACCTTCAATCAGCTCAGGGGTATAGGAAGAGCCTCCCCCAATAACAGCGACCTTTAATCCAGTGCCCATTTCACATTTCTCTCCTTTACGGCAAGTGCTTGGTGCAATTGGTCATACACAGTGGAATCTGGTTTCACCCCGTTCTCATCCATTGCGAGCAGGATGGCACCCGCTACTGGCTCAAGGGCCAAGATTCGCAATCGGCACTTCGGTGCTGCTGTAGTAACCTGAGACTCGATATACCGAACCACATAATCTCCTTCTCCACGAGTTAGCACGCTGCCAGCCAATACAACATCAAAAGAATCATTGCCCATGCCAAGTTTATGAATAACCGCACTGGCGACTTTCCCCAGCTCCAAACCTTGCTTCTCCAATATTTTTCTTGCGACTTCATCCCCAGGCGCAGCCTGAAACAGCAGTTTCGCCAAAGTATGTGGTGCCCTTCTTCCATCGTCCAAAAAACGGTGGTACATCTCTTCCACGGTTTCGAAGGTAAGCGCCTTCAATGTAAGCGACGTCAATGTAGTTGGCTGCTCCCTACCTTCCCATGAACGAATGACTGTCCGAAACACCTCGACGGCCAGTTCACCGCCTCCGCCAAAATCGCCGAATTCATAACCGAAGCCTCCGATCTGAACCTCCTCGCCTGCAACGTTAACACCATATCCATTCGTCCCGCTTCCGCATATAAGGACGACCCCATCCGTCTGCCTTGTACCGGCTCTCATGGCAATGACAGTATCGCATAAGATACGATATTTCTTTAAACCCATTGCGCCTATTATTGGCCGTAATATGCGGAAATCCGCCTCACGATCGGCTCCCGCAAGCCCGAATGTAGCGTAAGTGATATTCTCTTTGCCAAGCCCCGCCTGTGCATAAGCCTCATCAACGGCCTGAGTTATACTTTTCTCTGCAAAGGCAGCACCAAGCTGATGATTGCCGCAGCCGCTGATTCCCCTGCCTAATATTCGTCCAGTTTCGTCCGCCACGACGGCCAATGTCTTGCTTCCTCCACCGTCTACTCCCAAGTAATAATTCAAGTGTGATCTCTCCTATATCGCCCGGCTAATGAAGCCGCCAGCCAAGACTTTCGGGCGAAAGCTTCGCGCAAAAATCTTAACGAAAGGACTTCTCCCAGCCATGACTTTTATTTCGCTGCTGCCATTTTCGCCTTATTCTCCTGCCATCTCGCTGTTTTGTACTTCAACAACTTGTCATAACCGGATTTTTGCGCATCCGCCTCAGCCTTATCCAGAAGCGAAAGCACTTCCTGATCCGAAGTTGTGGAGCTTATCGCTTTAGCTCTAACTTGCTCATAGATCTCAAACACGCGCTGTGCAATAATGCCTTCTTCCGAATCGCTTGCAGGATCCAGATTGGCGAACTCCGTTGTGTTCATCTGCGTCTTCCACGTAATCTCCGATTGCCAGTACGTTTCAAAATTCCGCTTCTCTGGCGGAAGGGTAGACTCGAATTTCATCTTAGAATTATCCACATAGACCGTGTTTCCGTTCCATTGAAAGTTGACCGTTGCGTTCATCAACTCATCACGACCTTTAGCATCGCTTGTGAATTTGTCGGTGAACAGCGGCATATCCTCCTCGTCCGTTCCATCCCAATATAATCCTTCTGGCCCCCACATAATCGTACGTTGGCCATCAGGACCTGTGAACCAATCCAGGAAGGCGAAGATGGCCTCTGGATCTTTGGCCGATTTCGTAATGACGCTGACATTCCAGCCTAGTTGTTTATAATCACCCGGGAAAATCTTGTTGCGATCCAACTCCGCTTTGTGTACAGGCCATACCATGATGTAACCAGCATCCGGGTCTTGCGCTTTAAGCAGATTGTTGCCCTTGGAGCCAAACTCGGTGGGACTGGACGCCACATAAATGGCTACTTTGCCGTTTATAACCTTCTGCTCGACCTGCTCCAGCTTCTGTGTGAAGGCATCCTGAGTGACAAGTTTTTCACGGTACAGACGGCTCATATACTGCAGCAGCTCACGATAGACAGGATCCGTGAACAGCGATACGAGTTGATCCCCTTGTGGAACGGCGATCATACTGTTGAATGTATGTGGGCGATTTTCTGCAAACGCAGATACCATGATGTCCACTCCTGCAGCAGTTTGACCAACCTCCAGCGGAACGACATCTGGATACTTTGACTTCACTTGCTTCAAATAGACGTACAGATCCTCTGGTGTTTCCAGGCTCGGCGAGCCGAGTTCCTCGTAAATCTTCTTATTGACGAGATATCCTGCGTTGCCGTTTGGCTGCGTCGTATACCAGTTAGGGAACTGATAGAGCTTACCGTCAGGTGAGCGAAGCAATTCGAGCGTAGACTCCCCAGCCCACTTTTTCAGATTGGGGTATTTATTCAGATAATCATCGAACGGGACCAACATCCCCTCAGAACGGAGCTTTTCGACATCCGCTCCACGATCCATCCATATAACATCCGGCAGTTCACCGGCGACGATCATGGTACTGAGCTTGTTCTTGGCGACGCCACCGGAGCTGATCGGCACGACGTCGATCTTTTTATTCTCTTTGATCCACTTCGTCGCAGCATCCTTACCCCAATCCGGCATTGTGTACCAGTCATAATGGCCGTAGAATGAGAACTCCAGCGGTTTCTCTCCCAGTACAAAGGTATCCCCCGAGACTGGGGAATTCTTCTCTTGGCTTGCAGTATTACCTCCTGAACCCGAACATCCCATTAAAGCCATGACAATGATAAGTGTGACTGACAAGCCAGAGAGAAGGTTCTTTTCCCCTTTTTTCATTATGAGTGCTCCCTTCGCGATTCATCTATGGTCAAAGCGGACGCTTAAAGCCTTGGCCGGGATTTGCTTGAATTACTCCTTCAAAGAACCGATTAATACGCCCTTCACAAAATATTTCTGTACGAATGGATAGACGCAGAGGATCGGAATGGTTGCCACCATCATCGTCGACATGGACAACGATTTGGTAGTTACGGTTTTCATCGCGCTCATCCGGCCCTGTGCAGCAGCATCCATGTTCTGCATCTGTTCCATCATGATATTGGCATTAAGTATCTGCTGAAGCTTAGTTTGAATGGGTAGAAGATCCGTGTTGGATATGTAGATACTTGGCGCAAACCAATCATTCCAGTGATACACTGCCGTAAACAGCGACAGCGTAGCAATGACCGGTCCCGATAAAGGAAGTACGATTCGGATGAATACCCCCCAGTTAGAGGAACCGTCGATACGGGCGGACTCCTCAAGCCCGGGCGGGATACCCTTAAAGAACGTCCGGAATATAATCATATTCCACACGCTGATAATGCCTGGTATGACCATAACCCAAAAAGAGTTCATCAGACCCAGCTCCCGAATGAGCAAGTAGTTGGGTATAAGTCCGCCGCTGAAGTACATCGTTATGATGCAAGTTACCATATAAAAGTTGCGACCCATCAATTCACGTTTAGAAATGCCATAAGCTAATATGGCTGTTGCCACAATGGAGAGCAGTGTACCCAGCAACGTTCGGAGCACCGAGATGATGAAACCGTCAATCAGTCGCTCATCCTTAAACACCACATGATAATTTTCAAGCGTGAATTCACGCGGCCAGAATGTAATGCCGCCCTGCATCGTATCTGTCCCGGAGTTAAATGAAATGGCGGCAGCGTTCCAGAACGGATATAACGCAATAAATGTAAACAAAGCCAATGAGACGTAAATTATGCCAACAAACCATCGATCCCCATTCGACAGCCTCATGTGTATCTCTCCCCCTTCTCTCCTACCAAAGGCTGTTCCCCGATCGACGAGCCCAATAGTTGGCTCCGGACAATAACACAACGCTGATGATGGCCTTAAACAACCCTGCCGCCGTTGCGTAGGAGTATCGGCTGTTCTGAATGCCAATTCGATATACATAGGTGTCCAGCACGTCGCTGACATCTCGCAAAACCGGATTGCCTCCCAGCAGCAATATGTCCTCAAATCCTGCATTTAGGAAATTACCGATAGCCAGAATAGAAAACACAACGATAATTGGCATAATGGACGGAATAGTGATGGAAAAAATCTGCTTCAGACGGCTCGCACCATCAATCGAAGCCGCTTCATACAGTTGGGGATTGATGCCCGCAATTGCCGCCAAATACACAATGGAGGAGAAACCAATCTCCTTCCACACATTCGTTACGGTCAAAATACTCCAAAAGTACTTTGGCTCCGACAGAAAGTTAATCGGCTCATCGATAAGACTCAGCTTCTGCAGCAGTATGTTTAGGCTGCCGTTGTCCGTAGACAAGATGGAGATCACAAAGCCCGATACGATGACCCACGACAAAAAGTGAGGCAAATAGCTGATCGTTTGAACAATTCTTTTGAAAGAATGTTTCCCTACTTCATTAAGCATCACCGCGAGCAGGATGGGGGCCGGAAATCCGATGCACAGTTTAAGCATGCCAATGACGAGAGTATTCCGCATAATGGTCCAAAACTCCGGCGTCCCGAAAAACGCGTCAAAATGTTTGAAGCCTACCCATGGACTGTTCAGAAACCCTTTGAATAAACTGTAGTCCTGAAACGCCATCAGCACTCCGTACATGGGAATGTAGCTGAAGATCAGGATAAACATCATGGCCGGAAGCACCATAAGTTGAATATC
Source organism: Paenibacillus sp. LK1 (assembly GCF_002750415.1). NCBI lineage: Bacteria > Bacillati > Bacillota > Bacilli > Caryophanales > Paenibacillaceae > Paenibacillus > Paenibacillus sp. LK1. The sequence goes on from NZ_PEII01000016.1 coordinate 50,302, forward strand.
CCATTGCTCCAGAAAGCGGTGCAGGTGACTTTTCTTAGCAAGCGGCTTCGTTTTGCTGCTGATTTCCACTTGCGGCATTGGCATCCCCCTTTTTTAATTTAGTGTTAGATTTATTGACATAATCATGAGATGCTTGCCACTTCATTGTATCTCCTGACCCAGTTCATTTCTCTGCTAATACCAGTAAAATATAGCACTATATTACTGTTTTCTAAGGATTTTGCTTTTGTGAAGTCTTCGGCGTCATGCCGATGTGCTTTTTAAACAGTCGATTAAAGTTAGTCAACGTGCGGAATCCACATTCCAGGGCAATATCCATTATTTTCATATGACCTCCCTCCAGCATCATGACCGCTTGCTCCAGTCGAATATGGATCAAGTACAGCATCGGAGGCATGCCGACCGCACGTTTGAATATTTCGCTGAACCTTGAAGGACTGAGATAGACAAGAGAGGCCAGCTCCTCCAGCGTCCATGGATGGGCGAAGTTTTGTTCCATAACTATAATCACCTGACGTATTTTCTCATACTGCCTCTCACTGATAAGGTGTTGACTACCGCAAATCCCCTCTATTCGACACTCCCGATTTACTATAGTCAGAAACTGGAGTATAAGCGAATATACAACGGTAGTGTAGGAACGCTGCTCCCTCTCATGCTCCAATTGGAGTTCAAGAAGAAGTGACCGCAGCCTGTCCATGGACGGATGATCACGGTGGATCAGATTCGTGTAATGTTTGTCTATGTCGCGGAACGGGCTGAATAGCTCCGGATCGAATCGGAGATTATGAATAAACCAGGTCGAATCGAACGTAATGACAGTCATGACAAGATCCTTCGTTTCGTAAGCGCAGTGAAGATCATTCGAATTGATAAGCAGCACATCTCCTTGCTGGAAATCAAATTTTTGACCGTTGATGATGTAGTAGCCCGTGCCGGATTTGATATAATTAATCTCAAGAACATTATGCCAATGAAGCTTTTGATAATGGACAGTCACACCAATCGTGTCGCCGATATAAACTGGATATTTCTTATTCATTTTTACCTTTTCCTTCGGAACCACTTCTTCCCTCAAAATAGATGGCATTCATAACTCCCCCCACAACGTATTTTATTGTAAGCGCTAACAAATACATATCTTGTAAAAACTCTACCATCTATATTCCATTTTTGTAAATAAAAAAGCTATCCCAAGAGCCACTACTCCCGGGACAGCGTTTTAAAAGTTCACTACAGAGTAAACTCTTTAATGTCCTTCTGATAAACCTTATCACTTCTAACTCTCTGGACTTCAACTTCTGCTTGTATCGTAAAGAGTTACATTAGGATTATTTCATCTTATTTGTAAATTCAGTTAAAAAATCCATCTGTCAAACGTCAGTTAGCCGGTTTAAATTTGATCCAATCAAAATAGGCACGCACCGGCATACCTGGGTAATTGAATTTTCCTGTCCATATTTCAGCCGGTCCCGAGCCCGACCATAGATTAACCATAATATAGCCAGGACTGGTCGGAAGTGTTCCACGTGATCCATTCTCCGTGTGGACCAGTTTACCGTCTACATACCACTTAATGAATGATGGCGACCATTCGAACGCATAATTATGAAAATCGAGCGAGGCATCAAACCCCAGATTGATGATCGTGCTATGCTGGCCTACACCATTCGTAAAATAATTAGTTTCCATCTTCGTCGTGTCTTTGCCCAAAATTTCAATGTCGATTTCGTCATTGGATGTACCTGTTCCTTGCCCGGAATACGTGAAGAGGCTTGTGACGAGACCGACTCCTGAAGCCGCTTTTAAACGCGCTTCAACCCGGCCATAGCCATACTTTACATGGGTCGAATATTCAGCGGAAGCATAATTTTTCCCCGAGCAACTGGCGGGACACCCTGCATTGTCAAGTCGCAAAGCCATAATTCCATTCACGAATTCCTGGTTAACCGCCTTCCAGCCCACTCCGAAATCAGGACCATTAGCCCATCCATCTGAGGTATAGAACAAATTAGGATTCACTCCGTTTAAAGGTTCGTTAAAAGCAATGTCTGCCGCCGACGCTTGAATGGGTAACAGCATCGCGAATATCAGGCCACTTGCCATTAACACGGCCGACATTTTCTTTCTAAAATCCATTAACTTTTTCATGAACAACACCTCTTCCTTGGAATGTAATTAAGAAAACATAAGCACGACAAGTTAAGCATTTCTGTGATTCCGGAATGAATAATTCCACTCTGAATCATCTTCATACTACATGTAAAAATGTAGTAAATCTCAATCATTTCAATGATTAAACTGCACTATTTAACGGTTTTTCGCTATAGTGACGCTATTGCCAATGAACTCTCCTGTCGGTTAGTTAAACAAGAAGACAGCCGATCGTGATCGACTGTCTTCTTGTTTTTTTGCGCTATCGTTTCCCTTTAGCTTAATGATGTGTGTTGCTTTATTTCTTGAATCACGACTTCAACGAATGCTTAAAAAATTTGTCATTAAATATTACTATTATCTATCTGTTTCTCTTTTATCTCATTAAAATTCATATTTCGCATCATGAGCACTTGCTCAACATTTGTTGTAAAACCTAATTTTATCAATAGATCGTTCAGAGGTTGATTGGATTTACGCAGGTTAGATGTCCCTCGTCTGCAAACATAGTCTAACGGGGCGAACAGTTCACTGAGAGCAAGCTTATAAATCTCCTCTGCATCTTCCCGCCCAGGAAGGACCTCACATTGATAGAGCGAGATGGTTACCATTTTACCCTTTTGATCAAATGTTCGCTTATACAATGCATAGCATAAAGGCTCGCCATCTTGTCTAATGATTATAGATTCACCCTCCTTCATGCTAGGCCATTGTGTCTGCCAAGCAGATAAACCTCGATAGAAGTCTAGCGCATATACATCACGGGGCAATCCTTTGGTGATAGAAAAGGAATGCGCAAAAGATCGCTTCAGTAATTGGGGATCTATTGTACCCGTATGTTGTAAAATCATTAATCGATCCGTAATTTCATACCCCACATACTGATATAGCTTGATCGCACTCTCATTCTGGGTCAGCGCTTCAAGTATAGCAAGTTCCACGCCTTGTTCTCGGTACAACTCTAGATTTCTTAACATGAGCGTTCTGCCAATGCCCTGTCCTCTAAACGCAGTTGCAATACCTGTCCCACCGTTCCATGCCACTTTCTTTCCATCTACGTCACGAAATCCATTCATGACAAACCCTGCAGGTTCACCATCCACATAAATAGCAAGTGAATTCTCCAAGGAAAGTCCTTCGTTAACGATCCTGGTCATCAAAGCATCAATCGTCATGACCATCTGTATAAAATAGCCCTCGAATCCTAGATTCCAAATACGTACATTTTCCTCCATCGATAGCTCACTTAGTTTTCTAAACGTCACTGTCATAAGTACGAACCTCTCTTTTATCTTCGTTTAATGTGATCATTTTCGTATTTTCGCCCAACCTATATGCATTCTACTTTAACCGCTCGACAATAAAAAGTAATGGAGCCCTGAAGGTCCCACTACTTCTATTCCAAACTTCAAATCAATCTGTTGTAGTTGGACAATAGTTGATGCATGACTATTTCGGCCTGTCGTAAAACTTCAACATAGGAATCACTCAAATAACAAATTTATTATTGTAGGGAAAGTAGACTGCTCAAGTGGGGATTGTTGATCTTCATTTAAAGAATAAAAGACATTCGTAAAAATTTCCGCTTATGAGAGAAGAACCTATAATAAATAACACCCATTATGATCAATTCGATAAGTTTCTCAGCTCTCTGTTATTTGTGAATACAGGCAAATTTCTTGTCTCGTCACTCGTCACAGAATAAGAACTTAATATTATGTAGCAAAAGGGCGGTTTGGCCGTCCTTTTGTACCTTATGGCAACTACAATTGAAGGAAGATTCACTAGTTACCCTGCTTCTTCTGTGCAACAATGATATATACGGGTTGATTAGCAACTTGTGTTGATGGATGAAGCGTATCAATAACTGAAAAACCTGCCTTAACGATTTCTTCCTCCATCTCCTTCGATGAAACCCTTGGAGCATTAGTCATTTCCGTCTTCTCTAATTCAACGCACAAAAAGATCCCTTTGTCTTTTAAAACTCTGTGGATTTCATCCAACACCAATGAAAGAGGTTGAACCTCGTGCAACGAGATTGAAGCAACAGCTTTTTCGAATCTTTCGCTCTCTAATGGCATCTCTTTAAAGTTTGCAGCGGTCATTTCAATATTGGTTATCCCTTTTTCCTTAGCTTTTACCTCTAGATACTGTAAAATATCATTATCGTAATCAAACGCAACTACCTTTTTCACATATTTAGCAAAAGAAAAGCTTATATAACCTGTACCGGCTCCAAGATCTAATAGTTCGTCCTCTTTATTAAGCTGTATAAACTTAAATAACTCCTCTGCTGGGAACCTCTCAATATTCTCCAAGTGCTCAATTTTTCTTTGTAGTTTTGGATTCATTTTTATACTCCTTGTATAATCGTATTTGTAAGAATATTTAGTTTTTTTCCAGCTGACGTCGGGATAGGTGTCAGTCCTGCCTGTGGGACTAAGGTGTCAACAAGTTCTGCCTAGGAGATTTTCTATAGGCTTTTTAGTTCATATATTATTCTATCCACCGAAATTATTTCTCTGAGCACATTACAGATATTGATTATCTTTAATAACTATAATGTATGAAATAAGATTTGTAAATAGCAATCTTAAATACAGCACCACCCAGTTGTTGTACACCAAAAGATCTCTTCAATAGTGAAGAGATCTTTTGGTATTCACATGTAACAAATATATCTAAATCGAGAAATTCAATGATTCGTCTGCTTACTACATACTAATACAAAATGAGGGTGGTGACTTTTCTTTGTCTGCGATATAAATCTATTGCTCCCACCCTTACATATGAAATCATGCAGCTTTAACGCTATTCTTCAGAAGTTGTCGGTTCACCTGGCGCCTCATTTGCAAGCAACTCCGCACCATCGGAGTGCCGTTCGAACATAACTGCGTCAACTCTCGTATAGATCATATCCGCAGGAAGCGTTGGCGGGTCTACCGTTGTAGGCGTAACCCTGGTTAACCGGACATACTCGCTACCGTCACCCGTAAAGTCGAACGTTCCGAGATTAACCCAACCCGATGAGCCGACCGTTGCATCGATATAGGTGACCTCGGTGCCCGTCTTATGCTTCACTTCCACTTTGACATTATTATCATTTCCCGTCGTATGGACGAGCTTGTAGATCGAGACCGTATATTTCCCCTCTGGAAACTGGCCTTTCCACGTTGCGGATGATCCTTGAACTGTTGAGTAACGGGATTTAACCCCAATTTTGTATCCGGCTAAATTACTTTGGCTCCAAGACCCTTCTGTCGTGTATAACCCAGTTGTATTTGTACTGTCGACGATAACCGTTAGGTCCTTGATCGTGATGTTCAAAGCCGGTGTGGTTAAGGTCACTCCGTCAATCGTGACAGTAGCCCATACCTCGATGTGATCCGTGTTCCCATCGAGATTAAGAAGAGTCAACAACCCACTGCTATTCACTTCAGCCAGATCCGTACGATCAACGAAATACTGTACATTGGCCTGTGTCAGATCACCGATCAAACCGTTATCCAAATAGCCGGTTACGCTCAGCTGTGCGGTTTGGGTCATCTGCAACTCGTTCCGATCAGACAGGATCACAGCAGACTCCAATTGCGGTATCTGGTTCGCGTCCACCCACATGATCGCATCGGCAACGACCCTAGACTTGTTGGCCTTATTGGTTAGTTCCACGTACCCGCTATCGCCTGCAGCAAAAGGAAAATCCCCTAGGTGCACCCAAGTACCATTTGCTGTTGTCTCATCAACAGTAACGGTCTCGGAGCCTCCGCTGTAATACACGGTAAATGAGGCATTCGTTGTCCAATTTTCACTTGCAGCGGTGATTTGCGGAATCTTGTAATATACACTGTAAGTGACACTTTCCGGCAGTTCAGGCCGCCATCTCATTTTGCTTGTCGCTGTGCCAGCCGTAGATTTGGCATACACATAGTTATCATAGTAATAGTTGTCAGCCGTCGTATCCCTTATCCAGACGCCTTCTGTCTCCGCCTCCGTATTATCCACTATGATAGATGAACTCTCCTGCCCATCGGGTTGGACTGGAGTTTCCGTAACCTGATCAGGCAGATAAAGTGTCCGCTTGCGGGTCTGTTTCCCCTCCGATTCCACATAATACGTGAAGGTTTGGGATAAATCATTCACCCGTATCGACCATTCCATTGGGTATATCGTATCTGGGACGGTCGTATACGTAGCCCCGCCATCCAAGGAATAATGGATTGTCGCTGGTTTTGTCGTTTTTGCCTGCACATAAGCATCGTAGACCGTTTCGTCGGGCTTAACCATCAGCATGCCTTTAACCGCATCAATTGGACTGTGGGTATCAAAGAAATAGCTTGCATCCGATGTATCAGCCGTTCTAACCTGATGCAGTGGCACGTCAATGTTAAGTCCTTCTACAATGATAGCGGTGATGCCCTTGCCTGAAACCGTGGCTTGAATGATTCCGCCACTCATAACTGCTTGCTCTGGTGTACCATTGTCGCGGATGATCGTTACGGTATAATCCTGTGTCGGGTTGAATCCAATGATTTGTTCATTCAATTCGATCGGAGTCTGAACTTCTTCTGACGATGCATTGCTTAGCCCGATGTAGAATTTATCACCGCTCTCACCCGTTATCCAATTCAATTGAGGGTGGTTGGTCTTAATAATCCCCTTGGGCATCCAAAGCCAAACGTCGGAATTACCATAAAATTGACCAGGTTTATTCCCATAGAGGTGATATTTGAACCATAAAAAATTCGTTTCAAATACGGAAGGAAATGTAATACTTCCATTCGATTTTAATGATTGTTCGCTGATCAAATAATCCATCGTTTGCCCAAGCTGCCCCGGAATATGGTGGTAATATATGGATGTAGCCCCGCTGGGGCCTTCCAGAGGAAAGTCCGGTTCAAGTTGACTAACGGCGAAACCCTTATAGTAATAACCTGGATAACTGGAATATCGACCAATAACCGCATTATGAGCAATATCCTGCAGCAGTTTATCCCCTGTATAGAGCGACAATCTCAGCATGAATGGAGTTTCCTGAGCATTCATCCGATAATAGCCGGTTGTACTTCCTGCTTCAAACGTCAATCCGCTCGGAGAAACAAGCCAAGTATCCGCTTGAACGCCTCCAGCTATATCTTCTGGAAGCTTGAGCCTAGGATATTGAAATTTACCACTCTCCGGCCAATGGAACGACTCCGCGTAATTATACGTCTCAGGCTGGGGAATCGTAACGTTACCTTCTGGAACTGGACGAGCAACGAACATGGTTGCATATCGTTTGGCTTCCTTATAAGCGGCATTCAAGTATTTGGGATCCTGAGTTTCCTCATAAAGCTCCAAGATCTCCATCCACAGCTTGCTATAATAATAAATGAACTCATTTTTACTCACATCCACGGATGCAGGCGTATCGATATATTGCAAGATATAACTATCTGCTGCATCCTTGGCAGCCTGCAAATACTGCGCTTCTCCCGTCATACGATACATCATCAGGGGTTGAATGACAGGCCCCCGGTCTTTCTGGTCAGGATCACGCATGAGGTACTCTTCCTGTGCCAGCGCCCCAATTCCTGCCGAAGTACCCATCATCTGATTGACAGCGGCTACACTTGAAACATCGAACGGCAGAGTAGCCATTTTCCATAAGGAAGGCACACCGTATACTTTCTTTTGCGTCGGCGACCAACCGATACCATTTCGCGATACGCCATACTGGACGGACGGCAATGCTCTCGTATCATAAAGTTGGTCATCCCCAGTCAGATAGTAAGCCCCCAAAAGAACTGCATTCGAGCTTGTTCGGACGCTATCCTCGTTTTCGATATCAATAAAGCCCTTGGCACGGCTCCACCACCCGCTGGGTGACGGGACATAATTAACAGAGTCGTCCCCTTGCGGCTCAATCTTAAGCAAATCGATCATATTGAACATCGCGTCAGTAAGCGACTGATCTGACACATTTTCGCGGTATGCTGAATAACCGTACTCATTGCGAAGAATATCCGCGTAGGACTCATACAGATTGCTTTTTTGAGCGATAAGCCCCATATGAAATTGATAAGTGCTTTCTGCGGTCATTTGCGAGTAAGTCCCTAATTGAGGCGCATACAGGATTGGCTGCACGCTGCCTTCGTTGTTGACCAGGCTCATGCCCAGTCGTTGTTTCGTTACGCCTCCCGTCGGTTCAAATTCAACCGGAAGCTCTGCCGAAGGTACAAATACACCATACGTTAATGGATTTCCCGAACCATCATTTTTCTCAACCAGGCTCATCGGAGCGCTCAGCTCTCTCAAGCTTGTTGATTCTACTGTACCTACCATTTTGGCATGCGACCTGAATCCATTTAACACTTCATTGATGCCGGAGACTGCCTCCGTTGTGAAGGACTGATATCCAATCACATAATTGCCATCGCGGCGAGGCGTAAAGGCGAAAGAAACATCTGGTTTTTCCCCTGCCATGGACCAGTTCACTTCAAAATCGTAATCACTGCCATGCGTAGAATCGGTTAATACCGCCGTGTGGCTGTCTGGAAAATGGACCTCGTCGAATGTAATCCAGCGTTTGTTCATCGTATCGTAGTAATTGGTTCGGCTGCCCGCATTCCCATCCAATAAAACCCATTGCTCTTCAAGTCTTTCCGACACATTATTGATCGGAATCCAGTTTCCCGTGTCCGTGTTCTTGTAGAACATGTCACGAACGATGGATTTGCCTCCATCCCATGCTGCCTCATAGAAAGTTGCCTTATAGTTTGCATTTTCGATGCTGCCTTTCTCCGTGTAACTGAGATTCGCTAAGGTTCGGCTCCGCAGCGGGGGCAACGGTGGTGCTTGCTGTCGGATATTTCCTTCGAACTTGACTGCATCGGCTCGAGTAATAATTGTACCCGTCGTAGGTTGCGTTCGAGTCAGCCTGACAAATTCGCTATCATTACCACTAAACTCATACTCCCCCAGATCCACCCATCCAACCGATGGACCTGACGAAGGTCTTAGATCCATAAACTTTACATCCGTTATTCCGTTATGAACAATCTCAATTTTCACATTACTATCAGCCTTATCCGCCCAATCCAGCTTATAGAACGATATTCTCGCCGTCCCTGCTTCCAAGCGCGGATTCCATGTGATCGTTCTACCTACAGCATCCGTATATTTGGAACTGGAATTATTATATCCCTTTACTCCTGCGCTTGTGGTCCAATAAGGAGCGGAGAACCCGTTATTGACATTGCCTGAATCAACAGTGACGACATTATCAATCGTAAGGCTTCCATCATCAATGATAATCGTCTTATGTGGCTCTTTCTGCCTTATATTCCCTTCGAACTTGACCGCATCCGCGCGCGTAAGAATCGTGTTCGTGGTGCCGGTAGACCGGGTCAATTTAACGAATTCTTCACCAACTCCGGAAAAATAGTACTCTCCCAAATCAACCCAACCAACTGGAGCGCCAGATGAGGGTCTTAGATCCATAAAGACTACATCCGTCGTTCCATTATGAACAATTTCAATTTTTACATTGCTATCAGCCTTATCCGCCCAATCCAGCTTGTAGAACGATATTTTCGCCGTTCCTGCTTCCAAGCGTGGATTCCATGTTATCGTTCTGCCTGCTGTACTCGTATATTGGGTGCTGGAAAGATCATACCCCTTCACCCCTGTGCTTGTGGTCCAATTTGGAGCCGAATATCCATTGTTCTCGTTACCCGCATCAGGTGTCACAACATCATTAATCTTAATGCTCCCGTCATCGATGATAATGGTCTGATAAGGTAAGGTCTCCGCATAAGCGGCCCTTATTCCGATCAGGCTGGAAGGAACTACTATCGTCAACATGAAAACGATGAAGAAAAAAAGCTTCCTTTTGACCATACAACTCACAGCCTCTCCTATTAATGATAACGCTTCCAAAAAAAAAGATTACCCTTGCTCAAATGATCGTAAAAAAGCAATTAACCTAGTCTTCTGGCTAATCCCGCTCTGTCGTTTCTATCTTAGCATGTCACATCACGGTGAAATTTCTTTCATTTTAAGAATTTCTTATAAGATTTTAAGTAAAAAAAAAACCTACATCCTAATTGAGCGCTCATTGCAGTCAGATAGAATATAGGTCTTCCAAGTAGACTAATCAATTATAATGGCGGCTGCACCAATAGCAACTTCCCAAGCTGAATGACCGTTTGATCATACCAAGCCGGATGCTGCCGAACATGTTCCATACTTCGTTCATTGCCGACCGCCTCAAACATGGCCGCTTTGTCTGTCTTCTCGTGATCAATTTCGAAGCGAACCGTATGTTTCCCATTTGGTAGCTCCGGTAAGAAAACATATTGATTTCGATTATGATCGTTATATGATGTGAATCGATCGATAAGAAAGGGTTCCCCTCCATCCACCGTTACCTTCAATCTGCCGGAATCCGGCCCCCCAATATCGAATAATCCGATGTGGGTTCCCTCAAACTCCACTGTGATCGTCTCTCCGGGATCGACTGCTCGCCATAGACCGGGGAACAACCAATCATACTCGCGCACTAAAGCAAAATCATCAGGGGTCATGTAAGACCACCCCGCGGAAAAATGAGTAAGACGATCCAGTGGCAGCATGGTTGCATACTCCCAAGGGTTGGCCGGGACCAATGGGTCCTGCGGCAAGTGATGTTCGACTTTTCCTACGTGATCTCGAAGCTCTCTGATTTTCTCAAACGACCGGGTGATTGTATCTGTGTAAATCTGATGTCCTTCGGGAATCGTTGGGTGAATCGAATCATGCGTAAAAATAACGGCTCCGGGAATAGATACGTCTGCTCTTAAGGTGAAAATGAGCTTTCCATCCAAAACCAATTGACTGACTGCTACGCCCAGATGAATCGAAGGAATGCCGTAATAGTCGGCGACTTCCTCTTGCATACGAGCGCCCTTCTGGTATTGGCCGGATTGAAATGAGGTCAAATCCCGTTCCTTAACCGTATACACAAACAGGATATCCGTAAAGCGGCTGTGCTTGCGAATCTGTCGGACAATACCTTCGATCCGTGCTTTGGATTCGGGAACTCCCCCATCGTTTCCAACAAATTCAACAAATACGAGATCAGGCTGATGACGCAGTACATCTGTCTCCAAACGGGCGCAGCCGAGGTCCGATCCTGTCCCATCAATGCCTGCGTTCACAGAGCGGATATCTGCATGGGGATATTGCCCTCGCAGCCAATCCGCCGTCATGACCCTATATCCTTTAGAACGTGTATTACTGCCGCCAAAATAGACAATTGTTACTGTTTCCCCATTTTCCAACTTTTGAATGACATTAGGCAGCCCTCTTCGAGGGAAAAATTCCTTCATCGTGACTTCACCCGCCCTCACTTAGCGTTTTTAGGAGCAAAAAATTTGACAGCAAACACTTCATAATAAGGCGAACCATACGTTGCACAGAAATCAAACCGGATTCGGGTTACACCTTTTGCATGCACCTCATGTTTATTCAACGAAAGATAATTACCACGGATATTCATTTCACTCTCGGTTCCGTCTTCTAAGGTTAAGATCACATCATAATCTTGAATCAACGGCTCGATCGGATCGTCGAAATGCTCCAAATTCAGCTGCGAATTGAAAACAAGATGGATTTCATCCAGATTCTTGGGGCTTGCAAAACCAAATTCCAACCACTCCTGTCCTTCCGAACGTTCAGAAATCCAGCCGTTCGGCAGACCATAAGGTCTGGAGAAGCCGTTGACGACATTCGCGGGATTATACATATCCTGGGATGGTATTAGATCCTTGAAGCAAATGCTTCTGTTGAATTTCTTCAGTCTGGATGGCTCTTCCGGTCTATAATAGAAGCTCACCGCTCCTGTCATTTTTTCTTCATTACCATATACGCCAAGGCTCGCCGTACCTTCCAATACGATGTAGATTTTGTCGTCAGCTGGCTTCTTACAGCTGAGGTCCAGTGTAATCCAGTCATCGTGCCCCGCTGAAATCACCAAGTTGTATCCTTTCAGCTCGCTGGCAGGAATATAGTTTTCCTTCCGTTCCCCGCCAAATAGCTTCACTTGCAACGTTTCCGAATGCTCGGATCTATTTTTAATTTTGATCTGCACACTTTCAGCCACGGATGTCTGAATCGGCAAGACCAAACATAACGCTTTCTCCAAGAAGATCTCTTCGGTTGGATGAAGATGTTCATAGCTTCGCTGTGACGAGGCACGAATCGTTAATCCATCAGCAAAATAAGGATCCAACTGCTCTTGAAGCCCTACAATCGTTTGCCCGTCTCGTAGCAGCTGCGTCTGAAGCTCATCCATATGCGCTTTGACGATGTCCGCGGGGTCTGTGTCATATTTTACGCATAACGCAGCAGCTGTTCCTACCGCCTGCCCCATACAACCACAGGTCGCCATCACCCTTGTAGACCCGAAAGCCACATGGGTAGCGCTTATATTGCGACCAGCGAACATGAGATTGGGAATATTGCGTGAAAATAAGCTGCGGAAAGGGATATTATACAATCCCGGCACGAAATTCCACGCTGTAGCCGGCCCCTCATCGTAGATGCCTTTATTCGCATGCAGATCCATATACCAGCCTCCGACGGATACAGCATCTTCGAAATGAGTCTTTTCTGTAAGATCGTTCTGAGACAGCATGTGTTCCCCGATAAAACGTCTCGACTCCCGCTTTCCCGGAATCGGGCATACATAATCCAAGATGAGATTGTCTACATCATCAAACTCACCGCTATTTTTGATATAATCCCAGATCCCGTACACCAATTTCCGCAGTTCCAATGCGATGTCTTCATTATTCTTGATAATATCCATATGTCCGCCGTATTCCAGCCACCACAATCCACCAAGTCCATTGATTTTCCTTGGAAAAGACCGATGGTTTAATCCTTTTCGGATACTATCGAAAAACTCCAGCTTCGTGATATCATACGCAAAGCCAGGTCTTTTGTAAGGAACGGAATAGTTTACGTCACGGGCTTGAAACAGAATCGTATCGCCCATCGTGTAATGATCCGCCACTTCTGGAGCAAGCTCCTCCTTGTATTCATGCTTCGCCTCTCTTCCCCATCGGAAGTCAGCACCTGCTTGGTATCCAACAATTCCATCACCGGAGCAATCGATATAGGTTGGGCTTTCAAAACGAAATTTTCTTTCGGAAGCTAATTGAAGGCCCTCCACCCATTGAATTCTGCCGTTCTCGATGCCCGTTTCATGTACACATGTATTCAGAAACAGAGAAATGTTAGGCTCATCATAAACCATGTCGAGCAAGACCGTATCCGAAAGCGATAGCATAAGCTTCTTGTTGTATAACGGATTATAATGAAAGATCTTCAGCTTGAGTTCTTCTACCAACCCGCCCTCACGGGCATAATAGGATGGACTATTTCCGAGATATGCCGACCCGTTGATATGAACTCTGACCTCGCTGCTCGCATTTCCCCCAAGCACCGGCCGATCATTAATAAGTGAAACCTGCAGACCTTGGCGTGCAGCTGCAATGGCAGCACATATCCCTGCAATACCTCCACCTACGACGGTTACATCTGCTTTCATAAGCTCCATTTTGATAACCTCCATGATTAGATGCTCCTATCATGGTAATGGTTTTGGCCTCTTTTTTTTTACAGGATTTCACGAAAAAATCATACATTTTTTGTATCCTTATTTGGATTCGTACCGTGTCATTTTTATCCGATATTGCTTAGGTGTATCACCCGTATATTCTTTGAACAGTTTGCAAAAGTAACCTTCATTGACGATGCCTACTTCCTCACACAATTCCAATAAAGAATAATCCCGGACGTTTAACAACTCAAGAGCGAGATGGATTTTTTTACGGTTGATGTAGCTGATCACGCCTTCGCTCATTGTTTTTTTGAATAAGCTGCTAAAATACGATGGCGCTAGATTCACTTCCTCCGCAATTGCCTCCAACGTTAAGCGTTGTTTCAGGTTTTTCTCGATAAAATGCATAGCACTCATGATTTCTGCACGATGTAATAGTTGGCCCGCGTGTACGTATTCGAATGTGAAGTCACCAATATAAGCGAGCTGCTCCTGAAAAGCCATAAATTCCATGGGGAAGTCTGGGACTTCCGTGGCCATCTTGTTCCCTGATTTAAACTTTACGGTAATGTCTCTGTACAAGTCTCTAATCATTGGCGCCATGATGGACTTGTGGATTTTATGGTCCGAAACAAATTGTGACAGATCGGCAAGTGCATTCTCCAGCTCTTCCTTGGAAATCTTCCTTTTCAGCCGTATAAGAAAATCAGCCAGCTTCTGCTGAAACTCTGCTTTTTTGTCATTATGGTATTGGAACCGATGCATCGGTGTTTTTACGACTTTCTCGGTATGATAATAGAAATCCTCACTCACATTTTTAGCTTCCGTGTACGCCTGTTTGATCGATTCCCAGCCTCGGTGTGGACCACCAAAAGCGACAGATACTCTTTGATTCAAATATTGATGCAAATGAGAGACAATCTGCCCTCCCAAGGAAAGGCAAGCATATTCCGTTTCCATATCACTGCGGCTATTTTCCCAGGATAGAAAGCCAATAAAACAATTATCGGACAGATCCGCAGCTACCCCACTACCACCATTCATTACCGTCTCTTCGATGATATTTGTAATCGCATATTTCAAGATGTTTTGATCTGCGGCAGCGTATTCGTTTCGGAAACTTTCATACGTATTCATCTCAACGATGAAGCAGCAATAGTTCGCTTGAAAGAAATGAAACTGCATGCGATTAGCAAAATCCGATGCCCGATGAGAAGGAATTTCGCCTCTGATCAGTTCGTTGAAAAATTGCTTGCGCACTCTATATTTATTTTCAAGCACGGATACATTTAATGATTGAAATTCCGCTTCTTTTTTCTTAAACTCATTTAAAATTCCGGCTGCTTTATCCAAAGCTCGATTCAAATCGGCTTCCCTCAATGGAACCTTTACAATGTACTCCAATACGTTGGCTTGAATAGCTCGCTGGGCGTATTCAAAGGATGAATAGGCGGTCAAAAGTATGTATTGGGTATGGGGGAGCTCCGCCTTGAGCTGCTCAATCATGGAGATTCCGTCCATTCGCGGCATAACGATATCGGATATGACGATGTCCGGCTTAAGTTTTATGATCTCCTCGATCCCATTCTGCCCATTATTCGCTTTGCCCACTAGAACAAATCGCTTATCCCTATGAGAGAGTTCATAAAAAAACAATTCCAATCTTTGAATGATCAGGTCTTCATCGTCAACAATGAAGCAGGTATAGTCTCTCACCATTATGCATCTCCTTTTTGCAATTCTGCCGGGAATACAGCGCGTACACGGGTTATTTCCTTAGGTATGCTAATGATTTGCAGTCCGAATTGATCTCCGTAGTGAAGTCTTATTCGGCCATGAATATTATTTAGCCCGATTCTTTTCCTTTTTAGTTCCATTTCACTCGGTTCTGAGGTTAAAATATGCTTTATTTTATCAGCTGGAATTCCCTCGCCTTGATCAACAACTTCTATGATGACGATACCGTCCTCCCTGTACGCATGAATCGTAATAGGCCCCTCAATTCCTCCTCCGTTATAACCATGGAAGATGCTATTCTCCACAAGAGGCTGCAGCAGCATTCGAAAAACAGGAAAATCCATTAACCCTGCTTCGATATTTTCAATCAAGTGGAAGTTTCGGTTATACCGAATGTTCTGGATCTCAATATAGTCCGCTACATTACGTAGTTCCTGACTTAAGGAAACCTTCTCTGAAGCATCGTCTATCCCGTATTCCAATAATGAAATAAGCGATCCGATGACTACATCTACTTTCTCTATTTGTCCGAGACGTATAACGTTGCTGATCGAACCAAGTGTGTTATACAGAAAATGAGGGTTAATTTGAGACTGT
This sequence comes from Paenibacillus sp. LK1, assembly GCF_002750415.1. Classification (NCBI taxonomy): domain Bacteria; kingdom Bacillati; phylum Bacillota; class Bacilli; order Caryophanales; family Paenibacillaceae; genus Paenibacillus; species Paenibacillus sp. LK1. Next base: position 66,374 of record NZ_PEII01000016.1, read on the forward strand.
AGCACCTGGATTTCCAACTTCCGCTCAAGTTCATTATGAAGTTCCGCTCGCCGAATCAGTTCCACAATTTGCTGCAGCATACGATCGAATGCTCGTGAAAGATCTCCAAACTCATCGTTTCGATTAACCGTAATTGTCGTTGTGAGTAAGCCTTGCTCCACTTGCTTCATTTTTGTTTTGAGTGTATAGAGTGGTTTCCTTATATATTTGGCAACCAAGAAAGAAATGATCAAACTTAAGAGAAGACCTGCAGCTAGAAGCTCAATATAATAGGTTTCCAATCTGGACAAAGCTGCTTTCAAGCGTGATTCATCATTGATTGAGATGATAGTCCAGTTGAATTTCTCCGTCGGTTTTTTTAGAAGGGAGACCGGAATGCCATCCATGGTATGCAGTTGAAGACTTGTTTCTGTCGTATCCAGAATTTGTTCCGCTGACGTTTCCCCGATTGAAAACGTATGATCTTGAATATTCAGTAGTCCTTTATTTTCAGAAAATCCGGCAATGATTTTACCTGACGCTGTGATCAGAGCCAGATTCATTTGTTCTTGTTTATTAATCTTGAACAAGGTTTCTTCAATGGCATTTAGATCCAAGTCAACCGCAATGGCCATTGGAAACGGAGCACCGTTCAGATATCGAACCATCGTAACGGTCCAGCCAGAATACTTCGATTTGTATGGTTCACTAACAAAGGTAGTCCTTCTGTTCTTATCAGCCGCATCAAACAAAGGTTCTCTTTCAGATAGAGGTTCATCGAATATTCGAGTAGCTGTACTTCCGCCTAGAATGGATAAATCGCTTTTGATCAAATAAATATTACTGACGTAACTACTATTGAGTTCATACAGTTCTCTTAATTGCTTTTTAATCACTTCCGCATTGTCAATATTGGCTTTCACTGATGTTTCGACTGAGAAGAGAATCGTCTGGAAGGAAGAAAAATTAACAGTGAAGTACTGGTCTACCTTGTCAAGGATTTGGTTGGTGTAAAAAATGTCATTGGTTCTTATTTCCTTTTGGACATAGCGATAAGACAATTGGCTTATCAAGATGATGCACCCTAACACAAACGCAAACACGAGAAAAAATAATTTTAAAGGCAAGCTGATTCTTCTTGGCATCCATCATCTTCCTTTTAATTCTATAGTAAACTAAGAATAGCATATGCTAATAAAGAGAGGGGCTACGAATAGCCACTCTCTTCGTTTATTCATTTTACTTGATAAGGCCAGCCTCTTTAAATTGTTTGATTGCTGTTTCCTTATATTTCTGCATGTCAAACTTGGTATCCAACGTTTGGAGGAAATTGTCCCAGTTGGAAAGAGGCTCTTTGCCTGTCATAAATTTAACTAAACTTTCATTAATGAAACGTGTGCGGTCAGCATCCAAGGTATCGCTTGGGTCTGGGGTCAATAAATTCCCGGGCAACGTTGGCCCCACATATTGCTGATTGTCCTTGAAAGCCTCCGCCGTCTTCGGATTCTGGAAGCTGAAGTACTCCGCATCATCACCACGACGTGGCATTCTATAATGATCGACCCACAGGTACTTCTCTTTCATTTCCTTCGATAACTCGGAGGTTTTATTTTTGATCTTGCCGTCCACCACATCCCAATGAATACCTTTAATTCCGTATGCAAAGTTCGGATAAGCTTCTTCGTCTGTAAAGAGATAATTCAGCATGGACAAGATCCGAATGATTTTGTCCTTATCCGCTTTCGCGGAAATGGCCCATGAATTGCCTTGAAATGATTTTCTCTCTACAATTTGATCACCATAAGGACCTTTCATCGGAGGAATGACGATCCATTCCGGCACCTCGCCACTAATTTCTTTCATTTTCTGTTGATAATCCGGCTCCAGTCTGCGAGCATCTCTGATCATGAAGCCAACTTTACCCTTAAACATCTTTTGGTCCAACAAATCAGGCGAATTCATCGTCACCCAGTCTGGGTCAACCACCTTGGCGGCCATCATTTTATTAATATAAGCAAGCGCTTCTTTCATTTTAGGATCGATAAACAGAAATACCGGTTCATTATCTTTTATCTCAACGGCCGAAGGAGGATTGACACCAAACATCCACATCAAGCTATCGAAGCCGTAGGTTTGCAGATTACCTTCTTTATTCATACCGCCGATGAATCCGTACGTATCATTTTTACCATTCCCGTCCGGATCTTTTTCTGTAAAGGCTTTCATAACTTCGAACAACTCATCCGGTGTCGTTGGTACCTCCATATTCAGCTTTTTCAGCCAATCATTGCGGATGAAGAAGCTTCGACTAATACCGTTAACATTATCATAGCCTGGAACTCCAATCGTTTTTCCTTGATAGGACATTGCATCCCATGAGTCGTTGCCAAACCGTTTCTTTAATTCAGGGAATTGATCCAGATACGGTGTCAAATCCGCAAGAACGCCTTGGTCGTAATATTGCGCGAGATCAGCCCGACTCTTCAAGAAGATCAAATCTGGAATATCTCCGCCTGCAATGAGTGTATTCAGTTTGGTTGTTGCTTGCCCAGCTTGAGGAATCATCATATCCAAGTCGATGTTCATCTCTTTTTCCAACATTTGACGTTGAACATCTTCATCACGTGGAGGTACCGGAGCAGCAGCGTTGAAAGTGCCTTGGTTAAACATTGAGATTTTCATTTTGGTTGCAAACTGGCCAGACTGGCCTTGCGAATTACTCGAAGCTGTCGATGTAACTTCTTCATTTCCCCCACATCCTGACAGTAGCGTACCCAATCCTAAGATTGCCGACAGAATAGCAAATGAAATCTTCTTACGCTGCATATTGACCTCTCCTTTGATTGTATATTATCACGGTTTCACCGTAATAAGTTAGGTTGGAACACCTTTTAACCTTTAACGGATCCCAAGAGCACACCTTTGGTAAAATGTTTTTGTAAAAATGGGTAAACGATTAAAATCGGAACCGTAGTCACAACAACGGTAGCCATCTGCACAGCGAACGTACTTACAGCTCCGGAATTGGCGAGCGACTCAGCGCTTTGTGTTGCAACGTTGAGCAGGATGTTGCGCAAGACTACTTGAAGCGGCATGAAGTTGGAATCATTGATATAAACAATAGCATCAAAATAACTGTTCCAATGCCCCACTGCGTAAAATAAAGAAATGGTGGAAATGACGGGCAAAGACAGTGGTAAAATGATCCGCCATAACGATTGAAGTTCACTTGCACCGTCAACCCTCGCTGATTCCTCGATTTCACCAGGCAATTGCTCGAAAAAGCCTTTGATGATCACCAGGTTAAATGCACTAATGAGATTTGGAATAATCAATACCCACGGACTGTTTAGCAACCCCAGAGAGCGAATTAGTAGATAAGTCGGAATTAACCCTCCACTAAACATCATGGTAAACACAATGAATAGTAAAAACGGGCTGCGTCCCGGCAAATATTTTTTGGATAACGGATAAGCTGCTAAGACCGTAAAAAGCACATTCAGCATCGTACCTACAATCGTTCGAAACAACGTAATTTTATACGCCTGCCAGATCCCATGAGAGATAAATACTTCTTTATAGGCCAGAAAGGTAAAAGATTCTGGTATAATAACAATCCCTCTTCTTAACACTTCCGATTCTGGCGTCACGGAGACAGCAATCACATACAGAAAGGGTAGTAAGCAAAGTAGCGATAAAAAAATAAGAATCACATAAACGACGGATTGCCAAACTTTTTCCCCGATTGTCAAATTGATCATATTAAAAACCACCTCACCAAATTTGCCCATCGAATTTTTTGGCGAGCTTATTTGCTGCCAAAACTAAACCAAATCCAATGACAGCTTTAAACAATCCTACAGCAGTAGCCAAGCCGATTTTAAGACGCTCCAACCCTTCACGGTATACCCATGTGTCGATAATGTCGATCTTCTCCTGGTTAAAGGTGTTGGCAAACATGAATATCTGGTCAAAGCCAGCATCCAGAATATGGCTTAATTTAAGGATCAGCATCAGAATAATGACTCCTCGAATGCCGGGTAACGTGATATGCCAGAGCTGTCTCCATTTGGAAGCGCCATCCATTCGAGCCGCTTCATATAAGCTTGGATCAATACCTGCTAATGCGGCGAGGTACAAAATCGCTCCCCATCCAATGTCCTTCCATATTTCAGATGCGATGACCAGCAGTCTTCCCCAAGCAGGCTCCGTTAGAAATGAAATGGGCTGAAAACCACTTTCCTTCAAAATCATATTAAAAAGACCATCGCCTGGGGCTAATAATGCTACCATCAATCCATACACAATGACCCAAGACAGAAAGTGGGGTAAATAAGTAATGGTTTGTACGATTTTCTTAAACCATTGGGTATGAACTTCATTGAGCAGTAAAGCAAGTAAGATGGGAGCGGAGAAACCGAACAATAGCTTATACAGCGATATAACAATCGTATTTTTCATGATGTCCCAGAAATAAACGCCGTTCATAAAATCCGTAAAATTTTTGAATCCCACCCATGGGCTATCCCATACTCCCAAAGCCAGGTTGTAGTTTTTAAAAGCAATCAATATTCCCGCCATAGGAATGTATTTGAATACGGCAAAGTAAATTAAGGCTGGTAATAAGAGAGCATACATCACTTTATATTTTTGGATCGTCCTTATCCATGACTTCCGCTTTTTGGAGAGGGGAATGGCGTCCGCTGCCAATTTCACTTGCATATCATCACCTCGTCTTTGTTTGTATTTGTATATTAGCACCCCCCTATCGGATAAATTTCTGAAATTTCAAGAATTTCTTATAAGATTTTATGTATGTAGGCCGTACTAGCCTAATAAACAAGCAATGAGACTAAACTGAACAATCGATGCGTACCGGAACTTATACCGACAAAATCATAAATGGATCTTCATATTCTTTTATACTCAGCTTATCTTCCCAAAATACAAACAAGCACTGTTCATCCCCAATGGATAAACGTGCTTGTTTGCTAAAAATCTCATTGTTATGATAGTGAAGATGTTAAATGGATCTCTTTCATGCACTTGATGGAGGGCTATATTATTTTCCCATGACTTGCAATGCATTCTTTAGTGTAACAAACTCATGAATGAAAATTATGCCATTTTATTGGGTTGGCCCCATATGGTTGAGGCTCACATCCGATAACATAATCGCTGTATTCCCGTCTTCGACACCACTAATGTTGCCCATATCAAACACGATGCGGCTGTTCGCATAGCTCGGCTCGTTAGTATCAAATATGAAGGTATACTCCCGCTCCGTGGTAGATAAGTCCACTTGTTCACCAAAAAATCCGTGCCATGCATATCCTGCGGGAACGTCAACCCAACCGATGCCTAGGCCCATTTTGCGCGGTTTATCCGCTTTGGCTTTGAACGTCAGTTTGTATTTATATCCCTGTTGCATGGCAAAACCTTCATTAATAACCTGTCGATCCCACGGATTAGTTCCCGCCTGACCGATTTGAGCTTGCAGCTTCTGATTCGCAACATGGAATGCCATTTCTTCGCTATTCCCGTCAGAATGCTTAAACCATCCTTCGCTGCCTTTTGCAAAGTCGCCGTTCGGAATCAGATTGACATGTTCCGGCTGTCCCCCTTGATCCGCACCAGGATTCACTTCGTACAACATTACATTCTGAATGGATACGTTATGCTCTCCTGCCGAAGCGGTGCCGAGACCAAAGTTTAACAAGGCAGCTGACCCCCCTTGTTCCCCCATTCTAAACGTATATACATATGATTGTTTGGTTTCTGTCAGGTTTACCGTTTCATCCATATACTTTGTGTCTTCGCCGTTCCCCTGTGACACTACCACTTGCATGGATTTTGCAGTGGTTGCTGATGCCTCAAAGCTTAAACGATACGTTTTTCTTCCCTCCAGCAAAAGTTTCTCCTGCTGCAATAACACTTCCCACCAGTTCTCATTTGTTCCCGGCAAAGTGATGCTAATACCTCGATCTACTCCATGGGATACCACGAGATCAGCGGGGATCAATTCCCAACCACTTTGATCTGAAGTCAGCTCCCCGTTCTGAAGTATGTTTTGCGAGACGTCCAGCCAGCGTGTATTATATTCATTCCCTTCAAAATTAACGTAATACACTGCCCCGGCTTTCAGGGAAACCGCTGGGAAATATATGGTTTTATAGGTCTGCCAACCACCTGTATCTCCAAGCACCAGCTGTGAGGTGGCCACCGTTGTACCTTGCTCATCCTTGACACTGAATCGAACTTTTGAATCGGCTTTGGCACTCGCCATCCGTGTGGAGAAAACGTACACCCCATCGTTCGCCCCGTCCATTTTGAATTGCAGCAGATCACCTTCGTCCATGTAGCTGACATGTTTGCCGCCTTCATCGGAGTTTTCGAGTTGCAGGCCTTGCATGAGCCATGCTTCTGTTGCAGGAATATGTGCATAGTTCTGGATCGATACAGGCTTTCCCCGTTTCGTCAGACGAACGTTATCGACGTAGACCTTTCCTGCTGAACTGCCAAATAATAACTTCAGTTCAGACGTTGCTGCAGCGGGTCCCTCTCCGATCACAATCTCACCCGAATAATTCTTCATTTCTTGACCAATCTGAATCGATTGTCCTTGATGTATCTGTACGTCATGACCCTCAGCGGTAGACAACTCCACATCCATCGTGCGAGATACATCGGCCTTGGCATCAAAAGAGAATCCGTAGTTTGTGCCACCTTCCAGTTTCATATCAGGCTGAACGACAGCAACTTGATCTTGCTCCCCATTCGTTTGTTTCACATCAACCACGAGCTGTCGCTCCATGATTGGGAACTTCAGGAAATTGTTGACGAAAATCTGAGCTTCAGCATCAGGTTGAATCTGCTTGGACCAGAAGCCAAATCGCTCCTTGCCTTGATCAAACGTACCGTTATAAACATAATTGCCATCCGGCAATGCTTTCCGCTCCACAGGGATCGGATCAGCCTCTCCCATCTCCGTCAGTCTGACATTAGACAACAGGACTGTCCCTTCATCCAGGCCCAGATTGAATTCGAATCGAGCATTATTGTCTGCGCCATCCCGCATATTAAATGTGTATTCGAATGGCTGCCATTCAGTGGTCAATGAGAAGGTTTTTTCACCGGAGTAATTCGTCCAGCTTTTCTCAAATTGTGTTACTTTGGAGCGAAGATCACGGTTAGCGGATGCTTTGGCATCGAACTCTACTTTATACCTTTTATTTTTCTTCATATAGATCGGCATTTGCGTCAATTGTACGGAATAACTCTCGGTTCCCGCCTGGGAGATGGTCACTTTCGCAGCCTTGCCCTGCTGTTCATCGTCAACGATTTCAACTGCCCCAGCTCCGCCTTCATTCGTAATAAACTTCCATTCATTGGGCACCCCGGTTGCATCGGAGCCTTCAGTGAAGCGTTCATTATAGATTTCGTTGCCGTCTGCTTGTGGAGCACGTTGCCGTTCAGGCTCAATTGGAGTTGAAGTCACGTCCGGCCATTCGTTTATTTTTTTATAAGAGTACACCCGAACAAAATCAACATTCATCTTCTCGGAGACAAATTCATTCTCAGGTGATCCCGGCCAATCTCCGCCCACCGCGAGATTTAGGATCAAATAGAACGGTCTGTCGAAGGGTGCAGGGAAGGTATAGCTCTCCGGCTGACCTGCTGCAGTCGTCTGCCAATGATTCACCTGATGATGAAGCTTGCCATCCACATAGAAACGAATCATGCCAGGCAGCCATTCCACCTGAAAATCATGGTAATCATCTGCAAAGGACTCGCCAGCGGGAAGAGTAAACTTGCCTTGATCATGCCCGTGCGAGCCGTCAGACTTGACGGCATCATAGTGGATGGTGCTGTACACTTCATGGTCTTTATTTTTGCCACCGATCAGTTCCATAATATCGATCTCACCGGAAGCCGGCCATCCGCCATAATGTGCTTCATCCGTAGGCATCATCCAGATGGCTGGCCACATGCCCTGCTGCACCAGCAGCTTTGCCCGAACGACAACTTTACCGTAGGTCCAGTCCCCTTTTCCCATCGTTATCAGTTTGCCTGAGGTAAACGACTTGCCGCTTTTTTGCTCCCGTTTGGCCTCAATTTGCAGTACATTCCGATCTCCGTCCTTCACGATGCGTGTATTGTCAGGGCTGTAATATTGCAATTCATTGTTATAGACAAGTCCGGTATCCTGAACCGTCCACTTGGATGCATCGATAGCTGAACTGCTAAATTCGTCATTCCAGATCATTTCCCAATCCTTGTTCGGGATCATCGTTGCCGGAATAGGCTTCTCTCCCACAGGATTACCAGGAACAGAAGGGCTCTGTCCACCCGGATTCGAAGGCGTGGAACCATTTGAACCGTTCCCGTTTCCAGGTGTAGGAGGTCTCGATGCTGCTGGCTGCTCATTACCCAGCGTCATATTAACACTGTGCTGGCCTGTTGTGACCTCTTTCCCGTTAACAAGCACGTTTTCCGCTTCCACATTGAGCAGTTTGATTTTTCCTTTTGCATCAATCCGGGTATGCCGAGCTTTGCTCTTCACGCTTAATGCAGCAATGACGCTCTCGTCAGACAATTCAACCATCGCTTTGCGCAGAATAATCAATTCTTCAATCAGGCTGTTACCCGTAATATTCACATGTACCGGTCCCGAAGCGTTGTCCACTACCACTCGTTTCAGTTGGGTATTACGAATGTTAATGGAATGGCTTCCTCCACCTTTAATGATGACACTTCCCGTAACCGTCACCCCATCAAGCGTCACTGTACCTTCGCCAATCCCTTCGGCCAGCAATAGATTGCCGCCAACGGTCATGTTTTGGAGGGTGACATCAGCTGATCGAACGACCAGGTTGCCATCAACGCTGGACTCATACGTACCCGGGCTGCTTTTCACATCCTTAATCATATTGGATACCAGTGTTGCTGCCTCTGCTCTCGTAATGTCGGCAGTCGGAGCCAATTGTTTATTGTATCCGTTTACAATTTTCTCCTGAATGAAATAACTGAACGCTTTTTTGGCGTAGTCTGCCACCTGTTTCGCATCTGTAAAACGAGTCAGCACGTGCTCATCTTCCTGGCCTGTTGATAGTTGGAACGCTCGATCAGCCATAACTGCGGCATCCTGTCTGGTGACGGGTTGATTGGGTGACAGCTGTCCAGCAACAGTGCCCAGTATGATCCCTGCGCTATTCGCTCTAACCAGTGCTTCATTATACCAATCGTTTTCATTCAGGTCGGAAAAAGATACAGACGCTGATTCTTGCCCGCGAGCAAAGCCCATTATCCGGTCCAGCATCACAACAAACTCAGCGCGGCTGATGCGTTCATTCGGCTTGAATGTGCCGTCCGTATAACCTTGAATCACAGCAAGCTCCTGCATCTGTGTCACGGCTTGTTCTGCCCAGTGGGCCGTCATGTCCCGATAGGGTGTGGAATGCAGGCTGTTCGCCTGCACCTGCTCCATTCCCTGCGCTTGCTTGGTTGCGCTGTCTGCTCCGGCCATTGCCGGATATATTAGTGAAACCATCATGCTTCCTGCCAAGAGACAAGCCAATCCTTTTTTCACCCGTATTCCTCCCCTTATGTGTTGTTACTTGCACGGCCATGCTATTCTTTCACTGCCCCGATAACGATCCCTTTAACGAAAAAGCGTTGTAAAAATGGATACACCAGCAAAATAGGCAAAGCCCCTATAAAGATTTGCGCTGCGCGGACCGTACGCTGAGAGACGTTCTCCAACATGGACGGATCTACGTTGATTTTACTAAGATCCTGCTGCACGATAATGGTCTGCAGTAAGGAAGCCAGTGGATAATTTTTTACGTCCGACATATAGATCATACCGTCAAACCAGGAATTCCACTGACCTACCATAGTGAAAAGGGACAGCGTAGCAATGGCCGGAAGAGACAGCGGCACGTACACCAGCGCCAGGGTTTTGATATGACCCGCTCCATCCAGATAGGCTGCTTCCTCCAGTTCCTTGGGCAGACCGCGGAAGAAATTCATCATGAGAATAACATTCCATACGGACAGTGCTCCCGGCAGAATCAGTGCCCAGATCGTATCCATAAGTCCCAGCTTCTGAATCAGAATGTAACTGGGGATCAGTCCCCCACTAAACAAAATGGTAAAAACGAAAAACCATGTGTAGATCGAACGGCCCTTGAAGCTGATATCTTCCTTCGAGAGCGGAAATGCCGTAAGCAGCATAATGACCATGCCAATGATGGTCGCAATCACCGTTCGTTTCACCGAGACCAGCAAGGAGTTAATAAAATTGGAATTGCCAAATGTCTTCACATAAGCGTCAGTGGTGAATCCAATCGGCCAGAAGCTAACGAGATTGGATGAGGCTGGCGCCATGCTGCTGAACGAGACGGCCAAAATATGAATAATGGGCAATATGCAGAGCAACGATAATACGCCGAGAAAGATATAATTGAATATGCTGAATAATCGGTAGCCTTTTGTTTTGTAATACAAGCCCTTTTCTCCTCTCTAGAACACGCGATAGTTAGCCAGTTTGTAAGCGAGTCGATACGAAATAACGATCAGAATTGTCGCCACCACCGATTTGAACAATCCTACAGCTGTAGCAAAGCTCATCTTGCCGTTCAGGATACCGAGTCGATATACGAACGTATCAATGATGTCGCCTTTGTCATACACAAGCGGATTGTACAGGTTGAACACCTGATCGAATCCCGCATTCAGAATATTTCCGATGGAAAGGGTCATCAGTACGATCGTGATCGGCATCAACGCAGGAAACGTAATATGCAGTGTCTGCTTGAACCGGTTCGCTCCATCCACCTCAGCCGCTTCGTACAATGCCGGGTTGATGCCTGAGAGAGAAGCCAAAAATACAATTGTGCCAAAACCAAATTCCTTCCATACATCGCTTATAATCAGTGTTATACGAAACCACGTTCCATCTCCCAGGAAAAATATAGGTTCTCCACCTAAGGCAACAACTAGTTTGTTCACCATGCCTCCTTGCGGAGAAAGAATATCCAGCAATATCCCGCCGAGGATAACCCATGAGAGAAAGTGCGGCAGATAAACGAGTGTTTGACTGACCCTTTTGAAAGAGACCAGACGAACTTCGTTTAACAGAACGGCGAACAAGAACGGAGCGACTAACCCGGCAATAATTTTGAAAAATGCAATTACCAGCGTGTTCCAGATCACTTGCCCCACATCCGGATACAGGAACAAATATTTAAAATTATCCCAACCTACCCATTTGGATTCGGTAAATCCCAGATAAGGTTTGAAATCCTGAAAAGCAATGACAATGCCTCCCATTGGTATGTACTGAAAAATGATTGCCAGCAAAACCGCCGGAACAAGCATCAAATGCAAGGACCAGTTTCGTTGCATATTCCAGCGCTGTTTTACCTTGATGGCCCGCCGTTTGCGCGGCGTCTCTAACGTATGTTCCTTCACCCCAACATCCCCCATGTTATCAATTTTGTATTTTACAAGTGCGCGTGAACTTGTATATTAAAATTATAGCAACGCCCATTTGCGATCTATATCCTAATATTGCAACAACGATAACAATATTTTAATAAGTTGAGGAGGTTGAGCGTTGTTCGCCCGTTTGAATGTCTTTACCAAAATCACATTGCTGTTTGTCATGTTGCTCATCCTGGTGTTATTCCTCTACACTTACTCCAACAGAGAAAGTGTGCGTGTGATTGAGCGCGAAATCCAGAATAATACGATGAACCACCTATCCACTTTTGCCGATTCTGTAGAATCCAATATTTACCAACTATCTCTATATGGCATATCCATTGGACAGGATTCCAGCATTCAGGAGTACCAGCGGCCGGACTATAAAGAGATCCCTTATGAACGTGTCAAGGTAGGCAGTGCCATTCTGGAAAAGATGAATCTGTACAATGCGGCAAGCAAATGGCATTCGACAATTACGCTGTATTTTCCACGTCTGCAAAAAGTCATCTCGACGGATTATTATGCCTACACCCCCTACAAGGAGGATGAATTCAAAGAGCCGCTCTCGAAGTCCTGGACTTATACTCAAAACCAGTTTGAGTGGTACACAACGGACCCAACGACAGCGAGCATCAAGCCGGACAAAGCCAGATTAATTACCAAGATCAGCTTTCCTGTGCGGCATTTAACGGCGATGCTGGATCAGAACAAGTTAAATAACAATGGCGACCCCTTCATGTTTCATTCGGAGCTCGGTCTGATCAGCAACAGCAGCGGCAATGATACCTTGAGCTTGATACATAACAAACTTCAGCAGATGGATTTGCAGAGCAGAGGTGGCTTCACCACGAACCTGGATCAGACCGAATATTATGTCTCTTATATTCAATCCGGCAGTCTGGGATGGTATTATGTCGATTATGTTCCGATGCAGCAGATTTTGAGACCGATTACGAGCAGCCGCAATCTCTTTTATGCTTCCATCACTGTACTAATTGTCATGAGCATCATTGTGTTATATGTCTTGTACCGGAGTGTTCAACTCCCGCTGCTTCAGCTTGTAAAAGGAACGAATCGTTTGTCGACCGGAGACTTCACCGTTCGTTTGCATCATTCGTCACGGAATGAATTCAGCTTGCTGTTTGCACGATTTAACATCATGGCCCAGCGTATTCAGGAGTTAATTGAGAATGTGTATGAGGAACAACTGAGAAGACGCGAAGCCACGCTGAAGCAATTACAATCGCAGATTAACCCGCACTTTCTCTATAATTGCCTCTTCTATATCAAGAATATGGCGAGGATGAAAAATGAAAAAGCCGTGGTCGCCATGGCACTGAATCTGGGGGAGTATTATCGATACATAACGAGATCGGAGAACCATCTGGCCACGATTAAGGAAGAACTGACGATGGTCAAGAACTATCTGGAGATTCAGTCATTGAGACTGGAACGAATGCATTTTACAATCGATGTGCCCGATAACATTTTGAGCAAAACCGTACCAAGACTCACTCTCCAGCCTATTGTTGAGAACGCTATTATTCATGGGATTGAGCCTCGATCCGAAGACGGGCATATTACCATTTATGCGGATTACAAGGACGAAAGGTACACCATTACCGTGGAAGACAGCGGACTTGGCATGACAGATGATCAGCTGGATCAATTAAAGAGCAACCTGCTGAAACCATTGGATGAAAATATGGGTTGCGGTACCTGGAATGTGCATCAGCGTTTGTACTTTTTGTATGGTGACGGTGCCGGACTACAGTATGAACATTCACCCAGTGGCGGAGTGAGAGCAAGCATCACATGGCACGACAATATCAATGAGTAGGTGACACATATGTTACAGATTTTATTAGTTGACGATGAAAAATCGGTTGTGGAAACATTAGCGGAAACGATTCCATGGGAAAGCTGCGGAATCAGCATGGTTCACGAAGCCTTATCTGGCGCGGTCGCGCTTGAAATAATGGAAAATCACGATATTGATATCGTCATGACAGACATTCGTATGCCGGAGATGTCCGGTATTGCACTGATCACCACCATTCACGAGCGTTGGCCTCATGTGCAGACCATTCTTCTGTCGGGATACGCCGATTTTGAATATGCCAAACAGGCGATGGCGCAGGAAAGCTTCGATTATCTGCTCAAGCCTGTCAGTGATGAAGACCTGATGGAGACCGTACAGCGTCTCGTGGACCGTATCAAGCAAAAATGGGAAACCGCCGCATCCTACCAACGTGCCCTGCATGCTTTTCAGGACAATCTGCCACTATTGCAATCGACGATGCTTCACGAACTGCTCACGGGGAAAACCTATTCTCCGCAAGCCTTGTCGGACAAGCTTGAATTGCTGGAGCTGCCCTATTCGGTCGGGCAGGAACTGGGCATGATGGTGATCCGCATGGAGGAGCATTTGTCCGAGATGGGACAGTATGATCTGTCTCTAATGGAATACGCGATATGCAATATCATCAGCGAAGTCATGCAGCATCATTTTCATATCTGGCACACAAGGGATGTCCACGATTATCTTGTCGTCCTGGCTAGTGTGAAACATGACGCTCCGATGGGACTGACCAGGGATGAGAAACCGCAAGCACTGCTGGAGCACTATGCTACCCAGATTCAAACCAATGTACAGCTCTACTTAAAAGGAGCCATCTCCATCTCAGTCTCCCATTGGGGCAAGTTCCCATATGACATCGGAGAAATCTATGAGGGGGCGGTAAGCTCCATGCGCAAGCGGATGGGTCAGGCACGAGGACTGTTCGTGACAGCTTCGGATGATCCGGATGTGCATCCGCTACCAGCAATCCGTTCGCTCTACAAACCGCCTACGCTGATTAGTTTGCTGGAAGCCGGACGTTTCGATGATGTGGAGCAGAAAATCGAGGCAATTTTCGAAGAACTGCTGCATTCAGGAGAACAGCATGATATCGCGGAAACGACCGTTGAAGTGTATCACGCCCTGGCCGGTGCATTTGCGTACATTATTCACAAGAACGGAAAACAGATCTCGTCCGTCCTCCCTGCCGAAACGTATCGATACTTTCAGGCACCGAGTTATGCCACTACACAGCAGCTCAAAGACTGGTCAATTCGGGCGATTCATTCAATCAGTGAGGACGCAGAACAAGAGCTGAAGGATAATCACAGTACGATTGTGCGCAGTGTCAAAAGCTTTGTAGACCTTCACCTTGCTGATGACGTATCCTTGCCCGCTATAGCAGACCATGTTCACCTTCACCCGGTGTATCTGTCCAAGGTGTATAAGGCAGAGACCGGAGAAGCCCTTACAGCCTATGTATATCGATTACGAATGGAAAAGGCGGCATACTACTTGCGTTCATCCAATGCAAAGGTATTTGAGGTTGCCGAGCTTGTCGGGTATAACAATACCGCTTATTTCATTCGGGTTTTTAAAAAATTCTATGACGTCACACCGCAAGAATACAGAGAGAATCTACCCGTTTGAGACAAGGAAAGAGCGGAGTGTTGCTGGTTGCTGACATAGATAACACAGACAAAAGGCATTGCCGGAATATTCTCCAGCAATGCCTTTAACTTTATTTACCGCTCGTTACGGATTGATACCATTCATTAACTTCCTGCGTTATCTGATCCCCGCCGGAAGATTTCCACTTCTCTACAAAACCGTCAAATGCGTCTATTGAAGCTTTACCATAAACAATCTGCGAGAACATATCCTTCTCCATCTTGGACAGAATATCGTTGTTCATCTGCATCGTCATGGTTGGAGCGCCTGTGAACATCTGGTTATAGACGATATCTTTTTGATCCAGTACAATTTTGGCTGCTGCGAGCATAGGCTCTGGCACGCCGGATTGAATTTTTTTCTCGAAAGGTGTGGTTGCTTCTTCCCCGCTTGCCAGCTTGGCCAGTGTGGTCATGCTGAGGTTCGGAATCCGTGCACCGTCAAATGTCAACGTGTATTTCTCAGGCGCGTAACCTTCGGTCACACTGGCATCTGTTGAAGGTTTGCCGTCGACCATAGCCCAGTCATATCCTTCAGCGAAACCGTGTTCGAATTCATCACCTTCTTTAGGATTCGCGTAGTGATCAAACAGATAGTTCTGATAGGTAAAGAACGTTTCCGGGTTCTTCATATCCTTGTTAATCAGGATCACACCATTACCATTGGATGTTCCATGTCTGCCTGCTTTCCCATCTGGTCCAGCCGGAATAGGGTAGGCTTTGTATTCAGCTTCCGGATTATTTTTCTTCACATCCTCCAGCGGCCAGGATGGCATCCAGTGAGGTCCAACAACAATTCCTGCTTTGCCTGCCGTAAACTCTTCCGCAGCTTTGGTCTCGTCGTAAACGCCGGCTTCTTCAGGGATGTAACCTTTGCTCATCCAATTCTGCAATGTGGCCAAAGCCTGTTTTGCACCCGGTGTCACAGAGCCGTATTCGAGCTTGCCATCAGCATTCAGGTTCCATTGGTTCGGCATCGTTCCATATGCACCGAAAATCCAGCCTGCATCTGACATCCAGGTGTTCAGCCAGTTTTTGAATCCTATCGTCAGACCATACGTATCTTTTTTGCCGTTTCCATCTGGATCCTGATTTGTAAACGTTTCCATGATTACTTCAAGATCAGTTAATGTTTCCGGTGCTTTCAGATTAAATTTTTTCATCCAGTCTTCACGAATCCACATCACCGGATCACCATTATAGGCATAGTCCAGAATGGGAATACCGATTCGTTTGCCATCTTGCATATACGGATACCATACGGAAGGATCTTCCTTAACGGCTGCTTTCCAGGTATCACTCGCATATTGATCAAACAATTCGCCAGCATCAACAAACTTGCCCGTTTCGATCAATTCACGCACCAGATTAAATTCCCCGCGATACGAGATAATGTCCGGCATCTCTGCATTGGAAGCAAGCGACAGGCGAAGCTTGGTTTCGAAAGCATTATTGGTCGACGGTGAAACCCACTGATTTTTCAATTCAATGCCGAGCTTGTCTTTGGCCCATTTCGTGTGAATGTTATTATCCTGATCTTCACCCGATTTGAACTTTACATCCGGACCCCATGGGCGCAAATACGTGATGCTGACGGGCGGATCATATTTACCATCCTTCATCTCCAGTGCAGCACTTGGTGTACTTGGAGAAGCTTCCTTATCCTGTCCACTTGTGCTGCATCCGCTGAGTACGGCCGAGAGCGCGAACATTCCGGCGAGAGCGAAACTGACTATTTTTCGTTTTTTGCCTGTTTCCAACTTATGTTTCCCCCTGTCTATGTAATGATGTTGTCTACAGAATCCATCATAATGAATGATCCAGGTGGATGCCCATACTAATATTACAACATTTATTGCATTAATTTAGGATATTGGAAAATGGATATGAATGTTGCATTAGTGCAATGGTCCTTATGAAATGTCTAAAATAACATGCAAAAAAAGAGGACAGCGGCTTACACTCCTGTCCTCTTATCCTCTTCGTTTTTCGCTATCATGCAAATAAATCACTCTAATTACTTGTATATTTCACCCAGTCATATTCAGCATACAGCGGATTAGTTCCGTTGTAAGGGCCCAGCCAGCTGTCCACGCCTGTTCCATTCCACAGATTCATCATAATTTTACCAGGCGTCGTTGGAATGTTCGTTGTGGCCGTATGTTTCAGAACGCCATCCACGTACCACTTGATATGGCCTGGTTGCCAATCAAACGCATAAGTGTGGAAGCCCTGAGATGCATCAAATCCCAAGTTAACGATCTTATCATGATTGCCGACACCATTGGTGTAATAATTGAACTGTACCTTGGTTGTGTCTTTTCCCAAGAATTCAATATCAATCTCATCCCATTGCGTTCCGTGAGCAGGTCCGGTATACGTGAAGAAAGAAGAGACAATGCCTGTGTTTTTGGCAGGTTTCATACTTACCTCATACAGACCATATCCTTGAGAATTGGTTGATCGATATTCACCACAATCAAATTTGTTATTGGACGGGCTGGTCAAACTCAGTCTCAGCTTACCATCACTCGTAAAGTTTGCATTGTTCGCTCGCCAGGTGCAATTAAACATTGAACCGTTGGAATAACCATCAGCCTTTTGCCAGGTGCTCGGGTTGTGGTACGTTAGAGGCTCCCAAAATACAAACCCTGCGAAAGCGCTTACCGAGAGAAATAATGAAACCACTCCCGAAATCGTAAACATCCACCATGTCTTTCTTTTCATCATACACCTCCATTCAAATTCACCCAGCTAATATAAAACGCTTACATGGGTGTTGTTTCCATTTTATACATTCCACCTGAAGTGAACTATAGCAAACTTTAAAGAATGCATATTCATTTTTAAAGATATGTTAGTTTCGTCCGTATAAGGTGGAACACCTTAGAACGCGATTCGGGACGAACCTCTCGATACACGCTACGCCAAAGCCAGTTGCTTTTATTTGCAAAGCAGATCTGGAGCAGAAAACACTTACACAGCAGAACCATCTACTACTACAACTATTGATGGTAAATATCAGTTAACAACCAATATTCAATACGCAGAAAAGTATCCAAGAAGTTATTTAACTATCATTACACCCGATGGTCAATTGGATAATGAACGTCCAACATACTTTTATGTGCACGGCGGTGCTTTATAGCGGGAGATTCAATTATAGTTTAGATTAATGTTGAAAGAATTTTATAACCAAAAAATCGTTGCCTACTTTGTATTAGGCAACGATTTTTTGTTGTGTATAAATTGATAGCAAACGTTTGATTCATTCCAGTTAGACTATTTCGTGAAATAATGCCCTTGTTCCAGATCTGCGAGAAGTCCACGCTGGACAGGCTTCCAGCCGAGAAGTTCTTTCGTCCCTTCACTTGATCTGGCTAAGTCAAGCGACGCGACCATGCCTAGAAAACCGAAGATGGCTTGCGCTTCTTCAGGCGGGATGCTGACTACCGGCACACCCACATGACGACCAATGGCTTCGGCAATGTCTCTAAATGCAATGCCTTCATCCTGCACGCCATCCAGTCGCGAGCCTGCAGGCGCAGATTCTACAGCGAGGCGGAACAAAACTGCCGCGTCCAAGCGATGAATCGCTGGCCAACGATTAGAGCCGTCTCCAATGTAAGCAGAAGAGCCTCTTTCCTCAGCGATCCGGATTAATTGCGGCACGAAGCCTTTATCTCCTTCTCCATGAACGGAAGGTGCAAGCGAGACGATCGATGCTCTCACGCCTTGTTCTATAAACGCAAGTGCCGCATCCTCCGATGGTTTGCCATTCGCATGGGCTGTAATAACAAGTGGTTTACCGGAGCCGGCAAGCGCCTCTCCCATTGCTTCGATGGCGCTAAGATCAGCTGCCAGTGATGCGGCAAAATTAGAGAAATCATGATTGAATGCCAGATGAATAACACCGTCTGAAGTGGCAGCACAGCTGCGCAGTATATCCAGATCCTCTAACACACCACGAGCCACCTCAGCTCCCAAGCTTTCTAATACGTGAGCACCACTCTCCGAACGGGTCAGCCCAACGACCTGATGGCCCGCACCGATGAGTTCGCGGACAACGGCTGTACCAATATAACCTGCTGCACCAGTAACAAATATACGCATAATATTTTAGCGCCTCCTTAAGCATTTGACGAAGATATAACTTCAGTCTAAACTATGAAGTGAACTCTAAGGCAAGCGTTTGGAGGTATGATCTCATATGAAAATTCAAGAATTAGCAGACTTGATGGGTTTAACCCCCCACACCATTCGATTTTATGAGAAGGAAGGTTTGCTTGATGGCAGGCATATTCAGCGAGAGAAGAATAATTACCGCAACTATTTAGACGAAGCAATTGAGCGGTTAAGGCTGATTAAGAAGTTTCAAGGCATTGGCTGCTCGTTGGCTGAACTAAAGACGATTTTGCAGGATCACGATACGAACGAACGCACCAACCAAGAAGTAATCGAATGGATTCTTCAAAAGATCAATGAGATCGAGCGCAAGAAGGAAGAGTACGATCATATGCTTCTAACGCTGAATTGGATGCTGACATACAGGAAGCTGCTGAATGAAGATCCACAACAAGCTGAGGCTATGATGGCCGAATTACGACTTAAAATCAACATCTAGGTTTACAGTCTGCAGTCGTGACAAGGCTCTATGGACGTAAATTTCACAAAAATACCCAGCTATAGCTTGAGGATATAGCTGGGTATCATTTTGGTGATCTATACTTCTCCCCAAAAAATCTCAGTTTCATAATCGAATTCAACAAAACCATCTTGATTATTTTTATCAAATAAATTCCGCAGTTCTGTCATCATTGGATCGTAATTTGCATGCCCGGGTACAGGGCTGTATGAAGATGATAGCAACCGGCCTTTCAAACCCTCGAAATCGAACTCCTGACTCACTCTGAATTGCATTTCATGCATTGAACCTTCCTTGAAAAAAGAGAGCAGCATCTTCTGAGAAATATTTTTATGATTAACTTTTTCGTAGTCGGTTCCGTATGTATGAAGCAGTTGATTGTAATCTTCACGAAACGGAGTACCGTAAGTAAGACGAGAATTCCAGATGAGTATTACTCTCCCACCTGGCCGCAGAATTCTGCGAAACTCGATATGGGCTGCGGAGCGATCGAACCAGTGAAATGCCTGAGCGCAGACAATAAAATCAACCGACTGATCAGGTAATCCAGTAGATTCCGCAGAACCTGATGTACTCTGAAATTTCGGATTACTTTCTAACATTTGCTCGGCGGCTTCCCGCATTGCCTGATTTGGCTCGACTGCGATTACATCGCTTCCGCGTTCCAGTAGTAGCCTTGAGATGATCCCAGTGCCTGAACCAATGTCTGCTATATTACTGTTCGCACGTAAACCGACGACGTCGTACAAATGGTCAATAGCCTCTTTTGGATAGCTCGGGCGGTATTTTAAATACGAATCGACCCGGGTCGTAAACCGTTCTCTATTGTTCATCGATCGTCACGCTCCCATCACTATTTTGACATCCTATATACTGGCCTCAGTAACAGCTTCAAAATCTTACTGCCCCAAAAAGCAAATACCGTCGTTCCGGTCCATGAGCTGCGCTTATCTTGGCTATATTGATCGTTGATCATATAAGTCCGAGTCGAAATAGGACTCTTCAGACCGAACTGTTCCCATTTCTCCGGATCATTCGAACCTCCAAGTTTTCTAAGCATATTCGCCGACTCATGATCTATTTTAGCCGGAATTTGCTCGAATGCTTGGGTGATTTGCGTATGAAACTCGTCGATCGGGTTGCGACTGGTAATGCTCTGGAGATGGATGCTTTCGCGAATGTAAGAAACGTATGCCAGATGGTCAGCCCAGAACTCGTCGATATAAAAAAGCCGTACCCGCTGCTCCGATGGACTCATCGGTCTCTCGCCTTTCAATATTCCGAGCCGTTCTTCGTATAGGATTCGCCTCTGATCCTCCACCATATCCGAATAACAGTTCAATTCCCGCTGAATATCGAAGTTTTGACCGATGATAACGCGCTGAATATGCTCGATTTTGCTGCGGAGCGCCGGATCATCAAGAACTTCTTCCTGCCTGGGAGTGCGAAAAAGTCTATGAATGCCGAAGCGAAGCATCAACTCGTCTTCCAAACTTATATAAAATACGGAAGCTCCCGGGTCGCCTTGGCGGCCGGAACGCCCGCGCAGCTGGTTATCAATCCGCATGCTTTCGTTTACATGTGTACCTATTACGTATAATCCGCCCAGCTTGGCAACCAGCTCTGCCTGAGCAGGATTGCCGCCGCCGAGACGAATGTCGACACCCCGCCCTGCCATATTCGTAGATACCGTTACGGCTCCGATTTCTCCCGCTTTGGCGATGATTTCGGCTTCTTTTGCATCGTTTTTCGCATTGAGAACCTGGCAAGGTACGCCGGCAAGCGCAAGCGCCTCTGCCAACATGTCAGACTCCTCGACGCTTGACGTACCAATAAGAATGGGGCGTCCACCCCTATGGACAGAAGAGATTTCTTGTATAAGCGCCTTATATTTGGCTTCATTATGGGTGTAAATCCGATGCTGGTGGTCGATCCGTATGTTTGGGTGGTTCGGAGGAATTTGCACGACCTGCAGCGCATAGATATCCTCGAATTCCATTGCTGAAGCGTGCGCCGTAGCCGTCATTCCGCAAATTCCCGAATACAGGCTAATGAAATGTTGAATCGTGATCGTGCCGAGAATTCTCCCGCCGGCCTTCCACTGTAACCCTTCTTTGGCCACAAGGGCAGCTTGCAACCCGTCCGGCAAATACCTGTTTTCGGCCACACGACCTGTATGTTCTTCGATTAGCTCAATTACACCGTCCCGGACGATATAATCGACGTCTTTTTTTAATAACGATTCCACATGCAGCGCACAATTTAATGACGTTAACATATGACTATTATGGTTATCGTACAAATTGCCACATCCCAGCAGCAACTCCGCTTTCGCAGCACCCGCATCATTCAAATAAACGTTCCGCTGGAACTCGTCAAAATCGTAATGCTCTGCTGGCTGCAGCTGCCGGGCCACTTCTGCGAAAAGAACGCCATCACTCTTGGAAGCGCTCGAATCGCCACTAATGACTAGCGGCACCCGCGCTTCATCAAGAAGCAATGAATCTGCTTCGTCGACGATGACGTAGTGGAAAGGACGGTGTACGGTATCAGCTTCATTTAATGCGATTGTGTCACGCAAATAATCGAATCCTGCTTCTTTAGCCGTAACATAGGTTATATCCTTGGCGTAAGCTTCCCGTTTTTCGAGCAAACTCATGCCCGCTTGAACCGAGCTTACCGTTAACCCGAGGAAATGGTAGATCGGACCCATCCACTCTGCATCTCGATTTGCCAAGTAGTCGTTAAATGTGAGTACATGAACGCCTTCGCCGGTCAACGCGTTGAGATAAGCAGGCATAACAGCAGAGAGTGTTTTTCCTTCACCGGTATGCTGTTCGATCAAAAATCTCTCGTGCAAAGCGATAGCAGCCATAATCTGGACATCGTAAGGCTGTAATCCGAGTGTCCTCTTCGCAGCCTCGCAGACTAATGCATAAGCATCAACAAGCAGTTCATTCAAAGGTGTGCCTGATCTTGCTTCTTCTCGCAGCCGAAGGGATTCAGCTAGTAGCCGCTGATCGTCCCAAGCTTCCAAATTCCGTTTCCTGATAAGTTCCACTTTGTCTCGATAATCTTTCAACAAACGCCGGGTATCACGCTCTTTGAATTCACGTATCAACTTGACGACTACATTCATCGGAATTTGATTCCTCCTCAGTAGAAATAAGCGGTTTTAAATATGGCTTTTTAAGCAGCATCTATTCCGTATATCCTCATATCCCCAGTGAAAAGAAAAGACTCCTTATGGAGTCTTCTTTCGATAGTTAATTTAATACGCCAACCCAATCATTCATTCCCGCTCTAGCTTTGAGAGAGAACTATATCACTTCTCCGATGGGAGCGGTGTAAAGAGCAGATTGACCGGCAGGTTGCTTCCTGGCGCGGCAGAGAAAAGAATCGTAACGCTCTCTCCATATGCCCCTGTACGGTAAAGAACGCTTTGTTCACTTGAATTGGCAACCGCAACGTTACCTTCGGCAATCGATACCAACTGATTGTTCACCAGAGCTACTCCGGAATACTTCCCTCCACGAGGGTTAAAGGAGATAAGCGTACGCGGTGCAACATTGGTCAGCGTGATTTTGTATAATACGCCGAAATTACCCGCATTGGATGCGTCTGTGTAAGCCATCGGATCTGTTCCTACCAGATTGGGATCGCTTGAATTGTCACCAAGTGGCAGACGGGCAGGTTTGATTCCCACGTGCTCATCGTACTTTATAATGCGAGTCGCATTCGGGTACGTACCACGGTTGTGCACTCCGTCACGATCAAGCACAGGTAGTAATGGCAGAGCCTCGAACGGATCTTTATTTTCTTCCACCAGAATAACGTTATAGTCTAAGGAATAATCACTATAAGCGTCCGAATAGAGAGAGATGACTTGTCCTTCTTTCATCGGCGTTTTATTAAGTTCTGTCAAAATCAATTTGCTTTCCCCAGGTTGAAGGTACTCTTTCTTTTGATCCGCTCCGGTCTGAATCGACTTGAACCATTTATCAATAGACAATTTCCCAGCTACGGTAGCATACGGTGTAGGCCCAGCAAAGCCCATATTTTGTTGTTCGAATACTGCCGGATTGGGGTTGTTATTGGTTGCAATCACATACATTTTCACTCTTTTACCTGTATTGTTTACGTGGTGAATCATGAAACGCGTCTGCCCCGAAGATGATTCTTTATACACGATGCCTTCCGTATTAACCGTTTCAGGACTGTTGCTGCGGATCAACAGACTTGGCTCATCCGTGTACGTATAAGGCACTTTTTCCATGGAAGTTACTTCGCCACCGTTAAAGGTAAATTTCTGTCCTACCGGCGTGAAGAGCAAATTGAAATCGGAAAATGAATATAATGTCTCATTGGTTATGGTTATAACTTTGGAGTAAGTGTCCGTTGCGCCGTGATTGTCAGTAACGGTGAGTGTCACCGTTTTGGGACCAGGTTCAAAAAAGGCCAGCGAATTGTTCTCCCATACCGTTTTTTCAATCCTGTTTTCATCATCTGTACTTTGATCGATGTATGTTATTTTTTCACCCATTTTATATTGTTCCTTGTCTGTGGTGAACATGGCTACAGGAGGAAGATTAGGACTCAAAACTTGAATCGTCATCGAATAGGGATCGCTCCATTGGCCGTTGGAATCCTGTACTTGATATGAAATCGTATATGTACCCGCTTGAACAAACGATTCCTGACGACCTGTCCAGCGTTCGTCTAGGATATCCAATCCATTTGGAGAACTGGAAGAAGTCACATAGTCCACCTTATCGCCCGCAAAAATTTCCTTTTGGGAAATCACAAAGCTTGCAATGGGTTTAGTATTCAGATTCAGCACAACCGTTTTAGCAGACTGATTCACTTTATAGGTGATGTTCAGAGCTTGAGTGATGGAAGTTAAAGGCACCATGAACGTATTTTTTTGCTGATAAGCAGGGCCTTTCATCGTTCTGGACTCACCATTTACGGTATAGACCGTGCTGTTGGTTTTGAATCGGAGCTCATTATCACCACTGATGATGATGGTTTCCTTGGTTTTGTTATCGTATTTGACCCCGTACCCTACACGGTCGACCAGTGCACGGATCGCAACATAAGATACGCCGTTCTTTACAGTCATTGGCTGGCCAGCAAGATACGTTTTCCCATCCTGCTCCATTTTGTTGCTATTCATGTACAACGTCAGATCGCCGCCTGCTGCTACGGCAGAATTTCCATCAACGGATGGTTGCTCTATTTGAGCAGGGGTAGATGGCGTTTCAACATCCTCAGTGGATCCTTCCTGAATTGTAGTAGACCCTGTACTCGTTTCGTTTGTAGTCGTCTCTCCCCCATCTATGGCGGGTTTCTCGATATCTGTTTTAGGCGTTACCTCAGTGCCTGTCAAAG
Source organism: Paenibacillus sp. LK1 (assembly GCF_002750415.1). NCBI lineage: Bacteria > Bacillati > Bacillota > Bacilli > Caryophanales > Paenibacillaceae > Paenibacillus > Paenibacillus sp. LK1. The sequence goes on from NZ_PEII01000016.1 coordinate 91,389, forward strand.
TTCCGGTTTCTTTTCCTTTAGTGGACGGAGTACTGCTGGATGCGTTGCTGCTACCCGTTTTCACTTCACTCTCTGCAATCGGCTGCTCTTTCTTCAGCACCTCAACCGATTCTACTTTTGCTGTATTAACTGACGCTGTATCATCTTGCGACTCTGACTGCGCACTCACAGAACCGACTGCAAATGCTTGTAAAACGGCTAAAGCGGTAAAAATGGACAATTTCTTCTTCAGATTCATGCTTTGTCTTTGGCTCCTTCTGCTCCCAAGTAATGTTTACACTCTCAAAAAGTCATAGTATTAGACGCTAGTTTCAGGGAAAAGTTTCTAGTAAATTTGTAAATTGTGGATTCAGTGCATCTATTTTTCAAAGAAAATGTTATTCATTCACATATGTATGCTGTCACAGGAATAGTTCTATTGTTTTGTTGATGATTTTTTTTAATCTAAAGAGCACCAAGCATGTCATATCAAAACGTATTACAGAACAAAAGCTTTTACCGATAAAACAAAAAAACCACGGTATTCCGTGGTTTAACTTCTGGTATGAGCTTCAATTCAGACTACCCTTCATTTCCCTAAGTTCTCAGCCGTTTGCAACGCCTCGCCTACAAGCCGTCCCTCAAACTACACCGCTGCTTCCGAACTTTCCGGTTACTGTTTAAGAGACTTCAAGTGTCGTAATTGACCAGATAATGATGAAGCTCTGTGTTATAGCAGCCAATACTGTGCTCAATAAGTCTTCCTTCTCCGTCGAAGGAGTTACGCAGGCGCTTGAGTACATGCGTCCCTGGTGGAATCTCCAGCAACTGACACACCTCAGGGGGTGCCGTCTCTACATAGAAACGGTCTCTGAAGTTTTCCAGCGCAATGTCGTTCTCCTCCAGTGAGTCATACAGCGACTGAATGTTTGTGACCATTTCTGCTGTACCTCCACCGGGCAATGCAACTGCAGCCAAGAAGTGTATCAGATGAATATAAGGCTGTCCATTCAAAATGTAGAGCCGTTCAATTCGCTGACAATACGGCCCATAGCGGTCATAGTCTTCCGTTCCGGCTTCATTCGCAATTAACCGGGATTCCAGCTGTTTCTTTTCCAGCTTGTGGCCCTCTTCTACGAGCAGCTCCGTAAACCGTTTGCCCTTAGAGAGCTTCTGATGGGAGGTATTGCGCATGACAATCGTTCCGATACCGCTTTTCTTCTGCACATAACCTTCTTGGGACAGCTCTTGAACAGCGCCGCGGACCGTCATTTTACTGACACCGAATTCCTTCTCCAGCTGCGGTTCGGAGGGGATGATGCTCCCTAAAGGATACACGCCATGCAAAATCCGGTCTTTGAGAATTTTCTGGATTTGCTGATATAAAGGACCTTGCTTTCGTTTCAAAGACACTCGTTGTTCACTACCTTTCAACATCTAAGGTATGGTCCGACAGCGCCCGGAGCACCTCGCTCTCGGTAAAAAGCGCTGTATCACCCTGAGTGGTATGGGCGAGCATCGCTGCTGCCGCTGCCATATTAACCGTCTGCTGCTGCGGATATTGTTGCAATTCCCCATGAATGACGGCGCTGGCAAAGGCATCGCCGGCACCGATCCGGTCATACACCGGGAAAGTCAGCTTGCGAGAAAATAGAAACGTACCATGCTGATAAATATATCCTGTCAGGGAATGCGTATGGTCAGCGTTAATTTCACGGTGGGTTCCCGCTGCCGTTCCGATTTCGAAGCGCTCAACCACTTCGGGAATCGCGTGCTTCAACTGTGTCATTCTATCATATTCTCCGGTTCCAAATCCAAGGATAAACTGTGCGTCCTTCTCATTCATTAGCACCAGGTCCGTCAGCTCCAGCAGTTGCTCATAATGTGGGCGGGCCTTGGCATAGCCATCCGCTCCCCATAACGCAGGACGGTAATTGCAGTCAAAAACAACTTTTCCCCCGGCACTCTTCACTTCCGCAGCAAGCCGTTTCATTTGCTTGCGAACGCCTTCATTCATAGCCAGCGTAATACCGCATAAATGAAGAACGTCGATCCGGGAGGCAAGAGCAACCATATCGTAATTACCTGCTTCCGCGGTATTGAAACTGCTGCCGAGTCGATCTGTGTAAGTGACTCTGCCGGGGCGGGCTCCAAAGCCATTCTCCAGAAAGTACATCCCCAGCTGCTTACCTCCCCGGCAAATTAGTGATGTATCCACCCCAAGTTTGCGCAGATAAGCAATTGCCGCTTCGCCTACTGGTGTTTCCGGCAAAGTGGTAATAAGAGCACCGTTATGACCGTACCCAGCCAGCGCTGCCGTTACATTAACCCCGCTGCCGGAAAAAGAATAATCCAGCGTATTGCTCTGGACAAGCGTTCCATGGCCCGGGACCTGCAACCGCATCATCACTTCACCAAAAGCCGCAATCCTAGGCATACCGATCCACCAGCGATTTCATCGTTTCAAGCAGTTTGACGACATCCTGGACATTCGTACTTCCCGTCTGCGGATCAATAATAGATGAATACACATGCGGGATAACCTGGGGCACCCCAGCTTGAAGTGCAATCTCCAAAATGGGTCCAAAGTTTTCCAGGTCGATTCCACCCGTAGGCTCCAGAGCAAACCCGGATTCCCCGCAGGCCTTGGCAACTGCACGGTACTCCTCTTCCAATTTCAACCCCTGCATTGGATAATATTTCAACGCATTGCCGCCCATGTCACGAACCAGCGCGATGGCAGCATGTACCGGAATAATAGCATGCGGAGTCGTACCTGAACTGACGGGGCCGGTTGAAATATTTACGTAGCCTGGCTGTCCGCAAGGGGAGACCAAACTGTTAATCCAGCTATCCTTGGCGCCCAGATTAGCGCGGGTTGTCCCGACTGCTGGAAACACCTGATTGATATGGCTTCCAGGATAGCTTGAGGCAATCTCCGCAACCACTGCAGCTTGTCGATTATCTCCGGCACCCAATCCGATAGATACAGCGTCCTCAATCGTCTGACCGTACTGGATCATCGCGGCTGCCGCTTCCGATGCCGTCGCGTAATTCTTCGAGAGCACGCCTACCAAAACATATCCTTCCGCTGCCTCGTACACTTCCTTCGCGTTCTCAATACTGCTGGCCAGTACATTAAGAGCGGCTCTGTTTTTATATAAACGCTGCTGAATATTACTCATTCTTGTTTCCCCCCACGATTTCATGTATTCTGCTGACGATGACTTGAAGATCATCACCTTGAAGCGATCTTGGATCAATATCGAAATACCCCTGCTTAACCCCATAGTCCCTTGTATATATCGCAATTACGCCTTTACGTAGCAGATCATTGACATGCCTCGCATCCACTCCTGCAACAGATGAATCAATCTGGATGCGCCCACGGAAAATCGCTCTTCCCGCTTCATCCTGCACGATGTGGATCGAAACTCCAGGAAGCCCGGCAAGCGGCTGAAGAGCCTCCAGCGCCTGCCTCTCCCGTTCGCTGTTGTCGGCTTTGTCCTGATATTCCTCCAAAGCCTGAAGCAGCCCGAAGGTGGTCTCTTTGCCGACCTTCATGCTGCGGCCGATCCCGTGCAGCTGTACCTTTAGCCACTCGACATATTTCATTTTGCCGGCGACAATGCCGGCGGTAGGGCCTTCAATAGCTTTTGACCCGCTGTAGATCGCCAGATCCGAGTACTGGACATATTTGCGCAGATCCTCTTCCGCTGCCGCATCGACGATCAGTGGCATCCCTCTGCGCACAGCAACATCCCACGCCTCCTCTACAGAAATCATGTTCTTCTGGACGGCGTGATGGGATTTGACATAAAGGATGGCTGCGGTGCGTTCACCAATTGCCTGTTCAATATGCTCTTTGCGACCTTCATTGGCATATCCAACTTCTACCACCCTGCCTCCGCCAAGGAATACCATGGTTTCAACGGGCGCTCCATACTGCACGTTATGGCCCTTCAGCATAATAATCTCATTCTTCAGTACCGGCTCCTGATGCAGCCGAAGGCTGAGTCGCGGATCTCCAGAAGTCACAAACGCTGCCACCGACAGTGCAATGCCGCTGGATGCTGAGTTCACGACAACCGCCCCTTCCGAACCAAGCTGCCGTGCAATATATTCTCCAGATTTGTCCACAAGATCCGCAATTTCCACGTAACTCTGTCCGCCCTGCTTCATTGCCTCCATGACCGAATCTGTTGGTGCGGAAACACCAAGGATGCTCATTCTTCCACTGGCATTAATAACACGTTTCAATCCATATCTAGCCTGTAATGAATGATCCATTAGTAAAAACTCCTTTAGCCTCAATATAATACTGCGCGACCCGAACATCACCTTCCGAGTCCTTAAGCAGCTTCTCACCTGCTTCCAGTGCAAACAAAGTCAAGTTGGCTTGCTGTCCCACCTTTATCTGTCCGAGCTCCGGTTTGCCGAGCCACTCCGCTGCGCTGACTGTAACAGCTTGGATGACCTCTTCCAGGCTATAGCCGAGAATCAAAAATTTCGTCAGCACATTTGACATACTGTACACCGGTCCGTTCAGACGGTTGCCCCGGTAGATATCCGTGCTGATGGTATTCAGCGCAATGCCTGCCGCCTTGGCCTGTTCTGCAATCTGGAAGGAGAAGCTCGCCGTGCCATGCCCCACATCCAGATGAACTCCTTGGGCAACTGCATCCAGCAACCCTTGCAGGGGTGTTCCGTCCGCTTGGAACAGATTGTTGGACTTGCCGTTAAGGTAATGGGTAATTACATCGCCCGGTTGCAGCAGCTCCAGAACCTCGGATATCGCGGGTGGAGCGGAGCCGATATGCACCATAAGCGGAAGCTTCGTTTCTTCCGACAGTGTGCGTGCCAGCTTGAGCGGCTGTATACCGCTATCTTTGACAACACTCTGGCTGATACGGGCTTTCAGACCGACGATGAATTCCGGATAGGTCGCTACCGCCTCCAGAACCTTGTCTTGATCAATCCATTCCAGCTGAGACAGTTCATCTGTCCGTTCGAGCCCTATTCTTGAAATATTCAATAGAGCAAACACCTCGGTATCAGCCTTCAGACTCGCGGTATACAAAGCTCCGATTCGGTCTGCACCACAGCTTCCGGCATCCACCAGTGTTGTTACGCCCTGCTTTACACCAATTTCGTCGATATCATCGCCATAGGGATCAAGCTCCGGTACAGCATGCACATGCAGATCAATCCATCCGCTGGACACATATAACCCGGAACAGTCTAGCCCGCTCTCTCCTTCCGCCTGAGATGCAGGTGTAATGGCGGTGATAATCCCATCCTGAATGGCTATATCCATGATTCGCCCATCCACAAGCTGCAAATTGCGCAGCACATGCTCTGTGCCCACTCTTCCCATCTCCTTCATCAACCCCGGTATAAAGAAAAATTCAAAAAATGATTAATCTCCTGAAAGCAATACATCCCTAAATTTAATAATAATCTTGGATAGCTGCTCCACTTTAAAGATTATAATGTTATAATGTTTATATTAGCACAGGTGTAATCTAGAAGAGAACAGTGATTTATAATCCCAAGATTTATCATCCGAATATCTAACTCTGGAGGGACTGCTTTATGGCAAATCCGGCACCCAAGCCATCCTTGCTCAATAGGTTCAAGCTCAGCTGGAATCATTTCAAATCAAAACTTCTGCTGAAATATGCATTTTCCTACATCCTAATATTTCTTATCCCTCTAACTGGTGTAACCATTTTCGTTTATGAGAACGCTGTCAAGGGCCTGCGTGTCGAAATTGAACAATCCAATGTCAATCAGCTCAATCAAGTGAAGAGCACCATAGATAGTCGTATGAAAGAGCTCCAGGAACTAGCGGGCAGAATCGCCTATGACAGGCATTTGACCCCCTATATGGTTCGGCATCCTTACTACGGTCTGGAGGCGATTCAGACGCTGGCGAATTACAAGGCCAGCAGTAACATAGCAGAGGATCTGCTTCTCTATTTTCATGGCGATTCCAACATCTATTCATACCGCGGTCTGGCTAATCTTCATGTCACCTTTGATTCCTTCTATCAATTCGAGCGCTGGACCTCAGAAGAATTGCGACGGGATTTGAATGAAACTCGGCAGCCTTTGGTACGTCCCGCCGAGAATGTGACGGTCAATTCCCGAATGGATCCGATGCTCGTCATGCTCGTACCCATCAAACCGAATGACCCGTTTCCGTACGGGACTGTTCTCTATTTAATGAAAGAATCCAATCTTACCGGGGTCATGGATTCGATTTTGAGTGATTTCTCCGGTAGCAGCTATATTTTTGGTCCCTCCGGAGAGGTGTTAACAGCGAACAATAATGGCGTCAGCCTTCCCCAGGAGGAACTTAAAAATTTATCCGCACTTGAGCCAGGTACTCATAATCTGGAGCTGGACGGGGAACCATACTCCGTCGTTTCCGTAAAATCTGAAGAAAATGGCTGGACCTATGTGACAACGATGCCAAGCTTCCAGTTCTTCAGTCGTGTCGCCCATGTCCAGACCCTGATTCTGATCGTCTTCTGTATAACAGTCATTACCGGCATAGCTGCCGCACTGCTGCTGGCCAAACGGCAGTACCATCCAATTAGGGATCTAATGGAATTTGCGAAGCTGAGAGGAAGTGGCAATGACGCTCCCAAGCTCCGCAATGAATGGGAATGGATTCGGCAGACTCTCCACGATTACAGTGCCAGAATTGATCTTCAGGAACCCTTCGTCCGTAATCAGTGCATGCTGCTGCTGCTCAAGCATGGCAAACCGGATGATCCTGAAATTGAGCAGATGATTCTCAGCGCAGGTTTCAAGCATCCTCAGGGAAAAGGCCTCTATTTCTCGGCGATCCTGTCCTGGGATGAAACTGTGCCAGGTGACAAGTCCTGGCAGGAACGCCATCTGTTGCAGGAAATACTGAGCAATGTATGTCTGTCTGGTCCCGATGCACAGATCTTCGGTGTGGAATTCGCGGTCAAGGACCAGTTTGCTCTGATTATTTCACTTCCTGACGATACGGACTTACCGGTTCAAAGCCGTATGGAGCAGGTTATTGAAGCCATTCTAGAGGTAATCCGCAAACACTCGCAGCTGTCTCTAAGTATCGGTGTTGGCATGGCCTACCGGGACCTGGCTCTCCTTAATCAATCTTTCATCGAAGCCGCTGCAGCTTTGGAGCACCGAATGATCCGGCGTAGCGGACAGGTATCCTACTTCGAGCAGCTCGTAGAGCTAGTCCCTTCCGCTGCCCAGAGCTTCTGGATTCCACGTAAATCCATGCTGAAGCTGGAGCAGAGCCTGAAGCAAGGCAATGAATCGGTTGCTGCCCAGATGATTACTGATACCATTGATAAAATCAAAGATGAGCCGCTGCAGGTTCATCTGCTGCGCTGCATCTGCTTCGATTTGCTGAACGCTTTTCTGCGCACAGCCTCCGAGTTTGGCATGCATGAAGTGTTCGCCAATATGCCGGAATTGACCTCCTTTGAGACCCTCGAAGAGCTTGAGAACCGTCTGCTCTCTCTAGCCTCTGCTATTTGCGCGCAGGTCGAACAAAATACGGAGACAAGCGAGCCTTCATTAATGGATGACATTCTGGCTTATGTGGACAAGCAGTTCGCAGACTACACCCTCAGCCTGGAGCATGTGGCGCTTAAGTTTGCCATTTCAACCTCTTATCTAAGCCGTAGCTTCAAAGATAAGACCGGCAGCAATTTCTCACAATATATCTGGCAGCGACGTATGGATGAGGTCATCCGGCTACTACAAAGCACTAATGCACCGCTCAAAGAAATTATTGAGCAGGTCGGTTATTTGGATGCGCCTAATTTCATTCGCAAGTTCAAAAAAGAAACCGGTCTGACGCCGGGGCAGTACCGCAAGGAACATGCCTTGAAGGGGGCTGCTGCGAAAAGACCGGTTAACTTGGCGGACCTTCCGCCCTTTCAGAAAAGCTAAACTTTCACTTTATAGGTTGTTCTGCTACTGCGCTTCCTGGAGAATATGCTCCACCAGCTCATTCAAAGGAACCGTTGCGAGCGCAATCGCTGTATCCGTTACCCCGTAATAGATATAGAGCAGTCCGTCTTTGACCACATTTCCGGTAGGGAAGATGACATTCGGAATCTGGAACCCGAACTTCTCATAGTACGTCTCCGGCTCCATAATAAAATTAGCTGTCCGGGCAATGATTTTCTCTGGCTGCTCCAAATCCAGCAGCATCGCTCCCACACGGTAGACAATATCCTCATCAACACCGTGATAGAGCACCAGCCAGCCCTTGTCCGTGCGTACCGGTGGCGTAGAACCTCCGATCTTCCGCGATTCCCAGGACAGGCTTCCGGCGGTGGCGAGCAGTTTGGGCTCTTCCCAGTTCACAAGATCCTCGGAGTAGGTAATCCACATGGCCGCATTATCCGTTCCATAGTCTTCTCCCACGTATTCCTCGGGGCGGCGCAGCAGCACGAATTTGCCGCCTATTTTCTCGGGGAACAGAATGTTGTCCCTGTCATTGATATCAAGTGGTGTCGTGTCCGCCACAAACTCCCAATCCAATAGATTATCCGACTTCAGAATAGAGGACCGGGTCAGCCAATGCCCCTCTTCTTCCCCCCACCCATCCGGATATTCGGGAATAGAGCGCAAGGGGACACCTGCCCCTGTAGGATAATAGCTCATTGCACAGGGGCGCAGGGCGTAGTTCAGATAGAAAGTCCCGTCAATTTTGACAATCCGCGGGTCCTGCACACTGCCATAAGGGAACCCCAGCATATCTGGCGTCACAATCGGCTCATCCCTCACATGGGTAAAGTTTACGCCATCTTCGCTCTCAAGCAGACCAAGATAATTCTTACATGGCGTCAGGGAACCTGCGGTGCGCTCAATCATATAAAATTTGCCGTTATCAATGATGACTGCAGGGTTGAAAACCGTAACCTTGCGCCATTCATATCCTCCCGGGACAACAATAGGATTATCCGGATGTCTCGTGATTTGCATATTTATTCCTCCTGCAATTCATGTTCATGGTATAGTTTGCTCGTCTGGACTTCATAGGGTTTAAAAGAAAAACTGATCACTCCGCCGAAAATCTTCACGGAACCGCATTGGCATGATTAGTTGGATTTCCACCGGTCATAGGCAGCCTGGTTGATTTCAGCTACACGCTCTCCACCCATTTTCTTGACGGTCGCCACATAATTATCCCAACCCGTAAGCGGCTCGGCACCCGTGATGAACTTCGCTTCCATCTGATTCACATATGTTCTCAAATCAGAATTGAGGCTGCTGATTTCGGTCTGCTCTTCCACGGTGAAGAACAAGGTCGGGTATGGAATTCGTGCGCCTTTATCAAGAAGCTTCTGCTGGGTTTCCTGCTCTACCCAGAGGTCAAAGTCTGTCTTCAGCCCCTTACTAATATCATCCATGGACAGGGTTGGAGCTGGAATGCCGTAGTTGGGCGTCAGAGTTGCCCGGTAATCTTCCATTTCCTTGCCGTCCGGTACAGGCAAGTACTTCTTGACCCGATTCTCTTTGTCGGTGTATTCCCAGAGAATTCCCTCAGGCCCTTTATTGAAGAACATCGCCCCTTCATAAGAATAGAGATAATCCACCCAGCGCATAGACGCTTCCGGAGTGGGATTACTTTCCGTGATGGCAAATGCACCAGTTGTGATTCCTCTGTTCTTTGCAATCGCAGGAGCAGCAATGGATTCGCTGCGTACAGGCGCAAACATCGGATCTGCCGTCGAAGGCTCTCCGCCCTTGGACATGTAGGCATGCCAGTCTGAGAAGAGGGCAACTTGATTATTCTGCGTTTTGGCCTTCTTCTGCTCTGCCGTCTGCGAGAAGCTCTCGTGATCCAACAGGTCTTCGGACCACAGGCGGTTCATATAGGTCAAATATTCCTTATAACCTTCTTCAAGCGGTGTATAATGCACCTTGTCCGCATCGTCCACGTAAATTTCTTCTTCATAAATACCGAAGGCGCCAAGCAGCCAGGTACGGATATCGCGGAGGTTCGCAGCGGGTGTTGTCACTGAGGAAATCGGAATTTCATCGGCTTTGCCATTGCCGTTTGGATCTTCCTCCTTCACACGTTTCAGGTAGGTATACAGCTCTTCCGTCGTTTCGGGAAGCTTGTCGATATTCAGCGCCTTCAGGAAATCCCCGTTATACCACATCGGATTGCGGTACCAGTGCTGGCTAAGTTCTACTACCGGCAAGGAATAGATATGCCCGTCCGGTGCTGTAATTGATTTGCGGACATCCGGATTCTCCTCCAGCAGTGCCTTGAAATTGGGAGCGTATTCTTCAATTAGATCCTCCAGGGGTATGATGATACCCTGCTCTCCATAATTCATCTGCTCTGCGGTCGTCAGACCGGCAGCATAAAGAATATCCGGGTAATCCCCGCTGGCGAGCACCAAATTCTTCTTGGTCTCGAAGCTGTCCTTCGGTGCATTCTTGTATTCCAGCTTAATGCCGGTCTTCTCCTGCATCTGCTGGAGCACCGCCATCTTCTCCCAGTTCTGAATTCCTACATCCGGCGCCATAAGCGTCAAAGTAACGGATTCATTGACTATTGGGAAACCTTCTTTATTAACAGCGACCTCGCCGGTACTGTTATTCGCTGCACCTTCATTTGAATTGCTGCAGCTTGCCAGCAGTGTAAGAACTAGAGCCGAAGAAAGCAGAAGCTTCCATGGTTTGCGTGTAATCTGCATGAATAATTCCTCCCTTGTTATACAAACATTCTATTGTTTAGCCTTTAACAGAGCCGATCATGACCCCCTGGACAAAGTAACGCTGCAGGAACGGATAAACTGCAACGATGGGCAGTGTGGAGACAACTATAACTCCATATTTGATCAACGATGCCGTTTCCGCCTTATTATTCATAGCGCTCGCCACCTCGCCATTAATCGAAGCGCCCGTGGTTTCGGCCGACATTTCCTGAAGGACAAGAATCTGGCGCAGAACCATCTGCAGCGGATACTTGGCTTCATCATTTAAATAGATCAGGGACGGGAAGTAGCTGTTCCAATGGCTTACTCCATAGAACAGGGCCATAACGGCCACAATCGGTGCCGACAGCGGCAAAATAATGCGTATAAACAGCTTTAAATTCGTACAACCGTCAATATGCGCCGCTTCCTGCAGTTCTTTTGGGATGGTCGTCTGAAAAAAGGTGCGGGCTACGACAATATTCCAAACCGAAGCGGCCACTGGCAGGATCAATGCCCACATACTATTAATGAGACCAAGATTCTTGACCAACAGATACGTCGGCACAATTCCGCCGCTGAAGAACATCGTGAACAGAATGAGGCCCATAAACAACTGGCGCCCGACAAAATCAGATCTGCTTAGGGCATACGAGGCCGGCAGAGTAACGGCCAGATTGACCAGAGTTCCCACTACAGTGTAAATAATCGTGTTCCAGTAACCATTCCATATCTTCGGGTTCTCAAATACAAGCTTGTAGCCGTCCAGTGTCACATTCTTCGGAAACAACCACATTGCTCCCGAATTGACGTCCTGCGGAGAACTGATTGAAGCGCTGAGAATATAGATTAGCGGATAGAGAACTACAAGCAGTGCAAGGCCCAAATAGATATAGGTGCTAATCAGAAACAGCTTGTCCCCCCTGGATTCTTTCATGGCAGTAACCACTGACTTCAACTCCTTTCTACCAGAGGCTATTCTCACTGGTTCGTTTGGCGATCTGGTTGACAGTAACAAGCAAAATAACGTTGACTACCGAGTTAAACAATCCTACAGCCGTTGAGAAGCTGTACTGGGCGTTCACTAGGCCCGCGCGGTATACATAGGTGGAAATTACATCGGAAGCCTCCATATTGAGCGAATTCTGCAGCAACAGAATCTTCTCGAAGCCAAGGCCCAGTATATTACCCATATTCAAGATCAGCATGATCGTTATCGTGGGCACGATCGTCGGCAGATTGATATGCAGCATCCGTTTAAACCGGCTAGCTCCATCCATAATGGCCGCTTCATGCAGCTGGGGATCTACGCCTGACAGAGCCGCGAGATAAATAATAGTTCCCCACCCGGTGCTCTGCCAGACGCCCGAGAAGACATACACTGTCTTAAACCAGGCCGGATCAGTCAGAAACGCCGCTGGTTGTAGGCCCAGGAACTCAATGAACCGGACAATCATTCCACTCGAGGGTGATAAAAAAGTAATGATCATGCCTGCCATAACAACTACAGAAATGAAATGCGGCGCATAAGTTACTGTCTGAACCGACTTCTTGAACGGGCCGTTGCGGACTTCATTGAAAGCCAGCGCCAGAATGATCGGAAGCGGAAAACCGATAGCAAGTTCATAGAAACTGATGCTGAACGTGTTCCATAGCAGATCCCAGAAAAAATAGGAATTGAAAAACCGTTCAAAATGGTCAAAACCGACCCATTCGCTGCCCGTAATTCCTTTCGAAGGTACGAAATTCTTAAAAGCGATCTGAATACCGTACATCGGACCGTAATGAAAAACGAGGAAATACAATAACACGGGAAGCATGAACAGATAGAGCTCCCAATTTTTCCAGATTCTTTTGCCAAGGGATTTGTTCTTTACTGAAGGATTCACGGATACTGGTGCATAACTCCCCTTCATTCTCCCACTCCTCTCTAAGTTGTTTTTCGTTACATGAAATCATATAGCTGATTCGCATTCTTGCTCATCCAATCTTGCGAACGCTTACAATTCGAAGTGTAGTGAAACAAAGTTGACACCGTAAATATGTAGGTTCTGCATTGTCATGTTAAGAGAGTGTAAAACCGCGTTGCTGTGGTATTTTCCGGCCTGCCTTGAAGTGAATATTTTCAGACGAAGCATCGCTGCAAATATGTGAATTATGAACCTCTTATCACACTTCATATGTGACATATTGTGTTCATTGGGAAGGTATGCAAACATTTGCTACGAATGCCAACCCAATTAAGATTTTGTTCTGCTGTAGTACAATCCTACAATCTTAATCTTAACTTTACAGGAGGAGTTAGACTATGAACATGCCAGCTTCCATAACTACGTATCTTACTGAAGCCAATGAACGGCTCGCGCATCATCCGAAATTGCAGCAACTGTTCCGCAACTGCTTTCCGAATACGCTGGAAACAACAACCAAGCTGCTTGAAGACGGTACCACCTTTGTATTTACCGGGGATATCCCGGCCATGTGGCTGCGTGATTCTACGGAGCAAGTGCGCCATTATATCCCTTTTGCTAAACATGACCCTGCGCTGCAGCGGATTCTCCGCGGCCTGATCGCCCGCCAGATGTTCTATGTCAATATTGATCCGTACACCAATGCCTTCAACGAAACGGCAAGTGACAAACATTACCGAGCTACGGATGACTGCAATCTAAACCCTTGGATGTGGGAGCGCAAATACGAGTTGGACTCCCTCTGCTTCGTTGTACAGCTGGCTTATATGTACTGGAAGGAAGCGGAGCAGACTGATATCTTTGATACTGCCTGCTACCAAGCGCTGACTTCTATCGTGAACGTTATCGAAACAGAGCAGTACCACGGGGAGAAATCTCCGTACCATTTCATCCGGGAGACACTTCAGGATACGGAAACTTTGCACAATAACGGACGCGGCATGCCTGTCAATTACACCGGCATGAGCTGGTCAGGCTTCCGTCCGAGCGATGACAGCTGTGAGTTCGGCTACAATATTCCGTCCAATATGTTCGCTGTAGTGATTCTGGACTATATTCGCGAGATCGCAAGCGTAATCTATAAGGACGAAAGACTGGCGGCCCAGGCAGCAAAGCTGCGCAAGGAAATCAACTTCGGCATCCAGAAGTATGGAATTGTGAATCATCCAAAATACGGCCGAATTTACGCCTACGAAACGGATGGATACGGTAATTATTCTTTGATGGACGATGCAGGTACACCAGGACTGATATCTATTCCTTATATTGGTTATGTGGGTGTGGAGGATGAAATTTATCAGAACACCCGCCGCTTTGCCCTAAGCTTCGACAACCCCTTCTATTTCGAGGGTAAACATGCCAGAGGCATCGGTAGTCCACATACCCCGGGAGGTTATGTGTGGCATATGGCATTGTCCATGCAGGCGCTGACAGCAGATAACGATGAGGAGATCAAAAAATTAATTGATATGCTTGTTCAGACCGATGCGGACACCGGATATATGCATGAAGGCTTTCACCCGGATGATCCCGCCGACTTTTCACGTGAATGGTTCGCCTGGTCCAACAGTTTGTTTGCTACACTGATCGGCAAAGCCATGGACAAAGGAATTGTCTAAGCTTATCTAAACCTTACACTTTTAAATGACAGTATAGGAAAACCCTATCGTATTCCACCTATTGACGAACCGGCTGTGCCATCCAGTTTAGAAGGAAGGCACAGCCGGTTATTAGGGATTAGTGAAATTAGGAAAACTTTCGGGTATTCGGTAACTCCCCTTTATGGATGGTCAACACGCCAAGCGTCGAGCTGCCGTTGTATTTCTACCCGCACCTCGTCCAGACCCGCCTGCTTCAGCTCCTCGTTGAATTTGGGCAGTACCCTCTCCACATTCACACTGCCAGTCATCAAGCTCGGATAGTACTTTTCCCAAACCATTTTTATAAGGTTGACCTGAATGGACATACGGGTCAAATTCGGCGTGAATCCGAGTAAGTTCGATTTGACGTATTCTGCGTTTGCTGCTCGGAACTGATCCCACTTATCCAACGGATCGGGAAATTTTCCGCCGATCGTTTTGAGAATGAACCAGTTTCCTTGCGTATACTGCACACCTTCATAGCCAACTGCTGAGACTGGATCGTCGTCGCTGTCTCCGGAAGATTTCAGCAGCACCTGTCCGTTCTTGTCCAACGTATAATGAACACCTTCAATACCGTAATTAAACAGATTGCGGATTTCCGGGTCCGTGTTGAGCAAATTTAAAAACTTTACACTTTCAACGGGGTGCGCTGACTTTGCGTTTATTGCCATAATTCCGCCGCGAACGGATTCCGTCGTGATCAAAGGCGGGGTCACGGGATGAGCAACAACCTTGTAGCCGCGATCTTTGCTCCAGCTATTTTCCGAAAGGGGGCCTCCTCCCGCAGCTTTCCAGAAAACCCGTTCTTCGCGTTTGAGATTTTGGCTCTCCCGCAGGGCGGCGTCTTCATTGATGTAACCCTTGACGTAATAGCTGCGGAGTGTATCCAGCACCTGCCTTGCTTCCTCGGTCTCAAATATATTGAATACTTGCGCATCTGGATCCAGAGAACGCACCATCAGTGGTAGCGGTTTATCCAGCACATATTCGTAACCGTACATGGCGAAGAAGTTCTGGGAATCCTTGTCCAGCTCCATCAACTGATAGGAAGGTTCCTTTTCCTTGATCATTTGGAACAGAGGATCCAAAGACTCCAGGGAATTGTATTTTGTAATGTCGATGTCATACTTTTGGACAAGCGTCTCCGGATACATCCATTGCATGCGGACGGCAAGCTCCTTATTCGTAGGCACACCGTAGATGCCGCCGTCTTCCATGCGAACGCCCTGCCATAGAACGGGGTCGATCGTGTCGTACATATCCTTGCCGAAGCTGGATAAGTAGCTGTCCAGTCTCAGCCATGCTCCTCGCTGAACATAGCTTGAGTAATCTGTGGTAAAAGCAATATCAAAAGGAGTTCCCGTCGAAATTAGCGTATTGATCCGGTCATTGTACTCCTGCCACCCAACCTTAATATATGTAATAGTGATTCCGATTTTTTGGGCCAACACTTCATTGATTTTAGCGTTTACCATCTTCAGATCCTGGTCAGGATTGCCAAGCGTATAATAAATCAGATTCACTGTGTTGATACTTCTGTCGAATTCCTCGTTCTTCCCGGATATTGATATACACCCCGACAGAGGCAGCGTCATCATCGCTGTAATCAGGACAGACTTGATCAATGTGTTCCAGATAGATGAATGTATCATTTCTGGACTACTCCTTTCTCCGCATATCTGAAGGCGATTTGCTGAAGTAGGCTTGGAAATGCGTGTAAAAATAGTTTAGATTAGCGTAACCGACGGAGAGTGCAATTGTCGATATCTTCTCGTCTGTAGCCTGAATACGCTCTCGTGCACATAACATTCGGTAAACCATAAGATACTCCGAAAATTTCATCTTTGTTTCCTTAAGAAACATCTGTCCAAGATAGGTTCCGTTCATCCGAAAACGACTGGCCAACACTTTGAGATTGATATTTTGATCGTATTCAGCCTTAACCATCAGCAGAATGCGGTTGGTTAGCTTGGATAAGCTGTCGTAGCGCACTTCCAATATGGGGTCTATGTCACGGCAGTTCGGATTTCTTCCCTCCAGCGTACCGTTCAAATTTTCGACAATAACTCGTTCAATCAGAGCTTGAAGCTTTGCTCGCTCAACGGGCTTGAGTAGATAATCCTTAACCCCACAATGAATAGCCTCCAGGGCGTACTCGAACTCACCATAACCGCTCATCATAATATAGGTCGTCGGGAGCCCTAGCTCATTAAGCTTGTGAATGGCGTTATAGCCACGCTCCTTGCCGATGCAAACGTCAAAAATTGCGAGGTCCGGCCAAAACTCCACAGCCTTTGTTAGCGCATCCCCATAGGTTTCGCTGGTCTCAATCTGTCTGAAGCCAAGCATTTCCCAGTCCAGCGTTCGCTTGATTCCCTCCAGGATTAGTGGCTCGTCATCAACGATCAGAAGTTTGTACATACATTACGCCTCCTTCGCTATGGTTAAGGTAACTTTGACACCAGCTTCCACATTATTTTCAATTTGCATGGTAAAGCCTTTCCCATAGAAAAAATGAAGCCGTGTATACACGTTGCGCAGGCCAATGCTCTCCGATACCGAGTCTCCTATAAAAGACAGATTGCGGCGGATATCAGCCAATCGATCTTCCGAGATCGAGTTCCCGTTGTCTACAATCTCCAATACGTATGAGTGGTTATTTTCAATGCCATTCACAACAAGCAGATTAAATTCATGGTCCGAATGGAAGCCGTGAACAAAAAAATTCTCGGCGAGCGGCTGCATCCAGAATTTAACGGTAGGCAGAGACAGTAGTCCCTGGTCCACATTGATTTGATAATAGAATCTGTCCGGATATTTAAATTCCATGATCTTTAAGTATTTTTCAAGCAAAGCCAGCTCACTGCCCAACAGAATAATATCTTCGTTCTTCACGATTGCACGATATAACGAGCCTAGGGTAGCTACCGCTTCAGCCGTATCAACTGCGCGGCCGGCCAGCGCAAACGATCGGATAATTTCAAGTGTATTGTACAAAAAATGAGGGTTAATTTGATTTTGAAGCGCTTTCATTTCTGTTTCCTTCTGTTTCAGTTTCAGCAAATATTCGGTTCGAATGTGTTGGTTAAGCTGACGCGTCATATCGTCGAGTTCCCTCGCGATCATTCCGTACTCATTCTTCCGATATCGGGTCGGACTGATTGGCGTAAAATTGGCGGATTTTACACGTTGGATGGAATATATAATCCGTTGCAGAAAACCTGCATCTTCACGAAGATTGTATCCGATTAATAGGAGAAAACTGACCATAGCTGCCAAAAAGATTAAGAACACGGTAATTAGCATGCTGGCTTTTTGCCGGAAAAGCACTGCCATGTCTACAACACTTATAAATTGGTAGTCGTAAGCATTGGACGAATGAATCACATAAAACACGCGGTCCAGCCTGCCTAACTGCATAAAGCCCTTGCTACGTTCGTGCAATGCAACCTGTCTGAATAATTCCTGGTTGACTCTGCCTCCAGCGTCCATGAGATAGACATCCCCAGCCGTGCTGACGACTCCGTTTTCAATCCACCGATTGTTCTGCACGCCTTTGAATAATACATCGCTGCTGACCAAAAAACGAAACTCACCGAGCTGGCGTGAGATTTGATTTTCGTCCAGCAGCTGCTTGCGGATGACGAATCCTCTTTGGATTGTCTCTCGAAATATATCATCCGTGTTCGGCAGATTAAACAAAAAGCTCATCGCGCCGTTACTGGCAAAACGCACTACGTTGCCTCGTTCCTCAGTATGTAGACTTACCTGGATGATATCTTCCTGCCCGCTGCCGAGAAAAGCTTTCACGTCTTCTGGAAACGAAGCGAGAGGCTGATCATAGCGGCTGTTCTGGAGTCTTCCCGTCAGATAGCCTTCCGCACTATTGGCGAGAAAAAAACGAACGTCTGCCACCAGACCGTTATTAGAGTAAACTCGCTGTAAATAGGCTTCAATCCGCTCAGCATCGTTTTGAAGAATGCTTTCAACCCGGGAGAATGCATCTGCCGCTTGATTCTGAGCATTCTCTAACCACTGCTGCAGCAAGACAAGCGTGGTCAACACGCTTAAAATCAGACCCATGAATAACGTGAAAATCGCGTAAGCAATAAATTTGCGGCGGTAGATTTTGATTTGAAAGAAGGAAAACATGCAGCTCTCCTTAGCAGTTGGATTATATTGAGACTTATAGTTTTAACATATAGCTATTTGTCGGACAAATCAATCCGTTATAAGCTTAAATTAAACACAAATGTCTCCAATAAGATTGGAAAACCCGAACGGCCACAACGGCTCCGTTCGGGTTATTGTCGCAAGTCTCAAGAATTATGATTTAAAATATGCGTTGATCTGTTCTTGGGCGGCTTCCATAATCTTATCCAAGCCAGCTTTCTTCAACTCTTCTACAATTTGCGGTATCTTCTGCTCTGGATCGGATGCGCCAGTGATCAACTCATAATTGTATTTGTTCCATACAGCCTTCACATTGGCTACTTCAGTGCCGAGTTCGCTAATATCCAGTGCAAAGCCAAGGATCGAAGATGAAGTGGCTGCTTCATTCAGTTTGCGGACCTGATCCCACTGATCTTCAGGTGCGCCTTTTGTGACAGCCATGTTGAAAAACGTTCCTTGCGTATAGGCCGCCAATGGCCACGAATCCGTTTTCCGTTCAACTGTATTGTCGTTTACATAATCGAAATCGACACCCTCTTCGCCATAGGCGAGCATATTGCGCAGCTTGGAGTCGGTGTTTACCAGTTCCAGATATTTAAGCGCTTCTTCCTTGTACTTGGAGTTGGCAGAAATTGCGTTCATGGATCCCTGGATTGTGCTGGTTGTATAGATCGGACCCAGAATTTGAACCATGTCGTATTTATCAATACCCGCGGAGATCTGCCAATTCACTTCTGCACCAGGGAACGCCTGCGCACTGAAGAACGGGCGATAAGGGTCAGCCTCGATCTTGGTCGGCGCATCCGGATTGATAATACCGTCCTTATACCATTGATGCATGAGCTTCAGCTTTTCCTGTATATCCGGTTGTTCCAGAACAGAAACGACTGTGCGGGATTCATCTTCGGCCTTGACGCCAATCGGCTGAAAGCCGAGAGTCATATCGTCATAGTCATTAAAGAAACCGTTAATGCCCTCTCCCTGAGTCAAAGACAGTGGATAGTACCCTTTGCCTTCACCAGCCTTGATCTCACGGAATGGCTTGTCCAGATCCTGTAGTGTCTTGATGCTGCCGAGGTCGACATTGTACTTTTGAACGAGCGCATCGTCAAACACCCAGTACTGGGTTAATGAAGAATCCTTATACGTTGGAACAGCGTAAATCTTGCCACCAACTTTCGTACCATCCCACACCAATTCTGGGATGTAGCTGTGCAATTCCGGCACCGTGCTTGGCACAAGGTCGGTAATATCCGTGAAAGCACCCATGTTGACCTGTTGACTGTATTTTCCGTTATTCGTAAACATAATGTCGAAAGCTTCACCGGAGTTTACAATCGTATTGATCTTAGTGTCCCAATCGCCCCAACTGGCAACGCGGAGATCGATTTTTACACCAATCTTCTCTGCCGTATATTCGTTTATCTTCTCAATTGCCTTATCAAAATTGGCTGGCACTTGTCCGCCAATCGTCCACCAGACCAGCGTAGGTACCTCGCCGGAACCTTCGCCTGCATTCGATCCTGAGTTTTCCGATGGCGTGTTGTTTGACGCGTTATTGTTGTCTGAACCGGAACAGCCTGTTAAACCAAAGATAGCCAGCGTTACCACTCCAATCAAAAGCGGAGCTTTCATCCATGCTTTAAACCTTGTCCTCATTCCTCTATTCCCTCCCTTAAGTTAACACGCACTGATCCTGTACAAAATTATGATAAACCTGAAATTTCCAGATTTATTTCGATTTATCCCTTAACTGCACCGACCGTCAAACCGGAGATAAAGTATTTCTGGAAGAACGGGTAAGCCAGAGCAACGGGCAGTACAATAATGATCGCAACAGCCATACGTGCCGATTCTTTGGGCATCGTGGCGACAAGCTCAGCATAGCTTATGCCCATCGTCGAAGCGTTTTTAGCCAGCGCATCAACGTTGCTCATCAGGCTGTTCAGTAGTGCCTGCAGCGAATACAAGCTTTGGTCGTCAATATACAACATCGATTGAAACCAGTCATTCCAGTACGAGAAGCAGAGAAACAGTCCAATCGTCGCTAGAACAGGCAGTGAGATCGGGAGCACGATTGTGAAGAAGATGCGGAATTGACCTGCTCCGTCGATTTCAGCCGATTCGATCAGCCCATCCGGAATGGTCGTCTTGAAAAAAGTTTTGCAGATGATGACATTAAAGGAGGACACGGCTAAGGGTAGAATCAGCGCCCAGATTGTGTTGCTTAATCCCAACATCGTCGAATTGATGTAATAGCTGGAGACAAGACCGCCGTTAAAAACCATTGGGATGAATACAATCCATGTCAGCAGTCCTTTTAGTTTGAATTGGGGACGGGACAATGCATAACCCATCGAAGTGGTGAGCAGTACGCCGATCAGCGTGCCTACTACCGTAACGAATACGGAGACTCCGAGTGCACGTATAATCATCGAGCCCTGCTTAACGATATAGTTGTAGGACTCAGCCGAGAATGCCGACGGTAGGAGTTGGTAACCGGTCTCTCGAATCGAAGCCTCACTTGACAGTGAAATGGACAGTACCACGACGATAGGGACTACACACAGCAAGGCTAAAATGATAAAGATCAAGTGAAACAAAATGTTCGTTCCTTTGCCAACGCGGTTAAACTTTTCAAGACCGGAATCGTAGCTTGATTGTGTTGACATCTTCCTGCCTCCTCTCTAAATCAGTGCGCTTTCTGGATCAACTTTGCGAACGATCCAGTTCGCGAATAGGATCATTCCGCAGCCCAGTACAGATTGCATGAAGGCAGAGGCGGACGCCATCCCGACCGTCGCGGTTTTGAGTTGTTTGTACACAAGCACATCGACCGTCGTGGTTACGTTGTAGAGAGAATTGGAGTCCCGTGGCACTTGGAAGAACAAGCCAAAATCCGTGGAAAAGATGCCTCCGACTGACAGGATAAACATCAGCACAATAACAAATTTCATTAAAGGCAGTGTAATATACCGTGTCTGCTGCCACTTGCTAGCGCCATCAATGACGGCCGCTTCGTAATAGGTCGAATCCATGCTTGTGATTGTCGCCAAGTAAACAACCATCCCATAGCCGAGACCCTTCCACATGTTCATAAATACAAGGAGATAAGGCCAATAGGATGGTTCCATATACCAATTTTTTGGATCCTGGTTGAAATGGGTCAGAACTTGATTGGCTATCCCTTTGTCATAGCTCAGGAATGCCCAAAGCACCGCGGAAACGACAACCCATGATAGGAAATACGGGAGAAACATCATCGTTTGATAAACCTTGGCTGCCTTGCGGCTGTGCAGCTGTCCAACCATCAATGCAAGTGACACAGGCACGATGATACCCAGAATAATAAAGATCATGTTGTAACCGATTGTATTGCGAATTACGATCCAGACGTCATTCGAACTGAACAGGAATTCAAAGTTTTTGAACCCGATCCAGTCGCTGTTTATAACATTACTAAGAAAATTCCCGTGAATCTTGAAATTCTTGAAAGCGATAATGACACCGAACATTGGCAAGAAGCTGAACAAAATGTACCAGATTGTGGTCGGAAGCACGAGCAACGTGAGCTCGGTATCATGCTTGCGCCAGCGTGTTCTTACTCTTTTGCGGGTGACTTTTGCTCCCATATCATTCTTCCCTTCTTGTAGAACCTACCCTCGATTAGTTGTAATTCTATGAAAATCGCCAGATGATTCCTAGATCAAAAACGTAAGACAATAGTCAAAAAACAATAGGTTTCAGTATATTTCACATCAATACTTGGTGAGAGAATAAAAGAAAGACCTTGAGACTTTACCTCCTCAAGGCCTGGAACTATCTATGAACGTACGCTCCACAACACTATTTTTATAACTCATCTCATCTGCGGAGGCAAACATTATACGCAGTTGGATACTTGTCTACCGTAAAATCGACATTATAATATTCTGGGTATCACTTAAAGATACAAACCAGTTTTGTAGAACAGTATTATGATGTGTAATGATTTGATCTGCAATTAAAGAGGAGGAGTCCGCGGTACTATGACCATCTTTTGCTAAAATAACGTCATATCCCAAGCTAAATGCTCTACGACATGTCGCATCAACACATATCTCAGTTTGAATTCCTGCGACAATCAGTTGATTAACGCCTAGTTGAGTTAAATGTGATTCAAGTTTGGTATCTTGAAATGAATCTGGAAAGTTCTTTTCAATTTTCACATCTTGAGTGATCAAGGGTAAAGCGGGATGGAGACTCCACCCTGAGGTTGTTTTTGAGGTAAGCGTCCCTAATTTACCATTATGCTGAGTAAGTATGACTGGAATTTTGCTTATGTGAGCCCAAGTCATAAGTTGTTTAATATTATTTAATAATTTTTCATTGTTGTGAATAAAGAGAGGATTTATAAACGATCCGGTTTGTACATCTATAATCAATAAAGCTGGCTTATGGATCATAACTCTCCCCTCCTCATTCTGGATACTTTTTCATTCATTTCTAGAGGTTAGAATTTGCCCGTAAGCATAATTATATTCATCAATTTTACATCTAATCAGCTATGACACAAAGTTCTTGCCCTCCGTTTGGGACGAGAACTTTGTTTTTTATAACAAAAAACAAATATTGCGGGGGACGTTACGTCACAATCTACAATGAAAAAAATGAGATAAAAGGAGTTTTATGATGACTAAGCCTACTACAAAGGAACAATACAAAATACTGTTGAAAGCATCCCTAACGCTCACATCATTTCTTTTTATCGGATTGGTTTTTATTGGGATATTTAAGTGGGGAGAAATGTTACCATTTATAGCTTCCTTATTTATACCAAACGAAATTAGTATTTTATCCGCTGTACTCATTGGTCTTATTTCTAGTTTGTTTATTACAACTATTGTTCTAATTACTTTCATCAAAACAAGAACAGAACTACCCAAAACTGAAGGATCAGATATGATCAAAAAAATAATGATCCGACCAAGTGGTATAGCTGTATCTGCAATAGGTGGTGGTGTGTTTGAAGAATTCTTTTTTAGAGGTGTCCTGATCGGATTATTTATTGGATACTCAATAATAGTGGATTGGCTCGTTATTCTAATAAGCACATTTCTATTTTGGGTAATACATGTTCCCCAATATAAAGGAGCCACTGGTATCCTTACTGGCGTGTTTGTAAATGGTTTGATTTTAGCACTACTCTTTTATTTTACCGGGTCGTTAATCCCGCCGATGCTTGCCCATGGGATTTATAATACTTCTATTGGAATTATTCTGGCGAAAAAATATAAGAAATGATTTTTTGAAAAGAGGAATTTTAGATGAGATTAACGGTGAGTAAATTTGCAAAACTGGCAAACACAACGGTTCGTACATTAAGACATTATCGACAACTTGGCATATTAGTACCCTCACAAAAAAATGAAAATGAACATTATATATATGTAAATGAGGATTTTAAAAGGCTTCATGAAATCCAATTATTGCAAAGTCTAGGTCTTTCATTAAACGAGATTAAAGTCTGTTTGGATAATCCAAATTATTCTTTCAATGAAATCATTAGAGTTCAAGAACAATCACTACGGCAGCGCAGAGAAGCAATTGATTATTCTTTAGCATCAATTGAACGAATCAAATTGGTAACCGAGCAAGATCAACTCAATGAATCAAACTCTGAAATACTTATGCTCCTTATGAATTCCATGCGTGTTGAGCAGGCTCAAAAAAAGCTGCTTCAAAAGTATATCTCTGTAGATATTATTGATCAGGTGTTTCCAGAGGATTTCTCTAAGCAAACGTACTTGGATGGACAATTTTACAATTTGTTATTGCTGGTCCATCGAGCTATCGTAAAGGATCTTAAACCAGACCATCCTTTCATACAGCAGCAGTTGCACGATATATTTGCAGATACTCCATTAAGTAATCTGTTTTTTAATGACGAGGTAAATAATGAAGAACTGTATAAAAACGTAAAACCCTATGAATCGTTGGTGCCTAAGCATACTATGGATTTTTTAAAAGAAGCATTTGAAGTATTAAATACGAAGAAGAATTCTTCTCTAAAGGATTAAACCGAGGGCTACATATCAAAAAGGAGAGCCGCCTTTAAATAAGCAGTTCTCCTTTTTGATGAAACCGTTTCTTAGTGGTCCAGGAATACAAGCTGAATGAAGAACAATACGGCAAAAATGTAGAATATCGGATGAACGTCCTTACCCTTTCCGCGAAGCAGCTTGAGTACCGGATAGAAAATAAAGCCAACACCGATCCCTGTCGCAATACTGTGCGTCAACGGAGTAAGTATGATAATCAAGAAGGCTGGAAATGTTTCTTCGAGATCCTTCCAGTTGATTTTGCTAATTACGCTAATCATAAAGTAACCCACAATAATCAGTGCCGGAGAAGTAATCGCCGGGATACCTGATATGACACTTACGATAGGTGTAAAGAACAACGTAAGAGCAAGCAGTACACTTACCGTTACCGCCGTCAGCCCTGTTCTTCCTCCTGCAGCCACCCCTGTGCTGGACTCGATATAAGCCGATGTTGGGCTCGTTCCGAGCAAAGCGCCGGTGGTAGTTCCTACGGCATCTGCCAATAGGGCGCCGCGTGAGCGCGGAAACTTACCTTCCTTCAGCAGTCCTGCTTGCTCAGCAACGCCGAGCATGGTCCCCGTCGTATCAAACAGCGTGATCAACAGGAATGTAAATATGATGGTATACAAACCATTAGAGAATACACCTGCCAAATCCAATTGGAAAGCCGTTGACGTGAGGCCTTGCGGCAAGGATACAATCGACTCAGGCATTTGAAATAGTCCCATGATCCAGGCAAGAACCGCTGTGACCACCATTCCGATGAACAGATAACCTTTTACATTGTATGCCATAAGCACAACAGTGATAATTAATCCGATAATGGTCAAGTAAGTCATAGGTTCTGCCAAGTTCCCGATCGTAATCAAATTCGATTCTGAATCGGCAATAATCCCGGAATTTTGCAGACCTACTGTTGTGATAAACAATCCGATACCTGCTGTTATCGCGTGCTTAAGGCTCGCAGGAATGGCATCAAGCAGCATGTAACGAAATGAAGTAAGTGATAAAATAATAAACAAAAGCCCTGCTATAAATACCGCTCCTAGTGCAACCTGCCAAGACACACCATATCCAGCAACTACACTATAGGCAAAGAATGCATTCAGACCCATACCAGGCGCTATGACAATCGGATAATTGGACCCTATTCCCATAATCAGTGTCGCGACAATACTTGCCAGCACCGTAGCAATGAATACGCCGTTAAAGTCCATGCCCGTACTGCTGAGTATTCCTGGGTTTACGATCACTATGTATACCATCGTGAAAAATGTCGTAATCCCTGCGATGATCTCCGTTGATACGGTCGTGCCTCTTTCTTTTAGTTTGAACCAATTGTCCATGATTAAAGCCAGCCTCCAACTTTCAAATTATTCACCAAAGCTAAAAACAAAAAAATCCTAATCATCGTCATAGGATTGTAATATTACCGCTCCTATATTCGTCATTAGGATTAAAAAGCTAAGATTCTAAACCAATGATAAGGATACTCATATCTGCTTTACCCTGATGCCCTTTCGAATTTTAATAAATATTACACTCATTGTCAATGAATTAACGTATTGTTCACAGTTATTTACGAACTATATAGAGATGATATGGAGTGTTCATTCGTTTTTTAGAGTAAGCTACACTGAATTTAGTTTTTGTACCAATCAAACAAAAAAAGCCGCTAAAGTAGCGACTATAGATTTGGACTATATTTTTGTCGTGGATAAAGTAAAATTGACAATATAAAGTTCCATTGTTGTTTGATACCCCAAGCCTTCATATAAGCGAACAGCAGGCACGTTATTTGCTAAAACGCCCAGATAAACATCTGGTGACCGTTTTTTACCGAGGTGTGTCAATTCACTGGTTAGGCGTTTAGCTAATCCTCTGCCTCTGTAATCTAACCTGGTAACAATATTCCCAAGCTCTACTAGCTGAGAGTCATAAAAATGGTAGCCACCAACAGCTATGAAATCTTCCCCTTCCTTAATTCCAAGGAAAGGGTAATTCTCTAACTCACTTCTTGTGAAAAACCTCATTTCCCCACTATGTAAAAAATCAATTACCTTAGAATATTCATTTTCATTTATCTTTTTTGCAATGTGAGCTTCAAGGAGTTTCGATTCATCCTGATGTTTCATCGTTAGAAAACGCTGAGGAATTCCTTTGATGAGACCGAAGGATTGAAAAAGTTCAAGGTCCCGTTGACAGAGTATCGTACCACATACAGCACTTTCGTCAAGTTGGATCGTTTCTCTTGTAAAAGCAACGAGTTCTGGCAAAAAGATGTCCCGACCTTCAACTCGGAAGAAAGAAAATGCTGGAAAGGATAGTTCGCTATAATAAGCTAATACGGCTGTAAGTTGACTATTCATAAATTGACCAACATATTGAGCCTTATCCATACGTTGCGTTAAATAACTATAAAAAAGCAAATTCTGTTCTGTATTAATGTTGGGCAATAATTCAATAATTGTATCGTGAGTAAGCAAGCGATGCGAAATCATTTTAACACCTCTCAACCTATAATTTCTTATTCTCTTTTTTATCTTGTTTTCGTTCAACAAATACCCAGATATAGTATGCCAACCAAAATACAATAGGAACTAAGAATACATATGATCTCTGGTTTGCTGGAAGAAAGTAAATTACAAACAGTCCAATGATTAACATCGGTGGCATCAGGATAAAGTACTTCTTCTTATCTATGTCCATCCCTCCATTTGTTCAATATTCATAATAATAACATTCATTTATTTCTTTGATAAGATTCGCATCTGCTGCCAGAAGTAGAGTATATTAAGCTTAGTTAAAATTTTATTTAGGAGGCGACAGCCATGCCACAAGAAATCTGGATTAACCTGCCTGTCAAAGATGTTGAGAAGTCAACTGCCTTTTTCAATGAGATTGGATTCCAAGCGGTGAGCGTTGGGAACGAAAGAGCCAAGCTTTCCATAGGTCAAACAGCTATTCTATTGTTCCCGGAGTCAGCGTTTGAGAAATTTACAGGTTCAAAAACAGCAGATACTTCCCATAGCGCAGAAGTAATATTCTCTATTGGCGCTGAAAGCAGAGAAGAAATAGATACCTTTATTCAAAAAGTGGAGTTTGCTGGAGGAAGCATCTTTGGCAAACCGAGTGAAAGCGACGGCTGGATGTACGGCGCAGGATTTGCCGACCTGGACGGTCACCGCTGGAACCTGTTATACATGGATGAGAGTAAAATGCCGAAAAAATAAGCGAAATGCCGGTCACCTGTTAAGGTCGCCGGCGTTTGTTTCATATGGTACTTCGTACCGTTTTATTTGTATTTCTGATCAATTATGAGGGTGCACTTATTTTTTGTAATGTAAGATCTAATTGTTCTTTAAGTTCTTCCACATTATGACAAACAACTGAAGAATTCATCAACATGAGTTGTCCCCATTGATTGATATCGAATTCACCTTCATGTAGACAAAAGATAGGTTTCTTATGCGCATAAGCATAACCAAGCTCCCAGCAGGTATTACTTAAATTCAAGCCATTGTTGTTTATAACAGCGACAAACATATCACATTCTTCTATCGCCTTAACAGTGAATTTGAACATTTCATCTCTACTTTTTGAGTCCAGAAATTGAGTTTCTATGTCTCTATGTGGTAGATGTGTGGTTAAGAAATGTGCTTCCATAATCGTATTTAACCGTTCCAATTTCCGTCGTTCCCCAGAAGTAAGTATAGAGCCTGACAAATATACATTTTTATGCAAATATCACACGCTCCTTTTCACAGCCTTTGTCATATAGTAATTTCTATTTGAATGTTTAGAGCCAGTCCTACTGTAAATCCATCATTTTTTGAATGGTTATTAGAACGCCGTTTTCTTCATTAGATTTTGTGATGAAACTTGCTGCTTTTTTGGTGTTCTCGCAAGCATTGCTAACAGCAAAGCTGTACTTAGCAATTGTCATCAGTTCAACATCGTTTTCTCCATCACCGAACGACATCGTTTCCTCCGCAGTTACCCCCAGCATATCCTGTAATTTTTTTACCGTTTCGCCTTTATGAGTATGAAGAGCAGTAATATCCAGCCATCTGGCTTCAGAGTCGACAATATAGATTTTCCCATTTAACGTTTGTTCTACATGTTTTCTAAGCATTGTGCTTCTGCCTTCTGTATCAAATACGGTTATTTTGATAAAATCACTCTCGATTTCAGAGAAGGAATCCACTTTTATGACTTGTTCATAAGAGCCTTTAACTACGTTGTACATATCATCAGAGATCGAGGAATGTACGTATGCTGCATCGCTTGCACATACAATGATTGTCATTTGGGGATCAAAACCTTGAATTTCTTCAATGGCTCGCAGAACAAGCGTGCGATCAATGCTAAACTCTTTGACGACTTTTCCATCTTTCTTAATTCTGGCCGCGCTATCTCCGAGAATCCAAATTCCTTTTCCATGGTTACCAAACAACTTTTCTACTCGTTCACACTGTTTTCCCGTACAGGCAACAAACGTTATTCCTTTCTTTTGCATTTCTTCATGTACTTCATTAAAAAGTTCATGATCAAACGAGCCTTGATTATTCAGAAATGTTCCGTCCAGATCAGTTACTACGAGTTTAATCATTTTAAATCCTCCGACTTCAAGTGGGATTTATTATTTATCTTTATAAAGCAAACTTATTAAGTATCTATGGCAATTCCTTTATCTATTCAAAAAGATCATTAATGGATCGAACTGGCTTCACTTCTATAGGCTGATTCGACAATTTCAAAGCCGCATATGCCCCAATCCAAATGATAGCTGCTAAAATTATATATACCATAACGCTCACCTCCTGTATCTCCATTGGTCCTTTCTAATGTAGCCCGTGCGTTTTGTAACCATCTTTATAAAACAACTTTATAAAGTCAGTATGCAGCAAACCTTAATGCTCTGTCAAAGGGTATTTTAGGAAGCTTCTATAGCCTCGGCCGTATGTAAAAGAAAACCTCTAATCATGAATGAATTCTTCAATGATTAGAGGTTTATTTCGATTTGAACATTGGTTTTCAGATAAAATCATCTTTTATCTCACCAAAATTAATGTGCGGTATACCCTCCATCAACAAGCAAGGTTGTACCATTCACGAAACTAGCATCATCGCTGGCTAAGAATAACACAGCTTTTGCTACTTCTTCTGGTCGTCCAAGTCTGCCCTGTGGGTGAAGTGAAGTTAAATATTCTTTGCTTTTTACATCTACATTTTTCAACAGAGGCGTTTCAATGTATCCTGGACATACCGCGTTGACACGGATTCCCTCGCTTGCATATGCAGTACATAAATTCTGAGTTAACAGTTTAACGCCTCCTTTTGCCGAGGCATACGCTGTCGTTTTAGGCAACGCAACAAAGCTGTGGATTGAGCCAGCATTAACAATAACTCCACCATTTCCTTGCTTAAGGAACTGCTCAATCGCATATTTATCGGAAAGAAATACACCTGACAAGTTAATATCGATCGTCCGTTTCCATTTATCATATGACAATACATCAGCGATTTCGTCATCAGCAACCCCTGCATTTGCATACATAATATCCAGCTTACCGTATTTCTCAACGGTTTCATTAATCATGTGTTTAATATCTTCTTCTTTAGTCACATCTGTTTTGACAAATAACGTATCATGACCTTCCCCGTTGAGTTCAGCAGCTAGTTCTTTACCATGTTCAGAAAAGTCAGCAATGACCACTTTTGCTCCTTCTTTTGCGAAAAGGCGAACGGTGGCTTCTCCAATTCCACTAGCACCACCTGTAACAATAGCTACTTTTTCATTTAATTTCATAAGATTCAACCGCTCCATTTCTTCATAGTAAGATTCATGAACTTGTACTCCTCAATCTTACTCCTTTAATTTTGAAATACTATCCTATAAAGTTCTGTGTAATAATGGATTGTATACCCCCATTTGTAGGGTATTTCATTTGAAGGGAACGACTTATTATGACACAAAATTTTCATCCATATACTGAAATGACTTTTCAGGAATTTGTATTATTTTTCAAAACGCATAGCAAACAGCTCGAAGAAAACACAAACATTTACCTGATCGCGGAAGCTAATATTTCTGAAACACATCGGATCGAAACGGAAGTACTGATGAGATCCTTTTTTCAGATGTTTACTTATTCAGACTTGGATCATATGGATAATCATTATTCTTCTTATTTGGATACCTGGGTTCAATCCCAGCTAACTATTTTAAATATGGCAAGCTTACAATGGCTTCAAATTATATTGGAAAAATCTTTACTAACACTATTAATACAACTGAAACATCAACGGATGTTGGACCCGCTTATGTTCATGTTATCAGTCTTTTCGTATCTGATGCATAGCTTTCATAAGTGGGCTGATACGGAGTCTGGTAATCATGAAACGGAGGAAAATAACGAATTAAAAAAACTGCGTTTGCTGGACCAATTAAACCAACTCCTAGTAAGTTCTTCGGGAGCTTCAGATCTAGCCTTTATCCTGAAAAAATGTGAGAAGTATTTCAATTACAAACGTTGTGTCTTCTATGCCTATGTACCTTGGTCCAACCAGTTCTATGGGGTCATTGGTGAAGAACTTCCAAAAATTCAGAGTATGAAAGGACAATTGACCGAGCAAAATCTAATCTTCAACTCTAAAAGACCGATCTATTTGAAAAATCCAAAACCTTATCTAAGGGATGAGCATATCCAGTTATTTCAGTTGTCTTCGATTATATTTATACCGATTGCTCACGAGCATCAATTGTATGGCTGGGTCACTTTTGACCAAATGGGAGATTCATTTGATTGCACGAAGGCTGAGCTGGATTTGCTTGAACAAGTGGGGAAAAGGATTGGTTTGTTTTTATCTAGGAAAGAGAAGGAAAACACCGCCAAAACGATGGCCATCGCTTTAACAGAAAGAGAGGCAACCGTTCTCGAACTTCTGGCGGAAGGTTATGATAACAAGAAAATCGCTTCCTTGTTGTTCCTCAGCGAGTATACAGTGAGAGATTACGTAAGCAGCTTGATGACCAAGCTGCGTGCAAAAAATCGGACACAGGTCGTTGCCTATGCTTTCCGTTGGGGATTATTGAGTTAGTACCGTTGAATTTAATTCGCAAAAAAAGATCACCAACATATGTACCCTGTTGATGATCTTATATTTCATTCAGCGCTTCTTGGGTAAATGCACAATAACGTTGAATTGATCGCCGTGAATCTCGACTTTGATCTGCCCTCCATGCAACTCAACGATGCTTTTCACAATAGCTAGACCTAGGCCCGAGCCCTCTGTCTGGCGGGATTCGTCTGCTCTTTTGAAACGTTCAAACAATTCTTCCGCATCAAAATCAATCTCATAGGCAGAGGTGTTTTGAATTTTGAATCTTACCAGAGCATCCGTCTCGTCCAAGTAAATATAGATGCGAGTTCCTGGAAGTGAATATTTCTGCGCGTTGTTAATTAGATTTTCAAATACACGCCATATTTTATTACCATCCAAATACGCATGGATCGGGAACTTGGCAATCCTCTCCCGCATTTCGAGCGACTCCTGTCCCATATGAGTGTTGGATTCCGCTATCGCTTGTGTCAATAATGTTGCCACATCGACGTACTCCATATCCAGCTCTATTGAACCGCTGGCCATCTTAGAGATATCGAACAGGTCTTCAATTAACAGTTTCAGTCGAAGCGACTTGCGCTCCAGCGTTTCAATATAAGCTCGGCTGGTTTCCGAAGAATGATTTTCTTTTTTTAATAAATCGACATAGTTGATAATCGAAGTAAGCGGAGTCTTCAAATCATGCGATACGTTGGTTATCAGTTCCGTTTTTAACCGCTCGCTTTTCATTTGATGTTCCAATGCGCTTTGGTACCCGGCTTTCATATTGTTAATATAGCCAGCAAGTTCAGATAGGGAATCGTTTCCGGCAGCATCTTGAATTGAACTCTTAATATTCCCTTCGGCAATCTTTTTACTTCCATTGATGATGGCGATGAAACGTCTAAGCTTGGAGAGCATATAAGGAACCACAAACAGCACAAATAGCAACAAATAAAGGATGAGCCATCCCTCTCCGTAATATGTGACTGCCTCCCAAAAACAAATGCCGGCTAAGGCGGTCAGCAGAAACATAATAATGAGGCCAAACGTTAGTCTCCCGTTTTGCAGACTGGCTCTAAAGCCGGTCCTCCAAATATAAAAGTAATCTAGCAACACACTGCCATCCCAGAAGGTACGTTTATTATGAGGCGCCTTAATATAACGAAACAGTCTGGCTACCAACAAACCCAAGATAATAATGGAAAGTAGTTCCAAAATAAAACGTGAAGTTGAAAATCTCAGACCCACCCCCAAGTATGAATACTCGTTAATAAGTAAGAAGATCCCTAAAATAACTGCGATGATGAGGACAAGAGGGTCGATTCCAATCGTTCGATCCGCTTTACTTTTTCTCAATTTTGTATCCAATTCCCCATACCACCTTCAAATATTTTGGGTCTTTAGGATTGATCTCAATTTTTTCACGAATATTTCTCACATGTACGGCAACCGTATTCTCTGAAGCAAAAACCGGTTCATTCCACACGCGTTCATAAATCTCTTCAATCGAGAAAACTCGGCCCTTGTTCTCCATTAACAGCTCCAAAATTTTGTATTCCTTCGCAGTCAGTCTAACGTCCTCTCCATCCACTTCAACAGTTTTCGAGCTTTTGTTCAACACGAGTCCTTTCACTTGAATGATCTCTTCCCCAATGGAGTGAAAGGAACCTAAATTCGTAAACCGGCGTAGCTGAGATCGGACTCTAGCGACCAGTTCCAAGGGATTAAATGGTTTTGTTATATAGTCATCGGCTCCAACATTAAGTCCCAAAATCTTGTCACTATCCTCCGATTTGGCGGAAAGCATAATGATCGGTATATTTTTATCTTCACGAATTTTAAATGTCGTCTTGATCCCATCAAGCTGCGGCATCATGAGGTCCATGATAATAAGATGAATCGTTTCTTGTTCAAGGATCTCCAGTGCCTCCAATCCGTTAGAGGCCGTAAATACATCTACTTCATTGCTTTTTAAGTAAATAACGAGAGCTTCTCGAATTTCCGGTTCATCGTCTACAACAAGAATATTATTGATCTCCATATTTCTCACCTTCATCGCGTAATTGCTCCTACAACTCTACAATACTTTGTGCAGACGCACCAGTTACGTAATGCGAATACATTTTTCCATTTCGTTTCCTTAAGACCAGCATACACAATCTAAATGAAAAATCTCTGTTATAAAAACGAAGGAATTTATGAAGTTTTTATACATCGTCAGGAAGTGATTGAGACTTGAAAGTTCTTCTCCTCCATCAAGTAATAAAAAAGAAAAACCAGCCTCTAATAAAAATATATAGTAGGCTGGTTTGTAATATTGTTAAACTATTTGTCAGTTATTCTGATTATCGATCAAATTGCTTCCTACCAAAAAACGTTGTACTATCGCTGCAGTTTCGCCCCGAGTCAGGTTCTTTGTTGGCATCAAGCCTTCAGTCGATCCTTCCACAAGTCTGTTCTTCACGGCTGCAGCCATGGCCTGTTTCGCCCAGGCAGCAACCGCTGCTTGGTCTGCAAACGGAGACAGCAGAGATATTGCATCGGCTCCGTCGGTTTCTAGACCCGCGAGTCTCAAAGCCCGGTTCATGATCACCAATGCTTCTTGCCGAGTAATGGTTTGGTTAGGAGCGAAGGTCTGGTTTTCATAGCCTTCAATCAAGCCATATTCCACAGCCTTGGCGATAGCGCCAGCATACCAATCACTGGACGTAACATCAGTAAACGTCGTCTCGTTGCCATTATCAGACAAGCCCAACGCGCGAACCACGATGGCTGTGAGTTCTGCCCTTGTAATGACAGCATCAGGTTCATAATGGTTCTCGTCTTTACCTTTGATAATTAAGCGGGAAGCCATATCATTTACGGCCTGCTTCGACCAATGACCTTCCACATCTGCGAAGTTCTTCTGATTCCAGACCAGGAAATAGTCGCTGTTGGTTAGACTGTTCACGGTCGCATAATTTTTCCCATCACGACTTGTGATATAGGTCGGAACATGGCGTACACTTCCATCTGAATTCAGCACGGCTGCCGTTGTCACCTTGCTCATATCAACGCCAGCGGGAAGCGGAATTTCGCGTTTCACGTAGCTGCTGAACTGCTCGACGCCTACCGTTTTACCTTTGTAGGATGCCGTAACATTAAAGGTAACAGGCGGAGCCGCAATCTCAAATCCTCCTTGAGCCGCCGCAGTTTCCGCGAGAACCACCACAGCCTCATTACTCTTGGTAATTTCCACATGAACGACAATGTCCGAAAGTTTGACCTGTTCGCCCAGTTTAGAGGAAATGTTATCAATGGCGATTTGCCCGGCAGGCAGCTTGTAGGTACCGTTTGGCGTCTGAACTTCCAAAATCACTTGCTTGTTTTCCATACTCTTCACCGCTTCACCCGTCAAAACGACCAATACTGTGTCCACACTTCCGGTTACGGGGATAATCACGGTGGATTTGTTGGCCGCCTGTTTGAGCTGATCAACTAGTTTGGATGGATCGATCGTAGCCGTCAACACCGATTTGCCGTTTTCTTTAGTCATCGATCCTGTAGCAATTTGGTCTTTCACAATGCCGTCAACAATGACTTGTAAGCCCGCAGGTTTCTCGACGGTCGGTGTACTTGGAATTGATGGCGTGCCAGAGTTATTCGAACTATTTGAACCATTGTTTGAACCATTGTTAGAACCACCGGTTGTCCACTTCGCAAACAATGTCATATCAGATATGACTATATCTGCCGCAAAGTTCCAAGCATTTGTTCCCGCTGGTTCTTTGTACCAGCCTGCGAATGTGTAGTCCGCTCTCGTCGGCGCTGGCGGAGCACTGATTGTCTTGCCGCTATCCACATTGGCGATACTGGAAACCACACTACCTCCCATGGAGTCGAACGATACAGTGTGTTGTATCGGTCCCTCTTTTACCGTTACCTTGCCAGGGATCAACGTTTTATTCATCTCTTCCCCGGACGAATCCAGGATAGAGAAAAGAGTGGGTTCTTCTGTCTGAACCGTCAGTGCCTTATCACCTAAAGTCGCCTCGCCCTTAATCTTGAAGCTGACGGTGAACAACTTCTCTCCAGCCGCAATTGGCGTATCTCCTGCATCGCTGTCTACCCATACTGTTTTGAGCCAGCCTGCATCGTTATCGTAATTGGAGTCGAAGTAATCTCCTGAATTACCCACAACGCCCGTTACTTCCAGACCCTCTGTGTCAAAATCAATCTGTAGGCTGTGAGCTGCAATTCCATAGGTAGAGTCGATCACTGTTACCGGTACGTCCACTGTAGACCCCGGCGCACCACTGACCGAACCGATCTGGATCTGTGCTGCGTGCCGCGTCCACTTGGCGTACAGCGTTACATCGGACGTTACAGCGTCTTCTTCGAAATTCCAAGCTTTAGTACCGGACTCATCTTTATACCACCCTGCAAACGTGTAACCCGCCTTATTAGGCGTTGATGGAGCACTCAATGTCATGCCGTTAGCCACATCAGTCGCCGGCTCTACCGTGCTCCCTCCCTGCGAGTCGAACGTAACGGAGTGCGCTGCATTTGTTGCCTTTACTGTGATTTTTCCGTTCTCTACTGTAGTCGAAGCGATATCATTACCCTCATAGAGTTCGTATTTGAGCAAACTCAAGTTAGAATCCCCAGACTGTGCAGTGTTCTTAATTTTGAAATGAAGTGTGAACACCTTTGTATCTCTTTCTACAACCAATACTGGATTAGCCTTTACATTGATTGTCCCATCAATGGAGAGATCCGTTGCAAAATCTCCCTCATCTGTAAAGCTCCCTAATTCATCTGTCACTTCATTTCCGGATTCCAGCTCCAGAGAGTTGGTATCGAACCCAATCGAAATGTCGTATTGGTTAATCATTTCCTCAGGTGTCAAAAATACCGACACGCTAACGGAATCTCCGGGATACCCTTCTTCGCTGCTTACCTTCATTGAGTTTGACGCTATTTCTGACTCCGCATAACCCGTCGTTCCGAAAGGCAACAGCATTACGGCCGCCAGCATTGTAGATATGATTTTTTTCCAACGCATTATATCAACCCTTTCCCACGGAGATGGCAAGAATCACTTTGATATCTTCATCGTCCCATTTACAGTCACCATTCATGTCAAGCGCCTGCAATTGCTCGGGCGTTAGTGTGATCTTGCCTTTGATATATTTGCTCAACAGAAGTGCATCCGCAGCCGTCACTTTACCGTCGCCATCGGCGTCCCCCATGACAAACACTTTATAATACGCGGTATACGTCACATCAGCTGTCACCGTAACTGCAGTTACTTGTTGACTTGTAAGCTTTGTAATCCCGCCATCGCTGCTCCATCCTGCAAAATGATATCCCTCCGCTGGCGTGACTGTTGGCACCGTTGCCGGATGTCCACCAATTGCTACATTTTCGCTTGTACCTTCGAAAGCGCCGTGATCTCCGGGCAAATAGCTAACCGTTAGCATCTGCGGTGTCGTGTCACTGATTGTAACTTCCAGCTTCTGTGGTGCTCCCTTACTAAAGGTGAAGATCAAGTTTAGCGTTCCTTCCGCTTGTTTCGACAAATACTCTTTACTGATCGTCACCGTACCAGCAACAACGTTATAGTCGGTACCCAGCACAAGTACTTCAACCCCATTGGTAATTCCAGTAAGTTCATTTCCGTTTAAGACAACTTCTGTTGTTACATCCTTGTAATCCGGTGATGAGCTGTATTTATCGAAAAATCCAGTTGTGGGATTGATTGTACTGTTCGTTACCGTTTTCCGTAAAATGACCCCCTCCTGTCCGATCACTACATCTTCGCTTCCGCTCGAAACAATATCCATAAGATAAATGTTAGTACCGCTAGGTTGCTTCGTCCAAGTGATTCCATCTGTCGAAGTTACAATGGTTCCGGAAGCCCCAGCGGCTTTGAAGCCATTCTCGTCATAATGAATACCATGCAGGGCGCTATATACCGTGCTCGTTTGATCCGTCCAGGTTAACCCATCGGAGGAAGTAATGATCTTTCCGCCTTCCCCGACCGCTACAAACAAACCGTTGCCGTAGGTTACATTATACAGATAGGTTGAAGAGTCAGTGGGTTGTTGCTTCCATGTTATCCCATCAGAAGACGTTAAAACTGTGCTGCCACCTACTGCGACATATAGACCGTTTCCATAACTGACACCATAGAGCACGTCTGACGATTCATTAGCCTGGCTCGTCCAAGTCTCCCCATTTGATGAAGTCAGTATCGTGCCGTTAGCACCTACAATTACATATTGCTGATCTCCATATACACTTCCTAAAAGCGTACCCTCACCATACGTTTGCTCAGTCCAGGATATCCCATTGGACGAGGTCATAATAAGGCCCTGGAATGCGGCTGATTCCTTATACCCCAATGCAATAAATTTGCCATTACCATAACTAACACTTCCAATATAATCTCGCGTAAAAGGTGCTACGGATGGCTTCCGGTTAATCCAAGCCTTCCCATCTGGAGATGTGAGAATCAAACTTTGTGAGGTTGTCGATCCCACCAGTTCATTCCCTACAGCAACAAACATACCATTGCCATAAACTAAGCCCTCGAGGCCTGCCGCCGTTCCCTTCAACTGGTCTGTCCATGAGATCCCATTGTCTGAAGTCAAGATCACACCGCTGTACCCAACGACCACAATGAGTCCATCTCCAGTTCCGATGCCGTTAAGATCCTTAGCAGTCTCTTTTATTTGAACTGTCCAGGTCGTACCATCAGGAGAAGTAACAATGGTCCCTCCTCCGCCTACCGCCACATATAAGTTGCTGATATTGTCATAGATTACTTTATTCAGAGTGGCAGAGGTATTGCTCGTCATACTGTTCCAGTTCGTCCCATCTGTCGATGTCATAATCAAGCCACTCTGCCCTACGGCTACGTATTTGTTGTTGCCATAGGTTACTCCGTAAAACATGTTAGTAGTACTAACCGTTTTGGTACTCCAACTAATCCCGTCGGCGGATTGAATGACAAATCCTCTAATCCCTACTCCAACAAACTTATCTTTGCCATATGTAACACCCATGTGAAAGTTACTTGTACTGCCTACGGTCTGTCCCGTCCAAGTCATCCCGTCGGTCGAGGTCATCACTTTCCCGTCGGCCCCTACTGCTACAAACTTCCCGGTGCCGTATACAACACTAGATATACCGTAAGTTGTAATATTTTGCTTCTGAATCTTCCACTCTGTTTCCCCGTCTACCAAAGTTACTACCAATCCGCTTGATCCAACCGCGACAAATCTGCCATTGCCGTAGCTGACACTTGATAGACTGGAATTAATGGCTTCTGGATGATCCGAAACCATCCAATTCTTCCCGTCAGTGGAAGTGAGAATCACTTGATTTCGTCCCACTGCGACAAATTGATGGTTGCCATAGGTTACATCATTAATTGTATTAGCTGTTGGGAATGGACTTAGTTGTTCCCATTCGTCGGAAACAGCTTCTGCATAATTCTGCGGTATGAACGCCACCGTCATCAGGAATGCCAATACTATCGCCAGACCTCGTTTG
Organism: Paenibacillus sp. LK1; assembly: GCF_002750415.1. Taxonomy (NCBI): domain Bacteria; kingdom Bacillati; phylum Bacillota; class Bacilli; order Caryophanales; family Paenibacillaceae; genus Paenibacillus; species Paenibacillus sp. LK1. The sequence goes on from NZ_PEII01000016.1 coordinate 130,619, forward strand.
AAAATTTTCATGTTCTTCCTCCCGCGTTTATTATTTCCCTATAAATGGAATTCTAATGAGTTCAAATTTTGAACTCGCTATCTGGGACCTTTTTTGGTTTGGTTTTCCCTTCAATTCATGTTCCCCCTCGTGTACATTTTAAAAATTGCAATTACATGCAAAGTATATCGAACTATTCTGAACCAATTCTGAACATGAGTTTTTCGGTTTTCCAACTGCAAACATCAAAAAAATGTCATGTGATATATATTCATGACGCTAAACCAAATCGTATCGATTCTAAATAATCCATTTTTTTACTCTAAGAACTTTCTGAGGTCAACCGTATAACATCCTATCTTCAAATTAAGTTCCTTTTGTAATACATAACCGTAACAGCAGACAAGAATTTGGAGCATTAAAACAAAAAAAGTCGCTAAAATAGCGACTTTCAATGGGATGATGTTGTATCCCTCGACAGGAATTTTGAAACTAGATCAATATTTTAATCTAGATCTAAACGAATGGTTTTATTAAGTAAATGGATAGTCATCCCAAACAACATAGTCTTTTGGATAAACGATTCTTTTTGGTTGCCTTAAAGTTGAAATGGTATTCCGGCAGAACCGACAGAATTGATGCTACAAATCTCATTCTGCATCTGCCGTTGGAATTCGGCGTGTTACACAAGCTCTGCTTATTCTTCTCTCTTATACCGTGCGATTGCCGGATGCGCCCAAACCAAACAGGAGCAGCAAAGCGCTAACGCCAAGCAGAAGCAATAGCGGGGGGTTCCAGCTTGCCGTGATGTCATGAAGCAAACCAAACAAGATCGGTCCAGTTGCTGCCAGCAAATATCCTACGGATTGCGACATGCCGGACAAAGAAACTGTATCGTGGGCATCTTTCGTCCGCAAACTTAAAAAGATCATGGCCAAGCTGAACGCACATCCCCCACCAATTCCGAGTAAAACTGTCCATAACGAAATGAGCGCATTTCCCCCAAAGTAAAGACCTCCCAATGAAACAAACAACAGGATAGTCATGATGATGACCAGTAAACGTTGGTTCTTCATGCGTCCCGCAACAATCGGCACGATGAACGCTACAGGCAGCGCAGCAGTTTGAAACAGCGATAACATCCAACCGGCGCTGTCTTCACTCAATCCCCGGCTTGTCATGATTTCTGGCAACCAAGCGACCAAAACATAGAAAAGGAGAGACTGTATCCCCATAAAAAACGTAACCATCCATGCTAGAGGCGAACGCCACAGACTTCGACGCTTGAGCGCACCACTTGTTGCCGATACGGCAGCCCCCCTACTCGCCCGAGCTTGAGGCAACCAGAACAATGCAGCCAAAAGAACGAGTACGCCCCAAATGCCGAGCGCGCCATTCCAGCCGAAACCGAGATCACGGGCGACCGGAACACTGACACCGGATGCAATCGCACCGGATAAATTCATCGACACCGAGTACACACCTGTCATGAGACCGACTTGATGAGCAAAATTACGTTTAACCAGACTTGGTATGAGTACGTTGCACACCGCAATCGCCAACCCAATCAAAGCAGTTCCTGCAAACAAAGAAGCTGTTGCGGCCAACGAACGGATCGCAATACCTACTATGAGTAAAACCAAAGCATAAAGAAGGGTTCGTTCCACCCCAAGACGGCGTGCCAGAAAGGGGGCGAACGGTGAGAGCAGCGCGAAAGCAAGCAACGGTAGCGTAGTGAGCAGACCAGCCGTAGCATTTGACAGTCCGAGGGATTCGCGAATCGAGCCGATCAATGGGCCTACCGATGTTAACGGCGACCGCATAATCATTGCAATCAGAACGATGCCGAGGATGATTGGCCAAGCCAACGACAACGGTTTCTTCCCAATCGTTGACTTTGTATCGCTTAGTACGCTCATGGCTGCTCATCTCCTTTGACCTCAAAAACAGCTTTCGATTCCGCAATATGACGGTGAACCGCTGCCACGGCACGTTCGGCATCTTGATCAACTATCGCTTCAACCAGATGCCGGTGCATCTCCTTGAAACTCGCGCCGATTTCATAACGAGTCAAGCTGATAATCGTATCTTGTGATGCGTCCGCGATATGGTTGTATAATTCGATTAAGATTTCATTATGAGACGCCGCGATGATGCCTTGGTGTAGACGGATATCCTCTGTTACAATTCCATCCATGTCACCGCGTGCTGCTGCCGCCTCCCAGCGTTCCAATTGGAGAAGAAGTTCGCGCGCCTCGTCGTCCGTTCTGCGCTGTGCGGCAAGATGGGCTCCCTCGCGCTCGAGCGCATGCCGGACTTCCAATGTCTGCATTGTATCGGAGCGCATGATTCGTTTATGTAGCACAACGCCCAGCACGCTCGAAGAGCTGACATACGTCCCGTCCCCTTGTTTTGTCTTCAAGAGTCCTGCGTGGACCAACGCCCGAATGGCTTCCCTCAATGTATTACGGCTAACATTCAACTCGACCATCAATTCTGGTTCAGCAGGAATACGAGTCCCGACAGCCCACTTGCCAGATTCGATCTGTCTTTCCATTTGCAATGCGACTTGCTCGACCAGTGTCAGCCGATTTGTTTTCTGAAGCATTCGTAAGCCCTCATTTCATCTATTTTTTAAACGTAGGATGTTTGGTTAATAGGTACTTTAACACACTTATATCCTCTAGGCAACTCCTTGCCTAAAAACAGCCTATGAGTATTCAGGTCAAGGACAAAGTTCCAAAGTTCCATAAAAACAAAAAAAACCGCTAAAATAGCGGTTTTCTTCACTGAGCTTTCGGAAGGGATCTTTGCATTCCCCCTAGGTTTTTGACAAAAACATCGAACGGCACCTCTCAGCTTGTCTCTTCTCGCAAATCATGCTCCATGAATAGAATATCTCGTTTCATCTCCTTCACGCCCTGTCTTGAAATCCTGCCTGTCTCGAACATGGACTGGATGTTGTCTCTCTCCAGCTGAATTCCGACTCGGGCCAGCTCCTGCAGCGATATGCCAAACTCCTTTCGGGTGCCGGTGTCCTTTTCATTTCTGGTCAGACCCAGCAACATTCGTTCATACTGCAGAATTAGCGAGCTGACCATCTCCATATCTTGCTCGCCTTCTACGAGTTGAACATTTAGCTGCTTAATGACATAAGTAATATTTTTAATTCTAAGACTATTCAATTCAGCCCTTCTTTCACGGAAGCTTAACCGGACTTGCTGCAGCATCCCGAACACTTCGTCCCAATGCTTAACGGGGAAAAACTCTTTTTTATAACGGGCATCTCTTGTGTGCATAAACAACAGTTTGTTAATTCGGTTAAGGTAACGGTACGCTGTGTATGGATTCACTTCTTTCTTTTCAAGCGCATGCAGCGTATTTTCTCTTTCCCATTTCAATATGGACAAACCCAAGGACCGCTGTGCCTTATCCTTCTTCTCATCTTTCTTGAGTGTTCGTATTCTGGAAGTATACGTATTGATGATTTGGGCGGTCGCAAGACGATTCTGGTCCGTGATCAGTTCATTTAATCCGGTAACCACATTCCTCAGAATCTCAATTTTCGCCTGAATTTCGTCCTCTTCCTGCTCCGTTTGTGTTTCTTTACCCAATAAAAGCGGCAACAGATAGTTGGATGCCAGAAGTGTCCACAGGATAACTCCTGCTGCGAGGAAAATGATCAGATCTCTGGCTGGAAATGCAGTGCCATCATTAAGTAAAAACGGCAGTGACAAGGTACTCGCCAGTGTAATCGTTCCCCGAACTCCCGAAAGACTGAGGATAAGCGCCTTCTTCAACCTCAGCGCCCAAGGATCACGCGGTTTGGTCCCTTCGAAAATATCCATCAGCATTGCCCAGATGAGACGCAGTCCGAGTACAGCAAAAGTCAATAATAGTGTGTACATAATGATTTTAAAATTACCTATTTCGGGGTTACTCCAAATTGTCTGGATAATATCAGGAAGCTGTGTTCCAAGCAAGAGGAAAACGAGTCCGTTTAATACAAAAATAATAACTGACCAGGTGCTTTTGGATACAACACTTAGCTTGGCTACTTCAGGGTTCATTTTCTTGTAACCGAAAGAATGGGCAATTCCTGCGGCGACAACGGCCAGGATACCATTGACCCCCAATTCCTCTGCAGCCATGAAAATTAAAAATGGAGTCAGGATCTCAATCAGCATATGAAGCGTGACATTCTCCATTCCCAGTTTGCGCAACCACTTCACCACACCATATTTTACTAAGGTGAGCAGCAGGCCCAACACCACACCGCCAAGTGAAATCGCAATAAAGCTGATACTGGCGGTTTTGAAAGAGAATACACCTGTGACCATTGCGGCTACGGCAAACTGAAAGGAGACCAGCCCTGATGCGTCGTTTATCAAAGACTCTCCCTCAAGAATTTGCATTGTCTGATGGGGGATCTTCACTTTCTGCTCCAGTGCGCCTACGGCCACAGCATCGGTAGGCGCTAGTGCTGCTGCCAATGCGAAGGCTGCCGCCAGCGGGATGACCGGAAGTAACCAATTCAGGAAATATCCCATCACGGCTACTGTCACAAATACCAGACCCAGTGCAAGCAAAAGGATCGGTTTCTTTAGCTTCCACAGTGCTTCTTTATCCGCATGCCTGCCATCATTGAACAGTAACGGGGCAATGAATAGAAGTAAAAACAGCTCCGGATTTAATTTCAGTTCATAGTGCAAGGGTAGCAAAGTAATCAACATCCCCAGCACGATTTGAATAATAGGCACGGAGATCGAAGGTATAAACCGGTTTACTAAATTGGATAAAGAGACCGCCACCAGCATCAATAAAATAAATTCAAACAATTCCAAACGAATCTTACCTCCATATTTATCTGTAATTAGCAGCTTTTCGTAAAACACGTTACTAACAAGAATTTATCTTATTGTAAATTGCATTTATGAACTGTATATGAATCGCTTGCCCCTAGGCTGCCCAGAGCATTCTTCCATAATCCCCTCAGCTATTTTTATCGGAATTGCCGATAATTTCATTAACATCTTCTACTCGAAATTTCTTTTCAGGAGGTACCTCGTGCTCTTGAAAAAACAAAAGCAGCCGCTGAGCGGCTGCTTCTGCATAACTAATTACTCGTATATTTAACCCAATCGTATTCAGCGTACAATGGATTGGCACCGTTATAAGCACCTAACCAACTATCAATCCCGGTCCCATTCCATATGTTCATCATAATTTTACCGGGAGTTATGGGGATATTGCTGGTTGCCAGTCGAAAGCATAGGTATGGAATCCCTGTGATGCATCAAAGCCAAGGTTAATAACCTTCTCATGACCACCGACCCCATTCGTAAAATAATTAAACTGTACTTTGGTCGTGTCTTTTCCTAAGAATTCAATATCAATCTCATCCCATTGCGTGCCATGAGCAGGTCCTGTGTAGGTGAAAAAGTATGATATACGATGCCTGTATTTTTGGCAGGCTTCATGCTTACTTCATACAACCCATATCCATAATTATTAGTGGAGCCATACTCCCCACAATCAAACTTGGCTTTTCTTGAGGAAAATATCAACGACTAGCTCTGCACGAGCCATTCATATTCAGTTCACAAAGCTATTTTATTCTATACAACATCATTAGAACTATTATGGATCATGGGAGGAACGAATATGATAAAAAATATTCTAGTTAGCGGGGCGAGTTTCGCCGGCATCTCAACAGCCTACTGGATGAAGCAGTTTGGCTACAACGTGACCGTTGTTGAGATTGCTGAAGGTCTTAAAAAAGGCGGCACACCTGTAAATATCCGCGAAAATACCGCCGACATTGCAAAACGTATGGGGCTTCTAGACCAAATCCAGTCGAATAAAATAGACATGGAATTAATGGAATTCAAAAATTCCGATGATGTCACTGAAAGAGTCGAAATCCGTGAGCAGCTTGCAGAAGATGAATATGAAATTGAGCGAGATGTATTGCTGGATATCATGTTCGAGGCTGTCCAAGATGACGTTGAGTTTATTTTCGGGGATAGCATTACGTCTTTGAAGGAAGAAGTTAATGGCGTTGAGGTAGCTTTCAAAGGAGGACAAAAACGCTCTTATGACCTGGTGTTCGGCTGTGATGGTATTCATTCGGTCGTCAGAAAATTATGGTTCGGCGAGGAAGCGGAATTTTCGCATTTTCTTAAAACGTATTTCTCTATCACGATCGTGGATAAGTTGTTGATCCGGGAGAATACGACACAAATGTACAACGAGCCGGGCAAGGCGGTCATGCTGAACTCTTATAACAATAAAACCGATATCGTGCTCTGCTTTTCTTCGGAGAAGGAGCTCCCCTACGACTACCGAAACGAGGAACAGCAGCGGCATATCATTTTGAATCAATTTTCCGGACTAGGCTGGCGAACGCCAGAATTGCTGGAAGAAGTGAAGAACTCCAAAACTTTTTACTTTGACAAACTGTGCCAAATGAAAATGCCCTCGTGGACAAAAGGCAGGGTAGCGCTAGTCGGTGATGCTGGATACTGCGCCTCTCCGGCTGCTGGCATGGGTGGATCACTCGCAATCGATGGAGCGGCAGCCTTGGCTGATGCTTTCCATAAAAACCATGGGAACTATGAACTTGCGTTCCAAGAATATAATCAGAGTTTCCGTCCTTTCATCGAGGAAGTGCAAGCAAACGCGGAATTGATGGTAGATTTTCTTGTCCCACGAACTGAAGAAGACATTCGCGAAAGAATTTCGCAAACAGCATCCATCAAGGACATCTAGGGACCGCTCTGTAGGATATTGAGAGGATATCATTTGATGGTATTTTTTCAGTGAGTATTTGTTGAGTTTAATGATCAGATCAAGTTCTTGTCCTCAGTTTGGAGCAAGAACTTGGTCCAACAATAAAAAAGCCGCTATTGTAGCGACTTGGGTTGGAGCTATGTTCTTGTTTGATCCTTCGTACACTTTAAACACGCCTTTGAAGCTTGATATCACATTCTGACATTGTTCCCGTGACGTATTCGATATAATTCACAGAACCGTTAAAGTTCAAATAAGCTTCATAACGCATACGGATGGCAGGTAATGTGATCCAATCCAGAACATTTTCCTTGGGAACCCACCTACATTCACTCGTTTCATCAGAAGTTGCTAACTCTCCACCTACAGCCTTGCACACGAAATCAAACATCACTTTCGTAGGAACATCAGTTACACCGTCATACCATTTATGTACCGCTGTATTCGAAACAACATTAATTAAATGGTTAACCTCGGCATCTATTCCACTTTCCTCTTTAATTTCACGAATCACGCCATCAATCAGATTTTCTCCAACTTCAGTTATACCACCAGGATACACCCAACCATCGTCATGGGCTTTTACTAATAGGATATTTCCTTTTCCATCTTCTACAATTCCACCAGATGAGACAATATGTGTCGGAAACGCCATTTCACGACCTCCAAATTCGGTAAAGTTGTATACTTATTCCACATTATTCCTAAATTATCCTGCTTTTGTGAACATGCTTGCTTGAACAAAATTAATGTATGGAGATCGGTCGTTACGGAATTGAACATAATATTTATTAATTGCTTATTAGCCTTTTAGTTTAAAATAGTTCAGGCTATCTATATCATTAAGAAGCCCATGTTGTTTTGGTTTCCATCCTAGCTTTTCTTTCGTTTTTTCACTTGAAGAATTTAGATCCATTTCAGCAAAATGAGTAAACCATGTGAAATGGTTGTTAGCTTCCTCGCGAGCTATGCTTTTAACAGGAACGTTAAGTCTTTCCCCTATCACAGCAGCTATTTCTTTAAAAGCTACACCCTCCTCTGCAACTGCGTGATATACCCCTGTTGTTTCGCTCTCCAGAACCAGCCTAAATAGTTGAGCAGCATCAAGCCTGTGTACCGCCGGCCAACAATTATTTCCTTCTTCAATAAAAGCCGAAACACCTTTATTACGAGCTAAATCAATTAGTGTTGGAATAAAAGCACGATCACCATTTCCATGTACGGAAGGCGGAAGCCGAACTATAGAAACATTAACCCCTTTCTCCTTCGCTACCTCAGCTGCCTCTTCTGAAGCCATACGAGGATTAGCATGTGGCCTGAACACCGGCAACGTATCTTCGGTTACGAGTCTCCCTTTTGGAAGAACTGCCAGGGCGGATGTAATAATAAGCGGACGGTCTGAACCAGCTAAAACAGAGCTCATAGCATCAATAGCCCTCTTATCCTTCTCACAGTTCTCTTTGAATTTTGAGAAATCGTGATTAAATGCAGTATGAATAACTGCATCAGCCCCCGATACTCCACTGCGCAAACTATCTAGGTCTTCCATATCGCCTCTATGAATTTGTGCACCTATTCCGCTAAGCGATTGAGCAGCTGCTTCTGATCGAGCAAGCCCTAGCACCTCATGACCCGCACGAATTAATTCCTGAACAATAGCAGAACCTACAAACCCGGTTGCTCCCGTAACAAAAATCTTCATTTCTATTCCTCTTCTCTTTAAATTTCATGATTTTCTTTTACTTATATAATTTATCATCATGAAATTTTTGAGGCGTGGATAATAACAACACAATGTAGCACAATATTATCTCAGAAAATTATTACATGTCTTCTTTACAGCAAGAAAGAATTTCGCAGAGTTAAACTACGTAGAAAAAAAAGAAAACACTTAGCGTTTTAGATATTTGCATCTAAAATTGCTAGGAGTTTCATTTTTAATTTTTTTAAAGATTCTACTAAAATAGTTACCGTCATTAAAACCTACTTCCAATGCGATTTCAATAATCGTCTTATTCGTGGTTATCAAAAGCTGTGCTGCCTTTTGAACACGCATCTGATTTAGAAAATCCATCGGCGAGAAACCTGACACCGTTTTAAAAACTCTTGAAAAGTGGACTGGACTTAAATGAGAAACCTTTGAAAGATCATCTAATGTGATTTTTTCAGAAATATGTTTCTCCATATGTTTAATGGCTGACTTAATTTGATTTAATTTTCTATACTGGATATCTATTTCTGATTGCTCTGGTATTTTCTTTGTATAAGATCGGATAAGATCAGTCAATATTTGATAAGTTAATCCCCTTAAAACAAGCTCAAATCCTTCCTTCTTCTCCTCATACTCTCGGATCATCTTCTGTATACTGCCAAGGATAAATTCATCCTCCGTGATCTTCTCCTCAAACAGAAATCGATTCTTTAAGAGCAGTTCAGTGTATATGGATTGTTGTAAATCAGGCTGATTTCCTAAAAGCAATAAAAGGTCAATTTTGAATAAATAATATGCTAAGTCCGAATTTATATTTTCCCCTGAGTGAATTACATTAGGGTTCACAATTAAAATTGTACCTTGCTCTCCTATTATCTGTTGATTACCAGCCTGGAGAATCATCTTTCCTTTTTCAATATATAAAATCATAAGTTGTTCATGCCAATGAGGAGGGAAAATACTGCCCTTTTCATTAAAAGAACAGTATTCCGTAATAATAGGTTTTGAAATTTCCTTGTCCTCCACATACCCATACATATTTTCATTCACAACTAATTCTCTTCCCATAACCAACACTCCAAACGCTAATATTTTCCCGTCAATCACTTTTGGTTTAAAAGTAATCTGATTATAGCAGTAGAATGTCCAAATTTGTATGAATTGAATTACTGGCATTGTCTTCCGAAAATCGTTAAACACGTGCACGCTGTACGCGCTTGATTCCTGTGCGTAGTGTAAGCCCGAAGCAAAGAATCAGAATGATTCCGGCAACCACATAAGGGTAGTTAACATTGATATCAAACATCAGTCCAGCTACTACCGGCCCAATGATATTGCCAAGGCTGGTAAAAGCGGAGTTAAGTCCAGCCAAATATCCTTGATGTTCTTTTGCGACCATGGACATTTGAGTGCTGATGGCTGGGCGCAAAATATCGATGGACAAGAATACAACAAAGGTGACGGCGAAGATCAGCCAGTATTGGTGAACAAATAACGTCAACAGGACAAATACCCCGGCAAGTAGCAGGCAAACTGTAATGACTGCTTTCTCACCATAACGGCTTATAATCCAGCCGAAAATGGTTAACTGAACCAACGCGCCTCCAATGGAGCCGAATGTGAAAATGAAGGCAATATCCTTTGGTGTGAAGCCAAACTTATGGTCAACGAACAGACCGTATACCGCTTCATAGTTGGCAAGTCCAAAGGACATGACGAACACAATAATTAAGCTGATAAAATAAGGCTCGCGGTAAGTAGAACGCAACTGTTGAATTAGACTTCGTTTGGGTTCCAGATTAGCCAATCTATTCTCATCACCCTTTACAATAGACGACAGTGATTCCGGCAGGACAATCATAGTGAGGATCGCAGCGATCAGACCAGCGACCCCCGCAGCATAGAACGGAACGCGGATACCGAATTCGGCAATATATCCCCCGATGCCAGGGCCAATGATGTAGCCTGTCGAGATCGAAGCGTTAATGAATCCCATTCCCTTGGCTCGATCTTCCTCAGAGGTTACATCTGCCACATAAGCCATAACCGTTGGCATGATGAGTGCTCCGCTAACGCCACCCATCATCCGAGAAACAAAAAGTAGCAGAGCTGAGTCAGCTAACCCGAATATCACCTCGGCACAGGCGAAAACTAGCATTCCGGCGACAATCATTCGCTTGCGTCCTAAGGAATCGGATAATCGTCCCGCCAGTGGTGAGAAAACCAACTGTGTAAATGCGAAGGAAGCAGTAAGCATGCCAGCAATCGTTCCGTTAATATCTAAAATAGTAATATATTGCGGGATCACTGGTATAACCAGACCAATGCCAGCAAAGACTAAAAATAGGTTAAACATTAGAAGCAGCAGAGCGCCCCGATTTTTGAATAATAAAGCCATCTAATTGTCCTCCCAAAATCAAATATTGAATATGTACGCTAACTATGTATCTTCTGCAGACGCTGTTCTAACCCATTTCGAAGTGAAGAATAACTAACAAATAATACCTATTTTTATTCCAAGTTACTTTTTAAAGATAAATGTTTAAAAAGTACGGGATTAAATGTAATACACATTTTTTTCCCTGTCAATATATACTTTCATAAATTTAATTGGTTGATCTGTGAGTAAGCCGAATAGATCAATCGAACATATTGGACTGATAGTCTGTAATTATCCAATGTACAGTTCAGGCTGAAAACCATGGTCTGACTGCTCGTGACTGGTGTGAACTGCATCCAATTCGTCGTTCCGAATTTGAGTAAACACACGAAAAAAAGCCGCTAAAATTAGCGACTTTAATGTGAAAATTTTATATCCCTCGACATCAACCGTCCTTTTGGAACAGCCCTATTTCGAGTCAAATTGTATTCAAAAGAAAATGATTCAACTAAAATATAATTCCGATAATTATGGCAGATAAAACGCTTACAAGTGTTGCGCCATATAAAAGTTTCAATCCAAAACGAGCAACAATATTCCCTTGTTTTTCATTCAATCCTTTTACTGCACCCACGATAGTACCAATGGACCCAAAGTTAGCAAATGAGATTAGAAAAACGGAAACAATGGCTGTAGTACGCCCACTTAAACCGTCTTGAATCTTAACAAAGTCAAGCATGGCAACAAATTCATTCGCAACCAGCTTCGTGGCCATAATACTCCCCGCATGAACCGCCTCATGCCATGGTACTCCGATCATAAAGGCAATTGGTGCAAAGACATACCCTAGAATTCCTTGAAACGAGATACCAAATATGCCGCTGAAGACCCCGTTAATTAAAGCAATGATTCCAACAAAACCAACTAACATTACCCCAACTACAATGGCTACCTTAAAACCATCCATAATATATTCGCCCAGCATTTCAAAAAACGTTTGTTTGCCCTCTTCCTGAACTTCAACAATATCTTCTTCAGCTGTGACTTCATACGGATTAATGATGGATGTAATGATAAAGCCGCCAAATAGGTTTAATATTAATGCAGCTACTACATATCTAGGTTCCAGCATGGTCATATATGAACCAACAATGGACATGGATACCGTTGACATTGCAGATGCACATAATGTATACAAGCGATGTTTTGGTAATAATCCAAGCTGATTTTTCACAGAAATAAATACTTCATTTTGACCTACAATTGCGGCTGCAACCGCATTATAAGATTCCAATTTCCCCATGCCATTTACTTTACTTAGCACCAGACCAATATACTTGATAATGAACGGCAGTATTTTGTAATGTTGCAGGATTCCTATTAATGCTGACATGAAAACAATTGGCATCAACACAAACAGGAAAAAGGTATGAGCTCCTTCATTGGCAATCCCACCAAAAACAAAGTTCGTTCCTTCGTTGGCATATCCGAGTAATTTCGAAAAACTATCGGCAAACCCTTTGATTAAGAATTCGCCTATACTTGTTTTTAGTATAATTAATCCCAAAGCTAACTGAATAACAATCATTATGATGATTGGACGATATTTGATTTTCCGCTTATTATTACTCGCAAGCCAGGCCAATAATAGAACAATAACCAGACCAACAACAGAAATTAGATAATGCATAATTAACCCTCCAAATTATCGATACTTTTTTTTGGGATCCTCATATCGATTTGCATCTTTCCACATTAACGCTTGTTCCAAAATAATCGCCAATAGACTTCCGCAAATTAACCCATTATTCAAAATGGCTATTACAATCGGAGATAAATGGCTCGTAGCGGATGTTGGAATAAACATTAAACCCACACCAACTAACAGAGAAACTCCGCTAACAATAAATGTTCGTTCTTCATAAAGAACCTTCTTCAATTCCTTCAGCGATAATCCAACCATCTTCACAAAGATGACGAATGTAACGGCATAGCCTATAGGCGCTGGGATACCGGATATTACGTTCATTATTGGCGGAAACAAGGATACAGAGATGACTAAGATGCATCCAATTAAAAACGATTTCCGTTCCCTCATCCCTGTTTTTTCAACATATCCCGCTGCTCCTGAAATAGGCACTGAACCAATCGCTCCGAAACTACCACCAATAAAATGGGTAATGCCAGAAGCAAATCCGGCACGCAAATAACGGTTATGATCCAATTTCTTTTGTTTCATAACGGTCTCCATCAACCGAATAGACGCAAGCGCATTGGTTATTAATAATAGTGTTAATAGAAAGGCAGTTGTGACTGTTCCGCTATCAAATCTTGGACTTCCAAAAGGAAATATTTTGGGCAGTTTAAATAGCGTATCCGCCGGTGAAATCACCGGCATCTTGTCGCATATGATAAACAATAAACAGCCTATCGATATACTGATTATTACTGAAAATTGGCGCAGCAAAACAAAGCGACTGTTCCCTAACCCAAAGGTAATGCAAATCACAATCACACTCAGCACGAACACTTTCACATCTAACAAGGTGTGGCTTGACGTGATCCCCATCATGCCTTTCATAAAAGAACCGCTTAATTGAAAGATCAATAAGAGCAAATATATAAAAGTGACCGTTGGCGTAAATAGACGAGCGATTTTATCCATTAGCTTAAATGCTGAGATTAGGATAAATAAAACTCCACTACAGATCATTCCCCCACTTAAAGCTTGCATGGCAGCAATATTCGAAGAATACAATACCCCCACTAAACTTGCGTAAATGGTGAAAATACTCCACCATAACCCTGCTGGACCTTCATGAATAGGGAATTTATGGCCGATGACGCCTTGTAAAAATCCAGCTATTCCTAAAGTAATCAGTGTGCTCTGGATGAGTCCAGAAGCCTCTATAGGTGTTAGGTTATATAAATCTGCGATAGCAATTGGCGCAGCAATTGCACCTGCGATCATAAACATCATCCACTGCAATCCAGATAGTATTCCCTTCATTTCTTACTCACTCTCTTTTCTTGCACCCGTACTCGTATCGATAGATTAGCTCTCAATCGCTGTGTTAAGAGCGATTTCGACCATTTCATAAAATGATTGTTCACTTTCTTGATGAGTTAAGTGCTCCTGTGTTAACAGTTGACTGCCTACTGTCAAAATGGATAGAGCTTTCACACCGTATTTAGCGGCTAACGTATATAAGGCTGTACTTTCCATTTCAACTCCTAATACACCAAAATCCATAAACTTGTGAAGTCGATCTAAGCTCTCACGGTAGAACTCATCGGAGTTATAGATGTTACCGACAAAGACACTTACTTGTTTAGCTTTTGCTTGTTGATACGCTTTCATTAACAATGAGAAATCTGCTGTAGGTGCATAATTACAGCCATGGAAGATCTTATCCGTCATATTACTATCTGAAGACACGGATTGGGCTATTATAATATCGCGGATATTAATGTCTTTCTGCATCGCGCCACATGTACCAATACGAATCAATTTCTTCACTTCATAATCGACGATCAATTCCGTTGCATAGATACTCATCGATGGATTCCCCATCCCTGTCCCTTGAACCGATACACGTATCCCCTTGTATAATCCGGTGTACCCATACATGCCTCTTACTTCGTTATAACAAATGGCCTCATCTAAAAAGTGTTCTGCTACAAATTTTGCACGCAAAGGATCTCCCGGAAGCAAAACGATGTCCGCTATTTCTCCTTTTTTTGCGCCTAAATGCCTACTCATATTTCTGCCTCCTACTCTCAATGTTGAACCCAGTCTTTCCGAAATCTCTTCCACTTGCCTTCAGAAAACCAGTTCGGAAAGTACATTGAGCATAAGATTTTTCAGCATAACAAACTAGACCAAAATCTTACGGAGGGTAAGGGAAATAATTGATCAAATTATAAAAGCAGTTCTTTACGAATATTGTCTAGATCTCTTTTAGACGGGATCGTAGAGATAATAACAACAGGCACGGTCTGCAATGTTACCGGGATATTACTAATGACAAAATCGATCTGATGTTGCTGCATCATTTCGTCGGAGAGCCCTTTCATTATGGAAGTATTGATGATCAACTGATCCCCAGTTTCCTTCTTGATCAAATCCGCTATGTAATGACGAATTGAAAATTCTTCTCCAATCACCAAGAAGGCCCTTTTCCTTTTATAACGTAAACTAGAACGAACAATTAAGGTTAGCTTGGTTAAATGGAAATTATTGTACAAGACGGCAGGATAAGCTTTACTCCACGTTTGCATGCAGGTTTGCAGTTCTTGATAAAGCTGCTGGCATTCCTTTTGAACATAAGCCGTTAAATTACTTTGTGAAATCATCATCCATTCAGGAATTGCATTATCGATTAATAACTTGTCAAAGAACGCGTATATCTCCAATAAAAATCGTTCTTCCATCTCCAAGTTAGGGTATATTTTGGCTAGTAGCCTTAGAAGCAGATTACCCATTTGATATTCTTCTTTGTCCTTATGCAATTCAACTTCTTTCATCGGCGTTATTTCTGATCCTTCATAATAATGATATTGGCTGAGACTGACCAGGGATTGCATAAAGTAAATTTCACTATGGGGAAAATCAATGGAAAGCTTCTCTCCAAGACTCTTGGCGAGGGTCTTCACAGGCATATAAAACATCCCCTTTTCCCAAGGGTAAGCACTTTCGTCGATTTTTACGTATTTCCCTTTAGCGACTCTTTCCACAACAATGGCCAACAAAAAGGATAATCTCCGTTTGGAATTGATAAAATACACAATATTTTTCTCATTCTCGGTATTTGTGATTAACTGATTGATATATGCAAAATCGACATTCGCAAAGGGCCATCCTGTGAACTCATACGCATCACAATATAACTTCCAATAGAAATATCGAATATTCATTTCATTCCCTTTGATTGTCGGGGTTGAATATGTAATGCGTAACTTATACGCTTTTAGATCATTATTATTTAATTGTACAATCAGTTTCTTCAACGATGAGGTACTCATAAACATAACTCCGGCTAGCTCCTCCACGGACAGTCGATCCACATTGGTGAACAATACATTCATCAGTCGATAAAAGACGGTTTGTCTGAACATCGAAGAAATCACTTCACTCATCGTCTCACTTCGTCCATCTCGCCGAAGAACGATTCCCTTTCCTCTAGAAACTTCTATGGTTACAGTAGGAGGTAATTGCTTGCTGATTTCCTCAACCATTTTACGTATGGTTTTATCGGAGATACCTAAACTTTTTTCAACTTCAGCTAAGGTAAACCATCTATGTTCCGTATCAAGCAGCGTTAATAGTTGACTAGCTAATGTAAATCCCTTATCCATTTTCCCCACCCTATTTCAATTTAAATTAAATGTCATCGTGTTTTTGGCTAAAGAAAAATCGATTCCCTCATAAGGAAAGAATCGGCTTTTTAATGTGTTTAAATACGGTCTATGATAAACCAATGTGAATAAGCTTAAACTATCCCACCCGGTAGTTCAATCTATATACAAGCCAACCCTTTTGGCTACCACTATGGATAAGATTTCCCTTTTTTAGCCATGAAAAAATCCCCTCCGCTCAGCAAGATTAAGTCCATCTTAACAGATGTCTTTTTCTCTTGTTTACGAAAAGGGGATAACAACAATTCATTCTATAGATCTTAAACTTTAATATTCAATTGGTGTTTTCTTCATAAAGATTAAGATTTTTTTCAAATTGTTCTTCTAGGTGCTCTGCGTATCTGACAACTCGTGGGGATTCCAACAACCTACCTACTACACAATATAATCCAATCAAAATACATACTGATAAAATGATTTCAACAATGAGTGGCATCATTCTCCCATATTCTCTCCTTGCCAGGTAGCGTCTAGTCCCAAGTTAGAATTGATTATTAGCTTGGTTATCCATTACCATTCAACTTGGTCGAAACGCATGTTTTTGTAGTAATACTCTCTATCATGATCAGTGATTTCACGAAGAACCCTGCAGGGATTACCCACAGCGATAACATTGCTAGGAATATCCTTGGTTACCACGCTTCCTGCACCGATCACACTACCCGCACCGACGGTAACACCTGGCACAATCACAGCGCAGCTGCCGATCCATGCGCCATCCTCGATGACTACCGGTAGAGCAAACATTCCACCTTCTTTGCGCTTTTCTGGGTGTACTGGATGATTGGTTACAGCAATCGTGACGTTTGGACCAAACATGACATCGTTTCCAATCGTGACTTTATAGTCATCGACAACAGTTAAATTAAAGTTGATATAGACATTGTTGCCTACTGTAGTGTTTGATCCATACGACATCCGAATAGGAGGTTCCATCCAAACATTTTCACCAATACTACCGAAAAGTTGTTCCATCAGAGTCTTACGCATTTCAATATCATCGGGATGTAAGCGATTGATTTCATAACATAGTGCCTTTCCTCGTTGACGTGCCCGAGCCAGATCAGAAGCTTCCAGTGGATAATTCGCGTCGTGATCAGTAAACAGTTGTCGGCTTGCCATTCGTTCTGTAATATTCATGTCTTAGTCCCCTCTGCATTAAATTTAATCTATTTATTTAAGTTAACCTTACATTCTTTGACCGCTTTTTCTTAACCTACTGGTGAAAAAGTCCTTGTAATATTATTTAGCCATTTGTATTGGCGATAACGGTAAAATGCCAATGGCAACTTAATGATCTCATCCAAACTAATGACGATATATAATACCAGGGGTGATACGTGCCAGACAAAAGCACAGAGATAACCAAGCGGCAAAATAATACCCCACATTACAATCGAATCACACCAAAAGCCAAATTTAGAGTCACCTCCTGCAGTAAATATTCCTGAGATATTAGTTGCATTAATGGATTTAGCAATACAATAAAATGCACTGATATATAACATTCCATCCAAGTAGTTTTGAGATATGGCATTTAGATTTACTATAGAGAAAACAAGCGGTTTTATCAGAATAATGGTGCACCCTGCTATTATTCCAAATAGTAAAGCATAAAGATTCATCCTGCTTCCCACCTGTTTTGCTTTCTCGGTCTCCCCTTTACCTAGATATTTCCCAACCAGTATAGAACCTCCACTAGCAATACCTCCACACAATACAATGGTTAAATTCTTAACCACGGATGCAACAGAATTCGCTGCAACCATATCAGCACTTACATGTCCTATAATTGCGGCAGTCGCAGTTAGTGCCCCTCCCCAAACAATATAATTGCCTTGTACAGGCATGGTGTATTTCAGGAAATCCTTTAGGAGATTGCGCTGAATACCATCCCATATTGGAAAATGAAAACGAATCGATCCTCGCGTCACAGAATAAATAACACAGCAGCCCAACTCAATAAAACGAGCTAAAACTGTAGCGAGAGCCACCGCCATGATTGCCATTTCAGGTCTATCTGGGAAAAGTACAAAGATGCATAACGCATTAAACAAAATGTTTAAAATTAAACATAGTGAACTAATCCAAGCGCTTAGTTTTGCATTTTCCATACTTCTAATCACGCTGAGATACATTTGTGAAATGCCCATTGCAAGATAAGAGAACGAATTCATCTTTAAAAATATTGAACCATAACGAATTAATTCACTATCATTTGTAAAGAAACGCATTAACGTTTCAGGATATAAAAATGATACTAAAAAGAACAAAATAGAAATACTAAATGAGAACAAGCAGGCCGTGCTGAGAATACGTTGTATGGTTTGAACATCTTTCTTCCCCCAATATTGTGCAGTCAAAATCCCTGCTCCCGTAGCCATACCCATGTAAAACAATGTTAATGCAAAGGTGATTTGTCCCGCTAACGATACGGCCGACATTGTAGATTGGCTAATCATTCCCAACATAACTACATCAGCTGATATAACTGTTGCTGAGATTAGATTTTGTAATGCAATGGGAATGACAAGCGTGATTAATTCCTTATTGAAATCTCGCGTCATAGGAGTAGTTAACTGTATGCGCTTTTTCTTTTTAACGTATATCCACTCCTCTCTGTTGCTTTCCATATTATCAAGATAGGATAAATTCATTGTCCTTTCCACAAATATTGGCTATACTTTTGTCAAAATCGTATATTTATTGGAGGCACTTTGTTGGATGGAAAATTTAGAGGTATTTTCTGATTTATCGGAACGATTGAATTATAATCTACCTGATCTACCCTTGTATGTCCGGAGAGGAAGCTTGAATCAATTTGATAATTTTGCAGCTGCCGCCCATTGGCATTCGGATATAGAGTTCATTTACATTCTGGAAGGCTCCATGGAGTATTCGATTAACGGACAGACTGTTAGTATAGAACAAGGAAATGGGATTTTTGTGAATAGCCATCGATTGCACTTTGGTTTTTCTCACACTCATTGTAATTGTTCATTTATCGTTATAGTGATCCATTCTTCTCTCATCGGGGAAGGTTCGTTCATACGAGCATACTGGGAAGAGAAGTTTGGTCCAAACATGGATGATTTTGTATTACTAGCTGAACAGATCTCCTGGCAGCACGAGATATTGTTATCCATTCAAGCGATCTATGCTGAAATGCACAATAATTTTGCTCCAAATCCATTCCGCTTAACTTCTCAGGCTTTATCTTTATGTGCTGGTATTGGAGATCACTTGCAACCGAAGGTGGGAGATATCCACGATGTGCAATTATGGACGAATATGCAGAAAATGACTCGATTCATTCATCAAAACTACGAACAAAAAATAACTCTTGAAGACATTGCATCCTCAGGAGCCGTTTGTCGAAGCCGCTGTTGTACTTTATTTAATAAATACATGGGTCAAACTCCCAACAATTACTTAACTCGATACCGCCTTCATAAAAGTTGTGAGATGTTGAGGGAAACTAAAAGATCTGTAAGTGAAATCGCACTTGCCTGTGGCTTTCAAAGTGTGAGCTACTTCTCATCCCTTTTTCGCAAACACATTGGATTAGTTCCACTAGCATATCGAAAAAGCAACATAAATGGCTTAAGTAAAACGGAGAATTAAACCGATTTATGCCCCATTCTCTAATTTCTCTTTCAGAATCGGATGGCGGATTGTAATTCGGGTGCCTATGCCCTCCTTGGATTCGATTTGTAATTTATACTCTAAACCGAAATAAATCTTTAACCGCTCATTGACATTGCGCAGGCCGACACCAGATCGCCCATTCATCTTCTGATCCTCAGATTCCTCCTCCAAGGCCTGTATAACTGAATCCGGTATTCCCTTCCCGTTGTCAGTAATGTCAATGACCAGATCCTGCTCTTCTATTCGTCCGGAAAGTATAACTTTGCCATGCTCGAAATTCCCACGTATGCTGTGTTGAATCGCATTCTCAACCAGAGGCTGTAGTAAAAGGCGCATGAACGTCATATTCAGCATATCCTCATCAAAAAAGTACACCACTCGCAGTGGCATACCGATTCTGGCCTGTTCGATTTGCACGTAGGCCTTCACCTGTTCAATTTCACGACCAACTGTCGTAATATCCTTGCCCTGATTGAGACTGAGCCGTAATAAATTGCCTAATGCAGACACCATTTCACCAATATCATTTCGTCCATGATTCTCCGCTTTCCAGCGGATCGATTCCAGCGTGTTATATAGAAAATGCGGATTGATTTGATGACTGAGCACTTGAAATTCAAGTTCTTTCTTGCTCCGTTCGGCTCGGGTAGATTGTGCAATCAAATCCTCGATTTTACGTACGATGCTGCCGAATCCACGAAACAGCCACCCGATCTCGTCCTTACGTTCTTGATGCGGGATGTACATTCCAAAATCGCCTTCTTCAAGCTTTTTCATCAGACGCACCAATCGAAGGACAGGCTGCGTGAAATTTCGGGTAAGATAAATAACGACGCCAATGGATACAAGTAAATAGACAATAATAATGACAAGAAGCAACCGATTCATCTCCATAACAGGCTCCACTAGAGCATCCATCGGCGTCAGACTGATAATCGTCCAGGGGAGGCTGTCCATCCGGACGAAAGTGATCAAATGCTCTTGATCATTAATCGACAATTTCTCAACGCCTTCGTTATACAGATTGCGCTTGGCTAGCAGTTGTGGAGAAGGTAAAACATCACCAGTCCATTCGTTTCCGGCCGAATCAAAAAGAATAGCCCCTTTTTCATCAATGATCAGAAATTTTTGCCTTTGCAGTCGTTTGGTAGGTGAAAAGAATCGGCTTAGGTGATTGTCAGCCAGATCCGTTATCACAATGCCGCGGGGTGTCCTGCTGTGAAGACTTGTGAACGTCTTAATATAAGACAATAGCGGGCCCCGATTCGGACCATCACTTACTGATAATTGCCAATATGGCATGTTACTGTCCGCTGCTTGCCGAAACCACTCTTCTTCACCAACCGAGGCAGATTCCTCCAAAGCTCTCATATACGTTGGATAATCTGCCGGAATTAGTGGATATACTCGAATCTGCAGCGCATCCATCTGTTTCTTCTTTTCATACACGATACTCAGCATATCAACGGAGTTCGTCTCTTCTTCCTTTTGACTTAACGGTGGCCTCTCCAATAAATACTGCAATGTTTTGTCACCAATCAAGCTATTGATACCTTCGTTTAACTGAGCTAAATACGTTTCCACGTTTATCTTGGCTTGCTCCAGATAACTCATCGAGAATGTAATATTGGCTTGCTGAATGCCTTCTATTGATTTGGTATGGGCATATGCAGAGAATAGGATAAAGGGGATGATCGTTATCGAGAGAAAGATCAAAATCATACGGTTACGAAAGGAAGATGCCAGGCGCAGAAAAGCATTAATCATCCGAAATCCCCCGTAATCTACGGAATTCTTTTGGTGTTACCCCGACATGCTTTTTGAACAATTTTGAAAAATGAACCGGATCCTTATAGCCAACTTCATATGAAACTTGATAAATCTTATATTTTATATCGCCCAGCAATTCTTTGGCTCGTATCATCCGGATACTTGTTAAATCCTCCAGAAAGGTATGACCCCGTTCTTTTTTGTACAGCTTGCTGAGCCAAATCGGTGTAACATGAACCATTGATGCGATGTATTGCAACGATAGATTCTCGTTGTAACGGGTTCGGATCAATTTTGCAGCTTCCTGCACAATTCTGCTGGATGAGTTATCCATTTTATGAAAATCACTTGCTAACAGATGCAAGTTTTTTTCTACATGCTTCTTTAGGGATTCCAGAGTGTCATATTGTTCCAAGCGTTCCCACAACCCAATAGGATCGCGTTCCCACGAACGGTCTGGCCAACCAGCGGATGCGGCGGTTCGATAGATGTTCATTAACCACTGGAATATTTGCTGTTGAATGTCCTTCAGACTTAAGAGCTCCCATGATTTAACCATGTCTTCGAAACCTTTCATGGATTCAATAATATCCTTTTCTGCACCATACCTGACCAGATCCAGCACTGCCGCCGGTTCGCGAATGGACATCTTCTCATTCTCAGTATCCATCTCATCAACGGATTCAGTGAACAACCGATTGCCCCCATAAATGACTTTCTGCTCTAACGATTCAACGCATTCAACGTACAAGGCATTAAGATGCTTTAGCTCCTTCGGGAAAGCACTTACTGCAATACTGGCCTTCACTTTTACGAATTGATTGATCCGTTGCAAGCAGATCTCAGCCACTGATTTGCATAACTCCAGTATTTTTCCATCAGGACAACTGATCACAGCCACCCAACGGTCCGTGGTATCCTTGAATAAAGCTGCGGGTACATTCAATTCTTCAGCCAGTGTCTGGCTGACCACGTTGCCAATACCGAATAGTACAAGATCCTTCTCAGCCGTCAGCATTTGCATTTTGACCAGCGCCTTCAGATCATCTCCTTCAACGACCATCATAAGCAAAGGAGATTCTTTCATCCAGTCCATATGCAAGGAGTTCAGCCGATGCGTGATGCGGGTTTCTCGATACGGATTATATTCGTTTTCTACCACTTCGCGCAGAAGTTCTTCTTGCAATATGGGAACGGCGAATTGAACCTGGTACGCAATATTCGTCTTATTTTGCTCCTCTAGCCTCTCCCGCCTGATGTGATCCGTTGCCTTACGCACAATCCGTTCCATCTCATCCATGTTGATGGGTTTCAATATGTAATCGATAGCCCCCAGGTGAATCGCCTGCTTTACTAGGGAAAAATCATCATATCCGCTAATCAAAATTGCTTTCCAATCTTTAGGTTCCCTCATCTGCAATTCACTGAGCAGTTCAAGTCCCGACATCCGGTTCATTTTGATATCCGTAATGATCAAATCGGGTTTGTACTCCTGTGCAATCTGTAGTGCTTCGTCGCCATCGGAGGCAGAACGGACTGTTCCAACTCCATATTCATGCCAAGGAAAGCGCTTACGAAGACCTTCACGAATTTCATACTCGTCATCAACAATTAACACATTAATCATGAAGTAAGCCTCCCGGAAGTTAGTCAGGGTGATTCGACGCCAGATTCAGATCGACTTGCCGCTGCACCTCGCCAATGATTTTATCAAGCCCGATGTTCTGTTGTTTTATTCGGTAATCCGATACCGCCTCCTTAACATCAGATACCAATCCGAATTCAATGGACCGACCCATATCTTCATACAACTGTACCCGTTCTTCAACTTCCTTGCTGATCGCATAATCACTAAGCAGCAAGCCTTCTAACGGCGAATCCAAATTGACTGGTATTTTGGCAAACCGCGCTTCCTCTCCCCAGAAATCCCCAGGGTATGTCTCCGTGGACCTGATGAATCGCGAATTCCAAAGCGCCCATTGCCCGCCCCAGCCCATATAGTTGCTTGTCGAATCACTTAGGTTGTGCGGATATACCACCTGCTCCCCGTCCATCTGATACGTCTTGCCTTCAATGCCGTAGATCACTAAGTCATACAGTTTTCGATCGGTCTCCATCATATCGAGAAATTGCAGCACCAATTCAGCATGCTCCGAGTTACGGTTAATGGCAACAACGTTCGAAATTGGACTGCGGTTGACCTGTTTCTTATCCGGGTACAGAAGAGACATTTGCTGGCGATAGTTTGGATCAACAAATCCCTGATCAGCAGCATGTGCCCATTCATGCGAGGTAAGTGTAAATAACACTTTACCGTTGCGCCATTGATCGGAACTATCTGCTCGGTCAATCAGTGATTCTGGACTCAAAATCTTGTCTTCATACCATTTCTTGCTCATCACTGCGGCTTCCACATAGAAGGGTTGCTGCTCAATGGCCTGCACTTTATGATTAGGATCATTCAGATTAATACCTAGTCCATGAAACCCCAAATCCAGCCACTCCTCCCGCACGAGATAGAATGGAAGTGCTGTTATACGAGTCACTTTACTGTTCGGATATGCGCGCTTTAGTTCATGTAAGAGCACGTCCACATCTTGAACCGTCTGCACCGATTCCGGTTCCCGATAAATCCCCGCTTTCTCTGCGAGATCTACCCGCCATCCGGCATAGGGACGTTGATTCATTTTGATAGACCAAGGCAGTCCGACAATATCTCCGTTCATCGTAGTAGATCGCAGGTTACCAGCCATCTGATATTTTTTATAGAGATTTGGCGCATACTCGGGTAAAAGTTTATCTAAGGGCATATAAGAACCCCGCGAAGCCATCTCTCTGAAGGAAGAATCCGAATCAAAATTAAGGTCCCACCGATCACCGGCAGCAGCCATAACTAGAAGTTTCTCCGGATATTCAGGCCAAGAAATGAAATGAATAGAAAACTTTACATTCAGTCCTTTGTCTTTTACGTACTCGCTGACTGCCGTCCATACTTCATCGGTCGCTGCTTTTTTCTCTCCGCCAAAATAAAACTTGAGTGTCACTTCCGGCTCACTGGGAAGATTAGATGATGTGAAAAAATCATTGATATCTGCCCCCGGGCTGCCCATGCATCCCGACAATGCCAGAGCTATGCATAGTAGATAGGGTGCCAGCCACCTCTGGAATCTGAAAACGGAACTCTTCATTTAATCCCCTTCCATTTCTGAAATACGGACATCGCCATCCATTCAAGATTTCTATATCAAAAAAAGCATTCACCCGTGTTCACTGTTTAAATATACCCACTTCTTTTTAGTAAAACAATGGAAATCATATATCTCATCCAGTTTAAAGGATGTACTTCTTCCACCAAATAAAAGGAGGGGTTATTCTCCCCTCCATCTGCATTTAAGAACGATCAGATTTCTTTCTCCATCCATTTCATGTACCAAAACTTCCTGTTGTATCAAATAGTACTGATCCCCCTATCTTTCGTTTGGATGTCGAGATCCGCTTCTTCAACTCGGATAAATACAAATCTTCGTCAATTGGAAATTCAACGGTTTCGCCAGTCCAACTGGACAAATGCATGGCGTTCGACAACATTAAGCTATGGATGCCTTCCTCACCGTCCGCAATGAGCGGTGTTCCGTCCAGGATCGCCTTCCCAAATGAAGCGATGATCCCCATATGCTGGCTATTATCCCCTTCCGCTGGAACAACCGATACTTCAACCGACGGCGATGTAAAGCCTTCTTTCGATTCGAAACAATATTCACGTTCGTTCTGGCTGAGCTTATGCAGCGTCAGTTTACCGTGTTCACAGACCAGCTTACCCATCTCCAACGTAATCTCAAGACGATTTGTTCCTGGTAAATCCGCAGTTGTGGTTACAAATACGCCTGTGGAACCGTTCGGAAATTCCAAATACGCCGTCACATCATCTTCAACCTCAATATCATGCCACTTGCCTTCATGGCAAAAAGCACGTACTTTCGAAGGCATGCCGCAGATCCATTGGAGCAAGTCGATGTTATGAGGGCATTGGTTGATGAGCACTCCACCACCTTCACCAGCCCAAGTTGCGCGCCAGCTCCCCGAATCATAATAAGCCTGAGTTCTGTACCAGTCAGTAATGATCCAGTTCACCCGTTTGATGGCCCCAAGCTCGCCGCCTTGCACCAACTCGCGCATTTTCCGATACATTGGATTTGTTCGCTGATTAAACATCATACAGAAAACGACGCCACTTTCCTGAGCCTTCTCGTTCATCTCTCTTACCTGCTTTGTGTAGACTCCGGCCGGCTTCTCGCACAAGACATGTAATCCTTTGCTGAAAGCTTGTATCGCAAGTCTTGGATGATCGTAATGCGGTGTAGCGATAATAACAGCATCACAAAGACCACTGTTTATCAGTTCTTCCGGGCTATTAAAATAGCCTAATGTATCCGGTAAATACATCTTGGAAGCCTTAATCCGCTTTGCATCCATGTCTGATACGGCCGTAAGCTCCACCTCCATTACGGTGCCATTAATCAATTTTTTCGCATGGTCCGATCCCATATTCCCCATTCCGATAATACCGATACGTAATTTTTTCATGATCGATCTCCTTTTCCTCTAGCGGTAACCTAGAGAAGCCAAATTATTGTAGCTCGTCTGCAAACAATCGAATGGACTCGTCTGACATACGTCCTGCTCTACGAGCAAATATTTCGTATTTGCACTTTCAAGCGCTTTCAAAATCCCTGTGAAATTCATGTTACCTTCCATCACCGGTTCCATTTGCTTATCCGAACCCATGTCCTTCAAATGCACGCAATGAAGCCGGTCCTGTAATTTGTCGATCCATTCGCATACGTCAGCTCCGGCAGCATGTACCCAATACGTATCCAGAGTAATTCCCAGTTCTTCGGGTGAGAAATCTTCGATAAGACGTTCGATCATACGCTTGCCATCCATTTTCTCAAACTCGAAGTGATGGTTGTGATACATGAATAGCTTTCCGGATCTGGCGATCCGCCCAGCCGCTTCCCTGAAATCACTCGCGAAATATCCGTACCAATCCAGTGACCGATATTTATCCGGCATAGCTCCAATACCGATATAATCGCAGCCAAGAATGTTATGCTCCTCAATCACTTGATCGGTTTCATACAAAATCCGCTCAGGACTCGTATGCGTCAGAACAATTTGGAGCGATAACTCGTCACACATGGCTCTAAGTGTTTCCGGCTTGATTTTACCGATTGCAGAAACTTGGATCGATGTGTAACCCATCTCGGCAATTTTTTGCAATGTACGTTTGATGTCGTTTTCAGTTTGAAGAAAAGAACGTACCGTGTACAACTGTGCACCTAAAATCACATGAAACAGCTCCCTCTCTACGTTTGGAATGTGTCTACATTAATTAATTATAGTTCTGACATGTAGATATTCCATTGTAAATCGGAGCAATTACATTGCAAATATAGCGTCGATCTATTAGACTAACTTTACACCGAGTGGAAGAGGTGATTGAATGAATACTGTCAATATCCATACCGAATCGTTAATTCTTCACCACGCTGTAGACCGTAAGAAGACTGAACAATATGCACTTCACTGTCACAATTACTACGAGGTGTTCTATTTCGTTGCCGGTGATGTGAGCTATCTTGTAGAAGGCAAACATTATGTTCCCAAGCCCCACAGCCTCTTGCTAATTGCTCCCCACGTTTTTCATGGGGTCAAAATCGAAAGCGACATTCCCTATGAGAGAATATCGCTCCATTTTGTACCTGGCTTTCTACCTCTTGAAAACCAGTCAGTCTTATTATCTCCGTTCCATCCTGATGACGCTTCGGCTGACATCTATTATATGGATAATGGGAATCAGGTTATGTTTCCTTTTTTCAAACAATTGATCGACGCCAGACATGCTGACGAAGCTATTCGTGAATTGTCGCTTCGCGTGCGTCTCGAATCACTTCTATCACAAATATTGATAAGCAGCTATTCACTCAAAGGGACATCTGAATCTCTATCATCCACTAAATCCGTATCAAAAATTATTGCTTATCTAAACGATCATATTACCGAATCTATTAAGCTGGACGATTTGTCTGCTGCATTCTACATCAGCAAACATCACCTGAACAAAATGTTCCGGAGAGCAACAGGCACAACGGTTGGCAATTATGTCATTCATAAACGGGTCATTATGGCGCAAAACTTGATATCACAGGGCCAAACAGCCAATTCCGCAGCATCAGCCGTAGGTTTTCATGATTATTCATCTTTCTTCCGCGCTTATAAAAAGGTTCTCGGCTATGCACCTTCTGTCAAACAAAATACAATGCTTCTCAAGTGATGGATTTATCGTTCTGTAATTTGATTTAACATTCAACCATCACTGTTTTATTTTAATAACTCACCTTAATGGTCTTGATTTCAAACGGTTTGAAAACAAGGTCCATATTAGAATCCAGGCTTTCGAGCGTTTCTTCCAACATATTAGTTATTTCCATTTTGTCAAAAGAGATATTTACATCCCAAGAGGTGATTGTATATGCTCCTTCTGCCTCATACATTCGAATGACAAATCCTCTATCATTATTCTCTAACGGTTTGATGGCTTCCACGAGAATATTATCAGCCTCTATCGATAAAAGACTGTTTTGCTGAAATTCCCCTTCCAAAATAAGCGGCTTCATATTGAATTGATATGCAGGATGCACAACATTTTTCGCACAAAAGCTACCATCATGAGGTAAGAAAGAATAACTACATTCATGTAAGCCTTTATCCCCTCGAGGATCTGGACGATTACCTCCCTTATGTAGTGAGAGTTGCATGCTTGAATTTTCCACACTGATTCCATACTTACAATCATTCAATAAGGCGGCTCCATACCTTGCTTCGGACAGATCCGTAAATTTATGATTCACCACTTCAAATTTAGCTTTTTCCATAGAATTATTTCTTGTTGTTGGACGTTCAATATATCCAAACTGTATTTCCTGTTTTGCAGTATTTGTAAAAATAGATGTATCAAAAGCTGTTTTCAAGAAACGATGCTCGTCTTGCCAATCAATCAAAGTATCGAACCTCACTTGCAGACTGTCACTATAGAAAACCATATCCTGAATGATGGTTGTTTTCACTGTAACTTGATACTTGCTTCGAATACGTATTTCAATAGGACCATTAGAAATCAATTCTCTTGAAATCATTGCAGTAGAATCCGCGAATTTATACTGGCTATCCACATCCAGATCCCAATTATCCCATGCAGTTGGTACATCTTCAGCTATAAGGAAGGTGTTGAATGCATAGCCTTCACCGCGGAGCTCCCTCTTGGCTTTTTTGTCAAAGAATGATTCAATATAACCTTGATCATTAAAAGTAACTTTAATTAATGGCGTTTCTAATTGATTCCCATCCAAACCGAACGCTGCTTCACCTCCAGTCTCACCTTCCTCCAGTGTTAATACGATGCTAGAGAAAGCAGGAATCATGACTTCTACGGCTAGCTTCTTGTTACCGTGAATGTCGGCAGTCACTTGTTGAAGATAATCTCCTTGCACCTTTAAACCTTCAGTATAATCTAGATACACTACTTCACACCGGTCAAAAGATAAGGTATTGATAACCGTTCTAGATAGTGATTTGTTCTTAGGTTTAATCAATTCTTGAATGTACTCGGCCGATTTTTCAATGATTGCAGATGTTTCAGCTAAGGATTCATCATGGACACGAGCGATACTTGTACCTGGCAAAATATCATGAAATTGATTAACTAGCATATCTTCCATCAGCGGACGAATTTTCTCGTCACTGGCTATAGTATTTTTCCTAATAGCTTCCCTTACTGTTACATATTCTAGGTTCCTTAATGAAATTTCAGCTAACCTGTTATTTCTTTTGATATTATGTTGACTGGTTAATGTTCCACGGTGTAGTTCCAAATATAATTCTCCGCTATAAATGGACGGATCTATTGCAGTTTCTTCGAGTTCTTTCATGAACTCGCTTACTGTAGTGTGATTTGCTTTAGGAATCCCTTCTAAATCCCGAACACGACGTGCCATTTCAATCATTTCAAATTGTGGACCTCCCCCACCGTCACCAAAACCATAGGCTATTAACCTTTTGTTTGTAACGGATTTTTCCTTAATTCCCCTCATCTCTCCCCCGGCAACATAATCTACCAAGCTTGCAGCATCAGGCCATATATGAGTTCGATTAAAATGTACGAATATTCTCGACCCGTCTAGTCCTTTCCAAATAAAGGTGTCATACGGGAATACATTCGTATCATTCCAGTCCATTTTAGTTGTCAAAAAATATTTTATTCCGCAGCCCTTCATAATTTGAGGCAAAGAAGCGCTATAGCCGAACGTATCCGGTAACCAGAAACAATCCGAACGGTAATTAAAATTCTCCTGCGTGTATCGTTGTCCCCAAATAAATTGGCGGATTAAATATTCCCCATTAGGCAAATTACAGTCACTTTCGATCCATACCCCTCCATTGGGTTCATACCTGCCGTTTATAATCTGTTCTTTGATCCCTTCAAATACTTCAGGGTAATGCCGCTGAACCATTGCCGTATGGTATGCGGAACTTTGTACAAACTTATATTCATCGTATTGTTTCATCAGATTTAATTGATTGGCATAGGTTCGAGTACATTTCTTCAATGTCTCGTCTTTATGCCACAACCACGCTGTATCCATGTGAGAGTGTCCAATAATCCCGGCACTTGGTGCGGATATAGAATTTTGATTTTTTAGTAACTTTTGCAGGATCGGGTGTGCTTTTCGTATAGCGCCCATAAAAGTATCGTAATCTACATTGTCGTAATCGTAGTACAATACTTTATGCACTTCGATCAGTTGGGCAACGATATTGCTTCTCACGAAGTTGTTAGAGTCCAATCTAGCAACAACTTGATTAAGTGTTTTTAAGTCAAAATAAAATGCGCAAATTTCATCATTCTTGGTACATATATCAACGCTTTCATATACATAAGTAAAGTTACCCTGACTCTCTGTTTCCAGAGGTGCCACACCCGGAAAATCATGATGAGCATAGACTTCCAAAGCGATCTCTATATTCTCGCCACCTGTTACCTGTTGTTTTAACATGTCACAGTAATGGTTACCATGGCTGTTCACAATGATTTTCGAGCAGAAAATGCCAGACGGTACACCGTCGACCCACATCATCATTTCATATCCTCCGATGTGAGGATACAAATATAAATTTTGTCCGGCGAGACTACTGAGTACTTTGTAGCTTCCTTTAAACCAACAGTATGTTTTTTCCCCTTCCCATATATCCCCCTTCTTGCAATGCTTAAAATTCGATTCGTCTGGAATCGTATATAGAGATTCTGTTGTATGGTATTTTTTCATTGGCACTTCATCCACTTTGGTAAACATAAGCGGTTCAATGGTCTTGGTAAATCGAACTAACTTCCCGAGCATCCGTTCTAATTGTCTATCTGGCATCATATGAGTACCCTCCATAACATGATTTGGTAGGCTAGCATTCATTCTTACTTCAAGTATAAGCGGAGTAATTCCTGTCAATTCAACGATCTCGTTCTCTCTTTTATCTTATATCACATCAAGTAGAATAACCGCTGATCATAAGACCAACGGTTATTATTCCCGCTTCGGGTTACTTCAGACTTTCGCGTAACTCTAGCGTTTTTTTGTTCCAGGCTTCGGTTTCCGGAATAATATCGTTAATATCTCGATCTCCAAAAATAATATCGTTCAAGAGGTTATTGTAGTTGTAATCTCTCCATCCGACGACAGTCAATCCTGACTGGATTCTAGCATTTTGTTGTGCAATTTTTACCGCTTCAATGTTCTTCCCCTCCCATATTGGAGCTTCATCGTAATAAGCGGTAATTTCCGGATCGTTAACCGACGCATTTGCCCCTTGGTCAATTTTCCATTTCTGCGCTTCTGGCGTGAATTGGAAGCTTAGCCACAGGAACGCCGCCTCCTTTTGTTTGGAGCCCGCAAGCATGGCAAGTGGTCCATAAATGGAATAACCCGGCTGGCTCACTTTCCCTTTGGGGAACGGAAGCACATCCCATTGAAAAGGCGCCTTCTCCTTCAACGTCGGAAGTACCCAGTCGCCACCAATTGCAAAACCTGTTTTACCGTTTATGAAATCCTTAGTCACATTTCCGTCTGCTTCTGCGGCTGCGTTGCTCTGCATGGAACCATCCTTGGTAACCAGCTCCTGAAACCACTTCACTTCGTTCATGATCTCTGGTGTATTCAGCAAACTTTGTGTCATATCTTCGTTCATGTATTGGTGGTTCGCAGCATAACCATCCGCAATCGCTTTACTGGAGAGCATGCGCATTTGAATTTCTGGTTGGCTAGTCACGCCATACTCGCCTGCATTCGAATCGGTAATCTGCTTAGCAATATTCCGGAAATCATCGTAGGTCCAATCATTAGAGGGCATATCGACGCCATGCTTGGCAAGTAAATCTTTGTTCACCAAGATCCACATCGGTACATCAACCATCGGTATCGCCAGCCTTTTGCTGTTGAACGTCATGGTGTCCAAGAAACCCTCAGGAAATTTCGCATTCTGGAATATTTCGCTTTCCTCAATGTAAGGTGTTAAATCTTCAATGAGACCCCCCTGCTCAAAAGCCACCAAATCGGTATCGATCTCGGTCACATCGGCAGGCGTGCCAGCCGCTTCAAGTGATGCAATGATTTCCATGATTGGTTGCTTATTGACGGGAATTTGCTCAATGGTTATCCAAGGATATTTCTGATGGAAGAGTTCATATAACTCGTCATAAGTGCCCTCTTTCCAGGAAATGAACTTCAACGTAACCGGCTCCCTATCCCCATCCTGACCCGTCTCCGTTACTACAGTGTCATTCCCTGCTGGAGGTGAACTCTCCTTATTCCCGCTAGTCCCTGAATTTCCACTGCATCCCGCCAACATAAAAGTCAGAGACAAGACTGCAGCCAATATTGATGTTCCTAACCGCTTCTTTTTCAAGCTTTTCCCTCCCCATTGTGATCTTATTTGTGTTCTTTTCTTCAGAGATACAGACCGTCCACAGCCACTAGCGGCCAGCATTCCCCCTTTCCAATGAAGTCAAAAATCACTTTATCTCCCCAGTAGTGATCTACTCTACAATTCCAGTTCGTTCAATTCCGGTGATGAACCAGCGCTGGAGGAACATGAAAATCAACATCGGCGGGAAAATAATGAGGAATGCCGCTGCCATTTTGGTTCCTTCCGTAACCGGGTTATTAACCGACTCCTGGCTGCTGAGCAGAGAGGGATTCAATACTTCTTCCAGATTGTCCAGACGTATCGACAACGGTGTGAATCCCTTGGCCAAAAACATGGATGGTTCATAATACATGTTCCAATACCAGATGAAGGAAAAGAGAAAGACGACGAGACAGGCGGACTGAGCCAGTGGCAGCATAATTCGGAAGTAAAGTCGGGCTGCAGATGCACCGTCAAGCTTTGCCGCTTCTTCAAGGCTAGGGGGCTGGGATTTGAAGAATTGGCGGAATATGAGAATAAACAGTGCTCCCTTTAAACCCTGGCCGAAGATCGCAGGTACCAGGAATACAAACAACGAATTTAGCAGTCCTAACTTGCTGAAAATAACATACAGCGGAATAATGATGACCTGTGGAGGTATAAGAAAGGTCAATAGTACCAGTGCTGTAATTAGTCCTTTGAAGGGAATAGCCAGCCGTGCAAGTGCGTATCCGGTCATAGAACAGATCAGCACCTGAACAAGTGAACAAGTAAGAGCAATCACCGCCGTATTCCGCAATGCTTCCGGGTATTGTAAGCCCTCGTAAGCCTTTGTCAAGTTCTCCCATGTAACGACGCGGGGAATCCATTTCACAGATGGGTCCAACAGGTCACTGACCGTCTTTAACATCGTGGTGATCATGTAGAGAAGTGGCTGTAGATACAAATACGCCACAATAGACAGCAGCACATAGATGATCAGTTTAGCTAACAACCCGTCTGACAAATTCCTGCCCATAAGCAGAGCTTTAAGCTTTTGCGACTCTCTCCGCCACAGCAGATCTCTTACATTATTTTTGGCCCGATCAAACCATAGTTCTTCTTTCATGATCTTCTCCCCCTCTGGCGCATGCTGCGGCTGAACATTCCGAGTACTATCGCGATCAGGACAAAAATGAATCCGAAATAGATCCAAGCCAATGCACTTGCATATCCGTATCCGGTATCCACTTTGAACATATTGTCGCGAATATGCTTCAGCACTGGATTGAGAGGGAAGGTGAAGAGATCTATGATGGTATAGAGTACATTAAGGCTTATAAACGGAATGCTGGCAGGTAGCGTTATTTTCCAGAAGCTGTCCCAAGGCGATGCCCCGTCAATCCGTACTGCTTCATAAATAGATGGAGATATCGTCTGAAATCCGGCGATAAAGATCAAGATCTGTACCCCCGAATACCAGAGAATTAGGACAACGCGACCCAGCACTTCCATGATCATCTTCGCCATTTCGCCTCCGACATATTGCTTCACTAACGGTTCCAGATTGTATTGATCCAGAAAGGGGATATCGCCTGCCCCCTGCGTAAACAGCTCCGACAACACCTGACCAGTGGCGAAGATGACAGGTAAAAAGAATAAAGCGCGATAGATGAATCTTCCGGGAAACTTCTGATTCAGCAGCAGCGAAATAAGCAGAGCGAAGATAACGATAATCGGAACCATCAACAACATTTGCTGAAAATAGGTGATCATCTCGATCGGGAACACATTGTCCTTTAGGAAAGCATCCCGGTAATTTTGAATGCCGATCCATTCATATTTAAATCCGCCCGGCACCACCGCCACCTTGTGTAGTGACATGAACATTGACCAACCGATGGGTATAGCTACGAACACACTGAATCCGATCATCCAGGGCAGCATGAAAAGCAAACCAACGCCATAGCGCTTGAATTGGTATTGAAGCGCCTTCTTCTTGTGTTCTTGCAACTGGCTCATCGGGCAGCCCCTTTCTCCACCTTGAAGCTCTTGGCTGCATAATCCACAATGACGCGAGTTCCATTCTCATACGTGGTCATATAACGTTCATCACTTATTTGTTCGTGATCAACAATCCTAAGCGAATAAAGATCACTTAAGCTATCAAATCGTCCGTATTCCTCTACAATGCGGCTTTCCCACTTGTCGAATCTGCTGCTGTATAGACCATATACAGGTGTGTTTTTCAACTTCCGTGAATCATCATGAGTGACGAAAAAGGATGGCAGCGCTCCATATTCTATCGCCTTCAAAAATTCGGTATCCTCATCATCGCGCAGATTTCCTGCTTCAAATGTGTAAGGTACGTTGCCATGCAGTGCGATTGGGTAAAATGGAACGGTCTCATCGATCATGAAATCGTAACTAGAGGAGGATGCCATTCCGTCAATGAAATCAGTGCTGCCAAGCACATAAGCATTGCCGCGTTCAACGCTGGTCGATCCCAACTCCTTACGGGTGTAATCAAGTAAACCATTGTATACGGTCTTCGTATATTCTCTTGTACGGATGCCGGACAACTCATAGTCATGCACAAGAATCTCGCCCAATCCGCTGTAATGGATCCCGTTTACTCCAATATCTTTTAACTTGTCAATTGTTTTTGCTGCACTTACTGCCGTATATACTGGTTTAGCAAGATACCACCCATCAATGTTATAAGCCGTACCATCAATACCGCGAATGGCATCTGTTTTGCCAGAGAATGATGACTCGCTGTCCACCCATAAAAAGTCCTCTTGGAAAGCAACATCAATACCTGATTTCTTCATCGAGGCGACAAAGGATTTAGCACCAGTCTCACCTCCGAGCGAACTCTCAATTGGGAAACGCTTCTCCATGTTGTAATCGCCCTCGTTCTGCCAGCCAAAAAATATGGTCTTAAGCGAAGCGACACCCTGCTGTTGCAGCCGCTCTACAATTTCAGTCGCTTGATCAAACGTTGTGGTAGCAACATACTGCACTCTTCCAAAAGCCTTTTCATAATTTCCGCCCATCAATTTCAGGTAGAGGGGAACATGTTCTACCGGTTGCAAAGCTTCTCCCAACTGGCCGGATTCTTGTAAATAATCTCGGTAAGCACTCGCCATTCCGATATAAGAAGCTTGCTCCCCATTCAGAAAGCGGTACTCTACCTCACGGTCCAGGTCCAATTTTTGCTTCTGAATAGCCTTGCTTGGAGTAGCCAACCTACTCATTCTATATAAATACTCTTCTCGGTAGATTTGACTCGAGTACACATTGTAGAAGGATGAGCGTTGTCCAGGTGCCATTGCGACTACATTAGCAGAATCCTCGCCCTTCCTCATGACAGCGACATAAGCATGATCTCCACGTTTCAACCCAAATACCGGATAAGCGATATTCTCTCTGTTCTGAACCATTAAATTGATATTCCCTGCATTGGTCAGTTCCTGGCCATACACCTGATGGATGTACCCTTTGGAAAGGCTTGCCTTTGCCGTATCATAGCGGATCAGTCCGCCTGGACCATCAGGCACAAATAAATATCCATCTTCATTTGCCATAGCAGCGCCGAAATGAGGCAGGACATCCATTGAAAACAACACGTGATCTCCTTCTTCGCGGATTCCTGCTGCCGGCACTTTGACCTTTAATCCGGATTCCGTTAATTCGTATTGAATAGCAAAACCAATGCGTTTGTCAGGAAACCAGTATTGAATTTGAAGTCCTTTCATATCACGGATCATCGTCGTCTCTAAACCGGGCGCTTTACTGTTCAATGTTTCCCTAACCGTTTGGTCTGCTCCTTGCGTACGTACATGGGTTAATACAAACGGAGACTGCAAATTATCTAACAGTTGCCCCTTGACGCTCTCATCCGCGAGCTCAACTTCAGTCGGATTGCTGGTCCAACGGTATCCGCTTCTTTTGTCCAGAACGTAGATTTGCGTATTGAGCGGATTCACATACAGGGCGTACTGATCGTTATCTACCGCAATTGCATAACCATCTGCTTGTGCAGCAGGCTTCCATCTTTCACCTTGATAGAGGGAAGCTTTCTCTGGTATCAGCACTTGTATTCCAGTAGCGGCAAAAATCTCCGTTGTACTCTGCTGCCATGGTTTTATAACCAACACGATGAGCATCAGACCAAGCACCAGCACAATAACGGCGGTCCATCCTGCCCTATTCCATTTTCGTTTGAGTGTGTTATAGATTGATGTTCACCTCTTTGTAAAGCTCATAGAAAAAGTCATACAGATTAAAGGACAATCCGAAAATAATGGAACCAAACATCCAGATCGTCAGAATCGCAAACACAGTAACGGCCGAGTTTTTGATCGTTTCCACAAATTCAAAATTGTGAATTACTTGTGTCATCACAAAGAACATGGAGAGAAGCCACAGTACCATCACCATATTCATGGCATGAATGATGATCGATTCATCTAGTGAGACGATGTTGGATAATAACAGAAGTGGAATTGAGAAGAATACGTATGGTGATAGCGCATACACACTTCCTTGAATTACTTCTCTGAATTTACCCTCACCGTCTTTGACACTGCAAACTAAGTAGTTGGCAACAATCCAGGTGATCCATGGTAGGATGAAGAACCCCATCTCTTTTAGTAAATTAACTTCTGAGAGTTCAACTGGATGAAAGAGGAACCCAGTCCAGTAGATTGTGCATAATTTGATGGCCAGCACGAGAGACAGCAGGGCTATCGTAATCCATGGTGCAATTCTCGCTTCCTTGATCCGGTAGAATCCTTCATATGGATGAAACATCACATAACTGAAATTTTTCAAATCAGCGAAAGGTTGCTGCAAGCGCTCAGAAAGCGGCCGCTTCCGCAGGTATAAACGTATTCCGCGTATACCAAAATGGAGGAAGAGTCCACCCCCTACTAGGCTATATATCAGGATCATAAAGTGGTTCTGCAACCAGTCTAACCTCAGCTTCCAGAAAGCTTTGGAGTAACCTTCTGTATCAAAGGCTGCCTTCATAAACATCAACGCATCCTCGTTGCGTCCTTCATGTAGAAGCACTTTTCCTAAACCTTGAAAGGTGCCGTTATACATATCGTTACGGGCGTAGACAGCTTCCCAGTAAGGCTTGCTTTGCTCGTATTTCCCTTCTGCATACAATGCTAGCGCTTTCAGCACATCTCTTCCCAAATCAGTACGCACATATTTGTGTACGGTATTCGTACCGCTGTCCGAGATCCAGATCGCATGGTTGCTGTCCACCCCAATGCCTGTCGGATAACCCAATATGCCATACTGCTGCGTATCTTTATTGACAAGACCAAACTCAAACATCGCTTCCCCATTACGGTCGTACATATTGATGTGCATAGAGTCAAGGTCAATATTGTAGAGAAATGCATCAGCATCAATCGCAGCATCAACAATACCGTGACCGTTCTCTAACGTCTTATTCTTGAATATATCCACGCCGCCTGCATTCAGTTTACGGATGGCTCCCTTCCCCTCACCGCCAGCAGTCGAAGTATAGATAAAGCCGTCTTTGTCTAGCGAGACATTCGTAATCGGTTTAGGAAGCGCAGCCTTTTCCTTGGCCAATTGATCTTTATTGAGAACCAGTTTCTTCAACCAGTTGAGCATGGATTGATCTGCTTTGTTAGCACCGAAGTAACCCATGAATTCACCTTGGGGATTTAACCGAACAAGCCCTTGATAAGATGAATTCAGTTGTATGTACATGACACCACGACGATCAACGATCAACTTGACGGGCACAAAGTGCTCGGACCCCATTAATGGTGTATTCGGTTTTTTGAAATCACGCTGAAACACCCCGTTTTGATCAAATACCGCGATCCTCTGATTACCTGAATCCGCAACATACACTGCATTGTCCGGTGTGACAAACACACCTTCAGGTGAAGACAACTGTCCTGATCCTTCTTCTTCACCGATTGTACGCAGAAGACTACCATCCTGATCTAGCACTACGATTCGGTTCTGCTTCTTATCTGCGATGTAGACCTTGTCGTCTGAGGCTACGTCAAGGTCTACCGGTTCCCCAAAGTCGGCAGAATAGGCACCTGCTGGTCTGTAAATCGGCTGAATTTGGAACCAGTTAGACTGGTTACTGTCATAATAAGCCGTCCAGTACGGAAGACTTGCTGAAGCTGCCTTCGGCAGAACGGTTAACGCAATCAAGCCTATGAGTGCCATTGATAACCATTTTTTCATCGCGACTCTACTTCCTTTACTGATGACTTTACTTAATACCGGAATGGACCATCGTCTCCAATACCTTGCGTTGGAAGAGCAGGAAGATGATCAAATTCGGGATAAAAATGAGCAGTCCGGCTGCTGCTGCCATATTCTGTCCTGCGACATTGTTCTGCAGCCCACTAAGCAGGCTATTCACATAGAACGGTAAAGTACGCATCGCCTCTTTTTGCATGAACAAAGTTGAGGTCTCGACATCACCCCACACATTTTGAAAAGTAAGAATGGATATCGTTGCAATGGCTGGAACGGATAAAGGCAGAATAATTCGTCTGAATATACCGAAATGACTGGCTCCGTCAATCTTTGCAGCCTCCATCAGATCATTTGGAATTTGGGAAATAAATCCGACCAACATGAACACCGCCACCGGTGATGCAAGTGAAGGTAAGATGTGTCCGAAATACGTATTGTTCAGTCCAAGAGCGCTGATGACCAGATAACGTGGAATGGAAACAGTTTCAGGTGCGAACATAAGGGAAAGTGTGATCATCCCCATAATGAGTTTCTTGAAATGGAACTGATATTTTGCCAATACATAACCTGCCATTGTACTGACCATGATTACACTGATGAGTGTAAATGACACAACAACCATACTGTTAAACAGGTAACGGGTGAACGGTACCAAGGCATTGGTAGCGTGAAGAAACAACGTTTCAAAGTTATTTAGTGTTGGCTGTTGTACAAAGAATTGAGGTGGAAACAAAAACAATTCATTTTGTGGTTTAAAGGCATGATTGAAAATAAATACAATGGGTAGTGACATAAATACTGCCAGGCAAGTAAACAACAAAATCAGAATGACATCGAAAGATGATACTGAGCGGAGCTTTCGTAATTTGGCTATCATACTTACAGCTCCTCCTTCGAGTTGAACAGCCGATATGCAAACCTCATCACAAAATAGCTGAACAACAGCAGCATGACCGACACTGCAGAAGCATAACCAAGTTCGAACCGGATGAATGCATAATCATCGACATGATTAATGATCAGATGACCGGCATACTGAGGAGTCACCGCCATACCCGTAAGCTGGGTCGAAATACTGCCTGCCTTCAGTGTAGACACGATGGTCATGACGGCACTGAACAACATCTGTGGCTTCATCGATGGGATAGTGATATAGAATACTTCCTGAAGCCGATTGGAGAGGCCATCGATGCGGCCGGCTTCATACAGCTCGCGATTGACCGTTTGTAATCCCGCAAGCATCGCCAGAAAACCTACGCTGAAACTCATCCATAAGGAGACCATAATCATAATAGGAAGCAAATACTTGGGATCTTGCAGCCAAGTGATTTGAGAGTCAATCCAGCCCATTTGCAATAAAAAATTATTTAGATACCCAACCCTATCGCCACTGAACGCTGCAATCCAAACGACCGACAATGCTACCCCACCAGCCATAGAGGGTGCATAGAACACTAATGTATAGTAATCCCTGACCCGCAGAGGCAGTTGGTGTATCAGCCAAGCGAAGAAGAACGATAGAATATAACCACCCGGCCCAACAATTAATGCAAACAGAAATGTATTCGGAAGTGCCTTGGTCAAAAAAATAATATCTTGCGTAAATAATGCGATGAAATTGTCAAAACCGATAAAATTCAGACTTCCAAACCCATCATAAGATGTAAAACTAAGTGTGGCCGCCATCACGACAGGAACGACGATAAATACGAGAAAGCAAATTAGAAACGGTGCCAGAAAAAGATAACAGAAAGCATCTTTTCTAAGCTCTCTTAGAAAACGCATCCACTTTGATACAAAAGGTGAAGGTGGCTTAGTTGGGTGTAACACTGGAACAACCTCTGTTTTCACGATTCTGTGTCCTCCCATACGTAGGGCTCTGTAATCTGTGGAATATTCAAACTTCTGCCCATGATGCCGAAGTTCCGCTGTCTGCGGTCCATCTCCCGCTGCAGGGACAAATGCGCTTCTTCCAATGATTCATCCGCTGGTATGCCGTCAAATACGGTTCGATTCCATGCAAAATCCATCTCCCTGCCCAAGAAATAGTATCCCGGTACATTCGGCATGTTCAACGCCCAACTGGCTTGTTCCCGAATAGCTTTCAAATCATCAGCAGGCCAGTTTAGAGAGTCCATCGCTTTTACATTGGCTGTATTCCAGCGATATTCAATACCATAAAATGATTCCATATCCGCAGCATATCGAGATTGTATTTCTCCTGAAGTCCACCACTTCAGAAATTCCCAAGCTTTATCTTTCTGCTCGCTTTTTTTCATGATCATCGCACCAGTTAGGCCTTGAGGAGACCAGCGCACAACCTCACCATTTTCCTGCTTAATTCCAGGTAACGGAGCGACCTTCCAATGTCCTGTAATTTCCGGCGCAGCTACTTGTAACTGAACATAGGTGTTAAAATCAGATATCCCAATCGGAATATCCCCATCCCGAAAGTGTTGAAAGAAAGCCGGGATATCAATTGGCAAATTGTATTTTGTAAACATCTCGGTCCATAATTTAAATGCTTGTTGTCCAGTGTCGCTGAATATATTAGATTTCAGACCGTCTTGTGTATAAGGGTCGGTACCATGTTCCAGAAACAATGTGGAATAATCAGCTTTTGGTACGTTCATGGTCATCCCATTCTCTTGCAGAGTGGGTAAGATATCAAACACATCGTCCCAGGTATCAGGCACTTCTAAATCCAGTCTTTCAAGTATGTCCGAGCGGTAAAACAACAATTGAAAATTCTGTACTTCTGGCAATCCATAAGTTCCACCATCATACATCAGAGCTCTGGTAACACCCGGTATGAACTGATTCATCATGTCATCAAAACCTGGATACTGTGATAAATCCTCGACAGCATTCCGCATGGCATAATCTGCAGGTATCGATTCTCCTACTCCAAGTGCAATATCAGGAACCTCTCCTGCTGCATTTCCAAGGATTAACATGTTTGGATTTGGCATAAGATTGATATTGACTTCAATCCCTGTCTTGGGCGTGAAATCCTGGCTAACCAGTTCGCGCAATAAATCAACATAATCCCGCCCTCGTCCGACCCAGATCGTTAACGCACCTTCTTCTTCTGGCCCTCCGAGATCATAATCCACATAGAAGGAACGTGAGAAGTCCGCTAACGAATAAGGTATTCGTGAGAGTGCAGTAGGCTCTTTGAGGCCTGTCTTAGCATCCGGTGTCCGCACAACCAGATAATCGAGAAGTAGCGGTTGCTTGGTCAGAGTCGACATCCATGTCCCGATATTGGCCTGGATCGTGGAGAATTCTTTGATTTTGCTTGGAATTTCGTTCACATCGCTCAGCATCTCCTCCAGAATGGTAACCGAAGCTTTAATAGCCTGTGATAGATCCGAATCCCTCTCATTGACCGAATTGGTATAAAGGCGAATCATGTTCAACCGGTCTGTAATAGCTTGAAGTTTGTTCTCAACTTCCGGATCGTACTTTTTCATTTCCCATGTCCGCGTTGAGTCAATATTGGAATCGGACGCGCTCTTGCTATAGTTTCCGGTAATCAACCTCATCTCACGGTCAAAAGCGGCGATCTGTAACAAAGTATCCTTAAGTGCAATCAATATGGGCTGCATCTTTGTTGAATCCGCGGTCATGCGTATAGAGTGCTTTCCTTGTTTAAGGTAGAATTTAAAGGGTTCCCCGGAAACATTGGATAAGGTCGTAATTTCAAATTCCTTATGATAGTCAATTGCGTAGTTCAGCATTTCCTGGAAAGGAACCTTGCCGTCAATGGAGATGGTACGATAGGCTTTAAATCCTGGACGATAGTTTTGGAAGTTCTTTAGATCAATCTCGTACCAACCGTTTGTTGGCACTTCAATATCCCATTCTACCCATTCACCTGGTAAGTTCCAGTGGTTTCCACCAAGCACATTATAGGTGATCCGTCCCTTGGGATCTGGTGATATGTAGGGCTCTGCCCAATGATCTGTTTGAATTGATAGATGTGATTTGCGTTCAAATTGCTCTGTTTCCCTCACCATGTACCAGTCGGAAGCATCAGATGATACTGAAGGATATGCACTCTTATATTCCTCGTACGGTATGACATGCTCCTGACTTTGGAATGACATTTGTTGCAATGCAACTCCACCTCGTTCGCCCACTAATCTTAGCGTGTGTTCCCCTGTCTCCAGTCGAAACAACAGCGGACGGGAGGAAACCGAATAATCTGATACTGCTTTACTTATCCATTCGTTCAGTTCCGTCTGTTGCGGTCTTACCTGCATACCTAGTTCGTTGCGATCATACGGATACTTAGCATCCTTCCACATCCGTTCCAATTCAACACGTTCCGCTTCCTCGAAGGGATAACTGCCATCAACCATCACTCCCCGAATCACGGAACTGTTACTGCCCGGTAAGGGCTTGTAATCCAAATGAAGTTCATACCAGCCAGCTTTCGCTACATGAAACGTCCAATCTACTGATCCTGCTTCGTTATCCCAATTGAGCACGGTTTTTCCGTCATCCTTCGATGAACTGAGTTTGGTTATCGGTGCTGCTGTGTCATATTGACTAGGGTTGATCCGTATTTCATTCCCGTTTCCTCCAGAACGTTCTTGTTCGCTTACTCCCTGCATCAGGATGGCATAAGGGATTTTATCACCTGCTGGCTGGAATTGAAGTAGCTGATCAGCTGTCACACTACCAGAGTAAACAACCTGTTCCTCGGAGGTTATCCACCGGATAACGCCAACAACCAGGGCAGCAACAATCAATATTTGTATCGGAAAGCGAAGATAGCGGGGCAATGAACGCTTCTTCATGTTTCATCTCTCCCAAATACAAGT
Organism: Paenibacillus sp. LK1; assembly: GCF_002750415.1. Lineage (NCBI taxonomy): Bacteria > Bacillati > Bacillota > Bacilli > Caryophanales > Paenibacillaceae > Paenibacillus > Paenibacillus sp. LK1. Next base: position 174,411 of record NZ_PEII01000016.1, read on the forward strand.
TCCGTAGTCTCATCAAAAAAATGTATCTTGTTCATTTGGAGTCCAACCGATACGATCTCATCCGTTTCATATCGTGTGACTGGTTCTGTTCTAACAATTAACCTGATATGTCCAAGCTGGATGTAGACATAAGAATCGGCTCCAGTCTCCTCAGTCATCTGTACAATACCTGGTAGGAACGAAGAATCATCGATACGTCCACGGCAAAGAGAGATGTGTTCTGGCCTCACGCCCAGAATAACGTTTCTAACCGCTCCAAATTTACGTTCTAATCGAGAGACACAGTTTTCTGGAAGCAGTAGCCTCATCCGTTTGTTGGAGAAGTAATAGAACCCATCGCTCACTTCGATCGTGCCTTTAATGAAATTCATTTGCGGAGAACCAATGAAGCCTGCTACGAAAACATTCGCAGGTTCATCATAGAGCTTTCTTGGGGGGGCGACTTGTTGAATAACACCATCTTTCATCACAACAATACGTGATCCCATCGTCATTGCTTCCACCTGATCATGCGTAACATAAACGGTTGTCCGTCTTAGTTCCTGCTGCAGCTTGATCAGCTCTGCACGTGTCTGGGCTCTAAGCTTGGCGTCCAGATTGGAAAGAGGTTCATCCATCAAAAATACTTGTGGTTCTCTTGCAATAGCTCTACCAAGGGCCACACGCTGCTTTTGGCCGCCAGATAACTGACTTGGTTTGCGGTCCAATAGGTGCGAGATTTCCAGTATCGAGGCTACTCGTTTAACACGGGTATCAATCTCATGTTTCGCAGTCTTGCGCAATTTCAGACCAAGTGCAATGTTCTCCAGCACGGACAGATTGGGATAGAGGGCATAATTCTGAAATACCATGGCTATATCCCTGTCTTTTGGTGAGACATAATTAATGAATTTCCCATCCAGGTATAACTCTCCGCTGCTGATTTCCTCTAACCCGGCCAGCATCCGTAGCGTTGTTGACTTTCCGCATCCAGATGGTCCTACCAGGACAAGAAATTCCCCTTCATCAATCGTTAAATGAAAGTCGTTGACGGCAGGGCGGGATTCGCCTTTATACCGTTTAAATACATGATCAAAAGTAATGCCTCCCACCTATTCTCACCTCTCCCTTACTCAACTTCCGTTTGTATTCTCAATGGTAGCGCAAACATTTCCAGTAAAAAATGAGATAAAATTAATCTTTGTAGTTCATTCTTAATCTGTATTTCAAAACAGTAACTAAAGATAAAAAAAGCCCGTGTATGGAACCACTGAACAGTGGTTCCATACACGGGCTTAGTTAAACGATCCAAATGAACACTTACTAATAAATATAGCTTTTCTCATGTTAAGTTGGGCCATGGAACTAAAATCGCTAATTTAGCGACTTTCTAGATGACCATGTTTTTACCCCAACGTTTTCAACTCACTCTTTGCGATATCAATAAAGGCAGCCATTGATGGAGAAATCCATTTCTCACGATGCCAGAGCATCTGTGCGGAAAAGGATACATCCGATAAATCCCATGGTAAAGCAACTAGTCTTTCCTCTCTTAATTCTTCCTTCAAAGCCATCTCAGGTAGGGACTTTCAGTGGGGCAAAAACCTTTTAATCAGCCATCATTTCACAGGAATTTTTCTTCTTTATATCGTCTCATTGATTTTGATCAACAATTTCTTTAATACTTGCTTCTCTTCGTCAGAAAGGACTTGAACGATTTCTTCCTCCACTTTTTGGAAAGACTCTTGGAAGTCTTCAATCAATTCAACCGCCTTTGGCAATACGTATATGTTTTTTTGCCGTTCATTATTGGCCGGGATTTTACGCTCGATGAACCCTTTCTGCTCTAGAGCTTGAAGCATACTTGTAATGCTGGCCCGACTTAGATGAAATCGATCTGCAAGATCCATTTGAATAATATGACTATTTTGGTTTTCGTAAATATAATCAATTACTTTTCCTTGTTGAGCGTTTAGCCCTAGTTCTTTTATACTTTCGTCCGCTCTTTTCTTTAACTTAAGACCGATAATCTGAAATAAATCCAGATAAGGTGTTTCCTTTCGGGATTTCATAATCTTCCCTCCTAATATTGTTAGGAACCTAATTGTAAGTATATAAACTATACTGCGATCCTCTTGGCTTGTCAAAAAAAACATTAGCTAGTTGACAGTTAGAAAACTAACAGTTATGATTCGAATTGTTCGAGAAAGAAACACTTGGGAGGAATTCAAATGGATAAGATAAATAAAAATGCTGCGTTAGAACAAGTTACGGCGATTACAAATGTACGTGTCTTTGATGGGGAGCAAATCATTTCATCAAGACATGTTGTCATTAAAGGGGAGTCTATTGTTTCAGTCGGTGGAGACTTTCCAGCCGATGCAACGATTATCGATGGAGATAATGCGACTCTAATGCCTGGTCTGATTGATGCACATGTCCACACTTCCATCGGCGGATTACGAGATGCCCTACAATTCGGCGTTACCACTGAACTCGAAATGAACGGTGATTTTACTAAACGAGGGCGCGAAATTCAGTTGAAAAATGTGAATGACATCGCAGATGTCCGTTCTGCTGGCACAGCAATCACCGCTCCGGGTGGTCATCCGGATGAATTATTGCCGGATGGAGATGAAATACCTGAATTCGTATTAAAGGAACTAGAGAAGTTATCAGAGGCAGACCGGGAAGCAATGTTAGCCGCATACGCTCACGATCACGATGAAATACCGCAAGTGACAACAGTCGAAGAAGCGATTAAACATGTGCATACCCAAGTCGAGAATGGGGCCGACTATATTAAGATCATGATTGAAGAAGGTACGGTCATGGGTGCACCTGGACTGCCTGTATTAAGTGACGAGATTCTAAAAACAGCCGTGACAGAAGCCCACAAGTCCGGTAAGCTGGTCATCGCCCACGTCTTGACGGCTCTTTCATCGCAACAAGCCATCGATTTTGGAGTCGACGGTTTGGGCCACTTGTTCATCGACAGACCCGAGTACACCTCCGAGTTAGTGAAATCTATAGCAGGTTCAGGCGCATTTGTTACACCGTGCTTGGTGTTGAATTCATCAATTATTGGAAATACGGCATCCGAATTAGCGAATGATCCGCGTGTGCATTCCAAATTAAGCCCTGATTGGATTGATATTTTGAACTCAAGCTTCAATACGTTCCCTCAAGGCAATATGGAGAATAGCTTTAAGAATGTGATGGACCTTCACCGTGCTGGAGTTGATATTCTGGTAGGGACAGATGTCGCACCAGTTCCCGTTCCGAACCTCGGAGGCCTTGCTCATGGGGCAAGTGTCCACCACGAGATGCAGTTGCTAGTGAAAGCCGGGTTCACTCCAATCGAAGCTCTTCAATCGGCTACTTCGAAACCAGCCCGTTGCTTTGGTCTTCACGATCGCGGCCGTATTACCGAAGGAGCGCGTGCTGACCTTGTTCTCGTAGACGGTGATCCAACAACGAATATTTTGGATACCTTGTCGATCAAATCCGTGTGGTTTAATGGTTCGCAGCAACTAACTTAATCCCATTCAATCTGCTCGTATATTGGAAAACTCCGTGCTATAGCACGGAGTTTTAAGCATTTTCTACTGCACTACTAACTTTATTCTTCTCTTCGCTGACCTAATAAAATCCCCTCCGGTATCCAGTGTTAGAGTTTCACTGTCTNAAGCATTTTCTACTGCACTACTAACTTTATTCTTCTCTTCGCTGACCTAATAAAATCCCCTCCGGTATCCAGTGTTAGAGTTTCACTGTCTACCATGAGGGGATATACCTAGGGTTATATTGGAATTCGTTCCTTTTCCTCTTGGAAAACGTACCATGCCCTGAAATTTGTATTCACTCTAGGGCTCTTCAGAATTTACTGTTTCAGAGAAAAAGACATCGGTTCACATTCACATCCATATCACTTCTCTGGATACGGATCAATCATGCGTATGGTGCCATCCGGGTTATACGTCAGCTCGGCAAACTTGACGCAGCGCTTGTAATCAACGCCGCCGGAAAGGGAACAATCGTGATAGAACAAATACCACTTTTCCCGAAATTGTACAATCGAATGATGCGTTGTCCAGCCCATGACTGGCGGCAAAATGGTACCTTGGAACGTAAACGGACCCATCGGATTGTCGCCAATGGCGTACACCAGCTTGTGCGTTGTTCCTGTGGAATAGGACAAATAATATTTCCCGTTATATTTGTGCATCCAAGGGCCTTCAAAATATCTGCGCTCCTCATCCCCAGCGGTCAGCGGATTTCCTTCCTGATCCACGATGGATATCTCCAGCGGTTCCGAAGCCATTGAGAGCATATCTTCACTCAGCTTTGTAACTTTTGGTCCGATCGCCGGAGCATCTGGAGCAGGTCCCTCCGCAAGTTCCACGTAGCTTCCCGTCTGCCATTTCTCCAACTGTCCCCCCCACAACCCGCCAAAGAACATATAAGCCTGCTCATCATCGTCCACAAACACAGCGGGATCAATGCTGAAGCTGCCCTGAATATATTGCTCCTCCGGTTTGAACGGTCCTGTCGGTGAAGACGATGTAGCCACGCCGATGCGGAAAATGCCATCATGGTCCCGAGCCGGAAAAAACAAATAATAGATGCCTTTTCTGTATGCGGCATCCGGAGCCCACATTTGACTGGATGCCCAAGGGACATCCTTCACATGCAGCGCTTCGCCATGGTCCGTCACGGGTGAATTCATGTCCGCCATAGACAGCACATGATAGTCTTCCATCTTGTACTGATCTCCATTGTCATTCACCGGACCGTCGTGATCCAGATCATGGGAAGGATAAATATAAAGACGATCCTCGAATACATGCGCTGACGGATCAGCAGTAAATATATGGGTAAGTATAGGTTGATGCGGTTTAGTTATTTCGGACATACAAATGGCTCCTTCCAATAGATATGTACTCCCGAGTATCTCTTCGAGATGCTGTGGGTTAAACGAAACGATATTGATCCGTTTCATGTCACTTGGGTACAGTGATTCGCGCAACACGCTGATACGCTTCCTTTGGACGATGCAACTCATCGAACAGGAATGGCCAGTTTTTCCGCCCTCGGATAGGGAAATTGTCAAGCCAGGTGTAGTCGTCAGCAGCCCCCCAGAATGTCACAGCGCTAATATGCTCCTTATATTCGTGAAGCAGGCGGAAGATGGATTCGTATCGCTCGCCTTGCAATTCCAGCATCTCTTGCGATGGCTGAACGAGATCTGTACGTCTGTCTTCAAAGCGAAATACCGATACATCCAGTTCGGTGAGCTGAAGCTGCAGTCCAAGCTGCGCATACCGCTCAATTGCTGTGCGCATATCATCCATGGACGGATCATACAGATTCCAGTGTGCCTGCAGGCCAACGCCATGAATCGGCACGCCATGATCGAGTAATGAACGGACGAGCCGATAGATGCGTTCCCGCTTATGTGGATCAGATTCGTTATAATCGTTATAGAACAACAATGCCTGCGGATCTGCTTCATGGGCGAATTCAAACGCTTTGGCAATAAAACCTTCTCCGGCGATATCCAGCCATTTGGATGGGCGCAGGAATGCGTTTGCATCATCCGCATCATCAGAAATAACCTCATTTACAACATCCCAGGCATAGATAACGTCCTTATATCTGCCAACGACGGTCTCAATGTGTGCCTTTAATCGCTCCAGCAATACATCGCGCTCCACCAGTCCGCCAATTTCATTCTCGAACAACCAATCCGGAGTCTGGTTGTGCCAGACCAGCGTATGACCACGCAGCGCCATGCCTTGCTCTCTGGCAAAGGAAGCGATGGCATCTGCATCCTCAAACGTATACAGTTCCTTCTGTGGATGCACACTGGAGAATTTCATTTCATTTTCTGCCGTCAGGCTGTTGAAGTGATATGCAAGCAATGAACGTTGGCTGTCAATCGTCTTCGGACTCACTGCTGCTCCAATGTGGAATGCATCCTTGTACAATTCCTTCAGTGAAGCCTCTTCTCGAAACGAACCCATAATTTTCCTCCTTTAAATTTCCTTCTTCGCATTGATTTATTAGCAACTGAATCAGACCGAGTACTCGAACCAATTAAAATGGGCAGGTGTGCTACTTGCC